>NZ_JAWFZJ010000020.1:0-1085 GCF_032550495.1 Veillonella parvula | reverse complement strand
GGTTTCAATGCAGACATAGCCGCTGCATGAGCGCCTACACGTTGTGTTTCGCCCGCTACGGAGTTAATAGCATTAGCTAACCCATCTGTAGCACCTTTTAATTGATTTACGTTAACTGCATCCGTGCCGTTTACACCAGGGCCTACATTGGTAATTGTATTACCGCCGTTGTTGAGGCCATCTTTAGTAAGACTTACAGCATTACCGCTAGCAGGTGTAATTGTTACACCGCCACCGTTCATAACTGTAGTATTACCTGCAGCATCCTTAGTTGTTACTGTTTCAAGACCTTTCAAGTCTTTCGCCATACGAACCTTAAGGTTGCCAGTACCATCGGATACGACACCTAAATTGTCTTCTGTAGTCAACTTGCTAGCATCAGTAATGCCACCCACTACATTAACTTGTTCGTTAAGCTTTTTCTTGATTACGGAACCGCTATCGCCACCGTATTTCATACCATCATCTTTAGTTGCTACTTGGTGGGTCTTACCGTTTTCGTCTTGGTACTTAATACGAGTGATGTTGTTACCGTCTAAGTCTGGATCACCTTTATCAACGGTAATATCCGCATTACGACCGTCTTTACCAGTTAAACCGATATGACCAACACCGTCTTTACCGGACATGGATACAGCATCTTTACCGTCTTTGCCAGTAATGCCTACTTTGCCATCTGTACCATCAACACCGTTAGGTCCAGTAATGGATACGCCGTCTTGACCGTTTTTGCCAACTTTTACCTTATCAGTAGTTAAGCTGTCAGTCTTAAGGTTTTTCGCCATCTTGATAGTAACATTACCATCTTGGTCGGCTACGGTTTTAATATTTTCGCCGGAATATTTATCGTCAGACTCTGTACCTTCACCTTTGATAGTAACCTTTTGGCCTAAATCACGGTGGAATTCACCTGTATTACCGGCGAAATTCATACCTTTTTTCGTGATTTCATCACCTAGGTTAGTAATCTTATTATCCAAGGATTTGTGAGATTTTTGCAATTGATCTTCTGTAGCAGCGCGACCGCTTGTGATGTTGTTAGGATCCCAATCTTTGTTTTCCAAACCTGTCACATAACCGTCTTT
>NZ_JAWFZJ010000019.1:0-1089 GCF_032550495.1 Veillonella parvula | reverse complement strand
TTCGCGTTGCTTCGAATTAAACCACATGCTCCACCGCTTGTGCGGGCCCCCGTCAATTCCTTTGAGTTTCAACCTTGCGGTCGTACTCCCCAGGCGGAGTGCTTAATGCGTTTGCTGCAGCACTGAAGGGCGGAAACCCTCCAACACTTAGCACTCATCGTTTACGGCGTGGACTACCAGGGTATCTAATCCTGTTCGCTCCCCACGCTTTCGAGCCTCAGCGTCAGTTACAGACCAGAGAGCCGCCTTCGCCACTGGTGTTCCTCCATATATCTACGCATTTCACCGCTACACATGGAATTCCACTCTCCTCTTCTGCACTCAAGTCTCCCAGTTTCCAATGACCCTCCCCGGTTGAGCCGGGGGCTTTCACATCAGACTTAAGAAACCGCCTGCGCTCGCTTTACGCCCAATAAATCCGGACAACGCTTGCCACCTACGTATTACCGCGGCTGCTGGCACGTAGTTAGCCGTGGCTTTCTGGTTAGATACCGTCAAGGGATGAACGTTCTACTCTCATCCTTGTTCTTCTCTAACAACAGAGTTTTACGATCCGAAAACCTTCTTCACTCACGCGGCGTTGCTCGGTCAGACTTTCGTCCATTGCCGAAGATTCCCTACTGCTGCCTCCCGTAGGAGTTTGGGCCGTGTCTCAGTCCCAATGTGGCCGATCACCCTCTCAGGTCGGCTATGCATCGTGGCCTTGGTGAGCCGTTACCTCACCAACTAGCTAATGCACCGCGGGTCCATCCATCAGCGACACCCGAAAGCGCCTTTCAAATCAAAACCATGCGGTTTTGATTGTTATACGGTATTAGCACCTGTTTCCAAGTGTTATCCCCTTCTGATGGGCAGGTTACCCACGTGTTACTCACCCGTTCGCCACTCCTCTTTTTCCGGTGGAGCAAGCTCCGGTGGAAAAAGAAGCGTTCGACTTGCATGTATTAGGCACGCCGCCAGCGTTCGTCCTGAGCCAGGATCAAACTCTCATAAAAAGTTCGAACAATCTTGCGATTGTTAAGCTCAATTTGTTTGCTAGCATATTGCTTGCTTGTTAAAAATGTTTGTTGTCTTGAATTGAATCAAGAC
>NZ_JAWFZJ010000018.1:0-1125 GCF_032550495.1 Veillonella parvula | reverse complement strand
AATGGCAAAAGAAAAATTTGAACGTACGAAACCGCATGTTAACATCGGTACAATCGGTCACGTTGACCATGGTAAAACTACTTTGACTGCTGCAATCACTAAAGTATTGGCTGAAAAAGGTCAAGCTGACTTCCAAGATTACAGCATGATTGATAAAGCTCCAGAAGAACGCGAACGCGGTATCACAATCAACACTGCACACGTTGAGTATGAAACTGCTAACCGTCACTATGCACACGTTGACTGCCCAGGCCATGCTGACTATGTTAAAAACATGATTACTGGTGCGGCTCAAATGGACGGCGCTATCTTGGTTGTATCCGCAGCTGACGGCCCTATGCCTCAAACTCGCGAACACATCTTGTTGGCTCGCCAAGTTGGTGTTCCTGCAATTGTAGTATTCTTGAACAAAGCTGACATGGTTGACGATGAAGAATTGATCGAATTGGTAGAAATGGAAGTTCGTGAACTTCTTTCTTCCTACGAATTCCCTGGCGACGAAGTACCTATCGTTGTAGGTTCCGCGTTGAAAGCTTTGGAAGGCGATGCTCAATATGTAGCTAAAATTGACGAATTGATGGACGCTGTAGACTCCTACATCCCAACACCAGTTCGTGATACTGATAAACCATTCTTGATGCCTGTGGAAGACGTTTTCACAATCACTGGTCGTGGTACAGTAGCAACTGGCCGTGTTGAACGTGGTCAAGTAAACGTTGGTGATACTGTTGAAGTAGTAGGCTTGAAAGAAAAAGCTGAACAATATGTAGTAACAGGTCTTGAAATGTTCCGTAAAGTGTTGGATTCTGCAGTAGCAGGTGACAACGTAGGTGCATTGCTTCGTGGTGTTGATCGTAAAGACATCGAACGTGGTCAAGTATTGGCTAAACCAGGCTCCATCAACCCACACACAAAATTCAAAGCAGAAGTATACGTATTGACTAAAGAAGAAGGTGGCCGTCATACTCCATTCTTCTCCAACTACCGTCCACAATTCTACTTCCGTACAACAGACGTAACAGGTGTTGTAAACCTTCCTGAAGGTGTAGAAATGTGTATGCCTGGCGATAACGTAACAATGGAAATCGAATTGATTACTCCAATCGCTATCGAAGAAGGTCTTCG
>NZ_JAWFZJ010000017.1:0-2590 GCF_032550495.1 Veillonella parvula | reverse complement strand
TATTTCATTCGTACCTGGATTAATGGTCATGCCTTTAGGACCATATTGAGTTGTATTCGTACCGTCTGTCACAGTCGTGCCTGCACCACTGATTGTAGATACTGCATTGCCGTTTTTGAATTGAGCGCTAGTCAAGTCATTCAATTCTTTAGACAATTGCACGTGCAACTTACCGTCTTTCGCATTAACACCGATATTGTTATCGGACAATTTCGCTGCATCAGCGCCACCAACGATTTCGATTTTTTGATTCAATGTCTTATCGATAACTGTATTTCCGTTATCACCAGCGAAATGTAAGCCGTCGTTCATAGTCGCTACGGTTTCTTTTACAGAATTGCCGTTAGCGTCTTTCGTTTCATAAACGATACGATCTTTACCAGTACCTGTACTTGTCAAACCGTCAGCACCTTTAGCCGCTGTAATAGATGCATTTGCACCATCTTTACCGCGTACGCCCATAGTGCCGTCAGCACCATTCAATACAACGCCTGGTTTATCATTTGCCACATCACCTACAGATACACTTTCAAGGCCTGTCATGTTTTTATTCAAGGAATACGTGAAAGTAGTGCCTGTTTGATCAATAGTGAGGTTGTCACCGGCACGGAATTCTACTTCCGTTTTATCACCAACCTTAGTCGCCGCGTTATTGCCTGTTGCTTGACCTGTGCCTGTAGCACTACTCTTCGCCATCCAGCCGAAGTCCGCTACCTTATCTTCTACGGCCATCACACGAGTATCTACTGCTTGGATTTGATCTTCTGTCGCTGCTTGACCGCTCACAGGAGCCTGTCCACGAGTCCAGGTCTTATTGGATAAACCGTTCACAGTACCTTTATTGTCCTTGTTAACGCTTTAAGATCTTTGCCTTCTACAGTGCCTTCGGATGTAATATTACCTTTAGCCTTGATGCTACCATCAGTTCCATCAAGAACAATATTACCATTACCTAAGTTAACTTTATTTGCCAACTTGATATCGTAATTCGTATGACCATCAGTAGGATCTACGGTTGCTTCTAGTACCAAATTCGGAGTTTCTGTATCTTTCTTATTAACAGATACTGTCGTTTTGGATTATTTCATTCGTACCTGGATTAATGGTCATGCCTTTAGGACCATATTGAGTTGTATTCGTACCGTCTGTCACAGTCGTGCCTGCACCACTGATTGTAGACACTGCATTACCGTTTTTGAATTGAGCGCTAGTCAAGTCATTTAATTCTTTAGACAATTGTACGTGCAACTTACCGTCTTTCGCATTAACACCGATGTTGTTATCGGACAATTTCGTTGCATCAGCACCACCAACAACTTCTAGCTTTTGATTCAATGTCTTATTAATAACTTCAGGATTATTATCGCCACCGAATTGCAAACCGTCTTTTAATGTTGCTACCTGTTCTTCAGTACCAGCTGCATTAGTATAAACAATGCGATCCGCTTGGTCTGTTTCACCTACATGAGCATCACCTTTTCCAGTCTTAATAGTTGCCTTTGCACCATCCGGATTTGTAAGACCTAAACTAGTCATATCAGAGATCTCTTTATTTAAGGAGAATGTAATATCTCTACCAGTTTGGTTTACATTTAGGTTATTACCTGCTTTAAAAGTCACTGTATCAGACCCTGTTACAGTACTTGTGGAGTCACCAGAATGAGTTCCGCCATCAGCAGCAGTAGCGACATTCCATGTTGCCAAGGTCTTAACCTTCTGTTCGCCTTCCGGTGTAAGATTATCTAGCTTATTCGTTGCGGCGTTATTGATTTTAGCCTTTGTATCATCATTGATATCAACAGTTACAACCCCATCTGCAGCAGTTGTAGCAGTCGTCATAATACCATTTTTAAAGTTCAAACCTTTCTTTAATGTAACGGTCTTATCTGCACCATCATTATCCTTATAAGTCAGGATAGTAGATTCTGCTACCTTAGTTGGATCGATACCAATTTTGTAAGTTGCTGTATCTTTGTCCGCACTAAGCTCCGGTGTCACAGTAATCGGGCCATTAGGATCCGCTGCTGCCATTGTAACTGCTTTAACAGCCTCTTGTTTAACTGCTTTTTCTGTCACGGTTACTGTTACATCATCACCAGCTGCAGAAGTCGTTACAAGGCCTGCACCTTTTACATTAAACTTCACATCACCTGTACTTAAGGATTTTTCTGTTGTATTACCTGTATCTCCACCTAAGGAAATCTTACGAGCCAAGGCTGCCGTATTAGTTGCAATGTTCTGCGTATTGGTTGCAATATTACCTTTATTTGTGGCAATTTCTGTAGCATTTTTCGTGATATTGTCCGCATTCTTTGCAATATTATCCTTGTTCTTATCGATATTAGCCTTATTCGTAGCAATATCATCTTTATTTGTTGCTACTTGTGTATCAACGGCTTTCAATTGATCTTCTGTTGCCGCACGGCCACTAACAGGGGTTGTAGTACCAGGTGTCCAGGACGTATTAGTAAGCCCTTCTACCGCAGGTGTAGTCACCTTTGTCGTAGCTGTTACAGTATTAAAGTTTACATCATTTTTAGTCGCTACAGTAAATGTCTTGCCATTTTGAGTAATAGCTATATTAGAGCCA
>NZ_JAWFZJ010000016.1:0-3379 GCF_032550495.1 Veillonella parvula | reverse complement strand
ATTCGTGCGGGTCAGAACTTACCTGACAAGGAATTTCGCTACCTTAGGACCGTTATAGTTACGGCCGCCGTTTACTGGGGCTTAAGTTCACACCTTCGCCTAAACTAAGTGTTCCCCTTAACCTTCCAGCACCGGGCAGGCGTCAGCCCCTATACATCAGCTTTCGCTTTAGCAGAGACCTGTGTTTTTGCTAAACAGTTGCTTGGGCCTATTCTCTGCGACCATATTTCTATGGCACTCCTTCTCCCGAAGTTACGGAGTCAATTTGCCGAGTTCCTTAACTGCAATTCTTCCGATGGCCTTAGGATTCTCTCCTCACCTACCTGTGTCGGTTTGCGGTACGGGCACTACTTTGCTCCCTAGAGGCTTTTCTTGGCAGCGTGGAATCAGATACTTCGGTGCTTGCACCTTCCCCATCACACCTCAACATTATAAAGACGGATTTGCCTATCTTTACTGTCTAAGTGCTTAGACTAACATCCATTAGTTAGCACATCTTATCCTCCTGCGTCACCCCATTGGTCATACGCTTATAGTGGTATCGGAATATCAACCGATTGTCCATCACCTACGCCTTTCGGCCTCGGCTTAGGTCCCGACTAACCCTGAGCGGACGAGCCTTCCTCAGGAAACCTTAGGTTTTCGGCCAGTGAGATTCTCACTCACTTCTCGCTACTTATGCCAGCATTCTCACTCCTATGTCGTCCACTGCTCCTTTCGGTACAACTTCTTCCAACATAGGACGCTCCCCTACCGCGTACATCTAGTGTACACCCATAGCTTCGGTGGTAGATTTTAGCCCCGGACATCTTCGGCGCAGGATCTCTTGACTAGTGAGCTATTACGCACTCTTTAAATGAGTGGCTGCTTCTAAGCCAACATCCTAGTTGTCTTAGAAATCCCACATCCTTTTCCACTTAATCTACACTTTGGGACCTTAGCTGATGGTCTGGGCTGTTTCCCTTTTGACCACGGATCTTATCATTCGTAGTCTGACTGCTGAGATTCAAGTTAGTGGCATTCGGAGTTTGATAAGGTTCAGTAAGCTCTATGCCCCCTAGCCCATTCAGTGCTCTACCTCCACTACTCATTCTCAACGCTAGCCCTAAAGCTATTTCGGGGAGAACCAGCTATCTCCAAGTTCGATTGGAATTTCTCCGCTATCCACAGTTCATCCCATGGTTTTTCAACACCAACGTGGTTCGGTCCTCCACGAAGTTTTACCTTCGCTTCAACCTGACCATGGATAGGTCACCTGGTTTCGGGTCTACAGCATGCAACTTTTCGCCCTTTTAAGACTCGGTTTCCCTTCGGCTCCGGACCTTAAGTCCTTAACCTCGCTACATACCGTAACTCGCTGGCTCGTTCTACAAAAAGCACGTCATCACACATATAAAGTGCTCTGACCGGTTGTAGGCACACGGTTTCAGGTTCTATTTCACTCCCCTCCCGCACGGTACTGCTTCACTATCGGTCATCAGGTAGTATTTAGCCTTGGGAGGTGGTCCTCCCTGCTTCCCACAAGGTTTCACGTGTCTCGTGGTACTCTGGATCAGAACTTAGAATATTATCTTTTCGCTTACGTGGCTTTTACACTCTGCGGCCCAACCTTCCAGTTGTGTTCGACTAAGATTACCATTCATTTTATGTTCTGTCCTCAACCCCAAGAATAAATTCTTGGTTTGGGCTCTTCCCCTTTCGCTCGCCGCTACTTAGAGAATCGATGTTTCTTTCTCTTCCTCCAGGTACTTAGATGTTTCAGTTCCCTGGGTTTACCTTCCTGCAACTATTTATTCATTACAGGATACATGGGGTTTCCCATGTGAGTTTCCTCATTCGGAAATCTTTGGATCTCTGCCTATTTGCGGCTACCCAAAGCTTATCGCAGCTTATCACGTCCTTCTTCGGCTCCTGATGCCAAGGCATTCGCCGTGCGCCCTTTATAACTTAATCGTTATTTTCATTCTTCTTAAAAAATACCCATCAGAATATCTTTCAGAAGTTCTATATCATAATCTTCATGCGTTTGAAGATTGTAATATTTCTTTTGTTACAAAGAATAGTTTCAATATTTCTATGTGCAATTTTCAAAGAACTATACTTGAAAGATCAAAGTCTTTCAAAATTAAACAGAGAAGATTCAGCTTTTCTTGAGTTTAAGCTTTTAGTCTGATTATTTTATTGAATTAGTTTTCCTAATTCACTTATTCCTTAGAAAGGAGGTGATCCAGCCGCAGGTTCTCCTACGGCTACCTTGTTACGACTTCACCCCAATCGCTGACCCTACCTTAGGCCGCTGGCTCCTTTCGGTTACCTCACGGACTTTGGGTATTGCCAACTCTCATGGTGTGACGGGCGGTGTGTACAAGGCCCGGGAACGTATTCACCGCGACATTCTGATTCGCGATTACTAGTAACTCCGGCTTCATGCAGGCGAGTTGCAGCCTGCAATCCGAACTGGGACGAGTTTTATGAGTTTTGCTCCACCTCGCGGTCTTGCTTCTCTTTGTTCTCGCCATTGTAGCACGTGTGTAGCCCTAGACATAAGGGGCATGATGATTTGACGTCATCCCCACCTTCCTCCGCGTTAACCACGGCAGTCTAGCTAGAGTGCTCATCTTACTGTTAGCAACTAACTATAGGGGTTGCGCTCGTTGCGGGACTTAACCCAACATCTCACGACACGAGCTGACGACAACCATGCACCACCTGTGTTCCTGCTCCCGAAAGAGCTTCCCTTATTACATCTTCGCGTTGCTTCGAATTAAACCACATGCTCCGCTGCTTGTGCGGGCCCCCGTCAATTCCTTTGAGTTTTAATCTTGCGACCGTACTCCCCAGGCGGGGTACTTATTGTGTTTACGGCGGCACAGAGGTATCGAAACCCCTACACCTAGTACCCATCGTTTACGGCGTGGACTACCAGGGTATCTAATCCTGTTTGCTCCCCACGCTTTCATGCCTCAGTGTCAGTTACAGTCCAGAAAGCCGCCTTCGCCACTGGTGTTCTTCCTAATCTCTACGCATTTCACCGCTACACTAGGAATTCCGCTTTCCTCTCCTGCACTCTAGAATTCCAGTTTGGAATGCAGTTCCCAGGTTGAGCCCGGGTATTTCACATCCCACTTAAAATTCCACCTACGCATCCTTTACGCCCAGTAAATCCGGATAACGCTCGCCACCTACGTATTACCGCGGCTGCTGGCACGTAGTTAGCCGTGGCTTCCTCCTCAGGTACCGTCATTATCGTCCCTGAAGACAGAGCTTTACAACCCGAAGGCCGTCATCACTCACGCGGCGTTGCTGCATCAGGGTTTCCCCCATTGTGCAATATTCCCCACTGCTGCCTCCCGTAGGAGTCTGGGCCGTGTCTCAGTCC
>NZ_JAWFZJ010000015.1:0-2415 GCF_032550495.1 Veillonella parvula | reverse complement strand
AATATTCTTTGTGAATGATTAATATAACCAGTTTTGTATATCAAAACTTAAAAAGGTCAAGCTACAAAGGGCGCATGGTGAATGCCTTGGCATCAGGAGCCGATGAAGGACGTGATAAGCTGCGATAAGCTTCGGGTAGGCGCACATAGCCAGAGATCCGGAGATTTCCGAATGGGGAAACCCGCATGAGAAACCTCATGCATCGTAAAGTGAATACATAGCTTTATGAAGGAACACCTAGGGAACTGAAACATCTAAGTACCTAGAGGAAGAGAAAGAAAAATCGATTTTCTTAGTAGCGGCGAGCGAAAAGGAAAGAGCCCAAACCAGAGATTTATCTCTGGGGTTGCGGACAGAACATAACGTGAAATTATGATTAACCGAACACAACTGGAAAGTTGGACCGTAGGAGGTAATAGTCCTGTAAGTAAAAGTCATAATGATCAGTTCTGCACCAGAGTACCACGAGTCCCAAGGCTAAATACTACCTGATGACCGATAGTGAAGCAGTACCGTGAGGGAAAGGTGAAAAGAACCCCGGGAGGGGAGTGAAATAGAACCTGAAACCATGTGCCTACAACCGATCAAAGCACCTTATGTGTGTGATGATGTGCTTTTTGTAGAACGAGCCAACGAGTTACGGTATGTAGCGAGGTTAAGTACTTAAGGTACGGAGCCGAAGGGAAACCGAGTCTTAATAGGGCGACTAGTTGCATGCTGTAGACCCGAAACCGGGTGACCTATCCATGGCCAGGTTGAAGCGAGGGTAAAACCTCGTGGAGGACCGAACCACGTTGCTGTTGAAAAAGCATGGGATGAGCTGTGGATAGCGGAGAAATTCCAATCGAACTCGGATATAGCTGGTTCTCCTCGAAATAGCTTTAGGGCTAGCGTCGTGAAATGTGAGTACTGGAGGTAGAGCACTGAATAGGCTAGGGGGCATAGCGCTTACCGAACCTTATCAAACTCCGAATGCCAGATACTATCAGCACGGCAGTCAGACTATGAAAGATAAGTTCCATGGTCAAAAGGGAAACAGCCCAGATCGTCAGCTAAGGTCCCAAAGTGTAAGTTAAGTGGAAAAGGATGTGGGATTTCTAAGACAACTAGGATGTTGGCTTAGAAGCAGCCACTCATTAAAAGAGTGCGTAATAGCTCACTAGTCAAGAGATCCTGCGCCGAAAATGTCCGGGGCTCAAACTTACCACCGAAGCTACGGGTTCATACTTTGTATGAGCGGTAGAGGAGCGTCGTAATCGGGCTGAAGTCGTACCGTAAGGAGCGGTGGACTGATTACGAGTGAGAATGTTGGCATTAGTAGCGAGATGTAGGTGAGAATCCTACAGGCCGAATATCTAAGGTTTCCTGAGTAAAGTTTGTCTTCTCAGGGTTAGTCGGGACCTAAGGCGAGGCCGAGAGGCGTAGTCGATGGACAATTGGTTGATATTCCAATACCACTATAATCGTTATTATCGATGGTGTGACGGAGAAGGATAGGATGTGCCAGCTATTGGATGCTGGTCTAAGCGTTGAGGGAGTTAGAACAGGCAAATCCGTTCTAACAATCCTAGGGCGTGATGGGGAAGGTTCTACGGAACCGAAGTATCTGATTTCATGCTTCCAAGAAAAGCATCTAGAAAGAGAAGTAGTGCCCGTACCGCAAACCGACACAGGTAGATGAGGAGAGAATCCTAAGGCCGACGGAAGAATCACAGTTAAGGAACTAGGCAAATTGACCCCGTAACTTCGGGAGAAGGGGTGCCTACCATTTGGTAGGCCGCAGAGAATAGGCACAAGCAACTGTTTAACAAAAACACAGGTCTCTGCTAAAGCGTAAGCTGATGTTAAGCCCCAGTAAACGGCGGCCGTAACTATAACGGTCCTAAGGTAGCGAAATTCCTTGTCAGGTAAGTTCTGACCCGCACGAATGGCGTAATGACTTGTGCACTGTCTCAACTGTGAATCCGGCGAAGTTGTAGTGCGAGTGAAGATGCTCGCTACCCGCGATTGGACGGAAAGACCCCGTAGAGCTTTACTGTAGCTTAGCATTGAATTTCGGTATTGTCTGTACAGGATAGGTGGGAGACTGGGAAATTAGGGCGTCAGCCTTAATGGAGTCGTTGTTGGGATACCACCCTGATAGTATTGAAGTTCTAACTGGATGCCATGAAACTGGTGACAGGACATTGTTAGGTGGGCAGTTTGACTGGGGCGGTCGCCTCCTAAAATGTAACGGAGGCGCCCAAAGGTTCCCTCAGAACGGTCGGAAATCGTTCGTAGAGTGTAAAGGCATAAGGGAGCCTGACTGCGAGACCTACAAGTCGAGCAGGGACGAAAGTCGGGCTTAGTGATCCGGTGGTACCTCGTGGGAGGGCCATCGCTCAACGGATAAAAGCTACCTCGGGGATAACAGGC
>NZ_JAWFZJ010000013.1:0-1621 GCF_032550495.1 Veillonella parvula | reverse complement strand
ATTTCTTTTAACAAATGTTCTTTTTTTTTAGAACAGTTATGATATAGTTAGAATAGTTTAAAATAAGGAGTGAGAAAAAGATGAAAGAAAGATATGGAACAGTCTATAAAGGCTCTCAGAGGCTCATAGACGAAGAAAGTGGAGAAGTCATAGAGGTAGACAAGTTATACCGTAAACAAACGTCTGGTAACTTCGTAAAGGCATATATAGTGCAATTAATAAGTATGTTAGATATGATTGGCGGAAAAAAACTTAAAATCGTTAACTATATCCTAGATAATGTCCACTTAAGTAACAATACAATGATAGCTACAACAAGAGAAATAGCAAAAGCTACAGGAACAAGTCTACAAACAGTAATAACAACACTTAAAATCTTAGAAGAAGGAAATATTATAAAAAGAAAAACTGGAGTATTAATGTTAAACCCTGAACTACTAATGAGAGGCGACGACCAAAAACAAAAATACCTCTTACTCGAATTTGGGAACTTTGAGCAAGAGGCAAATGAAAAACAAGAAAATGCATTATCTGATTATTATTCTTTCAAGGACTAGTATAACATAAAATCGTCTACAAATAGACAAAAAACCTGCACGCTTAATGTAGATCAAAAGCTTAACGCAAATGAAATAGATTGACCTCCCAATAACACCACGTAGTTATTGGGAGGTCAATCTATGAAATGCGATTAAGCTTTTTCTAATTCGCATAAGCGTGCAGGTTTAAAGTACATAAAAAATATAATGAAAAAAAGCATCATTATACTAACGTTATACCAACATTATACTCTCATTATACTAATTGCTTATTCCAATTTCCTATTGGTTGGAACCAACAGGCGTTAGTGTGTTGTTGAGTTGGTACTTTCATGGGATTAATCCCATGAAACCCCCAACCAACTCGCCAAAGCTTTGGCTAACACACACGCCATTCCAACCAATAGTTTTCTCGGCATAAAGCCATGCTCTGACGCTTAAGTGCACTAATGCCTTTAAAAAACATTAAAGTCTAACACACTAGACTTATTTACTTCGTAATTAAGTCGTTAAACCGTGTGCTCTACGACCAAAACTATAAAACCTTTAAGAACTTTCTTTTTTCTTGTAAAAAAAGAAACTAGATAAATCTCTCATATCTTTTATTCAATAATCGCATCAGATTGCAGTATAAATTTAACGATCACTCATCATGTTCATATTTATCAGAGCTCGTGCTATAATTATACTAATTTTATAAGGAGGAAAAAATAAGTGGTTATAATGAACGAGAAAAATATAAAACACAGTCAAAACTTTATTACTTCAAAACATAATATAGATAAAATAATGACAAATATAAGATTAAATGAACATGATAATATCTTTGAAATCGGCTCAGGAAAAGGCCATTTTACCCTTGAATTAGTACAGAGGTGTAATTTCGTAACTGCCATTGAAATAGACCATAAATTATGCAAAACTACAGAAAATAAACTTGTTGATCACGATAATTTCCAAGTTTTAAACAAGGATATATTGCAGTTTAAATTTCCTAAAAACCAATCCTATAAAATATTTGGTAATATACCTTATAACATAAGTACAGATATAATACGCAAAATTGTTTTTGATAGTATAGC
>NZ_JAWFZJ010000012.1:0-2325 GCF_032550495.1 Veillonella parvula | reverse complement strand
TTCTATGAGTAAGACTTTCACAAAAAATATCCCAGTCAACGAAATTTTACATCTAGGCGATTGTTTAGAGTATAAAGAAGGGCAAGTGATTAGTATTACTATAGCCCAAAATGAACGCCTCAGTATTACCTTATTTGCGTTACCAAAGGGCGAAGAAATCTCAACGCATGTAACTGTAGGCGATGCGATTGTGCAAATCCTCGATGGAGAGGCACATATCGTCGTCGGTGATGTGGAATACAATGTGAAAGCTGGTGAAACATTGATCATGCCTTCTGAAGTCCCTCATAGCCTCGATGCCCGAGAAAACTTCAAGATGCTGTTGACCGTCGTTAAATAAATATATCATAATGAATGCATCCCTTGGATTAATAAGGGGTGTATTTTTATATTCCGTTAGAAAAATATATAATTTAGATAGTTATATTTGTAAAAAAGAGTACAATAAAATTATGGAGAGGCGTTAACATATTTAATAGATTTTATTTTAGAGGTCTAGAAAAGGAAGTCCTGCTGGAGGTTTACGATGAGCACGAAAGTAGATCCAAAAGCAGTGCTCGCGGCTATCGTAATTGCTAGTTCCTTGGCATATGCGACACCAATTGGTATGCCTGCCAATACTATGGTTTACAATATAGCTGGCTATAGCTTTTTGAATTATGTGAAAGCTAGTGTACCACTTATTGTTGTATCTAGTATTGTGGTATTGGTATTATTGCCAATTCTGTGCCCCTTTTAATATATAAGGTATTATCTAGCGTTGTAGATATATGAAAAATATTCATTATAAAAAAATTATATGATTTACATCACTGAGTTATATCTATATACTATAGGTGTATGACTACCATGAAAGGAAAGTTCTCATGGATTATAGTGTTGCTGTTACATTGGGATTCCTCGTATTTGCAATCGTCATGTTTGCATTGGAGAAGATTCCATTGTCTATTACGGCTATGATTGTAGCCGTTGGTTTGCATCTTTCTGGTGTATTAACCGCAACGGAAGCTTTCAAAGGCTTCGTTGACTCTAATGTTATTTTATTCATTGCTATGTTTATTATCAGTGCTGCTTTCTTTGAAACAGGTGTTGCTGTTGATGTAGGTGATGTTGTTAATAAATTTGCTAAAAACGAAACAATCCTTATTATCGCTATCATGATGCTTACAGGTATTATGTCTGGTCTCTTGTCCAACACAGGTACGGCAGCCGTTATGATTCCTGTTGTCATCGGTATTTGTAAAAAGGGTGGTTTCAACCAAACTAAATTCCTAATGCCAATCGCATTTGCAGCCGCTATGGGTGGTAATATTTCTATGATTGGTTCCCCTGGTAATATGATTGCAAACTCTAATTTACAAGAGGCTGGTCTTGGTTCCTTTAGTTTCTTCGCTTATGGTGAAGTAGGTTTACCTATACTTATCATCGGCACTCTATTCTATGCATTCATTGGCAAACGTTTCGTGCCAGAGGTTCCAACTCGTGAGCCTGATGCAAACTATCAAAAAAATGCTGACTTTGATCATGTTCCAATGTGGAAAAAATGGACAGCAGGTTTGGTGCTTGTATTGACTATTGCGGCTATGATTTTTGAAAAACAAATCGGTGTATCTTTGGCTGTTAGCGCTTGGGTAGGTGCTCTTGTTATCGTAGCAACTGGGGTTATTACTGAAACAGAGGCTGTTAAGTCTATCGATATGAAGACAATTCTGTTGTTTGTAGGTTCCTTGGCTCTTGGTACAGCAATGGTAAAATCCGGCGCAGGTGCATTTATTGCAAACCTTATCGTTGATGGTTTGGGTGAGACACCTAACCCATTGGTCTTGTTAGCAGTGCTTTTCTTCTTGTCTATATTCATGACAAACTTTGTGTCCAATACAGCGGACGTTGCATTGTTGGCACCTATCGGCTTGTCCTTGGCATCTCAATTAGGCTTTGACCCAAAAGCGATTCTCGTAGCTATCGTTATTTCCAGTTCTCTTGCATATGCTACACCAATGGGCACGCCTCCAAATGCTATGGTGTATAACGTGGCGGGTTACAGCTTTAAGGATTATGTAAAAGCTGGCGTACCATTGATTATTGTATCTGCCATCGTTTCTTTTGTATTATTGCCAATTTTATTCCCATTTAACCCGTAATTTTATATAGGTGAGTCATACTAAACCGTCACCGTTGGTGGCGGTTTTATTTATATAAAATTATTTCAATTCTGTTGCTATAGACACTGAAATTAAATCTCAATTAACTTATAATAAAGTCAACAAAAGGACAGTCCTTTTAATTATATTAATTGAGTTTTGACAAAATTTTATTTCAATCTAC
>NZ_JAWFZJ010000011.1:0-3252 GCF_032550495.1 Veillonella parvula | reverse complement strand
GCTTCCTATCCTCCCAGGCCGTCTCCAGCCAAGTACTTTCGGCGTTTATGAGCTTAACTACTGTGTTCGAGATGGGAACAGGTGGATCCTCATAGCCATCGCCACTGAATCTGTCAGAGTTTGTACTCTGAAAACCACATAGAAGTATATATATTTATTGCACATTCTGCTTAATGTTTTGTTATATGTTGCGTCCCATACTCAAAGTACACGTCTGGAGGATTGCGTCGAAGCCTGTGGATTTCACATCGTGAAATCTTACGTTTCGACGTAAGCGACTCCACGCAACTTGTGCGTCGCGTTGCTCCTTCAAGTTGGTTACGCTGCTTAAGTAAAGCCCTCGATCGATTAGTACCAGTCAGCTCCAAACCTCACGGCTCTTCCACACCTGGCCTATCTACCATGTCGTCTACATGGGATCTTACTAGCTTACGCTATGAGAAACCTCATCTCAAGGCTGGTTTCACGCTTAGATGCTTTCAGCGTTTATCCGTCCCGAACGTAGCTACCCAACTGTACCCTTGGCAGGATAATTGGTACACCAGCGGTTCGTCCACTCCGGTCCTCTCGTACTAGGAGCAGCCCCCTTCAAGTTTCTTCCGCCCGCGATGGATAGGGACCGAACTGTCTCACGACGTTCTGAACCCAGCTCACGTACCACTTTAATCGGCGAACAGCCGAACCCTTGGGACCTACTTCAGCCCCAGGATGTGATGAGCCGACATCGAGGTGCCAAACCTCCCCGTCGATATGGACTCTTGGGAGAGATTAGCCTGTTATCCCCAGGGTAGCTTTTATCCGTTGAGCGATGGCCCTTCCACTCGGCACCACCGGATCACTAAGCCCGACTTTCGTCCCTGCTCGACCTGTCCGTCTCGCAGTCAAGCTCCCTTCTGCCTTTACACTCTTCGAGCGATTTCCGTCCGCTCTGAGGGAACCTTTGGGCGCCTCCGTTACTCTTTTGGAGGCGACCGCCCCAGTCAAACTGCCCGCCTAAGACTGTCCGGCCGGTCGTTACTCGGCCCGTTAGAAATCAATTAATGAAAGGGTGGTATCCCAACAGCGACTCCCCTAAAACTGGCGTCCTAGGTTCTACGTCTCCCACCTATCCTGTACATTCATTAACTAAGTTCAATCTTAGGTTGCAGTAAAGCTCCATGGGGTCTTTCTGTCCAGTCGCGGGTAACCTGCATCTTCACAGGTACTTCAATTTCACCGGGTCCCTCGTTGAGACAGTGCGCAAGTCGTTACACCTTTCGTGCGGGTCGGAACTTACCCGACAAGGAATTTCGCTACCTTAGGACCGTTATAGTTACGGCCGCCGTTTACTGGGGCTTCAATTCAGAGCTTCGACCAAAGTCTAACCCCTCCTCTTAACCTTCCAGCACCGGGCAGGTGTCAGCACCTATACATCAGCTTTCGCTTTAGCAGGCACCTGTGTTTGTGGTAAACAGTCGCTTGCGCCTCTCTTGTGCCACTCATTCATGCTCCAAGCGCTTCTGCTCTTCACACTACATGAGTCCTCCTTTTCCCGAAGTTACGGAGGCATTTTGCCGAGTTCCTTAACGAGGGTTTTCCCGCGCACCTTAGGATTCTCTCCCCGCCTACCTGTGTCGGTTTTGGTACGGGCGATGTGTCTCTACCTAGAAGCTTTTCTCGACAGTGTAGGATCAATCACTTCGCGACTATTGCTAGTCACTCGTCATCACATCTCAGCTTTTAGAGCTACGGATTTGCCTATAGCTCAACCTACCTGCTTAAACACGCTCTTCCAATCGCGTGCTGACCTACCTTACTGTGTCACTCCATCGATCAAACGATTCACACCGGTACAGGAATTTCAACCTGTTGTCCATCGCCTACGCTTTTCCGCCTCGGCTTAGGTCCCGACTTACCCTGAGACGACGATCGTTGCTCAGGAACCCTTAGGCTTTCGGTGGAATGGATTCTCACCATTCTTTTCGCTACTCATACCGACATTCTCACTTCTCATCAGTCCACAACTCCTTACGGTACTGCTTCAGCCCGATGAGAACGCTCCCCTACCCATATACATTGCTGCATATGACACGACTTCGGTTTTACACTTTAGCCCCGGACATTTTCGGCGCAGAGTCTCTCGACCAGTGAGCTATTACGCACTCTTTAAATGGTGGCTGCTTCTAAGCCAACATCCTGGTTGTTTTGGAAATTCCACATCCTTCGCCACTTAGTGTAACATTGGGGACCTTAGTCGGTGTTCTGGGCTGTTTCCCTCTTGACAATGGACCTTATCATTCACTGTCTGACTCCCGAGTATAAGTATAGCCATTCGTAGTTTGACTAGGTTCGGTAACCGGTATGGCCCCTAGCCCGATCAGTGCTCTACCGCCTATACTCTCTACCTCGAGGCTAGCCCTAAAGCTATTTCGGGGAGAACCAGCTATCTCCGTGTTCGATTGGCATTTCACCCCTATCCACAACTCATCCCAAAGCTTTTCAACGCTCACGAGTTCGGTCCTCCACACAATTTTACCTGTGCTTCAACCTGGCCATGGATAGATCACTACGGTTTCGGGTCTACTATTACTAACTGAACGCCCTGTTCAGACTCGCTTTCGCTGCGGCTCCATGTGTTCCACTTAACCTCGCTAGCAACAGTAACTCGTCGGTTCATTCTTCAATAGGCACGCCGTCGTCCTGATATATATACAGACTTCGACTGTTTGTAGACATACGGTTTCAGGTTCTCTTTCACTCCCCGCCAGGGGTTCTTTTCACCTTTCCCTCACGGTACTATGCGCTATCGGTCGATATCAGTATTTTGGCTTGGAGGGTGGTCCCCCCTGCTTCCCACAAGGTTTCACGTGTCTCGTGGTACTCTGGATACAGTCCCGTGTATGCAAGGTTTCGATTACAGGGCTTTCACCTTCTGCGGCTGAGCTTTCCAGCTCCATTCTTCTACCTCATTTACACTTGATGACTGTCCTCAACCCCGGTGCGGTTGCCCGCTCCGGTTTGGCCTCTTTCCCGTTCGCTCGCCGCTACTAAGAAAATCTCGTTTGATTACTGTTCCTCCGGGTAATTAGATGTTTCAGTTCCCCGGGTGCCCTCCTCATAGTCTATGCTATGGGTGACAGTGCATAACCACTGCCGGGTTCCCCCATTCGGATATCTACGGGTCACAGGTTGCTTGCACCTCTCCGTAGCTTATCGCAGCTTACCGCGTCCTTCTTCGGCTGATATCGCCAAGGCATCCACCGTACGCCCTTA
>NZ_JAWFZJ010000010.1:0-6479 GCF_032550495.1 Veillonella parvula | reverse complement strand
TTAAGCCTTTCAATTCTTTCGCCAAGCGCAATTTCAATGTATCGGAACCGTCGGAAACAACACCGATGTTGTCTTCAGTCGCTAATTTGCTTTCATCGGTAATACCACCCTTAACATTCACTTGATTGTTAAGTTTTTTCTTAATTACATTGCCTATATCGCCACCGTACATCATACCATCATCAAGGGTTGCAAGCGTATGTGTATTGCCGTCTTTATCTTCGGTCACTAAACGATTAATGCTTGTACCATCTACACCGTTTTTAGCGTCGCCACCTTTAAGTGTAACGCCGTCTTGACCGTTTTTACCAGCAATAGCCACACTATTAGCTTTGAGGTTTTTGTTCATCTTCACATCGATAGTTGTGTTGCCATCTTGATCTTGTTTGATGAAAGTTTTAAGATTTTCACCGCTATAGTTAGCATCAGCATCAGTACCTTCGCCCTTAACAGTAACCGTAGAGCCAAGTTTATTAGTTTTTACGCCACCACTGTTAGCGTCGAATTTCAAACCTTTATTAGTTAATGCGTCTTCGCTATCTTTGATTCTATCTTTCAAGTAATCCACATTAACCGCTTCACTGCCATTATTACCTGTCGCATACGCCACATTTGTTACATGAGTGCCACCAGTTTTATTAGCATAAGGAGAACCTTCATAAGTTACTTTTGTCTTATCAACGGCACCATTATTGTCCAAATCATACTTAACAGCACGATCATTTAATTTGTCGAGGCTAGATTTAGACGCAACGTCCTTAATCTTAACAGTCTCTTTTTTACCTGCATGGTTTTTATCCTCTACAGTCAAGTCAACATCACCGTTAGAATCAACTGTATAAGCATTATCTGCAGCAGCTGTATTTTTCACCAAACGGTAATCTGTAGCAGCAGCACCTTGGTTCTTAACAACATCACTAATCTTTTTCAATTGATCTTCTGTAGCAGCGCGACCGCTTACAGGATTAGTTGTATTCACATCCCAATCTTTATTATCAAGACCAGTTACATAGTTGTTAGAATCAGCGTGTTTACCCATTGTTACACCGCCGGCTTTCACAGTATCTGTAGCTGTCAATGTTTGAACATTAAGATTTTTGTTCAATTTAACGCCGATTGTAGTATCATCGCCGGTTTGCGTAATTTCAGTAGTGATATTACCATCACCATTTACTGTTACTTTAGAACCAAGTTTGTTCGTTTTTTCATCGTTGTTATCAGCGTTGAAACGAAGGCCCTTGTTGATAAGTTCTGTTTTGGCATTACTGATATTAGTATTTAATTCGTTTTTAGCATCGTGCAATTGACCGCCGTTTACAGCGTCCTTACTGCCTGCGCCTACAGTACCATCAGCAACATTAGTAATCTTTTGATTATTCGCATTGAGACCTGTTGGAGATACATAATTCTTACCACCTACGGTCAAACCGCCGTTGTTGATAGTAGTACCACCAGCTGTAACGCTTTCCAAGCCAGTCAATGTTTTAGCTAATTTCACATTCAATGTGCCATTGCCATCAGATTCAACACCGATATTACCGTCGGATAATGTGCCTGTTGCACCGCCTTTAACGGATAGTTTTTCACCTAATTTTTTATTGATAACTGCACCGGAGTCACCATCAAAGTTCAAACCTTTATCAATAGCAGTTTTATTAGTGTTAACTTTATCATTAACCTTTTTCAACTGATCTTCAGTAGCACCGCGACCAGATTCAGCCACAGGATTGTCTACATTCCAATCTATATTTGTGAGGCCTGTCACATGACCAGCATCACCGTCTACAGTTACAGGATGTGCTGTACCTACGGTAATTTTATTACCTAAACCAACAGTATATTCCTTACCACCTGCTGCGTTTGTACTTTCTGTTACAGTTAGATTCGCATCCTTTGCTTTTACAGTAGATGCTTTGGCTGTACCACCGATAGCAGCTTGTAATTGACTATAGTTTACTGCATCATTAGGGTCGCTACCATTAGCAACATTAGTAATCTTTTGATTATTCGCATTGAGACCTGTTGGAGACACATACGTTTTACCGCCTACAGTCAAACCACCGTTGTTGATAGTAGTACCACCTGCTGTAACGCTATCCAAACCAGTCAATGTTTTAGCTAGTTTCACATTCAATGTGCCATTGCCGTCGGATTCAACACCGATATTACCGTCGGATAATGTGCCTGTAGCACCGCCTTTAACAGTAACTGTATCGCCTAATTGTCTGTTGCTTACAGTACCTGTATCACCAGCAAAGTTCAAACCTTTATTAATTTTTGTATTAATATTGGAGATGTCTTGCTTATTTTGAGCGATATTATTGGCATTGTTTGTGATATTTTGCTTATTATCAGCGATATCTTGTTTATTCTTGTCAATTTGAGCCTTATTAGTGTTAACTTTATCATTAACCTTTTTCAACTGATCTTCTGTAGCGGCGCGACCAGATACAGCCACAGGACTATCTACATTCCAATCCTTATTTTGAAGGCCTGTTACATGACCTGTAGTGCCGTCAATCGTTACAGGGTTTGCTGTACCTACTTTAATAGTATTACCCAAAGTCATGTTGATAGTTGTATCACCATTGGCTTGTGTAATTGCGGCATTGATATTGCTGCCGTCACCCTTGATGGTAACTTTAGAACCTAATAAGTTGTTTTTAGCACCACCTGTATTAGCATCAAAGTTAAGACCTTTATCTATAGTGTCTTTATTGAATTTAATAGCATCATGAATCGTGCCTTTACCAGTGTTACCGATATTGCTCATCGACAAGTTGCCAGTATCAGGGTCAAGCGCTGCATTGCCACCTAAAATACCTTTTGTAGTGCTTGCTAAATTACCCAAGGTATTGGCAACACCATATAATTGGCTACCGTTAATTGCATCTGTAGATTGTGCATTCACACGACCGGCAGCTACATTTGTAATGGTACGTTTTACCGTATCACTACCTACACTGATTGTGGAATCAGCAGAACCGCCGGCATAGTTTTTATACCATAAACCATTTACCAATTGATTTGGTGTGCTTACTGTAGCATCAGTCTTGGAGTTAGCACCTAGTGCAACGGAACGTTCATGTGCAGCATTAGCAGATACACCTAATGCCATAGAGTTTGTTTGCTCAGCTTTACTGCTTAAACCTAATGCTACAGCACCTACCGCACCAGTAGATGTAGAAGATTGCACACCTATTGCTAGGGAATTACCACCAGATGCAACAGAACCATCACCAGCCGCGATATCAGCGTAGCCATTTGTAGTACTACCCCAACCGAGTGCAGTAGAGTGAGAGCTATTAGTTGTAGCATTCGTCCCCAATGCAGAAGAGCCCTGTTTCAAAGCTTTAGAGCCATTACCGATAGCTACCGCCCAATCACCTCTAGATTGAGAACCGTTACCTATAGAAACCGCACCACCACCACTGGATTTCGCATCATTACCGAACGCCATGGAAGAACCACCATAAGCACGTGCATTGGAACCGAAGGCTTGGTCATTAGGAAGACCTATCAATTTATTGGTTTCATCATAGCCGGCACGCGCATTATTACCAAGAGCAAAACCATTAAGAGATGCCACGCGTGTTTCATTACCTAATGCTACACTGTTATTGGTAATCGAACGAGAGTTATGACCGATAGTTACAGCTTGTGCACCATCAGCACTAGTACCGGAACCAACAGCAATTGCATTAACAACCTTGGTCGTTGCACCTTGACCGATGGCGATACCACCTGTTCTTTGATCTGCTGGAACATCTGCCCCTTTGGCAACATCAACAGTTACAGTTGCACCTTGTCCGATAGCAATACCGCTCTGTGTTTTACCTTCATCAGTATCACCTCTACCTACAGATGCATTAGTACCGATTGAAATACTATAGTCACCCTTAGATGCCGTATTATCACCGATAGCAATACCACCGTCATTTTCAGCTTGTGCACCGTTACCTCTTGTAATAGGTGCCCCTAAGGCATCGGTAGGCATCATAACGCCTGTCAGCATAACGGCAACTGCTGTAGCACCTACCATTTTAGAGAATACAACCGACAAAGAAGAACGTTTCGTCATGTTCTTTGCTGTTTCTGCCACAACGACATAGCAGCCCTTTGTGCGATTCCAAATCACTTTAAATACTCGATTCATTAATCTTTCTCCTATAAAACTTATAAAACTTACTAACTAACTATCTACATATTTAATGAAATAACAATGATGTATCGATGATGTATTGAGAATTCATCGACATTCTTGAATGTGTATATCTAAAATACCACATATTACGGGAAAAGTAAACTTTTTTTCATTTTATTTTCATAAAACTTTTGTGTTTAAGTTATTAATAATTTCGATAAAATTAAATATACTGAATATTCTGCATAAATGCTGTATTTTTTTACTATTATTCACCAACTTTCATAAATAATACTAATATGCTCCATAATTATGTACCAATATTACACCATATATAATCAATTTATTTTCTCTTCATCATTCTGATTTATGATAGATCATATAATAGAATGATATCTTTTCATAAACAGATATCGTACAGTGTTTCTGCCATTTTGACTCAATGTACGTACACAATTACTACATACCTACTTAAGCAAATTAACTATTGCACAATCAATAAAGGTAGCATTTTATTATATAGTAAAGGGAATGACAGGTGAAATTCAAATCGCTGTCATTCCTTTTTTATTCTAAGGCACTCTAAAGGCGTATCGGCGGGATTTATAGGCTTTATAGAAATAGAGCATATGTGTATAAAAACAATTTATACGATTACTCCATGTGTTTTTTAATTTTTATTGTTATACTGAAAGCAGAAAGGAGGAAGAAATCTATGTCAGAACTCAATATCTTACAACAAAATATAGATAAACCAAATACGGTTACAGAAGAAGATATCGTAGTTACACGAGATAATCAAACTTTCACAATCAAAGGTCGCTTTAATGGGGAAGAAGGCGTATTCACATATGATGCGGACGTTCAACCTAACGATCAGTTACAATTTCTGCATCACAATTTTACGGCCATCGTAAAAAAAATTACATATAAGGTGATTCAAGGTCAGCGAATCACATTGATTGCAAAATTATATGCATAAAAATATCGGGGTATTGTTAATACAAACAACACCCCGATATTTTTTATCGGTCATACAATTATAAGAAATACAACACAACAACACTTAATTCTTATAATTGAATCATCTAACATTATTGAATTGTCGGTGCATTAATCGCTTTGCGAAGGTCCACTGTGTGAAGTTCGTCCATCGCAGGAGCTGTTTTTTCATCTACAGGTTTCACGCGATTATTGCCGTCTTTCATAGCTTCGTTCAAGCTGAAGATGACCATTTCGTTCATGTAGAAACGCAATTCGTCATCATGTACATTGGCCGTATTGCGATCCAAGATGTCGATGATTTGTTGCGCATAGTCCAATTTAGCCTCTTCAGATACAGTCGCATGTTCTGTAAAGAACTGTTTGTAATCGTTGTACAAACGATCTAACGCCATGCGCGCATAGCTGTCGTTTTTATAACGGTGGCTTACGATGTACCAGCTGCGACGAACGTTCATGTAGTACAACACATTGTTGCGGTAACGCTCTTGACCAGTCATAACGCGGGAATCATCCATGATGCGCTTGCCCTTTTGGTCCAATTGGAATTGTGTGAAAGCATTCACTACGTCGCGAACTTCTTCGCTAGGTACAGGAACAGCCACTTCTGCTTCAATCACGTTTAATGGTTCAGCTGGTTGTTCCGGCATCATCAATCGATCTTGAGCCGCATCCGCTTGACCTACCGCGCATACACAAGCAAGTGCCAATACAGGCATAAATGTTTTGAATTTCATAAATCCTCCTAATGATGAGCCGCCTCCCAAAGGGCGGCTTTCATATTCCTTACATGATTCTTACATGACTAGAGTATACTAAATAATCCATTTAATCAAGTTCAAGTTATTTTGTAAGCCCTGCTTGTTGCATAAGTAATGCAATTTGAGCCTTCATTTGTTCATTATCAGCCTTAACGGAAGACAATTCATTGAGGCTTTCTTGCATGCGTGCATTTTCAGCTTTCAACGCTGTCACTTCATCTTGCAACACATAAACGGAGCTAATAGGGCCACCTTTATAACGATCTGGAATCGCTTTCTTCGCATCGGAGTTACCGAATTTGTGAGTTACACCGGCATTCACCATGTTATGGTGACTACCAACAGATACGCCTACATGGAACATAGTGTCTTCTGCTGTGTAATGTGCAACGCCTAACGCCGCCGCAGTTTCACCTCTGTAATTACCGATACCGGCCATCACTTGAGTTGGTTCCAATGGATCATATTGAATAGGTTTCAATGCAGACATAGCCGCTGCATGAGCGCCTACACGTTGTGTTTCGCCCGCTACGGAGTTAATAGCATTAGCTAACCCATCTGTAGCACCTTTT
>NZ_JAWFZJ010000009.1:0-23217 GCF_032550495.1 Veillonella parvula | reverse complement strand
TGTGTTAAGCACGCCGCCAGCGTTCGTCCTGAGCCAGGATCAAACTCTCCAAGATATCTTGAAGCTATTTGAATAGCTCATTTGTTTTGTTGTCGCTACTATTAAGTAGCTTTGAATTATGGTTGGTTTTGACTGTGTCAAAACCCGCACTCTGGCATATGTTCAATCATTATGATTGATTACCTATCATTGTTCAGTTTTCAAAGATCTGCGCCCCTTCATATGGGGTACTTGAATATAATAACATTTCCATATACTGATGTCAACAAAATTTGGACAAATTTTACGACAAATTTCAGGAAAATTTTATCATTATTTTTGCACAATTTCACGGCCTAATTTTACAGATTTAAAACTTGAGTTATATTACTTTTTAGGCATGTCATATAGAAAGAATTTAAAATAAAAAGAAGCCGCAACAAGAATACATCTATTGCATTCTGTTGCGACTTCTTGTCTATATGACAGTGTGTTAATAGAATCCCTTATTTGTGTCTCAACACTGTATATAAAAACTTTTATATATAAGGTTATTGCAACTGTACATTCCTTATAACAAAAGCTATACATATAATGTGATTATATGTATTAGATGATTAGTTATCTGTCTGAATCGCTTCACGAAGGTTAATTTCGTGCATGTCTCTAACAGAAGGTTCTTCTGCAGACATATTTTTTACAGTTTGTTTTGTAGCAAACCAAACTGCTTCATTCATGTAATAACGCAATTCTTCATTAGATACATGTTCTTGATCTTGTGCCATGATATCAAGCATAGCATCTTCCAATGCTTGTGCTTCTTCATCAGTCAAAGGACCGCCAACGGCCTTTTGTTTTTGAAGCAATTCATTCATGCGATCAACCATGCTGCGCAATACATTGTAACCATAGCTATTTGTGTAACCTTGGTCCTTATCATATTTAGGGAATGTGTAATAGCTATACTCGTTTTTATTACGGTTTTCACCATTCCAGTTCAATGCAGTTTCTTGGCCATGTACATAACCTAAAGAATGTTTACGGAAATAATCAGCATAGTTATGCTTATCTTTAGAATGTAACCATTTAGCTTCTTCTTTAGTTAACGCTTGATGATTATTCTTTTTGCTTTCAGCTAAAGCAATGTGTTTTTCCGCATTTTCCCATGCTTTCACAAATTCATGGATACTTTGTACCGCCTGAGGGCTAGCCACAGGAACCAATACAACAGAACCTGTTGTAGGCACTTTAGCTGGATTTGGTAAAAGCAATGGATCATCAAATGTAGCAGATGCCGCATTAACATGGAATACGCCACTGCCAAATAATACTGCCGCTGTGAAAGCAAGCAAAGTGGATTTTTTCATTATATATTCCTCTTTTCTATCAACGAATTAAATCGGGTGGGAGGATCCCCTAAAGGGGAATCCTCAACCCGTAATGTTCAGTATGAACGTATTACAAACCTAGTCTTGCCATCATTGCAGCAATATTAGCTTTCATTTGTTCATTTTCAGCTTTCAAATCAGCTACTTCACCTTTTAATCCTTGATTTTCAGCTTTCATTGCAGCAAGTTCACGTTGCATTGCATATGTAGAACTGATAGGTCCTTTACGATAACGATCTGCAGTTTCTGCTTCGCCGTCTCTGTTACCTACTTTCCAAGTTACACCAGCATTTGCCATCATATGGCTATTGCTGCCTGCCCAAGCTACACCAGCATGTAACATCATGGATTCATTTTTATAATGAGCCACACCTAATGCCAATGCGGAGTCGCCACGGTAGTTACCGTAACCTGCCATGATTTGAGTAGGTTCGTAAGGGTCATAAGCCATAGGTTTCAATGCGGACAACGCGGAGGACATCGCACCAACTTGACGAACTTCGTTTACAACATTATTCATGCTGTTTGCAACACGATTAAGTTGGGAACCATTAACAGCATCAGTAGAAGTGGAGCTAATTTCGCCTGGAGCCACGTTAGTAATCTTATTACCGCCGTTGTTCAAACCAGAGCTTGTTAAGGATACGCTGCCACCACCATTATTCTTAATTGTGATACCGTTACCATTTGTCACAGTTGTATGACCGGAGTTATCCATAGTTGTAATGGAGTTGATACCAGTAATATCTTTTGCCAAACGAACATTCAAGCTGCCGTTGTTATCGGAAATAACACCGATATTGTTTGCAGTGGAAAGTTTGCTTTCATCAGTAACGCCACCTTTAACAGTCACTTTTTGACCTAGGTCACGATGGAATTCGCCTCTATCACCTGCAAAGTCTAAGCCAGCTTTCTTAAGGCCGTCAATACCTTTCTTCAAGTCACCGATGTTAGCACCATTTGTTAAGCTGCTGCTATTATCAGCAATATTGTTGATATCTTCGCCTTCGCCATAACCGCTTGCCATGTTAACAACTTTATTGCCACCATTGTTCAAGCCGTCCTTAGTCAATGTTACTGCACCAGTACCATCTTTAGGGGAACCTTGACCTGCTGGAGGAGTAGTAATTGCAACACCGTTGCTGCTAACAGTAGTAGTTACTTTAGTACTACCCATGCCAGATGTAACAACCACACCATCTGCAGTTGTGCTTGTTCTCTTAGTCTTTTTGTCAGTAGTTACAACACCGTTAACAGTCAACTCAGTGGACTGAGTTGGATTGTCTACAAGTACACCTTTAGCTGTTGTTTGAGTTGTATTATTTTGACTATCAGATACTTTCACATTATCTGCAGTAAGAGTAGTCTTATTACCAAATGTATCAGTGCTTGTAACACCTCTACCGTTTGTTAAAGTAGAGTGTTGTTGATCGTCTGTAGTTGTGGTTACACTGCGTAAGTTCAAGTCTTTTTTGATATCTACAGTGTATGTTTTAGACTTATCTGCATTAACTGTAGTTTCTACAGTTGTATTGCCACTATCGCCAGCTTTCACTGTTGTAGTTGCTGCCGCCATGCTGCTCTTCAACTGTTGAACATTAACTGCATCTGTATCATTTACACCAGCTGCCACGTTAGTAATCTTTTGATTATTTGCATTTAAGCCTTCGTTAGAAATGTATGTTTTACCGCCTACAGATACGCCTTTATCGTCAAGTACAACTTGTTTGTTTGGATCGGAACCAACTGTTACAGAGTCAAGACCTTTAAGGTTCTTAGCAAGTTTAACGTTCAAGTTACCGTTTTCATTAACTACGCCAATGTTACCATTTGAAAGTTTAGAAGCATCAGCTTCGCCACCTTTAAGTTCCAATGTTTGACCGAGGTCTTTATGGATAGCTTCACCGGAGTCGCCTTTGAAGTTCAAGCCTTTCTTAGTCAAGTCTTGAGTGTTCTTATCAATTTTGTTATCTACAACTTTCAATTGATCTTCTGTTGCAGCTTGACCATTAGTGATCTTATTAGGATCCCAAGTTCTGTTAGTCAAATCGTTAACAGTACCAGAACCACCATTGATAGTTACCTTACCGGAGTTGATTGTACCGTTTGTACCATTGATAGTTACAGCATTAGCACCTTCGCCAGCTCTAATGATACCTGTTGTACCATCGAAATGAACTGATGTATTGCCGGAGCCCAATGTCACTGTGTCTTTCAAGTTTACAGTGTATGTTTTAGCTTTTGTAAGATCGTTGATTTCTTCTTCAACATGAATGTTCTTGCTACCTTTTACCTTAGTATCGGACGCAGCTTTTACTTCGTTCAATTGTTTAAGGTTAACAGCATCGCTATCTTCTGTACCAGCTTTAACATTTTTGATTTGTGTATTGTTTGCATTGAAGCCGTTGTTTGTAACAAATGTATTACCGCCAATTGTCAAACCATTATTATTAATAGTTGTTTGACCAGTTGTTACGCTGTTCAAGCCTGTTAAATCTTTTGCAAGTTTAACATTCAACTTACCGTTTTCGGATACAACACCGATATTGTTGTCAGACAATTTAGCTTTATCAGTAATGCCACCTACAACATCCAATGTTTGACCAAGGTCTTTATGAATTAAATCACCAGAGTCAGCTTGGAAGTTTAAGCCTTTCTTACCGTTGTCTGTAACTTTTTGATCCACAGATTTCAATTGATCTTCTGTTGCAGCTTGACCGTTAGTGATGTTATTAGGATCCCACGTTCTGTTAGTCAAGTTGTTTACAGTACCATTTGCACCGTTAACTAGAACTTTACCAGCATTGATGTTTCCTGTTACACCATCGATCGCTACTTTACCAGCATTAATTGTGCTGTTCATACCATTGATAGTCACTGCATTAGCACCGTTACCAGCTTTTACGATACCAGTTGTACCGTCGATATTAACAGCTGTGTCGCCGGAACCTAATGTTACAGTGTCTTTCAATGCCACTGTATAAGTCTTAGCTTTTGTAGTAGGATCTTGAGTTTCATCAACATTGATGTTTTTGCTACCTTCTACTTTTGTATTAGATGCAGCTTTTACATCGTTCAATTGTTTAACATTTACAGCATCGTTGTCTTCTACGCCAGCTGTTACGTTTTTGATTTGCGTATTGTTAGCGTTGAAGCCATTATCTGTAACGAATTGTTTGTTGTTGATTGTCAAGCCATCGTTGTTGATAGTTGTTTGACCAGTTGTTACGCTGTTCAAGTTTGTTAAGTCTTTTGCAAGTTTAACATTCAACTTACCGTTTTCGGATACCACACCGATATTGCCGTCAGACAATTTAGCTTTATCAGAAATACCACCTACAACATCCAATGTTTGACCAAGGTTTTTATGAATGCTTGTTGCGTCATCACCTTTGAAGTTCAAGCCATTATTAGTGTTGTCTGTAACTTTTTGATCTACAGATTTCAATTGGTCTTCTGTTGCAGCTTGACCATTTGTGATGTTTGCAGGATCCCAAGTTCTGTTTGTCAAGTTGTTTACAGTACCGTTTGCACCGTTAACTAGAACTTTACCTGCATTGATGTTACCTGTTACGCCATTGATAGTTACTGCGTTAGCGCCGTCACCAGCTTTTACGATACCTTTTGTACCGTCGATGTTAACTGCTGTGTTACCGGAGCCCAATGTTACAGTGTCTTTCAATGCAACTGTATAAGTCTTAGCTTTTGTTACATTATCTACAGTTTCATCAACATTGATGTTTTTGCTACCTTCTACTTTTGTATTAGATGCAGCTTTTACATCGTTCAATTGTTTAACGTTAACAGCATCGTTATCTTCTACGCCAGCAGTTACGTTTTTGATTTGCGTATTGTTAGCATTAAAGCCATTAGCTGTAACGAATTGTTTGTTGTTGATTGTCAAGCCATCGTTGTTGATAGTTGTTTGACCAGTTGTTACGCTGTTCAAGCCTGTTAAGTCTTTTGCAAGTTTAACATTCAACTTACCGTTTTCGGATACAACACCGATGTTGTTGTCAGACAATTTAGATTTCTCAGTAATGCCACCTACAACATCCAATGTTTGACCAAGATCTTTATGGATTAATTCGCCAGAATCAGCTTGGAAGTTCAAGCCTTTCTTAGTCAAGTCATTGCCGTTGTCAGTGATTTTCTTATCAACAATTTTCAATTGGTCTTCTGTTGCAGCTTGACCACTTGTGAAGTTTTTGCCATCCCAAGTGATGTTTGTCAAGTTATTTACAGTACCAGCAGTACCGTTGACAGTCACTTTACCGGAGTTGATAGTGCCGTTTGTACCATTGATAGTTACAGCATTAGCACCGTCACCAGCTTTTATGATACCTGTAGTACCGTTGATGTTGATTGCATTATTGCCAGAACCTAAAGTTACATTATCTTTCAATGCTACTTTGTAAGTTTTAGCTTGTGTATTAGGATCTACTGTGGAGTTAACATTGATGTTTTCGCTACCTTCAACTGTAGTGTTAGATGCATTTTTAACTTCATTCAATTGATTCAAGTTAACTGCATCATTGCCATCAGTACCAGCTTTTACGTTTTTGATTTGTGTGTTATTAGCATCAAAACCGTTAGCTGTAACGAATTTATTACCACCAATTGTTAAACCTTCGTTATTAATTGTTGTAACACCAGTTGTTACACTTGTTAAGCCAGTCAACTCTTTAGCGAGTTTAACATTCAACTTACCGTTTTCAGATACCACACCGATGTTATTGTCGGACAATTTAGCTTTATCGGAAGTACCACCTACAACGTCTAATGTTTCGCCAAGGTCTTTATGAATGCTTGTAGCATCATCACCTTTGAAGTTCAAGCCCTTCTTAGTCAAGTTGCTACCGTTGTCAGTGATTTTCTTATCAACAACTTTCAATTGGTCTTCTGTTGCAGCTTGGCCGCTTGTGATGTTATTAGCATCCCAAGTGATATTTGTTAAGTTGTTTACAGTACCTTTAGCACCGTTAACAAGAACTTTACCGGAATTGATATTGCCTGTTACACCGTCAATCGCTACGTTACCAGCAGTAATTGTGCTGTTTGTACCATTGATAGTTACAGCATTGTTGCCTTCGCCGGCTTTTACAATACCTTTTGTACCGTCGATGTTAACAGCTGTATTGCCGGAACCCAATGTTACTGTGTCTTGTAAACCAACTGTATAAGTCTTAGCTTTAGTAAGTGGATCTTCAGAATCAGTTACATTGATGTTTTTGCCTGCTTTTACAACAGTTTTAGCTGCCGCTGCGTTGTTAGATACTTCTTTCAACTGTTTAAGGTTAACTGCATGATTATCCTCAGTACCAGCTTTCACGTTTGTGATTTGAGTATCGTTAGCATTGAAGCCATTACTTGTAACAAATGTGTTGCCACCGATTGTCAAACCATTGTTGTTAATAGTTGTAGCACCAGTTGTTACGCTGTTCAAGCCTGTCAAATCTTTAGCAAGTTTAACATTCAATACGCCGTTGTTATTAACTACGCCGATATTATTTTCTGAAAGTTTAGATGCGTCAGCTTGACCGCCAGAGATTTTCAAAGTTTGACCAAGGTCTTTATGAATTGCAGTACCTGCATCACCTTGGAAGTTCAAGCCTTTTTCTACGATTTCAGTTTTTGTAGTATCAATTTTATTGTCTACAACTTTCAATTGATCTTCTGTAGCAGCTTGACCATTAGTAATAGCCTTAGGATTCCAAGTTCTGTTAGTCAATTCGTTAACAGTACCTGTAGTACCATTGATTGTTACTTTACCAGAGTTGATAGTACCATTTGTGCCATTGATAGTCACAGCATTAGCGCCGTCGCCAGCTTTCACGATACCTGTTGTACCGTTAATATTGATAGCTGTGTTACCAGAACCTAATGTTACTTCATCTTTCAAGCCTACAGTATACGTTTTAGCTTTAGTTACATTGTCGATGCTTTCATCAACTTTAATGTTTTTACCTTCAGCTACCTTTGTATTTGCTGCAGATGCACTGTTGGATACTTCTTTTAATTGTGCCAAGTTTACTGCATCGCTGTCGATTGTACCACGAGCAACGTTAGTAATCTTGTTACCACCATTATCCAAGCCAGTTTTAGTAAGAGATACAGATGCATTGTTTGTAGCACCGTTGCTAATAGTTACACCGTTGGAAGTAACTTTTGTATCGCCTACAGTTACGCTGTTCAAACCTTTAAGGTCTTTAGCCAAACGAACTTTCAAGTCATTAGAGCCATCAGATACAACACCGATGTTATCTTCAGCAGTTAATTTGGATGCTTCTGTGATACCACCTTTAACGTTTACTTGTTCACCAAGTTTTTTATTGATTACGTTACCGGAGTCACCACCGAATTTCATGCCTTTATTGATCAATTCTTCTTTAGTCTTGAACAATTGGCTACCGTTGATAGCATCTGTGGATGTAGCTGTTACAGCACCATCTTTTACATTTGTAATAGTAGTACCGTTCGCACCTTCTAATGTTACCTTAGTTTTATCAACAACACCGTTATTGATGTCATATTTAACAGCACGATCTGTCAATTTATCTACGGAAGATTTGGATGCAATGTTATTGATTGTAACTTGCTCTTTAACGCCTGCATGGTTTTTATCCTCTACGGTCAAGGATACTTCACCATTGTCGTTTACCTTGTAGGAACCGTCAGCGCTGGAGTTTCTTACAAGACGATAGTCAGTTGCACTGCTACCTTGTTGAGTAATTTGTTCACTAACTTTTTTCAACTGATCTTCAGTCGCTGCACGACCGGATACGATAGATGTGGAATCCCAGTTCTTATTGCTCAAGTTAGTTACATAATTACCAGTTTCACTTGCATGTTTCGTATTTTGAACAGTTTGAGCGCCCATTACAACAGCACCAGCAGTCACTCTGCCTGCAATACCATCAAGAACTACTTGATTGTTACCGCTACCCAATGTCACTTTGTTGTTCAAACGAAGATCATATTTAGCGCCTTCAGTGCTTGTAGCAGGAGTTGTTGTCAATTTAAGGTTATCATCGGAAACAGTTACTTTTGAATGTTTGCCTGCTTCGATTTTTACATCATGTAATTGGCTACCATTTACAGCATCTGTAGAAGTAGAGGATACTTCGCCAGCTTTCAAGTTAGTAATTGTTGTGCCACCTTGACCTTCCAAAGTAACCTTGTTTTTATTAACAGTTGCACCGTTAAGATCATATTTAACAGCACGTTCTGTCAATTTATCCAATTCAGTTTTGGATGCGATATTGTTGATTGTTACCGTATTAGCAGGGTTGTTAGGATGAGCTTCATCTTTAACTTTCAAATCAACTTTGTTGTTTTCTACAGAGTAAGAACCATCTGCAGAATTTGTATTATTGATCAAGCGGTAATCTGTTTTAGCCGCATTAGTAGTCTTGATTTCATCAGACACTTTTTTCAACTGATCTTCAGTTGCTGCACGACCAGATGTGATGGTAGGATTCTGAACATTCCATTCTTTATTGTCCAAACCAGTTACATAGTTTTTATTGTCGCTATGTTTACCTACACGAACAGAACCTGCAGTTACGCTGTTCAAACCTGTTAGGTCTTTTGCTAACTTAACATTAAGGTTTCCGTCTTTAGCTACAACACCGATGTTATTGTCAGATAAAGCACCTGTAGCGCCACCAGTAATACCTAAAGTATCACCAAGTTGTTTATTGATTTTAACATTGTTATCGCCTTGGAAGCTCAAGCCTTTAGCGATCTTGTTAGTGTTATTTGTGATATTAGTAGTATTGATATCTTGTTGCTCTTTAGAAGCAAGGTTCGTCAACTTAACTTGTTTAGGGTTGGAACCATCAGCATCAGCAACAGTCAATGTCATGCTACCATCAGCAGCTACTTTATATTCGCCATTGCTACCTGCTGCAGGGTTTGCAATCAAACGGTAGTCAGTTTTGGAAAGACCATTAGAGATTTTAGAGATATCAACATCGAATGTTTGATTGTCATTACGTGTCAATGTCAATCTCTTACCGTCATTGGATACTGTACCGGATGTAACATACGTATTTTTCAAACCTGTTACTTCAGCAGTCAAACCATTTGTACCGGTCATGTTAATCTTGCCGTTACCGTTTGCTTCATACGTTGCAGAACCACGTTGCAAGTATTTATCGTATTTTGCAGCAATACGAGAAATATCACCAATATTAGCCGCATTAGTTAATGTATCACCGCCAGATTGCACATTGGTAATTTGATAACCACCAGCATTGATACCGGTTTTGCTCATAGATACGCTACCAGTTGTAACGGAGTTGAAGTTTGCATTATCAACTGTTGCAACTGTAACATTGTCTCCGGCGCCTTCTAATTTAATATTTTTACCAGCGTTAAAGTTCACTGTACGGTTTGGAGCTTTTACGTCTTTAACCTTTTGGCCATTAACTTGAAGTTCCCAACCTTGGTTTACGGATTGAATTGCTTCATGAACAGTGTTTTTACCTGTATCACCAATATTAGTCATGGTGATAGTACCGTTTTGGTCAACCTTAGCATTACCGCCTAAGATATTTTTAGTGCTTTTAGCTACATTACCTACTGCATTAGCAACGCCATATAATTGGCTACCATTAATAGCATCTGTAGATTGTGCATTCACACGACCAGCTGCTACGTTAGTAATTGTACGTTTTGTAGAGTTATTACCTACGCTAACGGTAGAATCAGCAGTACCACCAGCATAGTTATATTGCAAACCGTTAATAGTTTCACTAGCAGTGCTTACAGGAGCAGCTGTTGCAGAATTAGCACCTAATGCAACGCCACGAACATTATTTACTGTTGCTTTGCTACCGAGAGCTAAGCCTTCGTTTTCTTGTACACTTGCTTCGCTACCGATTGCTACCGCATCAGTTACTTCTTTTTGAGCTTTAAGTTTAGTGATTAATTCAGGATTATCTTTGTAAACGCTACGATCACGTACACGTTCTAATGTACCAGCTTGAGCGCTTACGCCCAATGCGATGGAGCGGGAACCGGTTGCTTGTGCATCATCACCGATAGCCACAACATTTTTCTTGTCCCCATCTTGAGTACTTAACGCACTTGCTTCACGACCCATAGCAATAGAGCCGTAACCTTCGGAATGAGCATTGTTACCGATAGCTGTAGAACGTTCGCCTAATGCCCATGCCGCATTACCTGCAGCCACAGAGGAACCGCCCAATGCATAAGTATCATTACCCAATGCCACGCCGGAACCACCATGAGCACGCGCGGAGTTACCTACGGCAACGGAGTTATTTACTTTATATTGAGGGTCATTTTGAATACCGGATTCAGCATTGTTACCAATGGCAATGCCGTCCATTGCACGAGTTTTGGCATTGTTACCAAGAGCAACCCCGTTATCACGATAATGTGCTGCACCGTTACCGATAGCCACGCCTTGAATACCTTGAGATGTCGCATGATTACCGATGGCTACGCCTCTTACATAACCTTCACCTTTATAATTTGAACCTGATGCTACATACGCACTAGTACCCATAGCTACGCTATCTTCGGTATCTGATTTAGCACCTTGACCAATAGCAATGGAACGAGCTGCATTAGCTTGGGTATTAGTAGTTTCGTCATATGCTGTATACGGTGTGCCATTATCATCATATTTAGGAGTTGGATTTGCAGAACCGATAGCAATAGATTGATCACCTGTTGCCAATGCAGAGTGCCCCATAGCCAAGCTAGCTTTACCCTGTGCAGATGCAGCCGTACCGATAGCTGCCGCATATTGTTTGCCAGCATAGGCTTGTCTCATCATAGCCAAGGAGTTAAAACCTTTTGCTTTAGCAGCAGAACCGACAGCAATAGCGCCGATTTCTTCAGATTGAGCATAATGGCCTAAACCGATACCCAACGCACGAGATTGAGAATAGTCGCCGATAGAAATACCGGATACGGATCCATCTTTAGCACGTGCATTAGCTTTATTACCGATTTGGATGCCGAACACCTTATTATTGGTATATAAGTGTCCTTGTCCTGGATTCCCTGGTGTTTTGTAATCATACATATTAATAGTTGGTGCACCAGGGTTTGGTGTTAACCATGTCACACCGCCCGCAGTATATTCCTGACGATCCGCATTAGCCGGTGTTAAAGCAACCCCTCGATCAGATTCTGCCTGAACACCCGAAACCAACCCACTACCGCAGGTTAAAACCATAGCCGCCAAGCCAACTTTTACCGAAGCTTTAGCGGAATTACTAACAAAGCTTTTGGAGCCACGAGTATGGCTTTTTGCGATTTCAGATACAACGACATATGCGCCTCGTACCTGACTCCAAATTACCCTATAAATACGATTCATTTAGTAGTACCTACCTTTCACACAGTTTTATAAGGGATTCTAAAACCAACACTAAAACACTAAAAATAATAAAATTTTCATCAAAAATTTAATTACTATACATATAAAATATCAGATTAGTTTATGAATGTAAATATATTTTTTTCACATTTCGCTCATTTATTTTCAGAACTTTAAACTTCTTTTAAAAATTGATTTTCTTACTCATTTAAATATATTTTCAATCATAAAAACCCTTGCTACAATGGGCCAAACAACACTTATAATCTAAAACTAATGATTTTATAGTAAATTAATCATATTCATAATTTTCGATTAAAATTATATGTTCTGTATTATACACTATTATGAAAGGTTTGTGAAGTCAAATACAAAAAAAGAACGAAAGTCTTTTCACAGTAGACTTTCGTTCTTTCATTTTATATACCATATAGGGTTAAAATCATCTAATCTTCATGGGTATTTTCTGGTACATCAACAGATTTTACCGCATGAATATAAAATGAAATTTATATGATTTACATGCCTAAACGACTCATAATAAGAGCTAATTGTCGTTTAGTTTCTTCGTTATCTTTCTGTAGACGAAGGTTGTCTTCTTTCAATGCCGCATAGTCTGCAGTTAATTTTTCATCCTGCGCTTTCATGCGTGCATTTTCAGCTTTCAAAGCAGTCATTTCATCCTGCATTACGTACATAGAGCTGATAGGACCGCCCTTATACCGTTCAGGAATAGCCTTCTTCTCATCAGAAGAACCGAATTTACGAGTTACACCGGCATTCACCATATTATGACGGCTACCAACAGATACACCTGCATGGAACATAGTATCTTCCGATGTGTAATGCGCAACACCTAAAGCCGCTGCGGTTTCACCTCTGTAATTGCCGATACCAGCCATCACTTGAGTTGGTTCTAACGGATCGTATTGAATTGGTTTCAACGCAGACATCGCCGCCGCATGAGCACCTACACGTTGTGTTTCGCCCGCCACGGAATTAATTGCATTAGCCATTCCCTCCGTAACCCCCTTCAATTGATTTACGTTAACCGCATCCGTTCCGTTTACACCAGGACCTACATTGCTAATTGTTTTACCACCGTTATTCAATCCATCTTTAGTAAGGCTTACGGTGTTACCGCTAGCAGGAGTAATGGTTACGCCACTGCCGTTCACAACCGTAGAGTTACCTCCAGCATCCTTAGTCGTTACTGACGTAAGACCTTTCAAATCTTTCGCCATACGAACTTTAAGATTAGTGCCGTCAGATACGACGCCTAAATTATCTTCGGCCGTCAACTTGCTAGCATCAGTAATACCACCGACTACGTTTACCTGTTCGTTAAGCTTTTTGTTAATCACATTACCAGAATCGCCACCGTATTTCATACCATCGTCTTTGGTTGCCACTTGATGTGTCTTGCCCTGTTCATCTTGGTACTTAATACGAGTAATAGCATTGCCTCCGAGATCAGAATCGCCCTTATCAGCGGTAATATCCGCATTACGACCATCTTTGCCAGTTAAACCGATGTGACCAACGCCGTCTTTACCTGACATAGATACAGCATCTTTACCGTCTTTACCTGTAACAGCTACTTTTCCGTCTGTGCCATTCGCAGCGTCTGGACCTGTAATGGAAACGCCATCTTGACCATTTTTGCCGACTTTCACCTTATCAGTATTGACCGTATCAGCAGTAACTGTTTTGGTAGTAATACTATCGGTCTTAAGATTCTTAGCCATTTTAATAGTAACATTACCATTTTCGGCTACCGTTTTGATATTTTCGCCAGAATAGTCACTATCAGCCCCTTGACCTTCACCTTTGATGGTAACCTTTTGACCTAAATCACGGTGGAAATCACCTGTATTACCGGCAAAATCCATGCCTTTCTTCGTAATGTCATCACCTAAGTTATTAATCTTATTATCCAAGGCTTTATGGGACTTCTGCAATTGATCTTCTGTAGCAGCACGACCGCTTGTGATATTGTTAGGATCCCAATCTTTGTTTTCCAAACCTGTCACATGACCGTCCTTGCCATCAACAGAGACCTTACCTGCTCCAATCTTACCATCTTTACCATCAATAGTTACCTTGTCGCCAGCCTTAATTGTACCGTTTGTACCGTCAATCGCAATATTACCAGCCTTGATTGTGCCTTTATCGCCATCGATTTCAACTTTATCACCTGCTTTAATGGTGCCTTTGTTGCCGTCGATTGTAACCTTGTCACCGGCTTTGATCGTACCTGTTGTACCATCCATCGCAATTTGTTTCGTAGCATCAGATCCCATTGTTATTTGGTCTTTGAGGCCCACTTTGTAATTTGTAGAGCCATCACCATTAGTGGTCTTATCAACTTTGATATTATTACCTTCTGTTACGATTGCCTTAGCAGCGTTAGCCGCTGTATCCAATTGAGATTTATTAACCGCATCCTTAGGATTTGTACCGTCAGCTACGTTTGTAATCTTATTGCCGGCTGCATCAATACCATCTTTCGTCATAGATGGACCATTGGTAATCTTCACGCCGTCCTTTGTAATAGCAGTCAACGGGTTGCCATCCTTATCTTGAACGGTCATGCCTTCACCATTAACAACGGTTTTACCGTTTGCACCATTAGTGCCATTGTTGAAAGTTATGGAATCTAGGCCTTTCAGATTTTTTGCCAAACGAACATTAAGGATATTATTCTTGCTAATAACTCCAATATTGTTTTCGGTCAACTCAGATTCATTGGTGACACCGCCCTTAATGTCCAATTGTTCATTAAGTTTCTTCTTGATGGTAGTGCCGGAGTCGCCACCGTATGCCATGCCATCATCTTTGGTTGCCACTTGATGGGTTGTACCATTTTCATCTTGATATTTAATGCGCGTGATTTCATTTCCATTAATATCAGCAGCGCCTTTATCAGCGATAATATCCGCACTATGACCATCTTTACCAGTTAAACCGATGTGACCTACACCGTCTTTACCGGACATAGACACTACATCCTTGCCGTTCTTATCTGTAACAGCTACTTTACCGTCGGTGCCAGCCCCATCTGGACCTGTGAGAGATACGCCATCCTTACCGTCTTTGCCGACTTTCACGGATTCAGCCTTAAGATTTTTGTTCATTTTTACATCAATTGTTGTATTACCTGTTGCAGCATCTTGTTTGATGAACGTCTTAATATTGTCACCGCTATAGTCGGTATCAGCAGCATTGCCTTCACCTTGAACAGTGATAGTAGAGCCTAATTTATTAGTTTGTACACCGCCTACATTGGCATTGAATTTGAGACCTGTATCAGTTTGACCCGCCAAAGCTTGTTTCAATTGATCCTCTGTTGCAGCACGACCGGATACGACTTTACCTGCGTCCCAAGTCTTATTATCAAGCCCTGTCACGTAGTTACCTGTATTAGCAGGGGTTGCACCATCGGCTTGTTTACCCATGGTTACAGTACCGGCTTTTACAGTTTCTGTAGCCGTAACAGTGGTAACGTTAAGATCTTTCTTCAATTTTAGACCAATCTTAGTGTCGTCACCGGTTTGCGTGATTTCCGTCGTAATATTATCGTCGCCGTTTACCGTTACCTTGGAGCCTAATTTATTCGTTTTTGCATCATTATTATCTGCGTCAAAACGAAGACCTTTATTGGTCAGTTCAGTCTTAGCGTCATTAATATTATTGTTGAGTTCAGTTTTAGTGTCAGCGATATTTTTATTTAATTCGGTTTTAGTATCGCCAATGTTTTTATTTAATTCAATCTTTGTATCAGCGATATTCTTGTTTAACTCAGTTTTAGCTTCATGTAATTGACCGCCGTTAACCGCGTCTTTGGAATTAGCCGCAATATTACCATCAGCAACATTGGTAATCTTTTGATCATTCGCATTGATGCCATTTGGAGATACATAATTCTTACCGCCTACGGTCAAACCACCACCATTGATGGTTGTTCCACCAGCTGTTACGCTGTCCAAACCAGTTAATGTTTTAGCTAACTTCACGTTTAACGTACTGCCATCAGATACGACACCAATATTATTATCAGTTAAATCTGCAGCTGCAGCTCCGCCTTTAATGGCAACAGTACCACCTAGCTTCTTGTTAATAGTTGTGCCAGAATCACCGTCAAAATTCAAGCCTTTGTCCACTTCGGATTTAGATGCTACATCTTTAATCGTTACGGTTTTTGTTTTATCCGGATGGTTCTTATCCTGTACGGTCAATGCTACGTCACCATTGGCATCTACAGTGTAGTCACCATTAGAGCCTGCCGTAGGATTCGCAACGAGACTAAAGTCTGTTGCACTAGCACCTTGTTTCTTAACTTCATCACTAACCGTTTTCAATTGGTCTTCCGTTGCTGCACGGCCAGATGCAATCGTAGGATTATCAATACTCCATGTCTTATTATCAAGACCTGTTACGTAGTTACCCGTATTAGCAGGGGTTACACCATCGGATTGTTTACCCATAGTTACCGTACCAGCTTTCACAGTTTCCGCTGCCGTAACAGTGGTAACATTAAGATTTTTCTTTAATTTAAGACCAATCTTCGTATCGTCACCAGTTTGTGTAATTTCTGTGGTGATGTTATCGTCGCCGTTTACCGTTACCTTAGAGCCTAGTTTATTAGTTTTTTCAGCGTTATTATCCGCATCAAAACGAAGGCCTTTGTTGGTAAGTTCAGTTTTAGCGTCACCAATATTTTTGTTGAGTTCAGTTTTAGTATCACTGATATTTTTATTCAACTCGGTCTTAGTATCGCTAATGTTTTTATTTAACTCAGTTTTAGTGTCATGCAATTGACCGCCGTTCACCGCATCTTTGGAGTTAGCCGCCACATCGCCATTAGCAACATTGGTAATCTTTTGGTCGTTCGCATTGATGCCATTTGGAGATACATAATTCTTACCACCTACGGTCAAACCACCACTATTGATGATTGTGCCACCAGCTGTTACGCTTTCCAAACCAGTTAATGTTTTAGCTAACTTCACGTTTAACGTACTGCCATCAGATACAACACCAATATTATTGTCAGTTAAATCTGCAGCTGCAGCTCCGCCTTTAATGGCAACAGTACCACCTAGCTTCTTGTTGATAGTCGTACCAGAGTCACCGTCAAAGTTCAAGCCTTTGTCCACTTCGGATTTAGATGCTACATCTTTAATCGTTACGGTTTTTGTTTTATCCGGATGATTCTTATCCTGTACGGTCAATGCCACGTCACCGTTAGCAGCTACAGTATAGTCACCATTGGAACCCGCCGCAGGATTAGCAACAAGACTGAAGTCCGTTGCATTAGCACCTTGAGTTTTGATAGCTTCAGTAACTGTCTTCAATTGATCTTCTGTTGCAGCACGTCCGCTAACAGCAGTAGGATTAGTTACGCTCCATGTCTTATTATCAAGACCTGTTACGTAATTACCCGTATTAGCAGGGGTTGCACCATCGGCTTGTTTACCCATGGTTACAGTGCCGGCTTTCACAGTTTCCGTAGCCGTAACAGATGTAACATTAAGATCCTTCTTCAATTTAAGACCTATCTTCGTATCGTCACCGGTTTGCGTGATTTCCGTCGTAATATTGTCGTCGCCGTTTACCGTTACCTTGGAGCCTAGTTTATTCGTTTTTTCAGCGTTATTATCTGCGTCAAAACGAAGGCCTTTGTTGGTAAGTTCAGTTTTAGCGTCATGCAATTGACCACCGTTAACCGCATCTTTGGAGTTTGCAGCAATATCACCATTAGCAACATTAGTAATCTTTTGGTCATTTGCATTGATACCGTTCGGAGATACATAGGTCTTACCACCTACAGTTAAACCTCCAGCATTAATAGTTGTGCCACCCGCTGTAACACTATCCAAACCGATTAATGTTTTAGCTAACTTCACGTTCAATGTTGTACCATCAGATACGACACCGATATTATTGTCCGTCAAGTTTGCAGCTGCGGCGCCACCTTTAATAGATAACTTATCACCCAACTGTTTATTAATTACAGCGCCGCTATCTCCATCAAAGTTAAGACCTTTAGCTATATCTTGCTTATTCTTACCGATGTCAGTTGTATTTTGAGCAATATCAGCCTTGTTCTTAGTTATATCTTGTTTATTCTTACCAATATCAGTCGTATTCTGAGCAATGTCAGTTGTGTTTTGAGCTATTTTATCCTTGTTCGTATTAACTTGCGTATTAACAGATTTCAACTGATCTTCCGTTGCAGCACGACCAGTTACGGCTTGTGGATTATCTACATCCCAAGCAGTATTGGTAAGACCAGTTACCGTGCCTGCAGTACCATCCACAGATACAGGATTAGCAGTTCCTAAGGTGATTTTATCCCCTAATCCGACAGTATATTCCTTACCGCCGGCTGCATTTGTACCTTCTTCTACAGTGATGTTGCTGTTTTTAGCTTTCACAGTACTTGCCTTAGCAGTTCCACCGATAGCATCCTGCAACTGACTGAAGTTAACCGCATCAGTAGGATCTGTGCCTTTTGCTAGACCGGTAATCTTTTGATTATTTGCATTGATACCGTTTGGCGTTACGTAGGTCTTGCCGCCTACGGTCAAACCACTACCATTAATAGTTGTTCCACCAGCCGTTACGCTATCCAAACCAGTTAATGTTTTAGCTAGTTTCACATTTAATGTGCTGCCATCAGACACGACACCGATATTATTATCCGTAAGATCCGCCATAGCACCACCTTTAATGGTAACAGTGTCGCCTAATTTTTTATTAATCGCAGCACCGCTATCGCCGTTAAAGTTTAATCCTTTATTGATATTGGTTACATTTGTATTGACCTTATCATTAACGGATTTCAACTGATCTTCCGTAGCAGCTCGACCACTTACAGCTTGAGGATTATCCGCGTTCCAAGACTTATTATCGAGCCCTGTTACAAAGTTACCGTTTGCACCGCCTGCACCACCTGATTGTTTGCCCATAGTCACAGTGCCGGCTTTCACAGTATCAGCAGCAGTAATAGTAGTAACATTGAGATCTTTCTTTAATTTAAGACCGATCTTAGTATCGTCACCAGTTTGGCTGATTTCTGTCGTGATATTATCATCGCCGTTTACCGTTACCTTGGAACCCAATTTATTGGTCTTAGCACCGCCTGTATCCGCATCAAATTTGAGACCTGTATTAATCACATCATTCTTCGCAGTCGATATATTATTGTTTAGCTCGGTTTTAGCATTATCTATATTGCCATTCAGTTCAGTTTTAGCGTCATTAATATTTTTATTGAGTTCAGTTTTGGCATCACCGATATTTTTGTTTAATTCAGTTTTAGCATCATTAATGTTGTTATTTAATTCGGTTTTAGCCGCATGAAGTTGACCGCCGTTAACTGCATCTTTGGAATTAGCCGCCACTTCACCATCAGCAACATTAGTTATTTTCTTGTCATTCGCATTAATACCGTTCGGAGTTACATAGGTCTTACCGCCTACGGTCAAACCACTACTATTGATAGTTGTACCCCCAGCCGTTACGCTATCCAAACCGGTTAATGTTTTAGCTAGTTTTACATTTAATGTGCTGCCATCAGATACGACACCGATATTATTATCCGTCAAATTCGCAGCCGCTGCACCGCCCTTGATGCTAAGCTTATCGCCCAACTGTTTGTTAATTACAGCACCGCTGTCTCCATCAAAATTTAGACCTTTAGCAATAGTTGTATTGATTGTAGAGATAGCATTTTTATTAGTCGCAATATCTTGTGTGTTCTGAGTAATATTTTGCTTGTTTTGTGCAATATCAGTCTTATTTTTACCGATATCAGTAGTATTTTGAGCTATATCAGTCTTGTTCTTAGTTATATCTTGTTTATTCTTACCGATATCAGTCGCATTTTGAGCAATGTCAGTTGTGTTCTGAGCTATTTTATCCTTATTTGTATTGACTTGCGTATTAACAGTTTTTAACTGATCTTCCGTTGCAGCACGACCAGTTACGGCTTGTGGATTATTTACATTCCAAGCAGCATTAGTAAGTCCTGTTACAGTTCCTGCGGTTCCGTCCACAGTTACAGGATGTGCCGTACCTACCGCAAGTTTATTGCCCAATCCAACAGTGTATTCCTTACCACCATTCACATTGGTACCTTCTGTTACGGTTACATTTGCATCCTTTGATTTTACTGTAGTCGCCTTTGCAGTACCACCGATAGCACTTTGTAATTGACTGAAATTAACCGCATCGTTAGGCGCTGTACCATTAGCAACACCAGTAATCTTTTGATTATTAGCATTGATGCCATCAGGTGTTACATAGGTTCTAGCACCTACACTCAAACCATTTTTACTAATAGTAGTATTTCCTGCATTAACGCTCTCTAATCCTGTTAAATATTTTGCCAACTTTACAGTCAATCTACCGGTACCATCGGATACAACACCAATATTATTATCGGATAATGCCCCTGTAGCACCGCCTTTAATGACTAGAGTATCACCTAATTTTCTCTTAATCGAAGCACCTGTATCGCTGCTAAAATAGAGCCCTTTTTCAAGAGTATTATTGATAGTGTTAATATCATTCTTATTAGTAGTAATATCACCTTGTATTTTTGTGATATTTCGTGCATTGGCACCAATACGGCTTGAGTTATCTGAGATATTCTGCGTATTTTGATTAATAAAATACTGATTGGAATTAACTCTCTCATTAACCCGCTTTAACTGATCTTCCGTAGCAGCACGCCCTGTAACAGGTGCTGGATTATTTACATTCCATGATGTATTGGTAAGACCTGTGACCGTTCCTGTACCACTATCTATGGTTACAGGATGCGAGGCCGCCCCTTTCCCTACAGTAATCTTATAGTTTAAGCCGACAGTATATTCTTTACCACCTTTCGCCGTTGAGTTTTCCCTTATCGTAATATTACCATCATCATTTGCTTTTACAATGGCTTCTTTAGCTGTACCGTTAATTGCTCGTTGCAACTGACCGTAGTTAACTGCGTCCTGACTACCTGTACCGTCTGCAACACCTCTAAGCTGTTGATTATTGGCATTAAGGCCACCGGTTGACACATAGAGTTTATTGCCTACAGACACCCCTTTATTATCAATCGTAGCAGTTCCTGCTGTTACGCTATCCAAACCAGTTAATTTTTTAGCCAATTTCACATTTAGTGTGCCATTTCCGTCTGCTTGAACCCCAATATTGTTGTCAGCCAAAGCACCGGTAGCGCCACCTTTTATTCTTACTGTGTCACCTAATTTTACTTGGTTCTGAACAAAGTTATCACCATAAAAGAACAATCCCTTATCGATATTGTCTTTATTATATCTAATAGCATCGTGGATCGTGCTTTTACCTGTAAAACCGATATCGCTCATCGTTAATTTACCGGTATCAGGATCGAGCGCCGCATTACCGCCAAGGATATTTTTAGTAGTAGTGGCTAAATTGCCCAAGCTATTTGCTACGGCATATAGCTGACTACCATTAATAGCATCTGTAGACGAAGGATTCATACGCCCTGCTGCCACATTTGTAATCGTGCGTTTTACCGTATCATTACCGATACTTACAGTAGAATCTGCCGTTCCTCCCGCTAAATTCTTATACCACAAACCATTTACAAGCTGATTCGGTGTACTATCAGTATCCGCAGTCGCAGAATTAGTACCTAATGCAACTGAGCGATTATGATTTTTGTTTACCGTCGTATTTCTACCAAGAGTAACACTATCCTCTGCATTGCTAACTGCACGATTACCGATGGCAATACTATTTTTCTGAACTGAGTCAGAATCTGTACCAATAGCTATAGAAGAATCCTCACGGGCATTACTTTCCCAGCCCATTGCAATGGAGTTGAGTCCTACTGCATAGGAGTTTACACCAAGAGCTCTGGACCCTTCGCCCTTAGCTTGTGCATTATTACCAATTGCAACGGCCCATTTACCTCTTGCCTGTGATCCGTTGCCCATTGCAACGGCACCACCGGCAGCAGCTTTAGCATTGTTACCAAATGCCATGGAGGATCCACCCCAAGCTCTAGCATTGGTACCAAATGCCTGATCATTATCGGCGCCCACATAGTTACCGGCCTCATCATATCCAGCCCAAGAGGTATTACCGAGGGCAAAACCATTTAAAGAAGCTACTTTTGTCGCATTTCCTATCGCAACACCATTATTTACTTCAACCGTTGCATTTCTTCCGATTGCAACACCTTGCACATTACCAACATTATTCCTATTAGTTTTTGTAACAGTAGCTCCTGTCCCCAAAGCCACACTGTTATCCGCCAGTGCTGTGCTATTATCACCCATTGCTACAGTGCCATTTTTAGCCTGAGCACCAGCCCCTTGCACAATAGTACTCCCATGCACGATCATTGGAGACATCATGGACATAAATAAAGCCGTAGCAATCACAGACCCGGATATCTTGGCAAATACCGATGTCATTGTCGAACGTTTCGACATATTCTTCGCTGTTTCAGCTACAACGACATAACATCCTTTTGTACGACTCCAGATTACTTTAAAAATTCGGTTCATCTCGTCTTACTCCTTGCATAAAACTATCAGATTATATGAATATAATAAAATATTTTATAACTATTTTAAAAAGTAAAAATACAGTTAATATATGGCTATTTACCGATGCATATCATATTAAACATATCATATTCTATGGTAAAAGTAAAAAATTTTTCACTCTACGCTCACCTCTAAACGATAAATATTTATGAATATACAAAAACTCCGCCATATACCTTATGAATATGCTAAATGTACTAATTTTTTCGCATAAAATTAACTTCATGAAAAAAATGTATTTCACCTTAGTTTACTATTATGATCTAACTATTACTCACCTATTTTAATTACATTACAAAATACCATGACATATATATGCTCAAATAGTCATTAAATCTATTTTTTGCATGCAAAAAGGCGCCAAAAGCATTTCGCTTTTGGCGCCTTTTATAAGCACTGCCGTGTCAATATGTTATGTTATGTTATTTTATATTATTTCAAGCCCGCTTGTTGCATCAATAATGCAATTTGTGCTCTCATTTCTTCATTGTCGCGTTGTACTTTTTCGTACTTAGCTTTCAAAGCAGTCATTTCATCTTGCATTACGTACATGGAACTGATAGGGCCACCTTTGTAACGTTCAGGAACTGCTTTCTTCGCATCGGAAGTACCGAATTTACGAGTTACACCAGCATTTACCATGTTATGGTGGCTACCAACAGATACACCTACATGGAACATAGTGTCTTCTGCTGTGTAATGTGCAACGCCAAGAGCCGCCGCAGTTTCACCTCTGTAATTACCGATACCGGCCATCACTTGAGTTGGTTCCAATGGATCATATTGAATCGGTTTCAATGCAGACATAGCCGCTGCATGAGCGCCTACACGTTGTGTTTCGCCCGCTACGGAGTTAATAGCATTAGCTAACCCATCTGTAGCACCTTTT
>NZ_JAWFZJ010000008.1:0-24483 GCF_032550495.1 Veillonella parvula | reverse complement strand
TGTAAACCTTCCTGAAGGTGTAGAAATGTGTATGCCTGGCGATAACGTAACAATGGAAATCGAATTGATTACTCCAATCGCTATCGAAGAAGGTCTTCGTTTCGCGATCCGCGAAGGTGGCCATACAGTAGGCGCTGGCGTAGTAACAGAAATCGAAGGTTAATACAAGTTTATAGCTCAATGTATCGATACATTAGCTATATAATTGAATTTTAGATTCAATAAAAGGGACCCGTTGGGTCCCTTTTATTTTGTATGTTTTGATGATTAAGAGTATAGGATTGAATCGCTAATATATTGAAACAATGATGATTTTGTAATGTGACATATACGTTGTATTCAGGCTTCAAAGGATAATCATACTATTGATACAAATTGAGAAGAAATTTTAATATATTGTAACCTTAGATACAACTTTATTTATAAAATTAGTGTATATTATATATGAGAAGAGCATAGGCTCTCTTTTTGTGCTTTTATAGAAAAGGAGGTAATGTGATGGGCGAATACAAAAAGTATTGGATAGCCGTAGTAGCAGTTCTTATTATTGGATTCTCTATTCTTGGCTATTTGGGTACGGATGTATATCATCAAGCGCCACCGGTACCAACCGCGTATGTATCTCAAGATGGACAGGTTTTGTTCACTAAGGATGATATCTTACATGGTCAATCGGCTTGGCAATCTACAGGTGGTCAATCTGTAGGGACCGTACTAGGTCATGGCGCATATCAAGCCCCGGATTGGACAGCTGATTGGTTGCACAAAGAAGTGTCCGTAATGCTTGATATCAAGTCTCAAGAAGCTTTTGGTGTTCTTTATGAACAGTTAGGTGATGTGCAGAAAGCGGCTGTTAAAGAAGCAGTTAAAGCAGAGTACTTTAACAGTGCTGTTCGTGAAGATGGAACTGTTGTGCTTTCACCGGAACGTATTACAGCGATGAATTTAACCGGACAATATTTTATTGAACTGTATGGTGATAACCCTAAATTGTCCGAAACACGCGATCATTTTGCGATGAAAGACAATACGTTGCCAGAATTAAAAGATCGTATTGATATGGCACGATTCTTCTTCTGGACTACGTGGATGGCATCGACTCAACGCCCTGGTACAGATGCAACATACACCAACAATTGGCCTCACGAGCCATTGTTAGATCATAATCCAACACCGGAAAGCGTAGCTTGGTCTGTTGTGAGTGTTATTATTTTACTTTGTGGTATTGGTATTGTCGTATGGATGTGGGCATTCGGTCGCAAACAAGATGAACATGAATTAACACCACCTGCGGAAGATCCAATTTCCAAATTGCATCTCACACCATCTCAACGGTCTTTAGGAAAATATTTATTTACGATTTTGGCATTATTTTTACTCCAACTTGGTATGGGTGGTATCATTGCGCACTACACCGTAGAAGGACAGGCTTTCTATGGCATTCCATTGGCGCAGTATTTCCCATATTCTATTGCTCGTACTTGGCATATTCAAGCATCCTTGTTCTGGATTGCGATGGCATTCTTGAGTGCCGGTTTATTCTTGGCGCCGATTATTAATGGCGGTAAAGATCCTAAGTTCCAAAAATTGGGCGTGGATATTTTGTTCTGGGCACTCGTTGTGTTGGTAGTGGGTTCCTTTACAGGTACATATTTAGGTGTTGCTCATGAGATTCCGGCGTCTCTAAACTTCTACTTGGGTCACCAAGGATATGAGTTTATCGAGTTGGGGCGCGTATGGCAATGGATTGAATATATCGGCATTCTATTTTGGCTTGTACTCATGGTGCGCAGCATCATTGGTGCTTTCAAAAATAAAGGGGATAAAAACCTTATTGCTGCCTTTATTTTCTCCGTTGTGATGGTCGGTATTTTCTATGGACCAGGTCTTTTCTACGGAGAACACAGCCACTTGGCAATCATGGAATACTGGCGCTGGTGGGTTATTCACCTTTGGGTAGAAGGATTCTTTGAAGTATTCTCTACTACGTTGATGGCCTTTATTTTCGTAACACTTGGTCTCGTATCTTACCGTGCAGGTACCATAGCAGCGATTTCGTCCGGTGCCATTTACCTTATCGGCGGTATCCCTGGTACATTCCATCATCTTTATTTCACCGGTGTTACATCGACTATCGTGGCCACAGGGGCATCGTTCTCCGCGTTGGAAGTAGTGCCTCTTGTACTCTTGGGATATGAAGCGTTTGAAAATTATACACGCCTTCATAGTGCTCCTTGGATGCATCGACTAAAATGGCCTGTATACTGCTTCATTGCCGTATCCTTCTGGAACTTGGTGGGTGCAGGCATCTTCGGCTTCTTAATTAATATGCCGGTTTCCTTGTTCTATATTCAAGGTCTAAATACGACAGCTGTTCATGCTCATACGGCGTTGTTCGGCGTATACGGGTTCTTGAGTTTAGGCTTTGTATTCCTCATCGCTCGTTATATTCGACCTGAAGTGGAATTTAACGACAAGTTGATGAAATTCGGTTTCTGGGCATTGAATTGGGGCCTTGCGTTAATGGTTCTTATCAGTCTATTGCCAATTGGCTTGATTCAAAGTTGGGCAAGTGTTACACAAGGCTTATGGCTCGCTCGCAGTGAAGACTTTATGCAACAACCATTGTTACAAAATTTGCGTTGGCTTCGCATGGTTGGCGATACCATCATGATATTGGGGGCATTGGCCTTCTTCTGGCAAATCGTGAAAGTAACTTTCACAAAGAAACAGTAATAAACGAAGCAATAATAGTAAATATGTAATTATAATATTAAATATAATATATATAAGCTAACTATAAGCTAATATGACATGGCGTTCTTTGGGTAGACAAGGGGCGCCATTGTCTGTTATACTATCCATGTCAGGCATACGTGCCTGGCTTTTTTGAGTTGCTTAATTTCTTGACATCGCTTGCTACGTATGATATAGTTTTTTAGTATGTAGTCGAGCGTTTTCGAGTACAAGAGACAGATTAGTAAATATAAAGCGAGGTGTATCCGGATGCGTAATGCCATTACTTTAGCTTGCACAGATTGCAAACAACGCAACTATCAAACGAACAAGAATAAAAAGAACAATCCTGATCGTATTGAAATGATGAAATATTGCAAATTCTGCGGTAAACATACATTACACCGTGAAACAAAATAATTCTTATCATTCATTACCTGTTGATTTGAGGATGTGAAACACAATGGCAAAGTCTAACTCAGCAGTGCAGCAGCGTGGTGGATTTGGAAAATTCTTCCGCGGTGTGAAAGCTGAACTAAAAAAAGTAGTCTGGCCAACAAAAAAAGAGCTTATCAATTACACAATAGTAGTATTCTTAGTGACCATATTCATCGCTTTGATTATTTCTGTGCTTGATGGACTCTTTGCCCAACTTTTTAATACGTTGTTGCACTTTGTTGGATAAGGGGGCCATTACATGGAAGCAGATAAGAAGTGGTATGTAATTCATACCTATTCAGGCTACGAAAATAAAGTAAAAACCACTCTTGAACTTAAAGTTCAATCTATGGGGCTACAAGATGTGATCAGCCGAATTTTGGTGCCTCTTGAAGACGAAATAGATGAAAAAGATGGGGTTAAAAAAGTAGTAAAACGTAAGATATTTCCTGGGTATGTATTGGTGGAAATGGAAGTTAATGACCGTTCTTGGTATGTTGTACGCAACACGCCAGGTGTAACAGGTTTCGTTGGCTCTGCTACAAAACCAGTTCCACTTTCTGATTCCGAAGTAGAACATATACTTAAGTCTCAGGGCTTGGATAAGAAACCAACCATTAACGTTGATGTAGAAGTTGGTGAAACGGTTCGCATTACGTCCGGTGCCTTTGAAGATAAACTAGGTGTTATTACCGAACTTAACCCTGATAAAGGAACATTGAAACTTAGCGTAGAAATGTTCAATCGAGATACCGAGGTAGAGTTAGAGTTCTCTCAAGTTGAGAAAGCTCTTTAATATATAAATATAACTCTAAAAAGAGCAATCGATTTTGGTTGCCAGTGGGAGGATGTATATCCGTTACCACCACAGTATAAGCATAGGAGGTTTAATTACCCATGGCTAAGAAATTAGTTAAACAAGTAAAACTACAAATTGAAGCCGCTAAAGCTACTCCAGCACCACCAGTTGGTCCTGCACTAGGTCAAGCAGGTGTTAATATCGTTGCTTTCACAAAAGAATTCAACGAACGTACTGCTAAACAAGCTGGCTTGATTATTCCAGTAGTTATTAATGTATATGAAGATCGTAGTTTCGACTTCATCACTAAGACTCCACCAGCTGCAGTATTGTTGAAAAAAGCTGCAGGTATTCCAAAAGGTTCTGGTGTACCTAACCGTGATAAAGTAGCAAAAGTAGGTCGCGATAAAGTTCGTGAAATTGCTGAATTGAAAATGCCTGATTTGAATGCTAATACCGTAGAACAAGGTATGCGCATGGTGGAAGGTACTGCTCGCAGCATGGGCATTGAAATCGTTGACTAATAAGCGTACGACTTGCGCATAAGGCGCAAATCGGTGGGAGGGAATTCCCGTTTGACCACATAAGGAGGATATTATAATGGCAAAAGTAGGTAAGAAATACGCTGAAGCAGTAAAACTTATTGAAGCTGGTAAATTCTACGAACCAGTAGAAGCGATTGAGTTGGTTAAGAAAACTGCAACTGCAAATTTCGATGAAACAGTTGAAATTGCTTTCAACTTGAATGTCGACCCTAAATACGCTGATCAACAAGTTCGTGGTGCAGTAGTATTGCCTCATGGTACTGGCAAAACTAAACGCGTTCTTGTATTCGCAAAAGGCGACAATATTAAGGCAGCTGAAGAAGCTGGTGCAGATTTCGTAGGTTCTGAAGAGTTAGTAGCTAAAATCCAAGGTGGTTGGAGCGACTTCGACGTAGTAGTTGCTACACCAGACATGATGGGTCAAGTTGGCCGTCTTGGTAAAATCTTGGGTCCTAAAGGCTTGATGCCAAACCCTAAAGTTGGTACAGTAACTCCAGACGTTGCTCGTGCAGTAAACGAAATCAAAGCTGGTAAAATCGAATACCGTACTGATAAAGCAGGTATTATCTCTTGTTCTATCGGTAAAGCATCTTTCGATGAAGAAAAATTACTTGACAACTACCGTACAATCGTTGATACTATTATCAAGGCTAAACCTGTAGCAGCTAAAGGTCAATACATTAAATCTGTAACCTTGTCCGCTACAATGGGCCCTGGTGTACCTTTGAACGTGTTCAAATTGAGCACTGTTTCTAAAGAGCAATAATTAAATATGTCTCTTAGCTGTAGACGGCTGGTATGTATAATGGATGAAAATCCGCCCGCTGAGGCTGACACTAGAACAACCTAGGACTAGTTACGACCTCATCGCGTGCGATGGGGTCGTTTTTACGCTAAGATAGTACATAGAGCACCAAAAAAATCTACAAGGAGGTAATCTAATGGCTGTCACTGAATCAAAAAAAGCAATCGTTGCTCAAATGAAAGAAACTCTTTCTGAAGCAAAAGGTGCTGTATTGATTGGTTACTCTGGTTTAACTGTTGCGCAAGCAACTGATCTTCGTCGCAAAATGTTGGCTGAAGGTGTTGAATACAAAGTAATCAAAAATACTTTGACTCGTATCGCTGCAAACGAATTGAATCTTGAAGGTTTCGCTGAGCATTTAGAAGGCCCAACTGCGTTGGCTACTTCTAAAGATGATGCTGTTGCACCTGCTCGTGTAATCGAACAATTCATCAAAGCAACTGAAAAAGAAGTTGTAACAGTTAAAGCTGGTATCGTTGAAGGCGAAGTTATGGACGCTGCAGGCATTAAAGCAATTGCATCTCTTCCAAATCGCGAAGGTATGCTTTCCATGTTGCTTTCCGTATTGCAAGCTCCTGTTCGCAATGTTGCATACGCTGTCAAAGCTGTTGCAGAAGCAAAACCTGCAGAATAATATTTTTTGCAAAGTATTCGTTGGCCGCTTGAGGCTGGCACTATAAACTAATTTATGGAGGAAATCTAAAATGGCATTGAACATTGAAAACATCGTTGCTGAATTGAAAGAAGCAACAATCCTTGAACTTAATGATCTTGTAAAAGCAATCGAAGAAGAATTTGGCGTAACTGCAGCAGCTCCTGTAGCTGTAGCAGCTGCTGGTGGTGCTGAAGGCGGCGCTGCTAAAGATTCCTTCGACGTAATCTTGAAAGATGCTGGCGCATCTAAAATCAACGTAATCAAAGTTGTTCGTGAAGCAACTGGTCTTGGCTTGAAAGAAGCTAAAGCTATCGTTGACGGCGCTCCTGCACCTGTTAAAGAAGGCGTAGCTGCTGAAGCTGCTGAAGCTTTGAAAGCTCAATTAGAAGAAGCTGGCGCATCCGTAGAATTGAAATAATTCTAGCTATATTAAAGGCGTACCCATAGGGTACGCCTTTTTCTATTGGAGTTTATAAATTGATGCGAGTTTTGTTTTGTTAACTAATTTGGCTTTTGGATACGGTAATGTATTAGAGAAATCCTTATCATATTTTTTAGGAACGATGACATAGGCACCGCGATTATTTGATGTATTACTTAAAAATGTTTCTTTAGTTATGGTAGGCATTAATGTTTTGCCTTCGGTCCATATAGAATCATCAGTTGTATCTACGAAAACTTGGGTAGGTGTAGTGTCCATGTAATATATAATGGAAGTATAGTAACTGCCATATACATATATTGGTTTTGATGTATCTTCGATGAACGTTTTAAATTGTAAACCAGATTGATTAAATAATATTGGTGGTACTGTAATCGTAATAGCCGAGTACAAAGTAATTAGTGGAACTAAACCATATATTGCTAGTTTAAAAAATGATGTTATGTAGTATCGACCGATTAAAATCATACATACTATAATAAAGGAACCTACGATTAACGGTTTACTATCAAGACTTTTATCAAAAGCTGTAGCAAATGTAAAAATCATGTAGTAAATACCTAGTGGTAGGGTAATTAAATAATTAAACTTTTTGAATGATTGAGTAAATTCACCGGTTTCTTTGTCAGTAACTAATTCACAAATTTTTACAGCCGCCCATATTATACAAGGGATAATGGCAGGTAATGTGTAGGTTAGATACTTTGTAGCTACTAGAGAGTAGAATAGAACTATAACTATAAACCATATAATACCTAATAGATCAAAATCATCTTTCCAGTTAAGATCTTTTAAATGACAGACTATTACAGGTGTCCATGGTAATAGTGAAAGGGGCACAATTAATAGATAGTAATACCATACATTAAATTTAGGATGCTCAGATATAAGAGCTCGATCTACATTGTGTAGACCTAAGAATCCGGAAATAAACTGCTCACCGTGAATGGAATACATAGCGATATACCAAGGGCTAGCTATCGCTATAAAGGCTAATAGTCCTAAGGGATTAAATAGTAATTTAATATCCTTTGAAAGTTGATAACTTTCATCTTTTCTATGGACTATATAGCGAGCGCATACATAAATGAGTAATATCAGGCCGGGCAAGATGATGCCTATAGGTCCTTTGGTAATCACGGCTAAGGCAGCAGCAATGTAAGCTTTCACCATAGCTGACTTGTCATTATTGGTAAAAGCTAAATAGCTATATCCAAATATAGCTAAGGTGAAGAGAAATAGAAATCCGTCGGTTATAATTGCATGAGATATATACCAAAACTGTAGTGTGCTCATTAATAGAATGGCACAGAGTACACCGGCAAAGGTGCTTTTAGACATGCGGTAAGTTATATGATACATGAGCGCTACGCTAGCTCCGGCAACGAGAGTATTCGGTATGCGGGATGTAAAGTCTGATATGCCAAATAGTTTGTATGTAATCATAAGCGCCCAATAGGTGAGCGGTGGTTTATCGTACCATACGTGATCGTATATCATGGGGGATATCCATGAGTTGTGTTTTAGCATGGTGATGGCGGAGAGAACATAGTTGGACTCCACCGGATCAGTGATTGGCAAATAGGCATTATAAAAGCCGTAGCATAAAACGGTTAATAAAAAGAGCGCACCTATGCGCAGCATGTGATTGTTAATCATAGTTACTCCTTACTTACATAGTTTATATTATTGTACTATAGAGCGTGTAATATTTAAACTAATCAAAGATAAAAACAGAGCCTTTATAAATATGGAGATAATATGGAGATAATATGGAGATAATATGGAGATAGTTACAAAAAAATAATTATTTATGAAATAATATATTGTATAGAATATTGTTTATTCGGAATACATGAAATAACTTTTATGTATACAAAATACATGCTATAATGAGCGCATAAGATAAAACCGTTTCATTAAACTATCATCTAATATATGAAATAGTGGAAAGAGGATCTATTATGAGAAAAGAACATGATTTCCTAGGTGAATTAGAAGTAGCGGATGAGTTATATTATGGTGTGCAAACGATTCGTGCCTTAGAAAACTTCCATATTACAGGGAAACATTTAGACCAAGATTTTATTAAAGCTCTAGCGATGGTAAAAAAAGCATCTGCTTTAGCTAATATGAAAACAGGTCGTCTCAATGTATCTATCGGTAAAGCGATTGTTCAAGCAGCTGATGAAGTTATTGCAGGTGAATTTGCTGACCAATTTCCAGTTGATCCAATTCAAGGCGGTGCTGGCACTTCTGTGAATATGAATATGAATGAAGTGTTGGCAAATCGTGCTTGTGAAATTTTAGGTCATCCAAAAGGTAGCTATGATATTGTAAGCCCTAACAATCACTGTAACATGGCACAATCTACAAATGACGCCTTCCCAACAGCGATTAAAGTTTGTGCAATTTTGAAATCTAAACCGTTACTTGAAGCTTTGCAACGTCTTGTTGATGAGCTTGAGAAAAAAGCTGAAGAATATAGTGAAATTTTAAAAATGGGGCGTACTCATTTACAAGATGCGGTGCCTATTACATTGGGACAAGAGATGGGCGCTTATGCATCTGGTATTCGTCGTGGTATTAAACGCATTAAATCTGCCGTTGAAGGTGCACATGTAATCAACATGGGTGCTACTGCAGTTGGTACAGGTCTTAATGCTGAACCTAATTATATTCATGATGTAGCGTACGAATTAAGCGAAGTAGTAGGCGAACCGTTCTACACTGCGGAGAACTTAATCGATGCCACAAACAATACAGATGTATTTGCTGATATCTCTAGCGGTTTGAAGGTAACTGCACTTGTGTTGATTAAGATGGCAAATGATTTCCGCTTAATGGCATCTGGACCTCGCTGTGGCATTGGTGAATTAAAATTGCCTGCCCGTCAACCAGGCTCCTCTATCATGCCAGGAAAAGTAAATCCTGTTATTGCTGAAGTATTGAATCAAGTGTGTTACCAAGTTATCGGTAATGACCTTACTATTACATTAGCTGTAGAAAATGGTCAATTCGAGTTAAATGTTATGGAACCTGTATTGGCATACAACTTGTTCAATAACCTTTGCTACCTCAAAAACGGTGTAAATACATTCGTTGATAAATTGCTTGTTGATCTTGAAGTAGACCGTGAACAATGCGAGTACTGGTTGAATCGTTCCGTTGGTATCGTAACAGCATTGTTGCCACATCTTGGCTATGAAACAGCTTCTGCATTGGCGAAAGAAGCGTATGAAACAGGTCGAGCTATTCGCGATATCATCTTGGATCAAGGTTTATTGACTGAGGATGAAATTAATCATATTCTTTCTCCTAAAGAAATGACTCGCCCTGGTATCGCTGGTGCGAATCTTTTAAAACAAAAAGGCAACTAATTTATGGTTCTCTTTTGATACATGAATAAAGCATGAAAATGAAAGACTGTCAACCCTTTTGGTTGACAGTCTTTTTTAATACTGATAAAATTATATATTGCAAAAGTAGCGTTTTCTGCTTTTGGATGTAAAAACTATAACACAAATAGTGATGAGGTTTTCTTCCAAGGTTGTGCTTGGTTAATGGGAAGCAAGGTTATTTTAAAAATGAAATGGACCTTGCTTTATTTGACGTTGCCCGAGCAGGAAAACTGAGACCTGTAAGATGTCTTTTTCATGCCGTTATAGAAAATGGTAGACCAGTGTGTTTTGATAGGGGTGAAAGCAAATATGTTCAAACCTGAACAGGTAGGCAAACGAACTCGTTATACGTACGCTAAAATTAACGAAGTTATCAAGATGCCACATTTATTGGACATTCAACGTAAATCGTATGAGTGGTTCTTGGAGAGTGGTTTACAAAATATTTTCAACGATATTTCTCCGATTAAAGACAATTCAGGTAATCTAGTACTTTCTTTTGAAGGTTTCAGCTTAGGTGAACCTAAGTATGATATTAATGAATGTAAAAACCGTGATGCTACTTACGCAGCACCACTTCGTGTAAATATTCGCTTGGTAAATAATGATCCAGAAAATATGGACATTAAAGAACAAGAAGTATTCATGGGCGATTTCCCATTGATGACGGATACAGGTACTTTCATCATCAATGGTGCAGAACGTGTTATCGTATCCCAATTGGTACGTTCTCCAGGCGTTTACTACAATAAAGAAATCGATACAATGGGTAACCGTTTGTATGATTCCACAGTTATTCCTAACCGTGGTGCATGGATTGAACTTGAAACAGATGCTAGTGAAGTGGTAGCTGTCCGTATTGACCGTAACCGTAAATTACCAGCTACTGTATTGGTACGTGCATTAGGTTGGGATACTAATGAAAGCATTCTAGACCTCTTCTGGAATGGTAAAACTGATGAAGATGGTTTACCAGTATATGATGAACGCATCGTTCGTACATTAGAAAAAGATACAACTCAATCTGCTGATGAAGCATTGGTTGAAATCTATAAAAAATTACGTCCAGGTGAGCCTCCTACTGTAGAGTCTGCTCGTAATTTGTTCGATAACTTGTTCTTCGATGCACGCCGTTATGACTTAGCGCGCGTTGGTCGTTATAAATTGAACAAAAAACTTGGCTGGCGCCAACGTATGTTGGGTCAAACATTGGCTCAACCAATTGTAGATCCAGAAACTGGCGAAATTATCCTTGATGCAGGCGTACAAGTTGGGGAAGAACAACTTGATATCGTTGCTAATAGCCATGTTTTCGATGGTGAAGGTTTTGCTGAATTCTACATCGTAAATAATGATGGTGTAGAGTCTAAAGTTATCTGTAATAACTGCAATTTACCATATGATCACCGTACAGTAACACGTGAAGACATGATCGCTAACATTTCTTACTTGCTCAACCTTATGGATGGTGCAGGTCATACAGATGATATCGACCACTTGGGTAACCGTCGCCTTCGTTGCGTAGGTGAATTGTTACAAAACCAATTCCGTATCGGTTTAACTCGTATGGAACGTGTTGTTCGTGAGCGCATGACCATTCAAGAAACTGAATCCATTACACCTCAAGCGTTGATTAATATTCGCCCTGTAGTGGCAGCTATCAAAGAATTCTTTGGTTCTTCTCAATTGTCTCAGTTCATGGACCAAACAAACCCATTGGCGGAATTGACTCACAAACGTCGTCTTTCTGCCCTTGGCCCTGGCGGCTTGTCTCGTGAGCGTGCAGGTTTCGAAGTTCGTGACGTGCATCATTCTCACTATGGCCGTATGTGTCCTATTGAAACTCCAGAAGGTCCAAACATTGGCTTGATTAACTCCTTGTCCAACTATGCAAAGGTAAACGAATTTGGCTTCATCGAAGCACCATACCGTAAAGTAGAAAAAGTGTATGGTAAAGGCAAGGATGCTGACAAGGTTGTTAAAGTGCGCGTATCTGACAGCGTAGTATACATGACAGCTGATGAAGAAGAAGGCATGACAATTGCCCAAGCGAACTCTCCACTTGATGCAGAGGGGTACTTCACAACTGAACACGTAGCTTGTCGTCGTGGTCATGATGTATTAGAAGTTACACCGGATAAGGTTGACTATATGGACGTTAGTCCAAAAGAAGTTGTATCTATTGGTACAGCTATGATTCCATTCCTTGAAAATGACGATGCTAACCGTGCCTTGATGGGCGCGAACATGCAACGTCAAGCGGTACCACTTTTGCGCGCTCAAGCACCACTTGTTGGTACAGGTATGGAATATACAGCAGCTACTGACTCTGGTGTTTGCGTATTGGCGCGTGAAGCGGGTAAAGTTGTACGTTGTTGGGGTAATGAAATCCACGTTCTTCGCGATAGCGATGGTCGTGTTGATACATACCATTTGAATAAATTCCTTCGTTCTAACCAATCCACGTGCTTTAACCAAAAACCAATCGTCAATCGTGGGGACCATGTTGTAAAAGGCCAAGTATTGGCTGATGGTCCTGCTACAGATGGCGGCGAATTGGCATTAGGTTATAACGTTCTTGTAGCGTTCATGCCTTGGGAAGGTTATAACTACGAAGATGCTATCTTGCTTAGTGAAGAACTCTGCAAAGAAGATATCTATACATCCATTCATATTGAAGAATACGAATGTGATGCTCGTGATACCAAATTAGGTGCTGAAGAAATTACTCGTGAGTTGCCTAATACAGGTGACGACACACTTAAAAACTTAGACGAAGATGGTATTATCTGCATTGGTGCAGAAGTACATCCTGGCGATATCCTTGTAGGTAAAGCTACTCCAAAAGGTGAAACTGAGCTTACTCCAGAAGAACGTTTGTTGCGTGCTATTTTTGGTGACAAAGAACGTGAAGTTCGCGACACTTCCTTGCGCGTGCCTCATGGTGAATCTGGTAAAGTCGTAGATGTAAAAGTCTTTACCCGTGAAAATGGCGATGAATTACAACCAGGCGTAAATAAACTTGTTCGCGTATATATCGCTCAAAAACGTAAGATTCATGAAGGCGATAAAATGGCGGGCCGTCATGGTAACAAAGGTGTCGTTTCTCGCGTTATGAGAAAAGAAGATATGCCATTCCTTCCAGATGGTACTCCAGTACAAATCGTATTGAACCCATTGGGCGTACCTTCTCGTATGAACATCGGTCAGGTTCTTGAAACTCACTTGGGGTGGGCTGTTCAAGGCTTAGGTATGAAAATCAAAGCTACAGACCTTCACATTCAAAACGTGTTGAAAGAAGCCCGTACTGATGCATCTTACTGGGAACAAATCGATGCAATCCGCGACCTTTATGCTCAAATTGAGGTATTGGAAGCGAAAGTTGCGGAAGATGTTACGGTAAATCATTTCGAAGAAAATGAGCAAATCATTGCTTTGAAAACTAAAATTTTAAAACATGTAGAAGCAGCAGCGCAAAAGAAATTGGATGCTATGGGTGGCGAAGCTCGTTACCAAGAGCTTAAAGCTATTGAAGCTAAATACAATGCACTTCATGTAGAATTCTTTGATTCTGAAGAAGAGGCTCCTGAAATGGATCCTGCGCTTGTAGAAGAATTAGAGGCAATTAGCAAAGTCAAGAATACTCTTAACAACATTCACTCTGCTGAAGAAAAACGCGTTGAAATTCGCAAAGAGTTGGAAAGCCTTGGCTATGATTTTGACAAATATGGCATGCCAAAACCAGATGTAGCAGGTATTCATATTGCTACACCTGTATTTGATGGTGCTCACGAAAAGGACGTATTCGAAACATTGGCGATTGCAGGTCGTCCTGATGATGGTAAAACTGTTCTATATGATGGTCGTACTGGTGAACCGATGGATAACCGCGTTACTGTTGGTTACGTTTACATGCTTAAACTCCATCATTTGGTTGATGACAAAATCCATGCTCGTTCTACAGGTCCGTACTCCCTTGTTACACAACAACCTTTGGGCGGTAAAGCTCAGTTCGGTGGCCAACGTTTCGGGGAAATGGAAGTTTGGGCTCTAGAAGCATATGGCGCAGCCTATACCCTTCAAGAGCTATTAACTGTTAAGTCTGACGACGTTGTTGGTCGTGTGAAAGCATACGAAAAAATCGTTAAAGGCGAAAACATCCCTGAACCAGGTGTACCTGAGTCCTTCAAGGTATTGCTTAAAGAACTTCAAAGTATCGGTCTCGATGTAAAAATCTTGAACGAAGATCAAGAAGAAGTTGTTATGAAAGAACTTGAGGACGAAGATGAGGTGGTAGAAACTGGTATTGAAGAAGTTATGGAAGGCAGTGCTGTAGAAACTGATGAAGTAACTGTAGTAGAACCAGAAGTAGAGGAAGAGGAAGACTTACCAGCTGATAATGGCGGTGAAGATGATATCCTTAGCCAATTGGCGTACCCAATGGGCGACTCCTCTAACGATGAAGACTAAAACTATCTATAAGGAAGGGAGCGATAGTAGTGCTAGACGTAAATGAATTCGATTCCATGCGAATCGGTTTAGCCTCTCCAGAGCAGATTTTATCCTGGTCTCATGGGGAAGTTAAGAAACCTGAAACAATTAACTACCGTACGTTGAAGCCAGAACGTGATGGTCTATTCTGCGAACGCATTTTTGGACCAACAAAGGACTGGGAATGTCACTGCGGCAAATATAAACGCATCCGCCATAAAGGCGTAGTCTGCGACAAATGTGGTGTAGAGGTTACTCGTGCGAAAGTACGTCGTGAACGTATGGGCCATATTCAATTGGCTACTCCTGTATCTCACATTTGGTACTTCAAAGGAATCCCATCCCGTATGGGTCTTATCCTTGACATATCACCACGTTCTTTGGAACGCGTATTATACTTTGCTTCCTACATCGTAGTAGATCCAGCTGGTACACCATTGACAAAACGTCAATTGTTGTCCGAGCAAGAATACCGCGAATACGAAGCTCAATTTAATGAAGACGGTTATACTATCGGTGGTAAATCCGTCGTAATCGAAACAGTGGCTCAACGTAATGAACGTTTAGCTATTGTTCGTGAAGCACAACGCAAAGAGCGCTATAATGCGGCTCTTCGTGATGATGCAACAATACCAGAAGCTGATAAGGAATACGAAGAATTAACTCGCGAAGAACGCTATGAGTTAGGCGCTGCTGAAGAGGTTCTCTTCGCATGTATCGACATGGGTGCTGAAGCGGTAAAAGCTCTCTTATCAGAACTTGATCTTGAAGCATTGAATGCCGAATTGCGCGAAGAGTTGAACACTGCTAGTGGTCAACGTAAAATCCGTGCAGTTCGTCGTTTGGAAGTAGTAGAAGCATTCCGTCAATCTGGGAACCGTCCAGAATGGATGATTATGGACATCGTTCCTGTAATCCCACCTGAATTGCGTCCTATGGTCCAATTAGATGGTGGCCGTTTTGCTACATCTGACCTCAACGATTTATACCGTCGTGTTATCAACCGTAACAACCGTTTGAAACGTTTACTCGACTTGGGTGCTCCTGATATCATCGTGCGCAACGAAAAACGCATGCTTCAAGAAGCGGTTGATGCATTGATTGATAATGGTCGTCGCGGTCGTCCTGTTACAGGTCCTGGTAACCGCCCATTGAAATCCTTGTCCGACATGCTTAAAGGTAAACAAGGTCGTTTCCGTCAAAACTTGCTCGGTAAACGTGTTGACTACTCCGGTCGTTCCGTAATCGTAGTAGGTCCTGAACTTAAAATGCACCAATGTGGTTTGCCAAAAGAAATGGCATTAGAATTGTTCAAACCATTCGTTATGAAACGTTTGGTAGAACGCGGTCAAGCATCCAACATCAAGGCTGCTAAACGCCAAGTTGAAAGAATTGGCCCTGGCGTGTGGGAATCCTTGGAAGAGGTAATTAAAGAACATCCAGTTCTCTTGAACCGTGCCCCTACATTGCATAGACTTGGTATCCAAGCCTTCGAACCAATCCTTTGGGAAGGTCGTGCTATCAAATTGCATCCATTAGTATGTACAGCCTTCAATGCCGACTTTGACGGTGACCAAATGGCGTGTCACTTACCATTGTCCGTAGAAGCACAAGCGGAAGCTCGTACATTGATGCTTTCTAGCCATAATATTTTGTCTACTAAGGACGGCAAGCCAGTAGCAGTACCTTCTCAAGATATGATCTTAGGTACATATTACCTAACAGTTGTACGCGAAGATACTCGTGATAAAGCAAAAACATTTGCTACCTATGATGAAGTTATGCTTGCCTATGAGTCTCATATCATTGGTTTGCAAGATATTCTTTATATCCGTTTACCTGATCATGGCCGTGTAGAAACAACAGCAGGTCGCTTGATCTTCAACAATGCTTTATTCCCAGAATTGTGGCAATACGAGAAACGTGAAGATGGCACTTACTCTTTAGGTAAGGTTATGGATAAGAAAACAGTTGGTAAATTGGTTGATCAATGTTTCCAATTGTTTGGTAATGAAAAAACAGCAGAACTATTGGACCGCATCAAGTCCTTGGGTTACTCCTTCGCTCGTCGCGCAGGTATGACTGTAGCTATTGCTGATATTAAAGTACCAGAAGTTAAAACTAGCTTGTTAGATACAGCGGAACAAGAGGTAGAAAAAGTATCTCGTATGTACCGCCGTGGTCTTATTACAGAGGAAGAACGTTACCGTAAAACTATCCAATTATGGACAAAGGCAACAGAAGATGTTACCGATGCGATGATGGATAATATGGCGTGCGATAAAGACGGCTTTAACCCTGTTTACATGATGGCTATCTCTGGTGCCCGCGGTAATAAACAACAAATTCGTCAGCTTGCTGGTATGCGTGGTTTGATGGCCGATCCATCTGGTCGTATCATCGACTTACCAATCAAAGCAAACTTTAAAGAAGGTTTGACTGTATTGGATTACTTTACATCCTCTCATGGTGCGCGTAAAGGTTTGGCCGATACAGCGCTTCGTACAGCTGACTCTGGTTACTTGACACGTCGTCTTGTTGACGTATCTCAAGATGTAATCGTTCGTGAGGACGATTGTGACGTTGTAGGTATCGATCTCGTTCGTGAACGTGCTCGTTTGGCTACATCTCCACGTCAAGCATTAGAATTGCTTAAGGATAAACTCATTGGTCGCGTTTTAGATAAAGATGTTGTGAATGCTGAAACAGGGGAACTTGTTGTACCAGCTGAAACTATCTTGGATGAACAATGCTTGGCAGATATTGCTGAAGCTGGTGTTACATCTATCGCATTGCGCGGTGCACATTTGGGCTCTGATAGCGATATTAATCATACTAACTTGGTTCAAAAAATTATTCTTGGTGAAAGCGACGATAGTATCCGTGCAACATTGAAAGAAACTATGGTTCAAAATATGTTGAACAAGGATACTGTACAAGCAATCGTTGACAGCGAAGGTGTAGAAATCTTCCCAGCTGATACACGTCTTACAGAAGAAGGCATCGAAGCTATCCTTAACTCCGATGTAAAAGAAGTACAAGTGCGGAACAATGAAATCCACGGTATTGAAGTGGAAGCTATCGTTGAAGGCACTGGTGTTATCGAGCCATTAAAAGACCGTATCGTAGGTCGTATTGCAGCTGAAGAATTAGTTAATAAGGAAACTGGCGAAGTCATCGTTCCTCTTAATGGTGAAATCACAGAGGCGTTAGCTGATGAAGTTGTAAAACATTATGAAACAGTAAAAATCCGTTCCGTATTGACTTGCCGTAGCCCATATGGCGTATGCCGCAAGTGCTATGGTCGTGATCTAGGAACTGGCAACCAAGTTCAAGTTGGTGAAGCTGTAGGTATCATTGCGGCACAATCCATCGGTGAACCTGGTACTCAGTTGACAATGCGTACATTCCATACTGGTGGTGTCGCAGGTGACGATATTACACAAGGTTTGCCACGTGTCGAAGAATTGTTCGAAGCTCGTAAACCAAAACGTAATGCTATCATTGCCGAAAACGAAGGTACAGTTCGCGTTGTACCTAATGAAGGTAAGAAAGGTACGAACACTATCTTTATCACTGGTGAAGATGGTATTGAACTTGATTACCTCATTCCTTACGGTTCGCGCATTATCGTTAAAGACGGTGACGTGGTATCCTTGGGCGCTCGTTTAACAGAAGGTTCCATCAATCCTCATGACATCATGCGCGTCATGGGTACTGAAGCGACTCAACGTTATCTCGTATACGAAGTACAAAAAGTATACAAATCCCAAGGTGTAGAAATTAACGATAAACATATCGAAGTTATCGTTCGTCAAATGCTTCATAAAGTTAAAATTGAAACAGCTGGCGATGCGGATATGCTTCCAGGGGATATGGTGGACGTTAATACCTTTGACGAAGAAAACCGTCGTCTTACCCTCAATGGTCGTGAAAATGCTACAGGCAAACGCACGCTATTGGGTATTACGAAAGCCGCTTTGGCAACGGACTCCTTCTTGTCCGCTGCGTCCTTCCAAGAAACAACACGTGTTCTTACCGACGCTGCTATCAAGGGTAAAATCGATCCATTGTTGGGCTTGAAAGAAAACGTAATTATCGGTAAGTTGATTCCTGCTGGTACAGGCATGAGTCGTTACCGTAAGATTGAAGTTGTAAAAAATACACCTGAAATCATTGATATTACAGAAGAGGTTATGTCTGAAGATTAATTACTTTGGATTAGCCGTTAAGCTATATTAACTGTATAGACCTGTTGCATAGTTGATATTGTGCGACATAATAAAAAGGGTGCACCTGCGAGGTGCACCCTTTTGTTATAGGTATTATTGGTTTCTATTCAGCTGCTTCTTCCGCGTCATGAGACATGATGTCATAACCGACGTCATCCGATAAAGTAAGATATCGTTCGTACTGTCGAATGATATCGGTAATGATATCCTCCCGTGTCATATACTGCGCATCGTATCCGGCGCGCCCGTCACTGAAATATGTCATAGGGATTGCGTTGGTGCTTTCAGTAATGTGAGGAATGTTGGGATCTTCGATGAGATGATCCGATACCTCTTGCGTAACGAGTTTGATGCCGTAGGTAAAGTTGCGCATTGATTCTTTTTCGATGGTTAACTCTACGGAGGCGTCGTTACCGTTGAAATGTTTGTCAATTCTCGTAGTTAATCCGTACTCTTCGGTTAATTCTTTATTGAGCTGATACATAGCAGGCAGTGCTGTTGTTTTCATAAAGGAAATAACATCTTCCGACTGCGTTTGGTTGAGTATTTTGGCAAGACCTTGTTTCCAGTTCTTGCTGTCCCAGTAGATGGATGTGGTTGAAAGTTTTGTGTTAAAGTATTGCGTATCTGTCAATAATCCTTGCCATAAGCTGTAGCACATGATAACCATTAAGGCTGCAAATGGTAAGGCGAGAATGAGCGTTACCGATTGTAGTACATTAAGCCCACCAATGCTGAGCAAACTGATGGCAAGAAAGGACATTACAGAGCCCCACATCAAGTATTGCCACTTTGGAGATGAAGTGGATTTATCATAGGCCGCAATATTATTCAATACATAAATGCCTGAATCGGCAGATGTAATAAAAAATAATGCTAATACGATAATCGATAGAAGACTAGTTAAACCGGATAAAGGTAAATATTCAAGGAATGCAAAGAGTAGTTGTTCTGGTTTGTCGGTTAATGCACCGAGTGCACCGTTTGCTACAGTTTCATCGATATAAATTGCAGTATTACCAAAGATAGTAAACCAAACGATAGTAAATACAGTTGGAATAATGAGTACCCCAAAGATGAACTCTCGAATAGTCCTACCTTTTGAAATACGCGCAATGAACATGCCTACAAATGGTGCCCAAGATAACCACCAAGCCCAGAATAGTATGGTCCAGCTGAAGAACCATGGACGGGTTTCTGGTGTATAGATAGATGTATAGAAGCTTTGCCCTAAAATATGTGATAGATAGTATCCAAAGTTTTCTACCATTGTATTTAATAGGAGTAATGTAGGACCTGCACAGAGTACAAAAAGCATTAAGACTAATGCAACAGATATATTAATTTCGCTGAGCAGCTTAACGCCTTTATCAATACCTGTAACAGCAGATAGAACGGCAATGGACATAATGATGATAATGATGACCGTTTGGGCGGAAAAGTCATTAGTGGAGATGATATCAATATATAGGAACCCTGCACCTAGTTGGGCCGCACCAAATCCTAAGGTGGTTACGATACCTAATAAAGTTACACAAAGTGCGATGATATCGATAATGTGCCCTCGTGGGCCATTGATCTTATCCTTCCACAGCGGATAGAAACATGAACGTAGTGATAATGGCAACTTATAGCGAAAACCAAAATACGCTAATGCTAAAGCCATAATTCCGTATACCGTCCATGCATTGATGCCCCAGTGGAAGATGGAGCGGAATAACGCTTCCTTGGCGCTAGGAGCACCATCGACTAAGCCTACAGCGGAGTGATAATGTGAGAGCGGTTCAGCAGTACCGAAGAACATGAGACCTACACCGGTACCTGCCGCAAATAACATGGCGAGCCAAGCTGTATAAGAGAATTCCGCTTCTTCATCGTCGCTACCAAGTTTGATGTCACCTAGCGAACTAAGTGCAAGAAAGATATTGAAGATAAAGAAGAGACTTATGGATAAAACATAAAACCAGCTGAAATCTTCAAATATAATATCACGAATCCCTTGGAGGATCGTTTGAGATATTTGCGGAATCAGAAGGGCACATAAGCTTAGCCCTAAGACGATAGACAAGCTACCTATAATTACAGGGGGATTAAAGTTTGAATAACGTTTAATGAGTTTAATCATATAATCTCCTTTCTTTAGTAATTTATAAATACAAATATTTGTTCTGTATTAATTTATATCATAATAAAATGGTGTTTATATTAATTTTGCATAGTTGGTAAAAGAAAAAATAATAGCAAATGCATAGAATGATTATTTATACATGAAAATAATGATATATGAATAAAAAATCACTCTTCATTTATAATTTAAGATTGAATGAGACACACGGATGAGTGTACACATAAAATGCAGCTATAGAGCGGTGTGTGACATTGGAAATTGTTTGACATGGACTGCTGTAATTGATATACTTACATAGTGCTTTAGGCGAGGTATGCCTAATGGGCATAATTTCGTAAGGAGAATTAGTACAATGGACATTGCCCATCTGAAGTCGGTGAACAAAACAATCGGTGCCAAGCAAACGTTGAAACAAATTGCTAAAGGTGCTGTGAAGTACGTGTTCCTGGGTTGTGATAGTGATGAACGTGTGGTACAGCCTTTACGGATTGCTTGTGAAGAACAGGGAATACCTGTGAATGACGAGCACACCATGGATGATCTCGGTCGTGCGTGTCGCATTAAGGTGCGGGCCACAGCTGTAGGCGTCCTACGTTAATCTTGGTAATATCCGATGTAACACTTTGTTATGACGGATCAATTATAAATCTCAAATTTGGAAAGGAGGTGCCCAAATGCCAACAATTAATCAGCTAGTACGCAAAGGCCGCATGAGCTTGACTAAAAAATCTACAGCTCCTGCCCTTCAAGAATCTCCACAAAAACGTGGTGTATGTACTCGTGTGTACACAGCTACTCCAAAGAAACCAAACTCCGCGCTTCGTAAAGTTGCCCGTGTACGTTTGACAAACGCTATTGAAGTAACTGCTTACATCCCAGGCATTGGTCACAATTTACAAGAACACAGTGTTGTACTTATCAGAGGCGGTCGTGTAAAAGACCTTCCAGGTGTGCGTTATCACATCGTTCGTGGTGCATTGGATACAGCTGGCGTACAAAATCGTATGCAAAGTCGTTCCAAATACGGCGCGAAAAAAGCTAAAAAATAATTTTAGCCATTAAACGAAATTAACACACATCATTATAAAGGAGGAATTGAACATGCCAAGAAAAGGCCCTGTTCCGAAACGTGATGTACTTCCAGATCCGGTGTACAACAGCAAATTAGTAACACGTTTCATTAACAAAGTTATGTACGATGGTAAAAAAGGCATTGCTGAAACTATCGTATATGATGCATTCGAAATTATTCGTTCCAAAATGGGTCAAGACCCAATGGAAGTTTTTGATCAAGCATTGAAAAATGTTATGCCTGTACTTGAAGTACGTGCTCGCCGTATCGGTGGTGCGAACTATCAAGTGCCAGTTGAAGTTCGTGCTGATCGCCGTCAAACCCTCGGTATTCGTTGGGTTGTAAATTATGCTCGTCTTCGTGGTGAACGCACTATGAAAGAACGTTTGGCAGGCGAATTGATGGACGCTTTCAACAATGCAGGCGCTGCAATCAAGAAAAAAGAAGATACTCATAAAATGGCAGAAGCTAATAAAGCATTTGCTCATTATCGTTGGTAATAAGAGGTGACAACTGTGGCAAGAGAGTTTTCCTTAGCAAAAACTCGTAATATCGGTATCATGGCTCACATCGATGCTGGTAAAACAACAACTACAGAACGTATCCTCTACTATACAGGTATCGTTCACAAGATCGGCGAAGTACATGAAGGCGCTGCTACGATGGACTGGATGGAGCAAGAGCAAGAACGTGGTATCACAATCACTTCTGCTGCAACAACTTGTCAATGGAAAGAACATCGTATCAATATCATCGATACTCCTGGTCACGTTGACTTTACTGTAGAAGTAGAACGTTCTCTACGTGTACTTGACGGTTCTGTTGCGGTGTTCAGTGCTAAAGGTGGCGTTGAACCTCAATCCGAAACAGTATGGCGTCAGGCTTCTAACTACGGCGTACCTCGTATCGCTTATGTAAATAAGATGGATACTGTAGGTGCTGACTTCTTCAACGTAGTTGACATGATGAAAGCTCGTTTGGGTGCAAATTCCGTAGCTATCCAAGTACCAATCGGTGCTGAAGATACTTTCGAAGGCATCATTGACTTGATGACTATGAAAGCGGAAATTTATAAATCCGATGACGGTAAAGAATATGAAATCACTGATATCCCTGCTGAATATCAAGAAGTAGCAGAAGCTCGTCGCGAAATGATGATCGATGCTATCGCTGAAACAGATGATGATATCATGATGAAATATTTGGAAGGCGAAGAAATTTCTGTGGAAGAATTGAAAGCGGCATTGCGTAAAGCTGTTATTGCTAACCAATTATTCCCAGTTCTTTGTGGTTCTTCCTATAAAAATAAAGGTGTTCAAATGTTATTGGATGCTGTTATCGATTACATGCCAGCTCCAATCGACATCCCACCTATTAAAGGTGTTGTTCCTGGTACTGAAGAAGAAACAACTCGTCCTTCTTCCGATGAAGAGCCATTCTCCGCATTGGCATTCAAAATCATGGCTGACCCTTATGTTGGTAAATTAGCGTTCTTCCGTGTGTACTCCGGTACATTGGAATCCGGCTCCTACGTTTTCAACTCCACTAAAGGTAAAAAAGAACGTATCGGTCGTATTCTTCAAATGCACGCTAACTCCCGTAAAGAAATCGAACGCGTATATTCTGGTGACATCGCTGCGGCGGTTGGCTTAAAGGATACTACTACAGGCGACACATTGTGTGATGAAAAATCTCCTGTAATCCTTGAGTCCATGGAATTCCCTGAACCAGTTATCTCCGTTGCTGTTGAACCTAAAACAAAAGCTGACCAAGAAAAAATGGGTACAGCTCTTGCTCGTTTGGCAGAAGAAGATCCTACTTTCAAAGTTCGTACTGATGAAGAAACAGGTCAAACTATTATTTCCGGTATGGGCGAACTTCACTTGGATATCATCGTTGACCGTATGAACCGTGAATTCAAAGTAGATTGTAACGTAGGTAAACCTCAAGTAGCATATCGCGAAACTATCCGTAAAGCTGTTAAGGCTGAAGGTAAATTCGTACGTCAATCTGGTGGTCGTGGTCAATATGGTCACTGCTGGTTGGAATTGATTCCTCAAGAACCAGGTGCTGGCTTCGAGTTTGAAAACAAGGTTGTAGGTGGTGCGATTCCTCGTGAATACATCGGACCTGTTGAAAGCGGTGTTAAAGAAGCTATGGAATCCGGTGTTATCGCTGGGTACCCTATGGTTGATGTTAAAGTTATCGTATTTGATGGTTCCTACCATGACGTTGACTCCAACGAAATGGCCTTCAAAATTGCTGGTTCTATGGGCTTCAAAGAAGGTGCTCGCAAAGCAGACCCTGCATTGCTTGAACCATACATGGCTGTAGAAGTAGACGTTCCTGAAGAATACATGGGCGACGTTATCGGTGACTTGAACTCTCGTCGTGGTCGTATGGACGGCATGGAAGCTCGTAATGGTTCCCAACATATCAAAGCATATGTTCCATTGAGTGAAATGTTCGGTTACGCAACTGACCTTCGTTCCAAAACGCAAGGCCGTGGTAACTACTCTATGACATTCGATCATTACGAAGAAGTTCCTAAGAAAATTGCTGAAGAAATTCAAGCAAAGAAAAACGGTTAATCTCATATTAGATTAATAGAATTACTATTTTCCTCGGAGGATAATTTAAAATGGCAAAAGAAAAATTTGAACGTACGAAACCGCATGTTAACATCGGTACAATCGGTCACGTTGACCATGGTAAAACTACTTTGACTGCTGCAATCAC
>NZ_JAWFZJ010000007.1:0-29190 GCF_032550495.1 Veillonella parvula | reverse complement strand
TCTTCGTTCGACTTGCATGTGTTAAGCACGCCGCCAGCGTTCGTCCTGAGCCAGGATCAAACTCTCCAAGATATCTTGAAGCTATTTGAATAGCTCATTATTTGTTGTCGTTACTTTTAAGTAACTTTGAATTATGGTTGGTTTTGACTATGTCAAAACCCGCACTCTGGCATATGTTCAATCGTTATGATTGATTACCTATCATTGTTCAGTTTTCAAAGATCTGTTATCAATTTGCACTACTTCATTATTAAGTACTGTCGTAATTGACGACTTGATTATAATAACATTATGACCACTTTCATGTCAACACATTTTATAATCTTTTTTGAAGTTTATTTTAAACCTCTAAGTGTATTGCTACACTCATTAAGAAACAGCCGCTCAAACGACTGTATGCATATTATAGTACAATGAAAATATAATCGCAACCCCCAATTCTCAATTTTACAAAATCTTCATTTTATTTTCATTTTTAACTATAAACCTAATAATTGATTTTACACAATTAATCATGTACAATGTAGCTGTAATAAAGAACTTTCAGCACAAATTAGTTTTCTTTTATTAGCGTTTACCAATATGAATATTACATTATTGTAAGGAGATTGAGTATGAAACTATCAAAACATTTATTATCAAAAGCTGTAGCTATAGCTGCTATATGTGCTACTATGGGAACTACCACATTAGCTGCACCACAGGGCACATTTGATACTTCAGAAATTAATATTACTGGTCAAGCGTCTCGATCTGTAGCACCTAACTATGCGATTTTAACACTTGGTATTACAAGCCAAAATACCAATATCAATGCTGCAAAATCTAATAATGATCGTATTATGAGTAATTTAATTAGTCAATTAGCTAACTTAGGTGTTGCAAAAAAAGACATCTATACATCTAGCATTTCCATCAATCCAACGAGCGACTATCAAGACGGCAAACGCATCAATACAGGTTACAATGTATCAAATCATGTAACAGTTAAGATCAATAACCTTGATAACGTAGGAAAGGTTGTCGATGCCGCTGTTAGCGCTGGTGCTAACGACATTAACAACCTTTCATTCCAAAATGATGTGTCTCAACAATTATCTGATTCTTTAACTACAGAAGCGATTCAAAACGGTCGCCATAAAGCAGAAGTTATCGCAGCTGCCCTCGGTCGTACATTGGGACCAGTAAAAACTGTTTCCATTAGCACAACTGAAACTAGCACAATGGACTCTGGTTACTATCGTAACCCAGTAATGCTAAAAGCAGCTCTCGAAACTGCTACACCTGTAGAAAAAGGCTCTTTAATAGTTTCCCAAGACGCTAACATCACTTATTATCTACAATAGAATTTTCCGGTACCACACCTTCGTGTACAGCTACAATGCCGCCTGTCAATTCATGATAGGTGGCATTTTCATATCCTAGAGATTTCCAGATTTCTAAAATCTCACTTTGATGAGGGTATCTACGTAAAGATTCTGGAAGCCAGGCATAGGAAGAGTTATCTTTGCTCAATTTTCCTATAATAGGCAATATATATGAAAAATAGAAGTTATATAACTGTTTAAACCCAAACATACTTGGTTTTGCAAGTTCTAACACCACAACCTTCCCTCCTGGTTTTACCACGCGTTGCATTTCAGACAATACCTGCTTAATATCTGGAACATTTCGCATTGCAAAGCCACTCATTGCAGCATCAAATGTATTATCCTCATATGGTAAGGCCATGGCATCACCTTGTACTAAATTTACTTGATTAAGTAAACCAGTAGCCTCAATACGAACACGACCTTGATTTAGCATTTCACTATTAAAATCTAATGCCTCTACCTTCAAAGTGGGCTCTTGACGTAATGCTTCCTTCGTAAATACACAAGTGCCACATGCCACATCAAGTACATATTGGTGAGGACCGATATTCATCGCTTTTACAGAGAATTTACGCCAAAAATAATCTTGTCCAAAGCTTAACACCGTATTCATTAAGTCATAGTTTTTTGCAATATTAGAAAAAACGCCTTGTACAAATTTCTCTTTATCTGCATACGTTTTAAATTCTTTAGTATTCATTATGGACCTTTCACAAATCAAGAACTATGTTCAAGAATTATATATGGCATAGTATACCACACTATAGGAACGCTAAAAAGAATCCTAATATATATACTCTATATAGTGACTATGTAATATATACATACCTACTAAAAACACTGGTATTTAGTATTTTCCGCTACATAATATAGAACTAAACACACATATTTATTTTTTACCTATATTCATAATAAATATATACGACTATCGATTATAATATCTATTGCCACCATTTCATGTTCGTTGTATAATGACATATGTCCATGTTGAAAGGATACTTTATCATGGGATTTTATTTGTTTTTATATAAGTATTGGAGTGTACTATGAATCGATTTGTAAAATCAATCAATAGAGTCAGTCTAATCCAACAAATTATCATAGGTTTGATTATTGGTATTTTAACTGCTCTTTATATGCCCGATGTGGCCAATGAACTTGCTTTATTAGGAGTCCTCTTCGTTGGAGCGCTAAAAGGTATCGCCCCTATCCTCGTATTTTTCTTAGTAATTGCTGCGATTAGTAAACATCGCTCTGGACAAAAGACAGGTATGGGCTCTGTTATAACCTTATATTTACTAGGTACATTCCTATCTGCGGCTTTAGCAGTAATCGTAAGCTTCTTTTTCCCTACTACATTACACCTAGCAGCAGGTGCCGCCGATGCCGCACCACCACAAGGTATCGTAGAGGTTATGACAACATTACTAAAAAATGTAGTTGATAATCCAGTAAAAGCATTAATGACTGCTAACTACATCGGTATTTTAGGTTGGGCACTTATCATTGGTGGTGCTTTACGCCATGCACCGATGAATACGAAGGAAGTTATGGAGTCCATTGCACAAGCTATTACTACTGTAGTAGGTTGGATCATTCGATTCGCCCCTCTTGGTATTATGGGCCTTGTAGCAGAATCCATTGCTACTAACGGCATCGAAGCCTTGATTGGGTACTTTCAATTACTCGTATTATTACTTGGTTCTATGATCTTTGTAGCACTAGTAATCAATCCAATTTTATCCTTTATTTACCTTCGTCGTAATCCATACCCATTGGTATTCAAATGCTTACGAGAATCTGCAATCTATGCGTTCTTTACACGTAGTTCTGCTGCAAACATTCCCGTAAACCTTGATTTAGCCAAACGATTGAAACTTAATCCAGATATGTATTCCGTATCCATTCCATTAGGAGCTACAATCAATATGGGTGGTGCAGCAATTACAATCACAATCATGACATTAGCTGCGGCGCATACATTAGGTATCGTTGTAGATATTCCTACCGCAATCCTATTATCTGTTATTGCCACTATTGGTGCATGTGGGGCTTCCGGTGTTGCAGGCGGTTCCTTGCTACTCATTCCATTGGCTTGTTCCCTATTCGGTATATCCAATGATGTAGCAATGCAAGTTGTAGGCGTAGGCTTTATTATCGGCGTATTACAAGATTCCACGGAAACTGCACTTAACTCTAGCACAGATATCCTCTTCACTGCTACTGCTGATTATGCAAAACGCGGTTATCATCAAGATTGGAACTAAAATTTTTTTAGACGGTCCTTTGGGGCCGTCTTTTTTTGTAAACTAATTGTACATTCTTTTATAGGACTTTGTGAAAGTTACATATATCCGCGCCTCTTAATTTTCTGGAAATGATATTATGTATTTGGATCAACTAAATATAAACTTTCACCAATCACTAACAAACTATATTGATTTTCTTCAATGTAGTGGTATAATATAGTTAATGATAATAACTATTAGTAGATATATAGGAAGGAATCAACATGAAACAATACGATATTATTGTAGTTGGTACAGGCGGCGCAACCATCGTAGCTGATGCTGCGCTCAAAAAAGGCCTTAAAGTGGCAATCATAGAAAAAGGTAAATTTGGTGGTACATGTCTAACTCGCGGTTGTATTCCTACAAAAGTTATGGTTACAGCAGCTAATGCAATTCAAGAAACAAAAGAATTCAAAAAAATTGGCGTTAACGTTGGACCTGCTACTATGGACTGGCATACTGTGTCCAAGCGTACTTGGCATAAAATTGACGAATCTGCAGGCATCTATGATTATTACAATGCCTATGACAACGTAGATGTGTATCGTGGTGCAGCAAGCTTTGTATCTGATAAAGTGATGAACATCCATCTTAACGATGGGTCTGGCATTGTAGAAATTACAGCGCCTACAATTATCCTTGGTACTGGTGGCTATAGTAATGTACCTAATGTACCAGGTCTTCAAGAATCAGGGTTCCTTACTAGTGAAAGTCTCTTTGGTGATAAATTCCCTAAACAACCATATAAATCCCTTGCTGTACTTGGTGCGGGTCCGATTGGTGTTGAGTTCGCTCATGTATTTGATTCCGCTGGTACAAAAGTAACAATTCTACAACATAATGTACGTTTAGTTCCTAAAGAAGATGCAGATATATCGGAACACTTGCTTAACAACTACAGAGAACGTGGTATTAACGTACTTCTAAACCAAGACACTGTTGAAATCCGCCAAGAGGATGGCCTTAAAGTAGTAGTTACTAAAGATCGTACTACTGGCGAAATTACAGAAACTAAAGTTGAAGAAATCCTTGTAGCTGCAGGTATCCGTCCAGCTGTGGAAGAACTTCACCTAGAAAATACTGGTATTGAAACACGGCCTAAAGGCTGGATCAAAACTAACGAATTTTTAGAAACATCCGTTGATGGTATCTACGCTTTAGGTGATGTCAATGGGGAGCCGGCATTCCGTCACCGTGCAAACTACGAAGCAGATATCATTGCTCACAATCTCTTCTATGCAACAAGTGAAGATGATTACCGTTGGGCAAGGTATGATACATTACCAAAAGTTACTTTCTCCTATCCTGAAATTGGTAGTGTAGGTCTCACAGAGGCTGAAGCTATCAAAGCGGGTTACAATGTAGGAGTTGGGAAGAACTTCTACTCCTCCACTGCAAAAGGCTATGCAATGGGTATCAACCCTGGAGATATAAACGATGGATTTGTAAAAATTGTGGTAGATAAAGACACCAACCATATCCTTGGTATGCATGTCGTAGGTCCTCAAGCCTCTATCCTCTTCCAGCCTTATGTGAACCTTATGAATAGTGGTGTAACTCCGTTGACAGCAATCAACGAAGAAATTGCTTCTGAACGCACTAAACGTTTACGTGAAAAAGGTATTACTCGTGAAATGGACCCTAGATCCGTTATCACTGTAGGCGAAACTATGAGCCCACATCCATCCCTCGTCGAGGTTATCATGTGGACACAAGTGTACTACGAAAATCGTTGGTAATACAACTATAGTTATAAATAATAAAAGGACTAAACTTAAGCGCAGTCCTTTTGTTGCAAACATATCTATTGTAAAAAAATAATATTCTAACATAAGAGCACTATCAACCGATATTTTATAGTATCGGAATCGCAAAAAAGAGCCAAAGGCATTGCCTTCGGCTCTTTTCTTATTAATCATCAATAGATAGGTTAGCGGCCCATATCTATATCAGAACCCCAAACGAGATTTGTTTTACGACCATCGAAGCCTTGATCTGGCTCAGGTGGTAATTTATAGGATTTAGATTGTTCTACATAAGCACCTGTCTCAGCATCTACTGTAACAACTACTTTTTTACCATCTTGATGCATAGTCACATAGTATAAAACTTTACCATTATGAGCTTCAATTTTCCAGCCCTTCATAACAGCATCATTTCCAAGTTGTTGTTTTGCAACACGTTCTGCTTGCGTTGATTCAATAACTTTATCTTTATTAAAAATCTCACCAATAACTTTCTTAGGTTTGCCCCCCTCTTCCATATCAGAAGCATTACCAGTGATTACATCAATTTTCATCTTGTACTGATGATACTTACTATAACCAACTACTTTATAACCATAGTTCAAGTCATTAGAGTTGAGCTCTACAGAATGAAGCGCCGCATTAGGATAGCGATTTTGGAAAATAGTTCCAATTTGGCTCATAGTCATAACTATGGACTCGCCAGGTGCACGTTTTACAGAAATATCCGTACTTGTTTCAGGCTTTGTTTTGCGTGCATCTGCCACACTTGGTGTAGCAACGAATAACATGCCCACTGCTAATACCCCCGTTAATGCCATAGAAATCAACTTTTTATTCATTATAATCCTCCTACTAGATACTATGCTTCTATTAATCAAACTATTAGTACACTAGAATTTCTATAAGTTCATGCTATATTCAGCAACACGAAAAATATGTAAATAGTCATATCATTTAGACAATATACTATAAACCTTCATTAGATGCAAGTCGCCCATCTACATCAGTCATAATCAGTTTATAGCATGTAGCCACTAAAGGTACACCGATCAACATACCAGTAACCCCCATCAAACTACCGCCTACGATAACAGCAGCAAATACCCACAAACCTGGTAATCCAACAGAGTTACCTACAATTTTAGGATAAATAAAGTTACTTTCAATTTGATGTAGTATCTCCAGAATAATTACATAGATAAGAGCATCCATAGGGCTAACAGTAAGTAGCATAACGGCTCCAATGATACCACCAACATAAATACCTAATAGTGGAATCAAACCAGTTAGACCAATTACACAAGCAATCGTTGTAGCATATTCAATATTAAATAGCCATAAAGTAATACCTACCATCACGCCTAGAACCAAGGCATCTATAAACTGACCTACAAAAAAATTACTGAATGTTTGAACTGCTACACGAGTTACATAACTAACTCGACTTACCCACTCATCTGATGCATAAGCCTTTAATATACGTTTACCTTGTAACATAAGGCGTTCCTTATCAAGCAACATATAAACAGCAAAAATTAAGCCAAGACCTATGTTCAAAGTCCAAGACAATACGGTGCCCATTGCATTTACAATATATGTGCCACCTTTTGTCCCCCATTCACGAGTATATTTAGCAATATTCTCTCCACTTAGGGCATCTATAATCGTTTGATTCGACGCCATTGGAATGGTTTCTGTAATATGTTGCATCCATGTTTGGAAATCCGTATACAATTGCGGTGATGCAGCTACAATAATCGACATAGAATGAATCAATTGAGGTAACGCCATCCGAGCAATAAAATACACAATAACACTAATTGTTACAAAGGATAGCAAAAGACTCAACGGGCGACGTATTTTATACTTCCATCCAGAGTCACACTTAGGCCATAGCCATCGTTCATAACGAACGACTAGAATATCCAATACGAAAGCAATACAAGCACCCACAATGAGCGGAACAAAAGCCGTAAAGATAGCGTCAAGACCACTAGCAATATCACTTATACGTAGTGCCATCATAATCATAATGCCCGCTAGTATAATAGCTCCTATGAGCTGTTTGTAATATTTGAATTCTTTCATAATAACCTACTTCACATAACACTATTAATAAGCTACACCTATATAACTATACGATTCTCACATCGCATACATTACCAAAGCATAATGAACATTGTATGACCTAGGATTGTATGCAATTTTAGTATAACACAAAAGTCCACCTTATCGCATGCTCGAATTCTCGATAAACAAGAGAGCATGATTGAAGGTGGACTTATTGTAGGCCTAATCTAGATTAGTCTAGAGATTAGCGATGAATATAAACGTCTACACGACGGTTTTCAGCTTTACCTGCTGCTGTAGAGTTAGTTGCAACTGGTTTAACATCACCATTAGCAATACCGATAAGACGATCGGCAGATACACCATGGTTAACTAAATATTGAGCCACATGTTGTACGCGGCGTTCAGACAAAGCAATGTTGTATTGAGGATTTGCATCAGTATCAGCGTTACCCATCAATTTAACTTGGTCTTGAGAATATTGGTTAGCAGCATTTACAGCAGCTGTTAAGTTTGGATATTGGTCTGCACGAGCAACATCTTGGTCGGAGTCAAAGTAGATAGATTGTACATAGTAATCCAATTTAGGAGTTTTATATGCAGGCGCTTCTACAGTAGGAGCTGGAGCCGGAGTGTATACAGGAGCTGGCGCTGGAGTGTATACAGGAGCTACGGATTTGTGACCACCGAAACGGTAAGATAATCCTACTACAGGACCTTGGAAGGAAATATTAGACTTATCATCACGTTTAGTATTGATATAACGATACCCTGCATTAATATCCCAGTCTTGGTTAACTTTATAACCTAAACCTGCTTCCCAAGTAGTAGTTCTCTTAGTCCCTACACCCGCTTTACCATAAACGTCTACTTTGGAGCCAAGGTTAGCTTTACCAATTACACCTAATTGAGCAATATTATTTGCTTTAGGGAATGTATCACCAGAAATGTGAGCATAACCGCCATATACTGCGAAATTTTTGTTCAAGGATTGAATCAAATTAACTTCTTGCATTCTATCACTATAGCTAGTGCCGAACATTTTATCATTCAAACCATGGTATTGGTATTGCAACGCTGTTTTATCTGTAAAAGCGTATGTTACACCACCATCAAAGTTCCATTTTGCATCAGAAGTCCAAGCTTTAGTTTTTGCTTTAGAATCAGACGCACCAAGATCAACTTGAAACTCACCTTTATTGAATTGAGTTTGAGGAGTTGCACCTGCTACGGACACACCTACAGCAGCAACTGCCAATAAAGCTAATAATTTTTTATTCATTATAATTCCCTCCAAAAACAGCCCTTATAATACTTAGGCTTTGGTAATAATATGCTTATATTTTACACAATTTTTCAATATAATTCAATATTCTTCATGAATATTTGATGAATTTTTAGTTATATCTATCTATAAATATTATAAATATAAATATTTAAACCCTCTCTATTGCCGAATCACTGCGATTCTCTGCACATATTACATTCCCGAAATTATAATACTATTTATCTTTTTTAAGATTCTCTAACAATAATAAAATTACTGGTTTTATAAGTTCATCAAAATCATTATTATAAATACTAATAAATCTAACTATAATTGAACGAATAAAAGCTCCCTTATGCACTAAGGAAGCTTTTATCATTTCATATGTATATCCCTTACATATATACGTGAAATCAGAAGTTTCTGGTCAGATAACACATTCCCCAATGTGTCATTTTTTTCACATTACGTATTGTACATCAAAAATTTTTAATAGACAAGAGTTTATTCACTTCTTTTTCATGAATCCTTCTAAAACTTTCAATGTGAAAAAGAATCATTTACATCTCATTAAACAACCTTATGTTGCCATGTTCCTCGAATAAATCTCAAATAAGAACAACATAATCTTAGAGACTGATCAAAGCACAAAGATAACCATGCCCCAAAAAGCCCTAAACCTAATGTAATGCATAATAAATATGTAATAATAGGACGAATAATCGCTACACTCACAAGGGAATATTTCATAATATAATATGTATCCCCTGCCCCTTTCAACACACCGGAATATACTTGCTGTAATGCTTGAGGGAATGCTGCGATAGCCATAATGCCCATCAAAGCGGCTGAAAGTGTAACAACATCACTTTCACGAGTATATAACTGTACTAAAAAATCACCAGGGCCAATAAAGATTAATGCACTTACAAGGCCCACGACTAGACCAATACGGGCACCAATTTTACCATAAGTACGTGCAATATCCGGTCGCTTGTGTCCAAGACTTTGACCCGTATGTGATGCACCTGCAAATCCAAGACCCATCGCAAAATAATAAAATATATCCATTAAATTCATACATACGTAATGTGCTGCTAAAGGTACCGCACCTAAGGAGGCAACAATCATAGTGTATGTATACATACCAAACCGCTCAAAGAACTGTTCCCCTAAAGAACTGCCACCGACATGAAACATTGTATGTAATACGGGCCTTTCAAACATCCATTTCGACGGATGGCGCAATGTTAATCCAGTAGAAGTATGTTGTGAAATCGTACGCAACAACAATAATGCAATAATAGCACTACTGATCATAGTGGATACACCTGCCCCCATAACGCCAAGTTCAGGGAAGAAACCAATACCATAAATCAAGAAGAAATTCATTATCGTATTCAAAATATTCCCTACTACATTAGATTTAAAAATGACCTTGGTATTACCATATCCAATGAGTGCAGCCCCTACGATTTGGCTAAAGGATTGAAAGATTAAGCTAATAACTATGAAACGACCATACCAAACAGCCGTTTCAATATAGCTATCTTCAGCCCCCGTAAATCGTAGAATATGCTCTAAGTTCAAGAAGCATATCAATAATAACGGTACATAAATTAAAAAATTCAATAAAATAGACTGCTTAAGTACAGCATTCATGCCATCTACATCACCTTCACCATGACGACGAGCTATAATTGCCGTCACGGCTATAGATAAAGCTCGACAAAAGATGAGCATTACCATCTCAGGTTGTCCCATAATGCCTACTGAAGCAAGCGCTGACGCACCTAAGGCACCAACCATCGCCAAATCGATGGCCGTCATAAATTGTAACATCAAACCTTGTAAGGTAGCTGGCCAAGCTATTTTTAAATAATTACCATATAGTTGCTTCGTAGTTCCTACAGGTCCTAATCGTTCTGCAACAGGCAACATAGTATCTATTGAAAGCCATCGTTGTATACGGTCTAACATCCTATCTCCTATTCATGTAAGATCATATAGTAAAGGTATTACTTCACCTCTTATATCTATTGTATTATATCATACAACATATGAGAAGTCATTCATATGTTATGTGTTTCAAATAAGAATTTATATCAAAATAGCAAAAAAGAACCTCTTATGCGAAATGTATATACCCTATCAAGTACAACAGTGTATAAGAGGTTCTTTAGCTTTACAGGCAAATGACTATCTTAGACTATTATCAAAATTAGTTCTCAATGCTTAACCTTTAGAGGCTAACAATTGATTTACTACGGCACGCAAGTCATCTAAACCTTGTTTGGTTTCAGCCAATTCTTGACGTTGACGTTCATTTTCAGCTTCTAATGTATTTAAACGTGCTGCTTGATTAGCAATAACAGTTTTTTGATTACTATTTTCTTTTTTTAGACTAGATACTTCATCTTGCATTACATAAACAGAACTAATAGGGCCTGCTTTATAACGTTCTGGAATAGCGTCTTTTCTTTCACGACTGCCACCAAATTTATGTGTTACACCTGCATTTACCATATTGTGACTAGTACCAAGTGAAACACCTACATTGAACATCGTATCTTCGGTTCGGTAATGAGCAATACCGATAGCCCCTGCAGTTTCACCACGGTAGTTACCAATACCAGCCATGATTTGTGTAGGTTCCAATGGATCGTATTGAATTGGTTTCAATGCTGCCATAGCTGCCGCATGAGCACCAACACGTTGTGTTTCAGTACCAACACGGTTAACAGCTTCTTGTAAACCAGCATTAGATGCTTTCAATTGGCTAACATTTACTGCATCAGTATCAGCTGTGCCAGGCGCTACCCCATGAATTTGGTTGCCACCATTATTTAAGCCGTCTACAGTAAGGGATACAGGGCTAGCTGTTGCATCTGCCGGAGTAATAGTCATACCACCACCATTAATTGCAGTAGAATTACCAGCTGCATCTTTCACTGTTGTACCTGCAGGAATGATCTTAGTAGATACACCATTTTCATCTCCTACGGTAACACTGTTTAGACCTTTCATGTCTTTAGCCAAGCCATATGTGAAAGTAGTTCTGTCTTGGTTAACTACAAGATTATCACCAGCTTGGAATTTTACAATATCCCCACCTTGTACTTTTTCAATGGTACCACCAGCAGCCGTTACATTCCATGCAGATATATCTTTAACTTGTTGTTTACCATTCTCTGCTAAGTTGCTCAAATCTTGATTTGCAGCATTATCAATTTTGCCTTTAGTTGCATCATCGAGTTTAACAGTTACATCATCGCCATTAGCAACCGTAGTAAGGCCATTTTCACCTTTCACATTGAATTTCACATCACCTGTGCTCAACGATTTTTCATCGGTAGAGCCAGAGTTACCACCTAAGGAAATCTTACGCGCAATAGCTGTCGTGTTTTTGTCGATGTTAGCTTTATTGGTTGCGATGTTATCCTTATTAGTTGCAATATCACTAGCATTTTTAGTGATGGCTGCTTTGTTATCAGCAATATTTTGTTTGTTCGCAGCAATATTGTCCTTATTAGTAGCAATATCACCTGTATTCTTATCAATTGCAGCTTTATTATTAGCTATTTTTTGCTTGTTATCCGCAATGGCATCACTATTTTTACCAATCTTAGCTGTATTATCAGCAATCTTGTCTTTATTTTCTGCTACTTGATCATCAACGTGTTTCAATTGATCTTCTGTGGCGGCACGTCCAGAGACAGGCTGTGTTTGACCCGGAGTCCATGCAGTGTTAGTCAAACCCGTTACTTGAGGTGTTTCTACACCTTCTGTAGCTTTCACTTTTGGTGCTGTAATGGTTTGATTTGCTTTTACAGTATTGAAAGTTACGTCTTGTTTAGTAGCAATTGTGAAGTCTTTACCATTTTGAGTAATGGAAATGTTATCACCATCGATAAACTTAACTGTATTGCCACCTTCAACTTTTTCGGCAGTATTACCATTAGCTACTACGTTCCATGCGGATAAATCTTTAACTTGTTGTTTACCAGCATCTGTTAAGTTGCTCAAATCCGTATTTGCTGCATTGTTGATTTTATTAGCCGTAGCATCATCTAATTTGACAGTTACATCGTCTCCATTAGCTTCAGTAACAATACCATTTTGCCCTTTAATATTGAATTTCACATCGCCTGTACTTAAGGATTTCTCATCGGTTGAACCAGTATTACCACCTAAGGAAATCTTACGACCAATAGCTTCTGTATTTTTATCAATATTAGCTTTATTGGCTGCGATATCGCCAGCATTTTTAGTGATGGCCGCTTTGTTATCAGCAATATTTTGTTTATTCGTCGAAATATTGTCTCTATTGGTAGCAATATCAGCAGCATTTCTATCAATTGCAGCTTTATTGTCAGCTATTTTTTGCTTGTTATCTGCAATGGCATCAGCATTTTTGCCAATCTTAGCTGTATTATCAGCAATATTGGCTTTGTTTTCTGCTACTTGATTATCAACGTGTTTCAATTGGTCTTCTGTGGCTGCACGACCAGATACAGGTTGTGTTTGACCTGGAACCCATGTAGTGTTGGTCAAACCTGTTACTTGAGGAGTTTCAACCCCAGTTATCGCTTTAACCTTTGGCGCTGTAATCGTTTGAGTAGCTGTTACTGTATCAAAAGTTACATCTTTCTTAGTAGAAATGGTGAAGTCCTTACCATTTTGAGTAATGGAAATGTTATCACCATCGATAAACTTAACGGTGTTACCACCTTCAACCTTTTCAGCCATCTCATTATTAGCGACTACATTCCAAGCTGCTAAGTCCTTAACTTGTTGCTTACCGTCAGGGGTCAAATTACTCAAATCTCGATCAGCTGCATTGTCAACTTTACCTTTAGTTGCATCATCGAGTTTAACAGTCACATCGTCGCCATTAGCAACCGTAGTAAGACCATTTTCACCTTTTACGTTAAACTTCACATCACCTGTGCTCAAGGATTTTTCATCGGTAGAACCAGAGTTACCACCTAAAGAAATCTTACGACCGATAGCTGTCGTGTTTTTGTCGATGTTAGCTTTATTGGTTGCGATGTTATCCTTATTAGTAGCAATATCTGTTTTGTTCGCAGCAATATTGTCTTTGTTAGTGGCAATATCTACTGCATTTTTATCAATTGCTGTTTTATTGTCAGCTATTTTTTGCTTGTTATCCGCAATGGCATCAGCATTTTTGCCAATCTTATCTGTATTATCAGCAATATTGGCTTTGTTTTCTGCTACTTGATCATCAACGTATTTCAATTGGTCTTCTGTAGCTGCACGACCAGATACAGGTTGTGTTTGGCCTAGAGTCCATGCAGTGTTAGTCAAACCTGTTACTCGAGGAGTTTCAACCCCAGTTGTCGCTTTAACCTTTGGCGCTGTAATCGTTTGAGTAGCTGTTACCGTATCAAAAGTTACATCTTTCTTAGTAGAAATGGTAAAGTCTTTACCATTTTGAGTAATAGAAATGTTATCACCATCAATAAATTTAACAGTATTACCACCTTCAACCTTTTCAGCCGTCTCATTATTAGCGACTACATTCCAAGCTGCTAAGTTCTTAATCTGTTGCTTACCGTCAGGAGTCAAATTGCTCAAGTCTTGGTCCGCTGCATTCTCGATTTTACCTTTAGTCGCATCATCGAGTTTAACAGTCACATCGTCACCATTAGCAACCGTAGTAAGACCGTTTTCACCTTTAACATTGAATTTCACATCACCTGTGCTCAAAGATTTTTCATCAGTCGAACCAGAGTTACCACCTAAAGAAATCTTACGAGCGATAGCAGCAGTATTTTGAGCAATATTAGCTTTATTAGAAGCAATATCCCCTTTATTTGTAGCAATGTCGCCAGTATTTTTAGTAATTGCAGTTTTATTATCGGCTATTTTTTGCTTATTATCTGAAATAGCATCAGCATTCTTACCAATTTTATCTGTATTGGCTGCGATATCAGCTTTATTCGCAGCAATATTGTCCTTATTAGTAGCAATATTACCTGCATTCTTATCAATTGCCGTTTTATTGTCAGCAATTTTTTGTTTATTGTCGGCAATGGCATCAGCGTTTTTGCCAATTTTATCTATATTATCAGCAATATTGGCTTTGTTTTCTACCACTTGATTATCAACTTGTTTCAATTGATCTTCTGTGGCTGCACGACCAGATACAGGTTGTGTTTGACCTGGAACCCATGTAGTGTTAATCAAGCCTGTTACTTGAGGTGTTTCGACCCCAGTTGTCGCTTTCACTTTTGGCGCTGTAATCGTTTGAGTAGCTGTTACCGTATCAAAGGTTACATCTTTCTTAGTGGAAACGGTGAAATCTTTACCATTTTGAGTAATAGAAATGTTATCACCATCGATAAACTTAACTGTATTACCACCTTCAACCTTTTCAGCCGTTTCATTATTAGCGACTACATTCCAAGCTACTAACTCCTTAACTTGTTGTTTACCATCAGGAGTCAAATTGCTCAAATCTCGATCAGCTGCATTCTCGATTTTACCTTTAGTCGTATCATCGAGTTTAACTGTCACATCGTCGCCATTAGCAACAGTCGTAAGACCATTTTCACCTTTCACATTGAATTTCACATCACCTGTGCTCAAGGATTTTTCATCGGTAGAACCAGAGTTACCACCTAAGGAAATCTTACGGGCAATAGCAGTAGTATTTTGAGCGATATTAGCTTTATTAGAAGCAATATCCCCTTTGTTTGTAACAATATCGCCAGTATTTTTATCAATTGCCGTTTTATTGTCAGCTATTTTTTGCTTGTTATCTGCAATGGCATCAGCATTTCTGCCAATCTTATCTGTATTATCAGCAATCTTGGCTTTGTTTCCTGCTACTTGATCATCAACATGTTTCAATTGGTCTTCTGTGGCTGCACGACCAGATACAGGTTGTGTTTGGCCCGGAGTCCATACAGTGTTAGTCAAGCCTGTTACTTGAGGAGTTTCAACCCCAGTTGTCGCTTTAACCTTTGGTGCTGTAATCGTTTGAGTAGCTGTTACCGTATCAAAGGTTACATCTTTCTTAGCAGAAATGGTGAAGTCCTTACCATTTTGAGTAATAGAAATGTTATCACCATCAATAAACTTAACAGTGTTATTACCTTCAACCTTTTCAGCCGTCTCATTATTAGCGACTACATTCCAAGCTGCTAAGTCCTTAACTTGTTGTTTACCATTAGGAGTCAAATTGCTCAAGTCTCGATCAGCTGCATTGTCGAGTTTATTTTTAGTTACATCATCGAGTTTAACAGTCACATCGTCGCCATTAGCAACCGTAGTAAGACCATTTTCACCTTTCACATTGAATTTCACATCACCTGTGTTCAAGGATTTTTCATCGGTAGAACCAGAGTTACCACCTAAAGAAATCTTACGACCGATAGCAGCAGTATTTTGAGCAATATTAGCTTTATTAGAAGCAATATCCCCTTTATTTGTAGCAATTTCACCAGTATTTTTATCTATTGTAGTTTTATTGTCAGCAATTTTTTGCGTATTCGCAGCAATACTGTCCTTATTGGTGGCAATATCTGTTTTGTTTGTTGTAATGTCACCTACATTTTTAGCAATTGCGGTTTTATTTGTATCAATAGCAGTTTTGTTAGCTTCAGCTTTATCGTCAACTTTTTTCAATTGGGATACATTGACAGCATCTTTATCAGCAACACCATCTACTACATTGGCAACTTTCAAATTTCCAGCATTGATACCTTTATCACCATCAATTTTTACAGTTTCATTACCGCCAGCATTATTGAAAGAAGCACTGTTTAATTTAGAAAGATCTTTTTTCAAAGCTACAGAGATTTTCTTATCATTTCTAGCAACCGCAACATTATCGTCACCAGAAAAATCTACTGTATTACCTTTTTCAACCGCTACTGGTGTAGCTTCACCATTAGCAGAAAGATTCCAACCATATTTATTTTGATCAATTGCTTGATTAATCGCATTAGCTACGTTGGCAGAATCCGCCATACCAGCAGTCGCTGTAGCGCTACCATTTGCTACTGTGATATCTTGCTTTTTACCAGAAACTGTAATTTTCTTACCATTAGCTGTAGTGCTAATGTATGTATTATCACCATTTACAGCCAATTTACTATTAGCAAGGTTCACATCGCCTGTACCAGTATCACCTGTAAAAGCTAGATTAACACTCTTTAACTGTGCCACGTTTACTGCATCTGTATCAGCAGTACCTGCAGCAACATAGTTAATTTGACGTGTTTGGTTTGTCGTACCAACAGCAACACCACCTAATTTAGATGTTAAGGCAGCACCACTTAAACCAGCATATATATCTGTACGACTAGTATTAACATTATACCCCGCTACACCTGAAGCAATATCAGCTGTAGATTTTGAGCCAACAGCTACACCATCTACTACTTTACCTCTAGCGCCATCACCAACAGCTACAGAACGACTCGCAGATCCGTCTGTTGCGGCATTTGGACCAATAGCAATAGAATTAGCTGCCGTAGCACCAGTATTATCTTTATTAGCAGCATCAGAAGATTTTATAGATATATATTTATAAGCGATTTGGTCTACAATAGCGCTAAGTTGAGAGCCATTAATTGCATCTGTGGAAGTAGCACTTACTTCGCCAGGAGCCACATGTTTCAACTGACGTTCATACCCTTTAGAACCAAAAGATACAACGTCACCTGGCAATGTTTTATCACCACCAGCCCAGGAAGCAACAACATTATTTGGCAAAGTATAGCTAGATTGTTTTGTACCGCCTACATCAGTGTTAGAACCACCACCGATGGCAATAGCATTATCACGATTTGCTCTAGCGCCTGTACCAATAGCAATAGCATTTGTTACATCTTTATTGTCTTGGCCAGTAGCTCCAGTATCAGTTCCCGCCAAACGATCCTTCGCATTTGCACCTGTACCAATGGCAATACCGACATTACCTGACTGACCTTTCATGCCTAATGTGATACCGGATTCACCAGCCGTTGCCGATGTATATAGTGGGCTTCTCATATCAAATCCTGTTAAGCTTTGAACCGCACTACGCAAATCCCCAGTTTTATTCTCACCATTATTCGTAGTGTAAATAACATTTACACCATCGGCTTTAACTACATCATCGCCACCAATAACAATAGAAGAGTTACCTTGAGCTATTGTATTTCCCCCAATGGCAATTGCTTGCTCCCCAATTACTCTTGCACCTTCATTAGCAGTATTACCCCCACCAATAGCGATTCCTTGTGGACTGTTAACACTGGTACTAGAATTAGAACCTATTGCAATAGAATATCCACCAGCAGCTGCTGCATTTTGACCGAAACCTACAGCTTTATCACCAGTAACAGAAGCACCAGCCCCCAAGCCTACTGCTGTTGCATGCAGATTTGTAGGCAAAGTATTTGCCGCCATAGTGATGCTAGCATTAGTCATTGCTAATACAGCCAAGATTGCTGATACAACAATTTTCTTCTTGCCACTATTATTTTTAGCGAACTCAGATACTACTACGTAGCAGTTTTTTGATTTGCTCCAAACCACTTTAAAAATCTTATTCATACTTTCTCCTATAAACTATAGTAATATTAATGCTCCCTCGATGTTTTATCATATGGTAAGTCATACGAGAATTCCAAAATTTTCAATATTATAAGTATATCAAAACCTTTAATACACTATCAAGCTTTTTCATTTTTTATTCATAATTTTACATAGCGCACAAATGCAGCATTAATGCGTTTTATAGTGATTCATATCACAAATTTATATAAAATACGGGCTTATTTTATACCATAACGAAGAGATAAAATGAATATAAATTCATAATCATTATTTTAAACTTGTTTTATAAGATTATATTTTCCCACCACCTCATCAATTCATCTTACATTACATAACAAAAAGCTATCTCATAGAAATAACAATCTACAAGATAGCTTTATTGCTAGTTTATATAATTAAATAGGGAAAACCAATTGAGTTACATTAAAGGCATATACACTTTGTTCGTGTGCTAATTGTATGCGCTTATGTAAGCGTTTCATATATGTACGATATATCGCTTGTGCTTCTTCGACAGATACGATATCAAAATGAATTCCATCCCCCACTGGTAATTGGCTTAACCTAGGTAAATCTGCCGTAATCACAGTACCAATCTTTGTATAGCCACCTGTTGTTTGCCGATCTGCCATGAGCACTATAGGGTTTCCATCAGAAGGAACTTGGATAGAACCAAATACAGCGCCATCGGAGATAATATCCGCACCATCTATATGCTCTATAACAGGGCCATCCAAGCGAAAGCCCATGCGATCACATTGTACAGTCAATGTATATATTTTACTACCAAAGGTCTTAATCCCTTTCTCTGTAAAATACTTTGCTTGATTTCCGAGAACAACACGCAAAGGTTCGTGACACTCACGGCCGCCGCGGTTATATAAGGCGATATTGAATAAGTTATGACCATCATAGAAGTCGCACACATTCACTTCGTCTCTAGTAAATGCTTTAATGCCAAACTGATCACCTGCTTGTAACGGTCTCCCCTCAAGGCCACCTATCTTAGCCTTTGTATGAGTCGATACGCTACCATTAATAGTAGGAACATCAATACCGCCTGAGAAAGCAATATACATACGCACGCCACATTGGCTAAAGCTACCAGAAATAATATCTCCTTCGTGACATATAAAAGGTATGTATCGAGGCACGACTATATTATTAATAGTGGGGTGCATATCAGCCCCTGTAAAAGCAACAATACATGTACCTTGAACCGTTAGTGTAGGCGGTAATACGGTACACTCTAAAGCCCCTAGAGGCTCCTTGTTTCCTACTAAAGCCTGCCCCAATAGATAGCTTTCACTATCCATAGGACCCGCTACAGGCATACCATATTGTTGATAGCCAACTCGTCCTGCATCTTGAATCGTTGTATACATCCCTGGTCCATCTACGTGGATTGAAGCTTTCTTAAAACTATTTAAAGCCACGCAAATCACCTACCTCTACTTCATGTACAACAGGAACATAAGCTGAACCTAAAGATTTGATGCGATAAAACTCAGTATCATCGATGGGCACATAACGAACGTAGTCCCCTGCTCTTAATAATGCAGCTTGTTTTTTAGACATATCATACATAGTCACAGGTGTGCGCCCAATGATCTGCCATCCCCCTGGAGAATCTGATGGATATGTGCCAGTCTGTTCTCCTGCAATACCTACAGACCCGGCAGGAATCAAAGTTCTTGGCGAAGACAACCTCGGAGTTGCAATGCGAGGATCCATTCCACCTAAGTAAGTAAAACCAGGAATAAAACCTAACATATAAACCAAATAATCAGTACCACTATGAATGGATACAACCTCAGCTTCACTTATATGATTGTGAGAGGCTACAAAGCCTAGATCTGGACCATACTCGCCACCGTATATGGTCGGGATTTCAACAATCGTAACACGTTCATTTGCGCTGTCTGTTACAGATTCTTGTAATATAGGATTAATAGTTCTACAAATGTCGGAATACGTATATACCATTGCATCATATTGAACAAGCAATGCACAGTATGTAGGAACTAGTTCAATAATTCCATCTAGCTGTAAGAGTTTAATCTGCTCTATAACTTGTCGGATTTGTCGATTAATCTTTGGATCTATTGCTTGACCAAAATCAATAGAGATAGCGCAATCCCCTACAGGTGAAATTGTAGGTTTCATATGTACCTCCTGCTATAACTAGAAAGGACCATCACATTCAAGACGAACGTAATGGTGCTTTCACAGATAATTAATTAACCTAGTAACTTAGCAATGCCTTTTAAAGATGTAACACCAATGTAAGATGTTACGAGCACTACAATCCACCCTGTATAATATAAAAGTTTATTGTGTTTATATATTCCTACGATTTCAGATTTATGAGTTGCGACAAGCATAACTGCCAATGTAACAGGTAATATTAACCCATTTACAGAACCGGCTAAAATCAATAGAGATGCTGGTTTACCAATAAAAATCAGGATACATGTGGAAATAAAGATAAATGCCATAATAGTCAATTTTTCATTTCGTTCTACCACCTTAAACAATGTTTTTAAGAAGGATACTGATGTGTAGGCAGCCCCTACTACAGAGGTCAATGCGGCACAGAAGAACACTATACCGAATAATTTATGCCCGATTTCACCAGCTCCTAAAAGAAAAGCAGAACCAGCTGGGTCTTTAGCATCTAGTACAAATCCCATAGATACCACACCAAGAACAGCTAAGAATAATAATATACGAACTAGCGCATCAACAGACATGCCCATAATCGCTGCACGACGTACATCCTTTAAATGTTCTTGCCCTGTAATACCAGCATCAATAAGGCGATGACCACCAGAGAATGTTATATAGCCACCTACGGTCCCTCCAATAAGAGTTATCGTAGCAAGCCACGGATAATTCGTAGGTACTATCGCATGAGTCACTGCTGTCCCTACCGGGGGATTCGTTGAAAATGCTACATAAGCAATGAGGACGAGCATAACCGTACCGAGTACTTTAGCCGTATTATCTAGAACACCACCCATCTTCTTAGATGTAAATAGTAAGATGCCCAAAATACCACTAATAGCGGCTGCTGTTGTTGTGTCGATACCAAATATAATATTGAGGCCCATAGAAGCACCACCAATATTACCGATATTGAAGGCTAATCCACCAAGGGAAATTAAAAATGCCACTATATACCCAAGGCCTGGTAATACCTTATTCGCAATATCTTGACCGCGCATTTGGGATACGCCAATAATTGTCCACACATTAAGCTGTGCAATAATAGAGAAAATAACGGATACAACGATAGCAAATGCAAAGTCTGCTTTCAACTCATTTGTAAACGCTGCTGTTTGCAACATAAAGCCAGGCCCAATAGATGACGTGGCCATTAAGAAAGCTGCCCCTAATAGGACAGAAAAACTCGCTTTACCTGTAATTGGTTTCATAGGAACCTCCAAAATAATAATTAATCTATGTTATACTTATTGCTTATAGCTCATACTTGCTTTTAATACTTATATTCGTATTTTCTGTTAGTATTAATTAAGCATTTATTTTAATGTTCTTAATAGTGTTATCGGTGTTGAAAATTCGCCACCGTTATACCAGCTTTTGATAGCCCTTCCCGAATATACTTTGTGAAAGCTATCGCTTCAGGATTATCTCCATGAACACATATGGAGTCAGCCACAATATCAATGATCTTCCCCGTATTAGTAACAACCTTACCCTTTGTAACCATCATGAGAACTCGGTCTAAAGCCTCTTGTGGGTCTTTGATGAAAGCACCTACTTCTGTACGAGGAACCAATGTTCCCTCCTCTGTGTAGCCACGATCGGCAAACACCTCCTGTATAACAGGAATACCTCGTCGCTGTGCCTCTTGAGCAATATAGCTACCGCTCAATACCATAGCCGCAATTTTGGGATTTACTGCTTGTAAACCATCTAAAATTGCATCAGCTATTACAGGCGTAACACAAGCTGTATTGTAAAAGGCACCGTGTAACTTCATATGCTGTAAAATAAGGTCATGGCTATCACAAAAAGCTTGTAGTGCGCCCAGTTGGTATATCATATAGGCTTTTGCCTCAGCAGGACTTACTGCCATCGCACGACGACCAAATCCCATCAAATCTGGATAACCAGGATGCGCCCCTACGGCAACTCCTTTTTCTTTACATATACAAACAGTCGCATCCATAATAAGAGGATCTCCAGCGTGCCAACCACAAGCAATATTAGCACTCGTTACGTGATTTAATACTTCACTATCCATACCTAATGTATAATTACCAAAACTTTCGCCTAAATCACTATTTAAATCTACATAATGAGACATATACTATTACCTCTCCATCTTCATCTATTTTATAAATTCTATAGAATATCGAATTTAATGATACGATTATACTAAATAAACCTATATCTTAGCAAGGATATTTATCAAATCTACAAAATTATTTTATAAATACAAAAACCACAAGATTAAAATCTTGTGGTTTGTATGTATACTCTTTTTTATCTGACCCTACTATATCCCATCATGAGCTCATAAATAGTATTTTGTATATTATCCGATTCTGTTATTTCAGAAACGGCACAAATAAAATCGGGATGCGCTTGCCAAACGATATCAGTATTTGTCGTTTTAATCCCCCCCAATAGCAACAATAGGAAACTTACTAAATTGCTTTGCCCAATATACATAAGAAATTCCTACAGGATTAGCATTGGGTTTTGTCTGTGTAGAAAAAATAGGCCCTACCCCAATATTACCTATAGTAAATGTATCCAATATATCAATTACCTCCTACAAAGCTAACGATTTCTAATCTGTCAGCAGCCGTTAATTTAGTGGTTGTATATGCTTCCTTACTAAGAATCTCTCCATTAAGCTCAACTACAAAGTGTTTACCAGAATAGCCTAATTCATCAAGAATCAAATGAAGTTGCTCACCTACAACATACTTTGGCTCTCCATTAACAATCAAATCCATAATGACCTCCCATATGAAAAAGCTTATAAAATATCAATATATTCTTCTTGTAAAGCTTTATTCATACTGCGTACAGCACAAAACTTGCCACACATCGAACAGGTTTCACTATGGTCTTCCTCCGGTGCTCTACTTTCACGAATAGAACGAGCCCGTTCCGAATCAAGGGCACAAGCATATTGTGCCTCCCAATCGAGAACTTGACGTGCCTTAGCCATAGTGTCATCTATATCTCTTGCATTAGGAATACCACGAGCAATATCTGCAGCATGCGCCGCTATTTTGAAAGCCATAATTCCGTCTTTTACATCATCTGCATTTGGTAAGGCTAAATGTTCCGCTGGTGTAACGTAGCATAAGAAGGATGCACCATACATACCCGCTACAGCGCCACCAATAGCAGCCGTAATATGGTCATAGCCTGGAGCAATATCTGTGACGAGCGGTCCCAACACATAGAATGGCGCTCCATCACACAAGGACTCTTGTATCTCCATATTCATTTGTATTTGATGTAAAGGTACATGCCCAGGTCCTTCAATCATAGCTTGTACACCATATTGTTTCGCTCGTTTTGCCAATTCACCAAGCCTTACAAGCTCTTCAATTTGGCACACATCAGTGGCATCCGCCAAGCAACCTGGACGACAAGCATCACCTAAAGACAACGTAACATCATATTCTTTGCAAATCTTTAAGATTTCATCATAGTATTCGTAGAATGGATTTTCATGGCCTGTCATGCTCATCCACGCAAATACCAAACTACCTCCGCGGCTAACAATATTAAGCAACCGTTTATGATTCTTGATTTGATCTATTGTTTTCCTCGTAATACCACTGTGGATAGTAATAAAATCTACACCATCTTGAGCGTGTAATCGGATAGTGTCCAAGAAGTCTTGAGCCGTTAATTCACCCAAATCTTTATGATGATGAATAACACTATCATAGATAGGCACCGTACCAATCATTACTGGCGATGTCTCGATTAATTTACGTCTAAAAATACGAGTATCACCATGAGTTGAAAGGTCCATGATCGACTCTGCTCCAAGTCGAATGGCTCGATTAACCTTTTCAATTTCACTATCATAATCAGTGACATCTTTCGATGTACCTAAATTAACATTGACTTTAGTTCTTAGACGCTTACCAATCCCCTCAGGCGAAATGCTAGTATGTTGCTTGTTACAAGGAATAACAACCTTTCCTGCTGCCACTAGGGAACATAACACCTCTTCATCCATACGTTCTTTTTCCGCGACTACTTTCATTTCCTTCGTAACTACGCCAGCTACAGCCGATTCCAATTGTGTCATAAACATTTTTACATCCTCCTATATAAAAGACATATATAGTTAGGTATGCAAAAATGGGTATCGAACAAAATGATCGATACCCGTATTAAGTATTAGCGTGCTTCCTACGCGGGCATGATCCCGATCAGGTATAAAGGTCAGGTGCTCGCAGCCCTTTCTCAGCCTATATAATAGGCTCCCTTGCATACTCACTATATAATTATGCTATTAATATTACTACTTTATTCAGATTTGTCAAATGATTATTCCGACACTTATACGTCTATTGTTTATTTCTCAGCCTTATCTTGGTCTTTACTATCATCGGAATCTGCTTTTTCAGAGATTGCAATGTGTCCATCCTTAACATCAGCAAGCAAGTGTTTTACATCGATATTATCCAAGTAGAAATCTGTTACATTATCTCGGATTTCAGATTCCACAACACGGCGTAACGGACGAGCGCCCATAGTTTTATCATACCCTTGTTCCATCAACAATTCTTTAGCTGCATCAGTTACATCAAGAGTAATGTCTTTCTTAGCCAAAGTCTTATTAACTTGATCGAGCATTAAATCTACGATTTTTTTCAAATCTTCTTTGCTTAATTGATTGAACTCGATAACTGCGTTGAAACGGTTCAAGAACTCTGGACGGAAGAATGGCGCGATGCGTTCCATTACATCTACTTTATTTTCATCATCACTGTCATTACCATAACCGAAACCTGCATTGGATGTAGCGATGATAACAGTATTTTTAAAGTTTACTGTGTTACCTTGACCATCTGTTAAGCGACCATCGTCCAATACTTGTAAAAGTAATGTAATAACTTGAGGGTCTGCTTTTTCGATTTCATCGAATAATACGATGGAATAAGGATTACGACGTACGCGTTCAGTCAATGTATTAGAGTTATCTTCATAACCAACATAACCAGCTGTAGCGCCGATTAATTTAGATACGGCTGTGCGATCACTATATTCGGACATATCCAAGCGAATGATTGCATCTTTGTTACCAAACATATCTAAAGCTAATTGTTTAGCTAATTCTGTTTTACCTACGCCAGTAGGACCTACGAATAAGAAGCTACCGATTGGACGGTTACCTTCGTCAAAGCCTGCACGGTTACGACGAATTGCTTTAGATACAGCTTCTACTGCTTTATCTTGACCAATTACATGAGCTTCTAAACGAGATTTCATGTCTTTCAAGCGTTCGATATCGGATGCTCCCATTTGAGATACAGGGATACCTGTCATTCTTTCAACGGCTTCTGCTACATCGTTAACCTTAGCCACTACCTTTTGATTTTCTGTATGGTTATCAAGCTCTGCTTGTAACTTTTGAATACGCATTTTTTCATTAATCGCAGATTCATAGTCTTCTTTTTGAGCATATTCCTCTTGTTTTGCTTTAGCATCTGCAATATCGGCTTCCAATGTTTTAATATCTGTTACAGGATGTTGAGATGCCAAGTGAGCTGCTGTTACATCGATTAAATCGATAGCTTTATCAGGCAAGCTACGTTGTGGAATATATTGTACGGAATAATCTACAGCTGCTTTCAACACCGCATCTGGCAATTCAATATTATGATGCGCTTCGTACAATGGACGAATGCCTTGTAAGATTTTGAAAGTATCCTCTGCAGATGGCGCATTTACCTTGACTTCATTAAAACGACGAGCGAGAGCCGCGTTTTTCATGATTGTATTACGGTATTCATCTTGTGTTGTAGCACCAATAACAGTCATTTCACCACGAGACAAAGCAGGTTTTAAGATATCTGCCAAGCCTTTGGACCCTTGACCATCACCTGTGGAACCAGCACCCAAAATTTGGTGAATTTCATCGAAGAACAAAATAATATTGCCAGCGGCTTTTACCTCTTTAATAAGGTTTTGAATATTTTCTTCGAAAGAACCACGGTATTGAGTACCAGCTTCCAATCCGGAAATATCAATGGAAATGATTTCTTTATTTTTAATAGCTGCTGGAACATCACCATTTACAATAGCTTGTGCCAAGCCTTCTACTACTGCAGTTTTACCAACACCAGCATCACCTACAAGTACAGGATTATTTTTAGTACGACGTGCTAAGATTTCTGCTGTTTCTTGGATTTCTTTATTACGACCAATTACAGGATCAAGTTTACCATCACGAGCTTGTTGAGTTAAGTTTGTCCCCAAACGAGCAAGGATACCATCTTGTTTAATTTTACCTTGTTGCGCAGCTTGAGCAGCTTGCATTTCTTCATTAGATGGTAATCGACCAGTTTGACGATAAAACGCAAATTCTTCTGGAGTTACTTCGCGACCATTAATCTTATAACTACGTCGTTCTGTGGAATAACCACCCATATTACCCATCAATTGATTAAACAAATCATTCATGCTAGAAAATTCATTACCAAAGTTGTTAAAGTTGTTGTTCATATATTTTACCCCCTCATACATCATAGAGTTTAACTATTTGACTAATACTATTTTTACTGGGTTTATTTACCCTACGACATTATAATAACCCTTAAAAGTCAAAAAGTCAATAGGTCAAAAGATAAATTTTCAAAATATTTTGACTTTTTTATTTGAACAACAAAAAAGGTTCCGTATTTCAGTTGCGGCTTATCGGCCATCAACTTCCTACGGAACCTTTTTCCTTTACGACATCGGATAACACTACAAGAATGTTATAACGAAATCATCATTTTAATTACTATATTTAGTTATTAACCTTTAGTTGCTAGTAAACTATTAACCATAGCTTTCAACGATTCGATTTCAGCTTGTTGTTTATCCAATACTTCCTTCTGTCTACTATTCTCTTGTTTCAAAGAGGTCATTTCATCTTGCATCACATAAATGGAGCTGATTGGACCACCTTTGTAGCGTTCTGGTACAGCTTTTTTAGCATCGCTGTTACCAAACTTGTGAGTATAACCGGCATTGATCATATTATGACGTCCACCTACGGAAACACCCACGTTGAACATTGTATCTTCATTAGTATAATGAGCAAGACCTAATGCTGCTGCACTCTTACCACGGTAGTTACCATATCCAGCCATAACTTGAGTTGGTTCCAATGGATCATATTGAATTGGTTTCAACGCTGACATAGCCGCCGCATGAGCGCCTACTTGTTGTGTTTCGGATTCAACATTAGCAATTGCATTAGCAAGCTGAGCATTAGTTTTTTTCAATTGACCAAGGTTAACCGCATCTGTATCTGCTGTACCAGCTGCAACACCCTTGATTTGATTGTTGCCATTATTCAAGCCTTCAGTAGTTAAAGACACTGTACCAGCATTTGGATTTTGCGGATTAGCAGGTGTGATAGTCACGCCAGAACCATTTACAACAGAAGTATTTCCTGCTGCATCTTTGCTTTTAATAATGTCACCTTTCATAACAGTAGATGCACCATTATCGTCCTTCACTTCCACACTAGACAAACCATTCAAATCTTTAGCTAATTGTACTTGTAACTTACCGTCTTTTGCATTAACACCGATATTGTTATCGGACAATTTTGCTACATCAGCACCACCAACGATTTCAAGTTTTTCATTCAAGGTCTTATCGATAACTGTATTCCCATTATCACCAGCGAAATGTAAACCATCATTCATAGTCGCTACGGTTTCTTTTACAGGATTGCCTGCTGCGTCTTTCGTTTCATAAACGATACGATCTTTACCAGCACCAGTACCTGTCAATCCGTCAGCACCTTTAGCCGCTGTGATAGATGCATTCGCACCATCTTTACCGCGTACGCCCATAGTGCCGTCAGCACCGTTCAATACAACGCCCGGTTTATCATTTGCCACATCACCTACGGATACACTTTCAAGGCCTGTCATATTTTTATTCAAGGAATACGTGAAAGTAGTACCTGTTTGGTCAATAGTGAGGTTATCACCGGCACGGAATTCTACTTCCGTTTTATCGCCAACTTTAGTTGCTGTATTATTGCCTGTCGCTTGGCCTGTGCCTATAGCACTGCTCTTTGCCATCCAGCCGAAGTCTGCTACCTTATCTTCTACGGCCATTACACGAGTATCTACCGCTTGGATTTGGTCTTCTGTCGCTGCTTGACCGCTCACAGGAGCCTGTCCGCGAGTCCAAGTCTTATTAGATAAACCGTCGCTTTAAGATCTTTGCCTTCTACAGTGCCTTCGGATGTAATATTACCTTTAGCCTTGATGCTACCATCAGTTCCATCAAGAACAATATTACCATTACCCAAATCAACTTTATCAGCCAATTTGATATCGTAATTCGTATGACCATCAGCAGGATCTACAGTTTTTTCTAGCACCAAATTCGGAGTTTCTGTATCTTTCTTATTAACAGATACTGTCGTTTTAGATGCTGCAGCTGCTTTCTTCACATCACCGATATTCGCCGCATTAGTATCAACATCACCACCGCTCGCTACATTGGAGATGACTTTACCACCATTGTTTAAGCCTTTATCGGTAAGAGATATTTCATTCGTACCTGGATTAATGGTCATGCCTTTAGGACCATATTGAGTTGTATTCGTACCGTCTGTCACAGTC
>NZ_JAWFZJ010000006.1:0-84706 GCF_032550495.1 Veillonella parvula | reverse complement strand
GTAGATTGAAATAAAATTTTGTCAAAACTCAATTAATATAATTAAAAGGACTGTCCTTTTGTTGACTTTATTATAAGTTAATTGAGATTTAATTTCAGTACCTATAGCAACAGAATTGAAATAATTTTATATAACAAATAGACGAGACCTCTAGAGAGACCTCGTCTTATTATTATCACTAAATATTACAGATATGTAACATCCTAAATTTTGAAATATTAAACGTCTATAAATATTAATCTCATATAATTTAAATCGCAGGTAGCAGTCCTAATAGATACACATCAAAAGTATCGCCAGGCCGTACCTCATGTACGCCTCTCGGAATACACGCCAAAGCATTAACCGTATATAAGCCTAACATGCTACTACTGTTAAAGTGACGATTAGCCACAAAGCGTGGCGCGCCACCACCGAAGATTACTTTACCTTGTACATAGCGATCAAAAGCATTGCGTTTAAAAATTTCCGAATCCATAACACAGGCCACCACTGGTGTAGTCCAGTTTGCCAAACCTTTATAGCGTTTCAAGGTTGGTGCTACGATTAAATGCCACCCATTAAAGGCAGCCCCTGGATTACCGGACAAACCAAAGATAATCTGACCTTTTGGGGTAACCGCACCATAAGATGCTGCACCCGGTCGCATTTGAATACGGGCATAGATAGATTTTGCTCCTAGTTTTTCATAAATAAGAGGCATCGTATCGAAAAGGCCTACCGACACACCACCAGAACTGATAATAACATCTGCTTCTTCACTAAGCTTCAACACATGGTTGATTTCAGAGTCTAACTCCTCCGGAGCATCACTTACATGATAATGTGTTATCTTATGAAAACCTAAATCCTCCAAGAGCCCACAGATCATAGCTCGATTAGAGTTGTAGATTTTACCAGGTGTTAAACTTTCACCAGGTTCAATAACCTCATGGCCAGAGGTAAGAACTAATACACGAGGCATGGCATTAACAGATATTTCCGTCATACCTAGCCCCGTCAAAATGGTTTGTACTGTAGATGTTACCTCTGTACCACGTGGGATCACAATGGTGCCGGCAACACACTCCTCACCTTGTGGAATAATATGATCACCACAATGATATTTGCCTTGAATCGTAATTGTAGTTTGTGGTTCACCAGTGCCAACCACTTGTTCTTGCATGATGACAGTATCACATGTATCTGGTACCGGTGCACCAGTCATAATACGCACCGCATGACCAACGTCTACGGGATGTTCCCATACAACACCAGCACCAATGATACCGTCAACGATATATTCATTACGACCTTCTTCGTAGGCGATGGCATAACCATCCATAGCAGATTTTGGGAATGCAGGTACGTCTGTGGGTGCAATAATGTCCTCTGCTAACACGTACCCCTTCGCAGCCTTAACATCTATTGTTTCAACTTTATGAACTTGCGTTTGTAAGGCTTCATCCCACAATTGGAGCGCCTTCTCAACAGTAACGACGGCCATTTAAACTCCTCATCATTTCCTGTATGTGACGTACCAATTCAGGTACGTCTTGATCTAACTTACCAATTTCTATCGTCGCCACTCGGTCCATGGAATCCGAGATAAGCTCTTCCGTATGTCCCTCTTGGGTAACCTCTATAATAGGGGCAATCCCTTGAGACCGTGATTCTAGTATAACTATATCTACGGGCATAAACTGTGATATTTCATACAGATTTGATTGTTCTTTTGTACGTATGCGAATCGCTGTTTCAGTAGGCCCTGCAATAGCAACCGCATCAGCCCCAGCTTTATAAGCAAGATCTGTATCTGTTCCCTCATGATCCATCTGAAAGCCATGTTTATCGCTTTTGACAACACCAACGGATAAACCGATTTTTTGTAACTCAGACACAAGACGCGTTACAACAGTTGTCTTACCTGTTTTACGTTTTGATGCGACCACACTAATTAAAGGTACACGGCGAAATTCATTTTCCGCCAAAGCTCGCGCCCATTGATAATCTTCAAAGCGATTAATATTACTTAATTCCCAGCTATAGTCAGTAGCATCAATGGACTCAACATGCCCAATGACGTCAAGAGCATGATGCAAGGATACATTTTCGCCAACAAGAATAGATTGAATTAAGGACGCAATATATGGCCTATAAATACCGGCCATCGGCTCAGATTTACCACTTTCACTATATGGGACAATGGCATTCCAATCATTATGATCTACTTGATAGAGCCAATCATAATACAAATCCATTTCCATGAATGGCATATCTACTGCCATTACTGCATAAGCAGAACTAGTACCAACCGCTAGAGTGCTATACAGCCCCCCTAAAGGTCCGCATCGCCCAACAGAATCACGAACAATAGAAACCTTATTTTTCTCATCGTTCGATAATGTATCTATAATATGAGTCTGTATAGCAAGTCCTAATTGCTCGTCATCACCAATGGAGATAAGAATATCTTGAACATCTGCATCTAAGCCCTTACGAAGGGCATGAGATATAAGACTTTCACCATTAATCCAAGACAACAAAGCCTTAGGTTGCCCCATTCTAGTGCTGAGTCCTCCAGCCAAAATAATTAAACCTAATTTATCCACGACGTTGTAAACCTCGTTTAACACCTTGGTAGATGAATAGTAAAACTGCAATATTTAAAAGCCCATCTGGTACCATATAGGATGCATTATAAATCATGGAATAAACCCAAGGATTCTGCCCTTGCGGAGCATAGCTAGCAAAGACCACAGCACCGCTCGTAACAGATGCCCCCCAACGCAATACAATACCTACGATGGATCCAGTGATAAGTCCAGAAAGAGAATCTTTAAAGTAACCACAAACGCCAATAGCACCGTAAGCAACCAAGTAGTCTAATACAATACTTAAATAATGAACAGATGATTTAAAGCCTAAAATAAAGTGTAATATACCATATACAACACCTACGAAGATACCTCGTGTTCCGCCCCAACGATATGCGTAAATCATGAGTGGTACCAAAGCTGCCGCCTTAATAGAGCCTCCCTGTGGCATATGAAAAATCGTAATAAATGACAACACTTGAGCAATGGCAATTGCTACGCCAGCTTCAGCAAGCATACGGGTTTTAGACTGTTCCACATTAATCAACCTCCTTTTACCATATATCTATAAATGAATATATTATTTATACAATCTACTTGTATTGTACTACAGTTTATCCCTTATACCAAACAAAATATTCGGAACGTATTGAAAATTTTATGAGTCTCTTGTATAATGGTACAGGTTCAATATGTAATACTCGAAGGAGATATAGAAACTATGATTAATACAACTAACATCTTTGATTATGAAGACGTGCAATTGATTCCTAACAAATGTATTGTCTCCAGTCGTAGCGAATGTGATACACATGTAAAATTAGGTAAACGCACATTCCGCTTGCCAGTAGTACCTGCTAATATGCAAACTATTATCGACGAAGAGTTGGCTGAAAAATTAGCTCGTGAAGGGTATTTCTATATCATGCATCGTTTCCAACCAGAACGTCGTATGGACTTTGTAAAACGCATGCACGACCTTAACCTATATTCTTCTATTTCTATCGGCGTAAAAGCTGAAGAATTTGCTTTAGTTGATGAATTTAAGAAAGCAAACTTAACCCCAGAATATATCACTATTGATATTGCACATGGTCATTCCAATGCGGTCATCGAAATGATTCAATACATAAAAAAGAACTTACCTGAAACCTTCATTATCGCTGGTAATGTAGGCACTCCAGAAGCAGTTCGTGAACTAGAAAATGCTGGTGCTGATGCGACTAAAGTAGGCATCGGTCCTGGTAAAGTATGTATCACAAAATTGAAAACTGGCTTTGGTACTGGTGGCTGGCAATTAGCGGCTGTTCGCTGGTGCGCAAAAGCAGCTACTAAACCTATCATCGCTGACGGCGGTATTCGTGACCATGGCGACATCGCAAAATCCATTCGCTTTGGTGCTACTATGGTTATGATTGGCTCCCTCTTTGCAGGTCACGAGGAATCCCCAGGGGAAGAAAAGATTGTTGACGGCAAAGCTGTAAAAGAATACTTTGGTTCCGCTTCTGAGTTCCAAAAAGGGGAACGCAAAAATGTAGAAGGTAAAAAAATCTTCATCGATTCCAAAGGTTCTATCTTCGATACATTAACTGAAATGGAACAAGATTTACAATCCGCTATTTCTTACGCTGGCGGTACGACTCTACAAGCCATCCGCAAAGTAGACTATGTGCTTGTTAAAAACTCCATCTTCAATGGCGATCGCTAATCTAATCAATATATAATGATAGTTCTAAAAGCCACAGGTTCTAGACCTGTGGCTTTTTAATGCGAGAAATACATAAAATATAAAAATATGAAAAAGGAGCTACGATACGAAAATCGTAGCTCCTTAATTATAGGCTATTAAATTTGTTCTTCACTAAGACCACAGTCTTTACTCATTAAATGGTATGCGTATTTACCAATACCTGCACTTACAACAAGCAATATAGTCAATACGATAAATGCTACTGTAAGACTTGTACCGTGCGCAATGAAACCAATTAAGGCAGGTCCCATCAAAATACCCATATAACCGAGCATTGTGGATGTTGCGACCGCTTGTGTCATAGGAATGACATTTTGTTCCCCCATTGCAGAGAATAGGTTTGGTACTATCATAGCTAATGAAATACCCAATAATAAGTAAGTATACATGGATGCATGACCTGGCAAGAACACGATAAGCCCCATCGCAATAGAGCCAAGTAAGTAGCCACCAACAACAACTTGCTTTGATGTTAAGTGTTTACCTAATCTATTACCAAGCAAACGGCCTATACACATAGTACCATTAAAGAGCATTACACCCATGACAGCCTCTTCAATAACAATCCCTTTATCTTCAAATAAATATAATGCACTCCAATCCCCTACAGCACCTTCTACCAAGTAAGAAACAAAGGACAATAAACCAAAAATAAGAGCGATTGGATGAAAGGACAATGGGCTTTTAGATTTTTTAGTAACCTTTGCATTTGGATCACTACCAAAGGTCAACATAAATTGGCTAACTACAACCATCGCAATAAATAGTACGATGAGAAGTCCCCAAATACTTTGATTAACAGGCAGCGATAAGATTTTTAAAAGCACGAGCAAAACACCGGCACCAGCAAAACCACCTAAGCTCCAGCCACCGTGATAGGCGCCCATTAAATGTTTTTTGCTCACCTTTTCTGTTAGGATAGCTTGTAAATTAGCAGAAGCACCACTAAGGCCTACACCAATACCAAAAAAGAACAGGGCTACTGTTGTTGTAGCAATAGTAGGACACATAGTAACGATGGCAAGAGATACCATACCAATAAAGCTAGCTAACAAAACGACTCTCTTACACCCAAAGCTTTCTACAAGCTTACCTGCTATAGCCATGGATAAACAAGAACCTACACCGAGCAACAAAATCATGGAACCTAATACATCTTCACCAATACTAAGCTTTGCTTTTAAATATGGCACAAAACCAGCCCATAAAGCTGTGTACATACCAGGGATAAAAAATGCCCCAAAAGCACCACGAATATTTGCTGTTGAAATAGAAACTTGATCGTTCATTACATCCTTTCTGGCTTCTAGAACCGTCCGGCGAAGAAAGGCCCTTTTTATCCGCAAAGCACTAAAACTTGTACTTTAACAGGAAACCATTTTAATTACATATGATTTAATATTGGAATATAATAACCCTCTTTACAAAACATGTAAAGAGGGTTTTGTAAATTTAAATTAAAATTAAAAAAGCACCCATATTCCCGCACAACTTGTAAGTAATGCCACAAGAACTGGCACAGCCGTGCGTCTAAGTAAATCTACCGATTTAATATGAGCTACACCAGCTACACCAACCATAACTGGACTAATTGGGCTTAAGAACAAACCAAGGCTAGCTCCATTTTGCATGCCAAGCATAGTGGTAATCGGATCAAGGCTAAGATTAGATACAATATCAGGTACTAGTGGAACTAATGTGAATAATGGTGCTACGTTACTACCTGTAACCATACTAAGTCCTAGCATACCCCCTCCAAGAATAGAGGTAAGTCCAATAGAGTTTAAGGATAGTGTTTGAAGTGTACTAACTAACGAATCAATAAGGCCTAGGCTAACCAAACCTTGCGCAAAGATTTGCCCCCCTATAATAAGAGTCACTGCATAAGAGAACTGATTCCCCATACCTTCAAAGAAAACTGTGGTGCTCTTAAGTACAGTTCTCAGATTTCGATGACGAATTAATTCTGTCATTAGAGCAATGCCAAAGGCAAGCATCATGGCAAGAGTAACATTCATCTTTACACCAGAAAAACCATACTGGCTAAAGCCTAAGATAAAACACAATGGTAATAATGGGAATATCATATATAGCTTGGGACCAATAGGCGCTTTAGGAATGCTTTCAAGATCATTTACATCCATAGGGCCATCAATTCGATCTCGATATCTCTGCCACCAGAAGTGCGCTATGGCAGTCACAATAGCAACTAAGAAATAAATCCTCAACTGATAGCCTACAAAATAGTTTGGCACAGGAATATTTAATACCTTTGCAATCAATAAAGTAGACACCGCCCCAGGTCCTACATCCATAAGGTGTCCCGTAGCAATAACTGCAGCCGCCCCTACAGGACTTACACCTAATCGAACTAAAACAGGATACATTGTGACCATCATGAGGAGAGCAAGACTCAAAGGATTGGGAACACAAATAGCTAATCCCATATTGAGTAAAAACATAAGGGCTAACACAATATATGGTCGATTAAGGCGATATAAAGGGCGGATAAAAGTATCTGCGAGTCGCGTTCCTGCCCCAATATATTCCATATATTTTGCATAGCCTGCACAAGTCATAATCATAAGGCCCAAATTAACTATATTATTAGATGTCGTTATCCTTACGATATCCATGGCATCAAATATAAGAACCCCTGTAGATTGACCATCAACTAATATGGCATCAATCCATTTTCCCTCATAAGCGATGAACATCATGAGGATTCCCATGCCAATCAAAATAGGCTGTGGTTGATAGCGCTTCATCAATAATATGCCTGTTATAGCAATAATAATGAGACATATAACTATATTCATAAGAACCTCTTACATAGAATTTTAGTTATGTTCTTTTAACCACTGAATTGCATATTCAGTATACACCGCAGATGCTGCAGATAATACGGTATCATCCATATTAAATCTATTATTATGATGATCGTATGTAGCTTCTACTTCAGGGTTTTGAATACCAATAAAGGCAAAGCATCCTGATTTATCTTGTAAATACCATGCAAAATCTTCTCCAGGCATTACTTTACGCATCTTAGAAAGCTTGTCCTCACCTAATGTATCAATAACGACACGTTCTGCAAGTTCACTGGATTCAGGATCATTAATAGTAGGAGGCACTTTTTTTATATATTCTAATGTAGCAGTCGCTCCATAGGCTTCTGCAGTGTGTTCCACAATGCGGCGAATAGTATCGACAATGTATTGTTCTTGGTTTGGATCAAAGAAACGAACCGTACCGCCCATGGAAGCTTCCCCAGGAATGACATTCCATTCTGAGCCAGAGTGAATATTGCCAATCGTAACAACGACGGAATCAAGGGCACTCACATTACGAGAAACCACAGTTTGCAAATTCATAACGATGGCACTAGCCACCACGATAGCATCGACCGCTTGGTGTGGCTGCGCACCATGACCTTGTTTGCCTTTTACGTTAATAGTAATTTGGCTACTTGCAGCCATACGAGGACCTTCCTCAACAGACACAAGACCCGCTGGCAAATCGATCCACACATGCCCTCCAAAGATAGCATCTACCTTATCATACCAATCGCCAAACTTAATGAAATCCGGAGCCCCTGCTCCAGTTTCTTCCGCAGGTTGAAATGCTAAATATACATCGCCTTCGATGCGGTCTTTCATAGACATTAGCATCTTTGCCGCACCTAGTAAAATAGCCATATGTCCATCATGACCGCAGGCATGCATTTTACCCTCTACTTCAGATTTATAATCTACTGCATTATGTTCATGAACAGGCAATGCATCGATGTCAGCACGTAACGCAATGGCTTTGCCAGGCTTAGAACCATGAATAATGCCGATTAATCCGATACCACGGTCTGTATCTACATGAACCTCTACGCCCATAGACTCTAGCTCTTTAGCCAAGGTCTTCGTCGTTTCAAACTCTTCATTACTAAGCTCTGGATGTTTATGAAAATATCTACGCCAATCTTGCACGTAGCCTTTATATTGCTCTATTAAATCGCGACTATGCATGATATCGCCTCCTCACTAAATCCCAACATTACTAGGAATAACATGGTAAAAGTAAAAGAAAACGACAGGCAACGCCATGTCGTTTTCTTAGTTTCTTATCGGTTGCGCAATACCGCTTGTACCGCTAAGGATACAATAGCCGTTGCAACTGTCACAGCAGCAGTGATTTTTGCCGTTGTGATAAGTTCTTCTTTTGTAGGTTTTGCTTTTGCCGCAATGTCCAACGTTTTTGCTACCGCTGGAACCAATACTTCATTACGTAAGGATTCTGTATTCATATTTACTCCTCCAATATAGACTATTTCTTCTAGGGTAACACGAATACGGACTAAAGTCTATATAATCATCGGTTTATTTCCATAGTTCAATGTTACATAACTATAGTAAACGATATTTATGAAAGCTAGACGAATTCTTATTTTACGGCTAATTCTTCAATCACTTCCGCTAAAATAGCAATCGCTTTTTCTAGTTGCTCTTGTGGAATATTAAGGGCTGGTAAAAGACGTACCTTATTTTTAGCAGATAAACATACAACACCTTTTTCAATGCATTTCTCTATAACGGTTTTAGCATCAACCGTAGTTTCAATGCCAAGCATGAGTCCCATACCGCTAACACCAATGACACCAGGTTTATCAGTTAAGGTCTCCTTTACGTATTCCCCTTTTGCTTTTACAGAATCGAGAAATTCAGGAGTTAAACGACTAATGATGGTATTACCTGCAGCCGCGCAGATTGGATTACCTCCAAAAGTAGTAGCATGAGCACCAGCATTTAATACATATTGCATCTTTTCATTGAATAAGGTGGCACCCATGGGTAGCCCTCCGGCCAAACCTTTTGCAGTAGATACCACATCTGGTTCGATACCAAATTGTTGGTATGCATATAAGCTGCCAGTCCGACCATTACCAGTTTGTACCTCATCGATGAGTACCAGTTGATCGTGTTCATGCGCATATTTTGTTACCGCTTGGACAAACTCTTTATCTAAGGGCATAACCCCACCTTCACCTTGGATAGGTTCCATCATGATGGCACAAACAGCTGGATTAGCAAGGACTTTCAAAGCCACATCAATATCATTAGCTGGTGTGTGAATAAAGCCTTCCGTAAATGGGAAGAAATGTTGATGGAATACATCTTGTCCTGTAGCAGACAAGGTGGTAATAGTACGACCGTGGAAACTATTGACCAAGGTAACAACTACATGACGACCTTCTCCGTATTTATCATGGCTATATTTACGAGCTGCCTTAATAGCACATTCGTTAGACTCCGCACCAGAGTTAGAGAAAAACACCTTTTTCATCCCCGTTTTCGCGCAGAGCTGTTTCGCTAGTTCAATCTGTGGCAAAGAATAGTATAAATTAGAAATATGATTCAACGCATGAGACTGCTTAGTAACAGCGTCAGTCCACTCATCATCGTCAACACCAAAAGCCGTTACGCCAATACCAGAGCCAAGGTCGATGTACTCTTTACCATCTACGTCCCACAAAAGGGACCCCTTCCCTTTTTGAAAGCATACGTTGAACCGACCATACGTATTGGCTATATATTCTTTATCTTGTTTTTCAAAATCGATTGCATTACTCATTATATCCTCCAAATGTACGGTCATGCCGTCGTCTATCTATGTAAAAGATACCCAATAGATGATTACCCGTATTATGTTTACTATATTAAGCAACAAACATGGTGCCAAGGCCTTCATCGGTTAATAACTCGATAAGAATAGCATGTGGAATTTCACCATTGATGATAAATACCTTTTGTGCCCCAGCTTCTATGGCCTCTAAGCAGCAATCTACCTTTGGAATCATACCGCCTGCAATGACACCATCCACTTTTAACTGAGCGGCCTCGGCCATCGTAATTTTAGAAATTAAAGAATCTGGATCATGCACATCTCGCAGTACACCATCAATATTGGTCATAGCCACCATTGTTTCCGCCTTGAGAGCGCCTGCAATCTTTGCGGCTACGGTATCCGCATTAATATTGTAGGTCTTGCCATCGGCTCCCATGCCGATAGAAGAAATAACTGGAATATAGCCACGGCTAATTACGTCATGGATAATGCTCGTATCAATAGTATCAATATAACCTACGTAACCAAGTTCTTCGTTTTGTTTATGAACTTGAATCATGTTGCCATCTACGCCACAAAGGCCAACAGCTTTGCCACCAAGATCCGTTAAATCCGCCACGAGCCCTTTATTCACCTTACCGGCTAGCACCATTTGTACAACATCCATCGTTGCTTCATCGGTAACACGTAATCCATTAGCAAAATGTGATTCAATTTGCATCGCCTCTAAGGTGCTATTAATAGCTGGACCACCACCATGAACGAGCACAACTTTTACCCCCACTAATCGAAGTAATAGTAAATCCTTCATGACAGATTTCTTTAACTCTTCATCCACCATGGCATTGCCACCGTATTTAACGACAACGTACTGATCTGTGTATTGTTTTATATATGGAACGGCCGCCGTTAAGATATGCGCCCGCATTGCATTTGTTACATCCTTCATAGTTCCCTCTCTAATCTAATACTAAACCAGTATTTTCTGGTAAGCCCAATGCGATATTCATACATTGAACGGCGGCACCTGATGCACCTTTACCTAAATTATCGAAAATGGCATGAACCATAATGCGTTCATCGTTACCAGTGACATTGATTTTCATGCTGTCCGTATTGCTTAATTGATTAGCGTTTAACATACCGCTATTGCTATTTTCAGTAAATGGTGCAACCGTAATGATTGTACTATCTTTGTAAAAGTATTCTAACGTTTGTTGTACCTTATCAATACAAACAGGTTTATGACATAAACGACTATGAATACCTACGGTAACCTCCATTCCAGAGTAGTAATCATCAACAATTGGCATAAAAATTGGAGCTTCACTAAGGCCGCATACATGTTGTACTTCGGGTAAATGTTTATGTTCTTGACCAAGCCCATATTGACGTGGAGCATAAAGGAAATAGTCCTTAGGACTACTTTCATATTGGTCAATCATCTTCTTGCCACCACCGCTATAACCTGTTAAAGATGTAATGGTGAAAGGATAATCCACTGGCACGAGTCCTGCTTTTACAAGAGGAGCTATGCAAGCAATCATACCGCTCGCATGACAGCCAGGATTTGCAATATGTTTTTTAGTTGCAATAGATGTTTTGTAGCTTTCACCAAGTTCTGGGAACCCATATGCCCAACCAGCTGTAGTTCTAAACGCTGTAGAAGTATCAATAACCTTACATGGAAAATCACCAATAGCGGCCATAATTTCCTTAGAGGCCACATCAGGTAAGCAAAGAAATACAAGATCCGCTTTTTTTGCAACCACTTTAATGGCCTCTACATTTTTGCGATCCTCATCAGCAGTCGCTAAGAGCTCTATATCTTTTCGATCGGATAATCGTTCATGAATTCTAAGACCAGTTGTGCCTTCATGACCAACAATAAATACTCTATGGGGTGTCATAATAAACCTCACTTCTCACCTATTGGTGACTCACACCTATTTATATAGCCCTTTATCCAATATAAATAGGAAACAAACTATACAATTCATCACCATTTAGGAGGATGAATTTATTTCAATGGATAATCTCCAAAGGTAGCAACCATAACTGCCTTAATCGTGTGGAGACGATTTTCTGCTTCTTGGAACGCTAAAGAGTTTGAACCTTCGAATACCTCTTCGGTCACCTCAATGCCATTCATGCCAAACCGTTCATAAATATCTTTACCTACTTGTGTTTCTGTGTTGTGGAACGCAGGTAAACAGTGGCAGAACTTCGTGTTCGGATTGCCAGTTAATACCATCATTTCTCCATTTACTTGGAATGGTTTAAAGGTATTGATACGTTCCTCCCACATATCGTAAGTATCACCCATCGTTACCCACACACCAGTGTAAATAACATCTAAGCCTTTAACGCCTTCAGCTACATCATCTGTGCAAGTAATAGTAGCACCCGTTTCTTTAGCCACTTTTAAGCACTCTTCGTAGAATGGACCAGCTGGCCAGTATTGTTTAGGGCCAATGAGTCTGAAATCCATCCCCATTTTAACGGCACCACTCATCAAGGCATTGCACATATTTGATTGACCGTGTCCAACATAAGCAAAGGAAATTTTATTCAACGGTTTATCGATATTTTCTTGTATGGTTAAGAAATTTGCTAATGTTTGTGTAGGATGATCCATATCGGTAAGCCCATTCCAAACAGGTACGCCAGAATAATCAGCTAATGTATCTACATCGGCTTGATCAAAACCTCTAAACTCGATAGCATCATACATAGATCCTAGAACACGAGCTGTATCTTTTAAGGATTCTTTTTTATTCATTTGGGAACCTGTAGGGCCAAGATATGTTGTATGAGCACCTTGGTCCGCAGCCCCTACCTCAAAAGCACAACGTGTCCGTGTTGAGTCTTTTTCAAAAATTAATGCAAAGTTTTTACCTACTAATGTTTTGATTTCTTTGCCCACTTTTTTATCTGCTTTTAATTTAGCTGCTAAGTCCAAGAAGTATTTAATTTCTTCTGGTGCGTATTGAAGCATTGTTTTAAATGATGTATGTTGTAAACTTTTCATGATAACCTCTTATTTCAAACTACTTATTTAACTACTTTTCTTGTAAAAATTCGGCGGCAATAGCAGCCATCATTGTGATACCTGGTTCAAGGATACTTTCATCGATGGTGAAAGCTGCATTATGCAAGGCTGGATTGCCTTCAAAGCCAGTGCCTAACCAAAGAAAAGCACCTTTGATTTTATGAAGATAGGCAGAGAAGTCTTCTGCCGTCATAGACGGAAATTCAGGATGTACCACCGCTTCTTTGCCAAAATATTTTTCTACGATAGATGTGGCGTAATCGATAGCCTCTGGATTATTGATAGTAGCACCATGACCACGTTTATAATCCAAAGTGCTTTCCGTTTTAAACATCACATCTAGGGCCTGTAAGCTTTCACCCAAACGTCGCTCAATATAATCACGTTTTTCTGGTTCATAGGTACGACAAGTACCTTCAAAATACACATCACCACAGCCCACATTGTATCGATCACCACCATTAATCACTCCAATTGTACACACGAGATTTTCCATGGGATTCGTTTCGCGAGCCACCATGGATTCCACATTTACAATCCAGTTTGCGGCTGCTACAATTGCGTCTACCCCATTATGAGGTTCTGCACCATGAGTAGCTTTCCCTTTAATGTGTACGAGGAAGTGATCGGATGCAGCCATGAGATTACCTTTTTTAAGACCTACAGTTCCCACTGGCAATTGAGGCCACACATGAAGTCCATATATCTCATCCACATCGTCGAGGATGCCGCTATCGACAATACCTTGAGCCCCTGGAAATAAAGCTTCTTCTTCTGAAGGTTGAAATACGAGTTTCACGGTCCCATGTAATTGATCTTTAATAGATTGTAGAATCGCCGCTGCACCAAGTAAAATTGCCATGTGGCTATCATGACCACAGGCATGCATAACACCTTCATTTTGTGAAGCAAAGGGCAAGCCTGTTATTTCATGTATGGGTAACGCATCCATATCGGCACGCAATGCAATAACAGGGCCTGTATGAGCACCTTCTATCTTACCGATAACAGCATAATCAGAAATATCGTTTACAAAGGGAATTCCTAGTTCACCAAGCACCTTTTGAATAAATAAAGATGTATGTTTCTCTTCACCAGATAACTCTGGATGGCTATGAATATGTCGGCGCCATTCCACAACTTGTTCTTTATATTGGGAGGCATAAGTTTTTATTAAATCTTGTAATGCATTCATTACTCTATCTCCTTTATACACTGTATGTATATTTTATACATATTTTGTGCATTTTTATAATCTATACACGTATTATAATACTACCTACCATAATTAGCAAGTATTTATACAAATCTACTGTATTTTTATTTGTTATATTGTAAATCAATTTTACTCATAGATTATTGCAACCTTTCATTAGAGAAGAATAGACAAAAAAAGACACCTTCCAAAGAAGGTGTCTTTTCTTATTTTTCAATGACTGATTCGTCAAGCTGAGTGCCGTCAGGTAAAAATGATTTTACAATCAGCTTATTCGGTGTCACTGTCATAGACATATAATTATTCGTTTCAGGCTGAGGTGCTACATATACATCTAAAGGATGTTGCTTCCACTTAGGACGTCGTGCATCACCAGCTATTCCTGTAAGAATATATAATGGACCAGATGGGTCTCGATCAAAGTTTCGCACATGACCGCGGTTGCGATATGTATGTAAATGAGCAGATAAGACTAAGTCCACATTAAATTCATCGAAGATAGGCATAAATAATACACCCTCGTCATCGAAACCAACATCTCGACTTGCACCTGGTCGGTCAAAGGCATATTGGAATGAATCTCTATGCATAAGAACGACAGTCCATTTTTTCGTATTAGCTGCAAGATCTTGGCGTAACCATTGAACCTGTACATCGTATAAATCAGGATGATGCGTATCATGATTGTCCTCATGATTACTTTCATATAACATCGTATCTAATACAACGTAATGTACATCGCCAAAATCATAGGAATAATAACGTCGATTAAAGGTTTCATTCCCATTAGGTGGTACAGCGAAGTAATTCAAATACGCATAAGGCTCACGCATTTTCCAATCTAATGTATACATCTCATGGTTGCCTAAAGTCGTTGATAACGGTACATTAGCACTTAATGGTTTAATCGAATTTAACCAAGTGCGCCATTGATATGCCTGCTCCCCATTATCTACGAGATCGCCCATGCTAATATACAAGGCTGTATTCGGATTGCGTTTTGCTGAATCTTTTACAATTCGTTCCCACTGAGAATAATCCCCCGACTGAGAGTCTGGATAGATAAGAACATCATACACACTGGCGCCAGCCGTTTCCAGGGAATACCAAGCACTACGGCGATCACTACCATAACCAACTCGATATTCGTATTTAGTATTAGGCGCCAAACCAGTTAATGTCCCCTCATGGATATAGGTAGTACTACCATCATCGGTAAAAGCTTTGTCTGTAGCTCTTATCGTTTGAGTCATATCGGATCCAACAAGACGATACTCTATTACCGCATCAGCTTCACTGCTATCTGATTGCCACATAATAGTACGACTCGTGCTGTTATCTTGAGCTACAATTTGCCGAATATAACGACTTTCAGAATCGAGGAGTGGCTTTATCTCTTGGCCACTCACCACAGCCGCTGTTCTAGCTATACGACTCTGTATGGCATCTTTATATACATAGCCTCCAGTAACTAATACAGCCAAAACCACAATAGCTACAGTTGTTTTTAATAGTTTACTCTTATTCATATAGGTCCTTTATGTAAATATGTATTAAGTACTAATATGAACACATTATAAAACTTAACGTTAAGTTTTATAAGATTTTTCTATACTTCTTGAATATCTACTTTTCTATATCTAGCAGAAATACATCCCAACATATTTAATTGCGGTATATTCCATTCATTAGGTAAATAGATATCACAGATAAGCTCATCGCCGATAGAATTATTAGCTATAAATTGATAGCGACCTAATTCTTCATTGCTGCATACTCTTTCAACCTGATTTAAAGTAGTGGCACTCCAAAACCGACTAAATTCCATCCAAATAGTTTCTGCATCAGCTTGAGATAACTCGACCTGTAATCTATATTTTACGCCAACCTTACAGCGTTTTTTTAAGCCCGTTTCGTCAGCACTACAAACCTTAGTGGAACCTTTATCAAAAGCCCATTCTAGACCATCTAATGATCGAACTTGAGTGGAAATGAGATTTTTAAAATTTGAAAGATCCGTAAGAAAATGTTTACACGCTACCTCAAATATATCTAATCTATCTATATTGCTCAATTCACAATACCTCTATTAAAGAATTCCCCTACTATTTTTCATAATATTGTTTCATTTGTGTATAGCCATTAACAATGACTTCGATTTCACCCGTTCTAGGATGGAAGATAAGACCGTGAATAGGCACATCTTTAGGAATCAAAGGATTCATACGTAATTCGTCTACTGTATCCTCTACATTTTCAGCAGGATGTGTAAAGCCATCAGCCCAGCGTTCCATTTCTTTACGGACCATATGAATCGCTTCTGGTGCAATACCACGAGCCAACATTTTTTCTGTTAGATCTTTTGCCGTAGTTTTTGCCATACCACATTCGTGATGACCAATGATAAAGATTTCGTTAACACCTAGCTCATAAATACAAACAAGTAAACTACGCACAACGCCATCAAAGGGACCTGTAATACAGTTACCTGCAGTCTTTACGATTTTCGCTTCACCGCGCCCAATATCCATGGAATCTTCTAAGAAGTTAACAAGACGTGTATCCATACATGTAACAATTGCCATTTCACGACTAGGCATTTTACTACACTTTGTATCTGTATCTACATAACCTGTATTTTGATCTTCTACATATTCTCGATTATGGGCTAAAATATCATCTAATAAGCTCATAGTACCTCCTATATAAAAAGACTTTGGCATACAACCAAGGTCTCTATATCAATAATGCTCGATATACATATTATATCATATTAAGTTGTACACGCTTTAAGCCACAAAAAATAGGTCTATTCAAATACATGTATTATATATTTGAATAGACCTAAATCGCTTTTAAAGTGCTAGAGTACACACCTTATCTATCAGGTGTAGATAATGCTTCGATAGCTACGCTACCACCGCGTACAACTTCAATACGATTGACGAACATATCTTTAAATAAGGCAATCATGTCATTATTTTTAGATACGGTCTTTACACATTGTACTAGTACAGATTTACGATTATAATCCACAACTAATAGATCAAAGGTTTGGGCAATGCGGAAGATTTCTTGTTTATCCGCTTCTTTACAGCTATTGACCTTGATAAATAGTAATTCTTTTTTCGTAATTCGCATGTCCGTAAAGTCGATAACCTTAATCACCTCTACACTGCGATTAAGCTGTTTAATGATTTGTTCATATGTCAAATCGTCACAAGTAAGATCAATCGTCATACGAGACATGGTAGAATCTTCAGTTTCCCCTACAGTCAATGTATCAAGATTATAATTTTTGCCTGCGAAGAGGCCTGAAATCTTAGCTAGTACACCGATTTGGTTTTCTACATACGCTGAAATACAGCGTTTTTTCATATGTACTTCCATAGCCCCTCCTATTTTTTATCCTTCAACAACATATCACTTAAAGACTTACCTGCTGGTACCATTGGCAACACATTGAGTTCTGTTGGAATGATAAACTCAAGTAATGTAGGGCCATCTTTGAAAGTATCCGCCAATTGGAATCCTTTTTCGATGTCCTCTACCTTTGTAATACGCATTGCCTTTGCGCCATAAGCTTCTGCCAATTTCACAAAATCGGGTACATATTCAAACTCATCATTGTCGATTATGTCTCGCGTAACAATGGCACTTTCATCCATCATCAAGTTCGTACAAGCGTAACGTTTATCGTAGAATAATTGTTGCCATTGGCGTACATTTCCGAGGAAACCATTATTTAAAATAATTAGCGTCACAGGCAAACGGTAGTGCATAGCAGTGGCAAACTCTTGGATATTCATTTGCACGCCACCATCACCACAGATGGCAAATACACGCTTATCTGGATTTCCCATTTGCGCCCCTAATGCAGCAGGGAAACCATAGCCCATAGTCCCTAAGCCACCAGACGTCAACATTTGATATTGACCTTTCACATCAAGGAACTGGGTAGTCCACAATTGATTTTGACCCACATCGGTTGTAACGATAGGATGTTCATAATGATGATTGATGTACTCGATAACAGTTTGAGGTGTTAACCCCTCTTCGTCAGCTTGAGTGACAGGGCGCTCTGCCTTAAGTTGCTGTAATTGTTTTGGCCAGTCGCCAAGATCGTGAGGTTCAATATATTCTAAGATTTTTTCTATAGCCAATTTAGCATCTGCTACGATTGGAATATCAACCTTAATATTTTTAGAAATAGACGCCGCATCTACATCAATATGGATAATCTTACAATTTTGTGCAAAGGTACTTAGTTTACCAGTAATACGATCATTAAAGCGCGTACCAATAGAAATCATCACGTCACAATCAGTTATGGCTACATTAGGCGCATAGCCACCATGAATCCCTACATTACCAAGATACAATGGATGACGGCTATCAATAGCACCTTTCCCCATCAATGTTGTTACTACAGGAATCCCTGTTTTTTTAACCAACTCCATCATAAGGTCGTTAGCACCACTAATGCTTACCCCACCGCCTAATAGGAATAGAGGCCTTTTAGCTTTACTAATAATAGAACAGGCCTTTTTAACTTGACCTACGTGAACAGTGGTATTTGGTTTGTAACCGCGAATATTAACCTCAGTAGGATACTCATCAGAGCCCATAGCCTTTTGAATATTTTTAGGAATATCCACAACCACAGGACCTGGTCGACCTGTGCGAGCAATATAAAAGGCTTCTTTCAAAATACGACCAAGCTCTTTACGATCACGAACGGTAACAGCATATTTACAGATATTGCGTACAATGCCAACAGTATCTACTTCTTGGAACGCATCATTGCCCATCAGACCCAAGTCAACTTGACCTGTAATACAAACGAGAGGAACACTATCAGAATAAGCAGTAGCAATACCAGTCACAAGATTTGTAGCACCAGGTCCAGAGGTTACCATACAAACCCCTACTTTACCGGTACTACGAGCATATCCATCTGCCGCATGGGCCAATGCTTGCTCATGACGCGGCAAAATCACTTTTACCTTATCTTGCTTATATAATTCATCCATGATATCAATAGTAGCCGCCCCAGGATAGTTAAATAAAAACTCTACCTGCTCCTCTTGAAGGGCTTTTACCAGATACTGTGCGCCTGAAATCATAGGTATCTCCTTATTTATATAATGCATGCATATCGAATTCTCAATATTCACATCTGATATATCTAAAAAATTGAATATCTTATATAGATATGTTATACTCAGTAGTGTACCATATGTTGTGGTACATGAATATGTATAAAATCTCAAATTATAGAAATATATGTAGATTCTATTTTGAAAGGACTGAATATCATGAAAGAAATATTAGGTTTCCATTTAAACGGTTGCCCTTATTGCGCTAATGCATTCCGTGCTATCGATGAACTCGTTGCAGAAAATCCTGCATACGCAGATATTCATATCAACTGGGTTGAAGATCAAGATGCTCATGAGCTCTTCAAAACTCACCCATATGAATACTATCCGAACTTATGGTTCGACCTCGACAAACAATACGAGGCACAACCTGGTGAAAGCTATGCCCAAACAAAATCTTTAATCAAAACTGTATTGGACAAAGCACTCGCGTAAAACGCTATATTTACAAATAATAATGCACCCCTAACATATAATCTAATGTTAGGGGTGCATTTTAGTATACTGTAAGATTATGGCTTTTTTTGTACCATAAACTTACTGACTGCTTTATACACAATTAAAATCAATGCAATTTCTAAAGGGAAACAAATGATATTTTTAATAAGACGTCCAATAAATATAGCAGATACTGCTTTGTTATAAAATATTGTGAGCCATATTGTATTTAATATCAGATGTATACATACAGTAACAATCGTCTCCGGTAAAAGTAATTGTTTAAATGTAACATTACGTCCGTGTAAAAAATACCCATACACATAGCCTACAAGAAATTCAGATATGATAAAGCCGGGAAAGAATACCCCTTGTCCAAATAAAGACATACCTATAAAACAGGCAATAGCAGCCATTATACCTGCTGCCATAGGCCCATAAAGAATACCAAATATAGCGGTTGATAAAAATCCAAAGGTAATATGTATAAATGTAGTATGAATAGCAAATATATAAGATAGTAAAACCGTCAATGCTACAAACATTCCTGTCTTTACAATCATATCAGTTTTCATAAGAAGTACGACTCCTTTTTCTATCCTTCCACTCTAAATACATATGGCGAATAACTTGAATTGGTGATATAAATAACATTCTAGGTCCACCATAGCGCATGATTTCACGTATTTTTTCACGATACGTAGGCGCATAGCAATGCGTTTTACACACGCTGCAGAAGGTCTTGCTTTCCATATGAGGACATACATCTATACGATGTTCAGCATATTGCCAAACTTTTTGACACTCCTCACAGAGTTGTCCTTTAGGAGTGTGGTGCTTATTATGACAATAGATGCCAATAATCTGGTACATAGTTTTTAGTTCTAACTTACGTTTCTCATCAACTGTCATGTTTCTCTCCTATTTCACAGACCATGAAACCCAAGCCACCTTATCAACAGTCTTATTATGGATTTCTCCATCAATAGCTAGTGGCTCAATGAGATTTCTAATCTCTTCTTTCATGTCTTCCATGTCTCCCCATCCATTATTATGAAGTCGCATGGTAAAATAATTAACTGCCTTTTCAAGAGACATAACCTCTGTTTCAGGAACCGTTTTATAAATTACTTTTACATTATGCCCCATCTCATGGATAGTATCTAAACACTCTTTCATCTTACCATCCCATGGAAAAGAATCACGTCCAAAGAAATGTTCAGATAACATATCTACCATTTCGTCGCTCCGTTCGCTAAATGCAATCCATAAACATTTATCATTACTTGCATCGTGCATGGCGCGAATATTTTCTACATCAAACATAATCGGGCAGAAGATACTATATGCCAAGTCAAAGCTTTTATCCCAACCTAATTCTCGACGAGTTTCATCAGACCAAGGTCCAATATATAAGCTAAGATCTAAACCTTCTGACTCTGCCAATTGTTTAGCACCGCGAATCATACCATCAGATAAATCGATACCAGTCGCCTTATAGCCTTCCCGAGCTAACCCAAGTGCGTAGTCACAAACACCACAGCCTACATCAAGTGTACGACCATTCGATGAAGGTAATAAATTTTCATCCTTTAAGAAGGCTAAAAAATCAGTGACCTGTGCCTTGCGATCCTCGCGATTGTGCATTTCTACAAAGTACTCGGAACGATGGTTCCATGCGTCTTGCTCATCACGCCAAGTTTCATTGACGGTAAGCTCTTGTATTTTGTTTGTCATATTATCCCCTCTAAATAGCCCCATACCTAAATGGATGGGCTATTGATACATATATAAGTAATATTCACTTAGTTAAATTCACTACGTAATTTAACGCTCCCCTATATGTCCTAGTGTTCCGGCTAGGATGTTCAGATTTTCATATAGCTATCCTTATTGTACATCATTCTCAAAACAAAATGTGTTACCCAAATCACATTTATTATGTTATTTCGATATTATTAAATATAAAACTCTATATCGAAATCTTATCAGCACCTCAGCTCATGTATTTATCTATCTCTAACTAGTTCATGCATATATCGCCATGTATTTCTCTCCCATTAATACATACAAAAAAGGCTTCTCAAAATTTCGAGAAGCCTTTTTTTTGGTGCGCCTAGCAGGATTCGAACCTGCGCACCCGGTTCCGGAGACCGGCGCTCTATCCCCTGAGCTATAGGCGCATGAATACCTAAAAATTATACCATATTACGCTATGGTTCGATAGTATAAAGTATATGAGACAGATAGGCTTATAGAAAAGCCCTCAATGTAGATTAAAATTTCAGCTACCATTGAGGACCCATCAGTATATATATTTCGCTTAAAGTTTCTCTTTAAGCACTGCTAGTAGAGCATCACAGCTACGACTGACATCATCATAGGTTTCATCAAAGTTCCCCGTATACCAAGGATCCTTCACATCACGGCTTTCACCAACAAAAGACATTGCCTTGTAAACCTTAGCATCTACGTTATCCCCAATAATACGCTTTAAATTACGCGCATTATTTTCATCCATAATGATGAGATAATCAAAGTTGTAATAATCTTCCATCGTCACTTGACGTGCCTTGCGGCGAGTATAAGGAATACCCATTTCATCTAATTTCTGTTTAGTCCCATAATGGGTATCATTCCCTATCTCCTCCCGAGATGTAGCTGCTGATTCAATATAAATAGAATCACTTAGTCCAGCCTGCTCAACGATATGCTTCATATAAAACTCTGCCATCGTAGAACGGCAAATATTGCCATGACAGATGAATAAAATATTAACCATTATAACTCCTAATGAATAGAAACTTAATCATAAAAAACTCCTTATATACTAATGGTCCTTACAGCATACGCTATAAGGACCATTAATGCAATATTCAATTAAAAATTATGCCGTATCCCAGCATCAATGCGCCATGTATTTTCTACGATAGCACCAAAGTTTTTAGTGAATGTACCATATAGATATGTACTAGGACGGACACTCCAAGCCCCACCAATTTCAGCATCGAGCCATGTATCCTTCAAATCTACTGTTGTTTGTACTGTTGGATTGCCTGGTGCGGAATATGTTGTATTTGCCTTACCAGAGAATTCATGCGCTAATGCTAATTTAACGAAGATATTGGATTTTTCTGTTTCTTTTCCAATGCCAATACCAAGTCTGCCTACAGCAGAGTTCACAGCATCAGCTTTCACATGCATAGAACCACCACCGACAACAGAAGCATCATAGGATACACCATTCAAACGGCCTACAATAAATTCTACACTAGGATCGATGTAGAAGCCATTTTCCTTCTTAATACGTTTACCATATTCAGCGCTTAAGGATGTGCCATATGTATGGTAATCACCGTTCACACGTTGTCCACCTACGGAGTAGAGCTTATAATCATTGGATAATCTATTACCACGTGCAATGATATCTAAATAACGACCATCGTCATGATGTTTTGTACCATATAAGGCAATACCACCAAGTTTACCGTCCCCACTACCATTAACGTATGAATTACTAGAAGTACTGTAATCAATAGCACCACCAAAAATCCAACCATTAGATACTTTATGATCGTAGCCAACTTGTACGCCATTATACGTCATATGTGCATCAGCACCGTCTGTGATTTTAGATTTACCGCCTATATATTTCGCCCATACACCTTGATTTGTATTAGCTAGACGAAGATCTCCTAAACGGCGTTGTAAATCATTGGTATTACTCTTCCATGCCATAGCGGTCGATGTAAGAGCAGATTTTGAACCACTCACTAAGGATGATTCACTAGCACGATTAATCTTTGTTGTATCATTTACAACAAGACGCCCCTGTGAGTCAAAATGATCTGCACCTAGTTCTGCAACAGCACCAGGACTAGTAATACCTTCATTAATTTGAACTGTTGTGCTCAGTTTCTTATCATTGCCCGTATATTGTAATTTATCAGCTAAGGCTTGTATTTCCTTTTTATAACTTGCCTCATCAATGGTATTACCAGAATGTTCACCTTGAACGGTAATATGGCTATTGTCTGCAGCATGTTCAACAACGATATTCCCCTTTCCATTTTCACTAGCTGGAACACCGGCCTTATAAACAGCATTCACATAGCCGCTATAATTTTGAATTGTAATAGGTCGTGCATCAATAGGATGAAGTATACCGGCTGCCGATGGACTTGATCCACCTACGAGATTGCGAACCTTACTGCCCTTGTATAGATATGCTGCATTATCCCCAGATGGACGTTCTCTTTTAGGGGTAGGACGCTCCATACCAATCCATTCATTATTCCAAGTTCCTCCATTTTGTAAGTAAATGTCAGCACCAGAATTATGAGGATTCTTATTGCTTTCAGCATATTCATTTAGTACGGCACCCGTAAGTTTAGAATTAGGTGTTGTAAAAGCTAATGCTATATTCGTTGGCGTTTCGTTATGATTTGGATCACGTCCATAATCCTTATTAATTAACCCTACATTACCAACAGCGACCAATTCCTTAGAACCCGGATGTTTTCCGTCAGAACCAGTATTAACGTATACATCACCCTCTTCTGCCACCACAGAGTAAGTATCAGAAGTTTCTAAAGGATGCGTGATGATACGTCCACCACCATCAACAATAATATGACCACGTTGATTAGCTTGTAAACCGACACCGATAGCATCGATATCTACATTGCCTTTGACATGAATATTAGTATCTCCATAATCTCTATCAGGATTGTCCTTGCTGAGTCTTGGCACTTTACCGCCGTAACCAGCATACACAGCGCTCATATAGTAATGACCGAGTTCCCTTTTTGACGCTGGTGCATCATTCTTAAGACGTACAATCAAATCTTTATCCACCGTCAATTGTGAACCAAAACCATTATAGATGCCCGTTACATTCTTACTTTTACCTGTTTCTGTTAAGCTTTTACCATGCACATTAACCGTCAAGGTATCTTCTATATGCTTAACTTCTGGTTTTGTTTGTACAGGTGACCCCATTGTTAATCCAAGCAATTCCTCCGCTTTATCACTTGTGGCATTAATTTCTGTAGCAAATGCAGAGCAGGTCATTCCAGTTAATACCAACGCAGCCATCACAGCCGATACATTTCGTTGTAATTTCATAAAAATCTCTCTTTCTTACCCCGCCTAATACGAGGCTCTCACAGAACGCATTTATACGTACACCCTAAAAATATAAAAAGACCCCCTAAGTCCAACTTAGGAGGTCTTGTTTATTTCACACACTTAGTAAATAGTTATATCCTATATTATTCAGGATTGATGATGAAGGACAATGCACTGAAGTATTTATTTTGCTCACCTTTAGTTTGAGTTGGGAAGCCCACTTCAACGCCTACTACGTTAAGGCCATTAGCACTTACAGTAACAGTTGCTTTACCATTAGCATCTGCTTGGCTTTCATTAGTAAGATCATTAATTACGTCTTTAATAAGAGGTGCATTTGCATATGGTTTACCGTCTTTCAAGACTTGGATTTCATATGTATCACCTTTTCTAAGAGTTAATGGGTTAACAGATGGAATGATTTGAATGAAAGCATCTTTATTATTGAAAGGTTTTGCTTCTGCATTCCAGTAGTGAACGTCATATTTAATGGCATGTGTACTTTTTTGAGCACCTGGTACTTCAGAGATTGGTTTATGAACAGTTTTACCATCTTTGTCTTTTGTCCAATAACCATAGTCAAAGTCAGTTACTGTAATACCCAATTTATCATTTGGTACAACTACTACATTTTTTTCATGTTTAATAACTTGTACAGGAATTACCATGCCATTGTTATCTAAGCCAATGATGCTTTTTACCATTTCTGGGCTATACGCATCATCAACAGGGCCTTCGCCAAGTACTAGCGCCTTTTCATCTAAGCGGTTAGCAAAGAATACGCCATGCGCATCAACGGAAGAACACACACAACCTGCAGCTAAACCTACTGCAAATAAAGAAGCTAAGATTTTCTTATTCATAAGAACCTCCATAATCAATAACTTTTTCAATAAACTTGTTATTATTATACAGCGTTACAAATATTTCGTATATACCAATACCCCTATCAGCAAGTTATTATGCGTATTTAGTATATTAACTCATTTTTATACCCAATAATCATAAATGATAAAATTATCACCTATTTTCATGAATATATGACTTGTAAGAATATGTTAGATAAATACTTATAGATTAGATAAAAAAGGCGCTCCTTAAGGAGCGCCATTATATCCGCATGAGATACTATTTTTTATTCTTCGCTGCTTTCGCACGTGCGTTACGATCAAGAATTGTTTTACGCATACGAATGCTTTCAGGTGTTACTTCAACAAGTTCATCATCGTTGATCCACTCAAGAGCTTGTTCCAAAGAGAAGATACGAGGTGGAGTCAAGCGTACCGCTTCATCAGAGGAACTGGAACGCATGTTGGTAACATGTTTTTTCTTACATGGGTTAACATCCATATCAAGTTCACGTGTATTTTCACCGATAACTTGGCCTGCATACACGTCTTGGTTAGGGCCAACGAACAATGTACCACGATCTTGAACGGAGTTCAAACCATATGGAGTAGTTTCGCCATTTTCGAATGCTACCAAAGCACCACGTGTACGGGAAGGAATTTCACCTTTATATGGTGCATAGCCATGAAATACATGGTTCATGATACCATTACCTTTTGTAGCTGTTAAGAATTGTGCACGGAAACCGATCAGGCCACGAGCCGGAACTACGAATTCCATGCGAAGATAACCGGCCAATTCAACCATGTTAGTCAACTCAGCTTTACGTTGACCAAGATTTTCCATTACAGTCCCCATAAACTCCTGAGGTACATCGATGGTCAACGCTTCGAGCGGTTCACACAATTGATCGTTAATAGTTCTGAAAATTACACGAGGTTTTCCCACTTGTAATTCATAGCCTTCACGACGCATAGTTTCAATCAATACAGCCAAATGCAATTCGCCACGGCCGGATACTTTGAACGCATCTGCAGAATCAGTTTCTTCCACTTTCATGGATACGTTAGTTTCTACTTCGCGGAACAAACGATCACGCAAGTGACGGGATGTAACAAATTCACCTTCGCGGCCTGCGAATGGAGAGTTATTTACGGAGAACACCATGGACAATGTTGGTTCGTCGATGGAAATGGATGGCAATGCTTCAGGATTTTCAGCATCCGCTACCGTTTCGCCGATATTAATATCGTCGATACCGGCAAAGGCGATGATATCACCCATTTCAGCTTCATCAGTTTCAACGCGATTCAAACCATTGTATGTATATACGCGACCGATTTTCGCTTTACGAGTACTTTCACCGTTCATGATGGCAACCTGTTGGTTAGTTTTCATTTTACCTCGTACAATACGACCTACGGCGATTTTACCGATGAAGTTATCGTAATCAAGTGTAGTTACCATGAATTGAAGAGGGCCTTCCATATCACCTTGTGGTGCCGGAATCTCATCAATCAATGTTTTGAACAACGGTTCCATGTTTACAGCTTCATCATCCCAGTTGGTTTTGGACACACCGGACCGAGCAGATGCGTAAACCACAGGGAAGTCGAGTTGATCATCATCAGCTTCAAGTTCCATGAACAATTCAAGGACTTCATCCTCAACCTCTTTAACACGTTGGTCAGGACGGTCGATTTTATTGATAACTACGATTGGTTTCAATTTTTGCTCTAATGCTTTACGCAAAACGTATTTAGTTTGAGGCATTGGACCTTCGTAAGCATCTACGAGAAGCAATACGCCATCAACCATGTTAAGTACGCGTTCCACTTCGCCGCCGAAATCAGCATGGCCTGGAGTATCAACGATGTTGATTTTGATGCCATCATGCATAACAGCAGTGTTTTTAGACAAAATAGTAATACCGCGTTCACGTTCCAAGTCGTTGGAGTCCATTACGCGTTCTGCTACCTTTTCATTCTCACGGAACACATGGCTTTGTTTTAATAATGCGTCCACCAAAGTAGTTTTACCATGGTCAACGTGGGCGATAATCGCTACATTACGAAGATTTTCGCGAATCATAAGATCCTCCCTTTAATTCTTTCAGTATATTCTATATCACATAGCCTCTGTGAAAGTAGCTATGTAGGTATATTTTCCAAAAATGGCAACAGTTAATTATAACGCAGTCTATAGAAAAAAGTCAAAATAGTACACCTATTCTAATCATGGCAATTTCAACATTCGATTATACTTTTGACTCATCTTAGGACAAAAACCTATTTACGCGCTATCGCCCGCTTAGCAGATTTACGCAACAACGGAATTTGTTTATCTGTTAAATGGAAACAGAATTTAGGAATCAGCTTTTTTATAATCTCCACATCAGAGGCTTTCAAAATATATTCTGGCTGTAGCAACGGCTCTAATTCATCAAGTCCGGGATAATCCAGCCCTATGCTCCAGTCATGGTCTGCATTAAAAGGGCATGCATCCTGGCAGTTATCACAACCTAATATCCACGCCTCCAGCATATCGTCTGTGACACCATCCGGTAACTTACCATCACCGAATGTATTAATAAAAGATACACATGTTAACGGATTCATAGTAAACGGTGCAGATAAGGATTTTGTCCTACACCCTTGCTGACATAAATTACAAGAATCCGGACATGGTGGTATCTCTAACTGTTGAATATACTCACAGGATTCATCAATTAAATAGCCTACCAGTTCATAGCTAGAACCTTTAGGTCCATAAAAAAAATTATTTTTTCGATAAATGCCTAAACCAGCTGCTACCGAAGCGGGCCGCAAAGGAATAATTCCGGCAGGTTTCGCCGTTTCACCGCCAATATATCGTATTCCATTTTCACCAAGCCAGACTTCAAAAGATTGCCGTCGTTTAAACTCATCACTGTGAGGAATATTTAACAAAGATAACAACAACCCTTTTGCATATCGGTTTCGAAGAGATACAGGAAACTTATAATCACCAAAATATTCAGTACAAACCACTATGGATTGTGCCCAAGGATACTTTTCTTTTAATGCTAAAAAATCTTTACTATGCGCATATACCTCTTTACTTTCAGGTACATCTTCTAAACGCTTTATCAACCGTTCTTTATAAAAATCAAGTACATCAAGAGGCACTATACCACAACTGTCATACCCACACGCTAGCGCTTTATCATAAATCTCCTGGGCCAACAAAGTATTCATATCATCGCCTCCAAAATATGAACTAACTATAAACCTATCATACTCTTTTAAAAACTATAAAAAAAGATTTCTTATGAATCCGTCATCCTTAAAAGAGTAACATTACATAAGAAATCTTATATTAGTATTTAATTTGTATTAATCTTCACCAATCATGCGTACTTCTGGTTCGAGATGTACACCATGTTGATCATACACACGACGTTGTACCTCACTAATCAGGTCAAGTACATCCTTCGCACTTGCACTACCTGTATTGATTACGAAGCCAGCATGCTTATGAGATACTTGCGCATCACCTACAGACAAACCTTTTAGGCCTGTTTGTTCAATCAATGTACCTGCAAAGTACCCTGGTGGGCGCTTAAAGGTTGAACCTGCACTGGCATATTCCAAAGGTTGCTTTGATTCACGTTTTTCTGTTAACTCATCCATACGTGCCTTGATGGCATCCTTGTCGCCTGGTTTGAGTGTCATAATGACTTCCCCAATAACTTCATGATTATCGTGGAATACACTATGACGATAAGCAAAGTCCAAGTGAGATGCATCATACTCTTTAATATTTCCTTGGAAATCTACGGCTCTCACTGCAGTAACTACATGGCTCATTTCCCCATCATAAGCACCTGCATTCATAAATACGGCACCACCAAGTGTGCCTGGAATACCAATGGCAAATTCAAGGCCAGATAAACTATTCTCCCAAGCAAATTCAGAAGCATCCTTTAACATATACCCGGAACCAATACACAATGTGTTTTCGTTACAATCCATGATTTGGGTCATATGTCGAACTGATACGACGGCGCCACGGATACCTCCGTCTTTCACTAAAATATTAGATCCACAACCAATAATAGTTACAGGCACATCTAATTCGTGAATGGTACGAAGTGTAAAACTAAGTTCTGCCATCGTAGTAGGTTCAATAAATAAGTCCGCAGGTCCTCCAATTTTGAATGTCGTATGATGACAAAGAAGCTCCTGCTCTCGTACACGTGTACTTGGTAATTTTTCTAATAAAGCTGTTTGTAATACCTTAATGTTTTGGTTGTTGTTCGCCATGATCTAACACTTTCATCCCCTCAGTGATTGGTTCACTAATGATTTTATAAATATCATTAGAAATCTGGCTCCAACGCATTTGCGCTTGCAAATAAGCAGCCGCTGCAGCATTTTCTTGAATTTGAGGCATCAATTCCTCTTGTTTCTTTTGCAACTCATCCGCTTCTGGAGCACCAGACAACTTAGCATATTCCCATTGCATTTGTTGAGCCATAAATGTGCGAACCAAACCCGTTGCTACTGCATCTGCTTTCACTGCTTCCTGAGCAGCCATTAACTCTTTGTACTCTTCAGATTCACGCATTGCGTGAGCTAAATCATGAGCTTTATCGTAGTTCATAATATCCTCCTCCAAACAACACCGTTAAAATCGCTACCGGTCATATAGATTTGGTAGATCTTCTAACACATACGTATAATATATTTCTCAATTGTAAAAGTCTATTTATTTTGATTGAATCCAATTGCCTTCAGCCTTAAGGTCTGGATAATCAAGTTGACGCATACCTTCATAAGCTATGATTGCCACCGCATTAGATAAGTTTAGAGAGCGTGCTTCATCTACCATGGGTATACGAATGCATGTATCCTCTTTCCCCTCTAATAAACTTTCAGGCAATCCTCTTGTTTCAGGGCCAAAGACGAGCATATCACCGATTTCATATTTCACCTCGGAATGAGTATGCTTTGCTTTGGTAGTGGCATAAAAATATCTACGATCAGGATATTTCTCATATAATTCTTGAATATTTTCATGTACCTGTACATCTACCAAGTGCCAGTAATCAAGGCCAGCACGTTTTACGTGCTTGTCATTAATAGAAAAGCCAAGGGGTTTGATGAGATGTAAGGTCATATGATTGGCGGCGCATAAACGCGCTATATTTCCTGTATTGCCTGGAATTTCAGGCTCATAAAGTACTATTTCCATTTTCAATCCCCTATTCTTTATATCTATATTATTCTACAAAGGAACGGACAAAATGTCCACTTTTCCCGCCTTCTTTTTCTACAAGATATGTAGGGCCTATAATCATCCCCTTATCAATAGCTTTACACATATCGTAGACTGTTAAAAGTCCTACTTGAACCGCCGTAAGTGCCTCCATTTCAACACCTGTCTTTCCTGTCGTTTTTACGGTAGCATGAACTTTAACAGCTCTATTATGTGTAGCATCCGTACAGGCTGGACTTTCACCATCAACAAGAATACAATGCACCTCAACCTTAGTTAATGCTAACGGATGACAAAGGGGAATGAGATTACTCGTCTGTTTCGCCCCCATAATAGCTGCCAATTGAGCCACACTAAGAACATCCCCCTTTTTTATTGTTCCCGCTGCAATGCGTTCATAAATTGCATCATTAATAGTAATAAAGCCTTCTGCCACAGCAGTACGAGTTGTAATATCCTTATCTGATACATCTACCATCCAAGCATTACCATCTTGATCAAAATGTGTTAAATCCATAATATATCCTTACTAATTATGTATAAATTATCACCAATAGTTTTATTTTCATTTATTATATTATACAATAGAATTAAGAATTGTATGTACAAGGAAGGAAGTGTTCCTATGAAAACAAAACTAACTTATTTTGGTCACGCTTGCTTTATGCTCACACGTGGCGATGTATCCATGATTTTCGACCCATTCTTGACCGGTAATACATGGGATATCGCTAAAAAAGAAGATATCAAATGCCAATATATCTTTGTCAGTCATGGCCATGATGATCACTATGGAGACACAGATTTTATTGCCAAAGCAAATGACGCCCTCGTTATCTCTACGGCTGAGGTAGCGGGTAAAGCAGCAGCTGCCGGTTGTCGTACACACGCCATGCATTTAGGTGGCAAGTTCGACTTTGAATTCGGTTCTGTTCGAATGGTTCCTGCCTTCCATGGCGCTGGCATCCCTGGCGGTCACGCTGCAGGTTGTATCGTAGATTTCTACGGAGATATCCTATACTTCGCTGGTGATACAGCACTCTTTAGCGATATGAAATTATTAAATCGCTTTGGTGAAATCGATTACGCACTTCTTCCTATCGGTGATAATTACACAATGGGAGTTGAAGATGCAGCCCTTGCTGCTTCTTATGTAAAAGCGCGTATTTCCATTCCAATTCACTACAAAACATGGCCTGTTATCGACCGTGAACCAGGTGTATTTACAAGTCTTGTAGAAGGCAAATATAACCAAACAGCACTCATTATCGATCCAGGCTCCTCTATTGAGCTTAACAACTAATAAAAGATCCACAGACCTAAAAATGACGCAATCCGCTGGATTGCGTCATTTTTGTATACCATTTTGGTTCAAGATTAAACCTATAAAAAAACATGCGACCTAATATACTAAATTTCTTGATTAGCCATAGAAAAGCCACCGCGGTTGGCCATACGTACAAACTCATCAATATCCTGAGTTTCATCAATCCCCACATAACCGAGTTCACGAACCATGCCGTACGGATTATGCAAAGATAATTGTGGATTCTCACCGGTCAATACCCACAGCACCTTATAGCCTCTTGGCGCCTCTCGTAGTCGCTCTTCCCCTTTGCCATCTGTAAAGTATACAAGTAAATCTACACGGTTTTGATTAACCAGAGAGAATACAGGAGTAAAGGCTGTAGCACCACGCACATCGAGGCGCGGCTTCACATCCTTCACGGATTCCATCGTATAGGTGCGGCGTACTTCATTATCACATTCTACAACAGTAATACGATGGTTATAAGCATGCACGATTTGTAGCACTTGCTCTAAAGCATTTGTAAACTCCACATCAGTTATACTGCCACTCATGTCGAGAGCTACCCATACATTTGCCTTATGTTGACGTAATGTGCCAGACAACTCCAAACGCTCAGGTTGACGACGATTACGACGCATCGTCGTTTTTTTGTATCCACTCGCTACCTTGCCCATTAGCTTTTTAAGGTAGAAATACCAAGGCAAGGCACGACGTGTCTTTTGGAATGTATCGATAAGGCTTTTCACATAGCCTTCCATATCCCCCTTTGAGGCTTCGTTGATATAGCGCTCCGTGATTTGGTCCATCGTATCTGTATCAATAGGATCGGATTCATCCCAAATATCATGGCTGGTTTGAGGGTCAAACTCCATAGCAACCGCCGTATCTGCGTTATCAATAGGCACAAAGAGGTCTGGTTTTTCTTTCATGACCTTATCAATAGCCTTCGCATAGTATTCAATGGTACGGAAACGCTTTAATAACAAACCAAAGCGTGCATTTACATTGGCTACCGTTACCGCATCACGGTCTACATGTTCAAGGTAATCGTTTACGACCATATCCATAGCCATATGGACTGCTGTTTTGTGAAAGCCTTGGCTCAGCGCTTTTACCCGCATCAAATGAGCAGAAATGATATGAAGAACTTCACGCTTAATACCATCCTTCATCACATCAGGCGATTGGCGTAACAAGATAAAGGGATTTACATATAATACATATCCGCCCTGTTTAAGATTAATACCAAAAGCACTGGCCATATCAAAGCGAATGCGATGAGTCATTTGTAAGTAAAAGTAACCAAAGAATTGGTCCTCTTCAAGAAGCAAGCTGTTTACATCATGCAATATATTCCACAACCGTTGCTCATAGGCCGGTGTCATTACGGCTTGCTGCATAACGGAGAGGTCTGTCCCCTCCACTTGTACGTCTTCAAGAGCACGACCGATAGTACCTATATGGCTATCCGACATATTATGGTTCATAAGATCAGCCGCTATACGTTCAGGCGCCATGCTATGATGTTGTTCTTCATAGCTATCTACATAGGCCTCATAAGATGCGTATATTTGCGTATACAAAGCCTCTGCTTCACGATGAATACGCTCTCGTTTCGCATGCCATCGATCGAGCGTCTCGATAGCCTCCGCATCATAAGAACCAGTCTTTTCCCAGCCATCAATATGAGTTAGCAAATCCGACGCATCACGTATATCATCCTTATCTAAGTTTCGTTGCATAATTCCACCTCCTTTTCTTAAAAAACAAATTTAGTTTATATCATATTCCATATATCAATTAGTCTCATAACTAATAATTTACTAAGATTGGTTATCTATATAGATAGCTTCAATTCAACTAACTACTAACATAGAATTATTTTTGAGCTTCAAAAAAAGTGTCTACAAAGAGATCATCTTCAATAGCATAAGCGTAAACGCGCTCATACGTGTTACGAAGATCTTTCATAACCGCTACGCGCAAATCCCCTGGATACAAGGTTAAAAACTCCACAAAGTGATGTACTTCCTGCGCATTGCTATTGCGATTTAAACGATGCAACATATTTTTTGCTGCTACATAAAGGCGAGTTGGGCTTTCACCTTTAACCTGCTCAGCCATAGACATAATAGCACCTGGTTTTTGAACCGCTGTTAATACATCATCAAAGGTAATAAGAGGTTCTTGATCGGACTCGATAAAGTTTACAAAAGCCTCCGCAATGAGTTTACCTACGTTACCGCGGATAACATTCATAAATATATCGCGACTATAGCTTGTGCCCTCTTGATTCTTATAAATTCTATATAGACCGGACACGCGTTCAAAGGAACGAGGTGTGGCATCGATATCGTCTTCGTGACGTTGATTTAAATATTCTGGATAGGAAGAAATAAATTCAATAACCTTTTCTTCAATACCAGCACCAATAGCCCAGTCAATCCATTGCATATAATCAGCATTCATATAAAGCCATACGAATCGATTTTGTTGTGCCGGATCCATATCGATGGTTTGGTAATCAAAGGAATCTTCAGGGTTCATAGCGGCGATGATGCGCACTTGATCACTTAAAGAAAAGCCATTAATTTCACGGTTTAGAATAAGGTTCATCAACTCTTGTTGAACTGCATGTTCTGCGCGGTTAATTTCGTCGATAAACAACAATACTTGACGCCCTTTATCTACGGCTTGTGCCACATGTTCCAATGTATGATGCACAGCGTATACTGTAGTTTTCACATCTCGTGTATTGCCATGACCATCCGTATGAGTCACCGTTTCTACAGTAGGTAAACCACCGATTTCACCTTCTTTTAAGAGGTTTCCGTCGATAGTTACTAATTCCCAGTCGTGTACCTCTGCAACACGCGTTGCGAGAGAGGTTTTACCAATGCCAGTCTCACCAACGAGCAAAGGCACTTGATTTGCAGCAAGCACTAATTCAACGCTTGCCATTGTATCTATAAAGTTCATCGTATCTCCGTTCTAATATTTCAAATATTCGCCTACTGCGATTTTCTTAACAGTTCTAGTACCATACATATCAATAAGTGACAATATATCAATAGGCCATTTAGATTGACGTCCACCGATAGCTTTATTGTTGATTAACTCGCGTATATAGTCTTCATCAACTGTATCGCCGGAAATAGCATCTACAATTATAGCTTTGATTTCGTCTACTGTAACACCCAATGTATTAGGTATATAACCGACAATAGCCGCACTTACCTTAAATAGATGCAAGGCCAAGTCCTTAGTGAGGTTTGTAATCTGACGCATTGCCTGTGGATCTTGCTTTACTGCTGCTTCTAGTACAGCTACGCTAGGCTCATCAATGTAGCGCAAGGCTAAGTAACTTTCTTGCACGGCTTGTAACTGCACAGCTTCGCTTGGGGCCTTGATATATTGTAAGGCATCATAATTCGCCTTCATCGCTTCTAATTGCAATTCTTCAGATGGGTTCGCAATATAGCGAATAGCCCAACCTGATTGAGCTAACGCACTTTTTATTAATGTATCAGACGGATTGTCGATATATTCTAAAACCGCCCAATCTTTTTCCACTAAGGCTTTTAACAATTCTTCTGTAGGATTTTCAACGAATTGTATAGCTCGTGGTGCTTGTGAAAGTGCTGTTTCAATAACCTTTTGAGTAGGTTCTTTAATATATTGTAACAGCATGCCGTTTTGTCCCACACATGTAAGTTGCATAGCTTCTGTAGGATTTGAAATGTTTCGAATCCCATGTGGGTTATTGGTCAGTGCCGTTATATATTGTTCCTCTGTCATAATAACCTTCATTTCTATATTAAAAGGCCATACGAATACGTATGGCCTATACTGAATTCCATCTTATTATATCATATTTTTTCGATATATTTATATCACTTTTGTATACTTACTACACTGTTAATGCATCTAAATCAGAATTATTCCCTATAACTAATAATTTTTCCTCTGCTGAAAGAATCGTAAACGGATTAGGAGGGACTTCTAAATCCTCCCCACGTCTAATCCCTACAGCATTAAGATTATATTTCTCACGCAGATTAGAATCTTTTAAGCAGGTGCCTACCAAAAATTTTGGCATATCTACTTCAATAAGGCTAATGCTTTTAGATAGCTGTAAGTAATCCATTACATGTTCTCGTGTCAACGATTGAGCTAACCGTTGTGCCACATCATATTCTGGATAGATGACCATATCTACCCCCATCTTCTTGAGCATCTTACCTTGGAGTGCATTTTCAGCTTTCGAAACCACATGAGGCATTTTCATTTCTTTCAATAACATCGAAGTCATAAGATTTGCCTGGATATTATCCCCAATAGCAACAATAACTATATCAAATTGGCTCAAAGCTAAGGCTTTAATGGCCTCTTCATCAGTAGTATCTGCTACGATAGCATGTGTAACATAAGGGGAAACCTTTTGTACAATTTCTGGATTAATATCTACACCTAAAACCTCATGATTCATAGAGGCTAACATCTTGGCGATGGTCGTACCAAATTGTCCAAGACCAATGACAGCTATTGTTTTATATTTCATGCTATATCTCCTGATAGGCTAACTATTCTACTCAATTACAACAATACATTCTCTTCTGCATACCCAATTGGCTTCGTTGGTGATGTCCTAAGAGCCCATGTACCAATAACGGTCATAACACCGACACGACCGGTAAACATAACAAGCATCAGCACCCATTTACTGCTTTCAGATAAATCAGGCGTAATTCCCGTCGTAAGGCCTACAGTCCCAAAGGCAGACGTAACCTCAAATAACAATCGGATAAAATCATAAGGCTCATCCCAGGCCAGATAACATGTGGCGATTAAAATGAGAAGGAGCGATAAAAATATAATCCCGTTGGCTTTAAGCACGGTTACTAATGAAATACGACGTTCAAAAATCTCCGTATCTGGACGGTTATTAAACAAGGTACGCGATGCAAGTATGGTTACTGCTACGGTACTAATTTTAACCCCTCCACCGGTAGAGTTTGGTCCAGCCCCAATAAACATGAGAATAATGGTAACAAACAAGGTAATTGGATGTAATGCATTATAATCAACCGTTGCAATCCCAGCTGTACGCGGCGTAATCGATTGAAATAAAGAGGCCATTATTTTATTCCAAATCGGTAATGACCCAAAGGTTTTTGGATTTGACCATTCCACTCCTAAGAAAATGACGGTCCCTAGTAGAATAAGAGTCATTGTGCCTACTAACATAATCTTAGTATGAAGTTTTAAGTCAACAAATCGTCGCACCTTACGATGTGACCATATGTCAAAGGCCGCTAAATAGCCAAAACCACCGATCACAATTAGCACGGCCGTATTGATATTAAATAATATGTCCCCTACCATGGCATACGGTAGATCATTATCAAAAAATACAAATCCAGCGTTACAAAAGGTGGAAATAGCTTGCATGATACCTGTATATAATGCAGCCTGTCCAATATAAGGATATAGCTGAATCGTATAGATTATGCCTCCTACAATTTCAATAGCAAAGGTATAAAGCGTTAACTTTTTCGTAATATGTAGTAATCCAGTCATACCATCCTGTCCGACATCCTCGGACAAAAGCACACGATTTTTAAGGCCTACTCGTTTACCTAAAAGCAAAGCAATTATGGTTGTGAAAGATACAATTCCTAAACCACCTAACTGAATAAGGATAACCATTACAAGCTTACCAAATAAAGACCAATGATAATAAGTATCTACAGTGGCCAGCCCTGTTACCGAAACACAAGATACGGCTGTAAAAGCGGCATCTACAAGAGCCGTCGTTTGCCCCTGAGCACTCGCCATCGGTAACATAAGCAATAGGGTACCTATAATCATGACGCCTAGAAAGCTAAACGCTAATAATCGATATGGATTTTGTTGCATGTACCGTTGTACATGAGAATGGGAAATATCGTGCCACATACTGATTTACTCCAAGCCCATTAACTTATGTACAACTTGTAAACTTGGTAAAGGGCTACGGCCACCAATCCCTTGCGTATTTAAAGCTGCTACAGCGGACGCAAAAATAGCAGCCTTTTCTAGATCAGAATGTCCACAATGTTGTAATAAATCTATACCATATGTAGAGGTCTTTAACCCTTCTACTGGGGCTAACTCACTCAATAATGTAACAAGCTTTGAAAGAAATGCACCATGAAAACTATCTCCAGCCCCCGTTGTATCAACTACATGTTCTTGAGGAAATGCTTGGCAGCGATAGAAAGTTCCATCAGGCCATACGAAATAACTACCATTAGCGCCATCCGTAACCCCTGCAATAAGTGCGCCACGTTCATAAATAATACGGCAAGCCTCTTCTAAATCAGTAGTGCCCGTATACTTTTCAGCATAATCACGAGCAACAATAACAATATGACTTGCCTCTGTAATAGATTTCATCTCTTCATCGTAGCGCTGTGCACCTCCATCGAGGGAGATAATAGTACCAACCTCTTGTGCTAATGCCATGGCAGAACACATGAGTTGTCGATGCCGTCCATTGACATGTAAAATGAAAGATTCTTTAATTAATTGCTTATGAGCATCTAAAAATACTGGCTCTGGCGCAGTAGAGCGTTCAAAAAATACGGCACGCTCGCCAGTACTATGCTTTACGAGGATTGTAGCGACACCACTTTTTGCCTGTCCCTCAATATGAATAGAATCGGTATTAACATTATATTTTTTGAAATCATCTAAAATATGCTGCCCTACCATATCGTCACCGATACTATCAATCATGGCCGTACGTGCACCATATTTACCTGCAACGGCCAAGGCAGTTGCTACAGGTCCACCACCATCGTTGGTCGAGGATAAAACTTGCTGCACCTCACGACCTGTTGGATAATGATCAACCACGATAAAACGGTCTAATGTACTAGCTCCAATACCTAATATATCTATCTTTTTCTGAGGAAATGTACTCATACTAACCCCCTAAGCCTACAATTAGCTATATAAGCAATATTACTTTACATCTTATAGATTCAATATCTTTCTTATTAATTTATGATTTTAACAGTAATCAGTTTTTATAGCCTTATAGGTTTGTATATCTATTCTTATACTGTTTAAAGCCCTTTAAGTCTTATATCTACAGAATACCTTTCGCGCTATAAAAAGTAAACCCCAGACCAAAGGCTGGGGTTACTTTGTACTACAAAGAGCACCTATATGTTACGTATTATGTCTTGTTTATTATAAATTAGTTATTCCCAGAGGTTGTTAGAATTGAGGTGTAACATAATAGTTTAGGACATCATACGTTCCATCATATATTCAATTTCGTCAGCGCTCAAATTGTACATAGCTTGCACCATTCGTTCTGCAGACTCTCCAGAAGCACCGCTCTTGGAAATTTCAGCTTTCGCCTTAGTAATAAGAGCCTCTTTACGTTGTGTCTCAGAATCCTCATCCGTTGGCACAGAGATATTCGCTTTTCCTTGACCAATGCCACGTACTTGTTGATTAGGATTCTCTTTAGAAATTGTTTTTGTATCCTGAGCCGCTACTGCTTCTACAGCGAAGGAGTTCTTACCAGTCAAGATATATTCAACAGCTTCTAATGTACTTTGTGTAAGATTTACAGTCCAGAACTCACCGGCTGCAGTCAATTTGTAAAGTAAACCATTATAAACAACAAGGCCTCGTTCTTCCCATAATTTATAGAGCCAGTTCAATTCATCTAATCTTGAATCCATCTTTACTAAGCTCATAATATTGAGGAAACCTTGTTCTAGTTGGCTTACTACTTGATTAACGATAGGTTGTAATTCACTTTGTTTCATTAGTGCCATAAACGGTTTTTCACCACGGCTTACCATATCTTCATATGGTTTTAATGCGCGATGTAACATCATGCCATAGCCATCGACGTTACCACCTGCACCACTACCAAATGGGAACATTGGGACACCCGATTTAGCTAGAGTGTTATATAAGCTACGCTCACGATTATTAGCACTCCAATGTGCGGCACTCAATCGGCGATAAGATCGCGCATCTAGGTATTGTCGACCGAATTCGAACATATCCCCTTGCATCGCTGTTGTTGCTGCAGCAGGAACCTTCCCATTTTCAATGTCTTTATTGAGATCACTACCATCAAATACATTTAATTGATATAGGTCTGCACCATCAACGCCAGAACTTACCAAATCAGCTAAATCTTGTTCCCACACCTCCATAGTTTGACCAGGCAAGCCATAGATTAAGTCAATAACGACAGAGCATTGACCATAAGCTTTTAAAGCAGCTAGCCGTTCTAATACAGTTTCTTTTGTATCTAAACGACCTACCATTTGACGCACTTCTGTGTTGAAAGATTGTACGCCGATGGACATACGGTTAACGCCGTTTGCCATCCAAACTTCAAGATTTTCAGGAATCAAATCGTGAATACGACCCTCTAAGGTAAGCTCATAATCGTTTGCCAATGGCAAGTACTCTTTAATGGCTTTGAGCAATCTTTCAGAGTTTGTCGGTGATAAAGATGTTGGTGTGCCACCGCCGATAAACACGGCATGGATCAAACCATCTTTTAATCTCGGACGTTCACTTGCGAGCTTTAATTCGCTAATTAGACCATCAATATATTGGTCTTCAACACTTTGACTCGTACCGTTTTGGAAGAAGCCACAATATGTGCATTTTGTCTTACAAAACGGAATATGAATGTAAGCGCATTGCATTTCACCCTTTTTAGGAACACCATTCATCAATGTATCCCAAACAGATTGTGTTTCTTTCGGAGAAACGAGCGTACCATTAAGGCCTGCATGAACAACCCGTTTATGAGGAAATGCACCACTCATCGGATTATCGCATTTGAAACCTAATTGTAGATTTCGTTGTTTCTCCGGAATGGATTCAAAAAAACTTGCTAAACTCATACTCCAATCCCCTTTCAGAAATTAGGCTTGTAACTTTGCAAGTACAGATTTAGTAAATTCTTTTGCATTTGCAAAGTCTTGTTCATCTGGATGAGTTTCCGCCGCTTTATGTAACGCATCGCGCTCTGGGCTTTGCCCATGTGCAGATCCAGGTGGGAACATTTTATACATCATTTCGATTACTTTAGGATCGATTTTACCTTGGCATACGAAGCCATCTACAAGAGCTTCTTTGTTAGGCAACAATTCAGATGCTTTCTCGATACTTTCACGAGCATGATCAGAATCAGCATACATTCCTAGTGTGGCAAAGAATACCACATTAGGATTTTTTAAAGTTTCAATCAATTTTGCTGCTTCTTTATTCGCTGTACCGCGATCCACCCAGAAACCTACGAATACTGTATCATAATCAGCTAAATTTTCAGGTGCATCTTTTACAGAAACGCAAGGTGTTCCCTCAGGCATAACGGAAGCCATTGCTTCCGCTACACTTTTAGTATTTCCCGTAAGGGAAGAATATAAAATAATAGATTTCATATTTATCTCCTTTATTACTTAGATATATTTATTCTTCTTCATCTTCGCCATCGGCCTGTACTACAAAGTGTACAGGAACTTCTACTGGTTGTATATCCCCTGTTTCATTTGGATACGGAGTCGCTCGTCGCACTGCATCAAGAGCCGCTTCTACAAATATCTCATCCCCACCACTAGTTGGATATACGTCTATTAAATTACCATTAGTATCTAATTTAGCCATTACATTAATTGTAACATCTACGTTCATTTTACGCTTAATAGCCGCATAAGGAATTTGTTTTTGGCTATCTACAGCTGCATAAAAGCCCTCTACATTGAACGCTGCTTTACCTGTACCATGACCATCACCTTCACCGGTACCATCACCTGTACCAGTACCATGGCCTCTACCATCACCAACGCCAGTACCTTCGCCGGTACCATGACCACCACCAGAACCGCCACCAGATCCAGGGCCTGTGCCACCAACAGCGGAATTATCACCGGATGTATTGCCTTTATTTTCGCTTGCTTTAGCTGCCACATCTACTGCATCAGGAATATCTGTTGCGGTAGATGGTTCAACATTTGCTACAACAGCCTTTGTTCTTGCCGCTACTTCATCTGCTGACAATGGTTTAGGGAACAGATCGGCTCTGTTGCCTCCGCCACCACCAGCATGTCCACTGCCACCATCATCGAGCACACTTTGTGTGAGATCGATTTCATAGGTATCCATTTCTTGAATGGCTGGAACCACTACAAAAAAGATTACAGCAATAAAGAGAGCAATAAGATGAACTACGGCGGATATAATGGCTGCTTTTTTCCATGATATGCCTAGTCCCATAGTTATCCTTTCTGTTCAGCTGCAATAGCTAAGCGTTTAACGCCAGATTGTTTTAACATGTCCATGATTGCTACTACTTGACCATGAGCCGCTCGTTTATCAGCTTGTAAGATAACACTAGCATTAGGGTTTTCTTGGATACGTTGTTTTACCATTGCCTCAGCATCGTCAATGCTCATTGGCTTGTTATCAATCGTAATATGACCCTCTGCATCTAATGTTAGAACCACTGGTAATTGAGCCGGTGCAGAAGCACTAGTAGCCTGTGGTAATTGTACAGACAAGGCTTTTTGAGCCACTGTTTGCAAGCTGTTCATCATGAAGAATACCAACAAGAAGAAAATGATATCAATCATTGGAATAATCATGAATTCCGGCTTAGTTTTCATACGAAAGCTTTGCAAGTTCATAACTATTTCCACCCTTCTCGTTTAGCTGTAACAATATTTACACACATATTTTCAATTTGGTTAATAATGGAATCCAAACGATGACTAAAGATTGTGTATACGATAAATGCCATTATGGCCACACATAAGCCAGATGCTGTTGCGATAAGAGCCTCACCTACACCACCAGTAATGGCAGATGCACCCGCACCGGAGTCAAGGATACTGAAAGAACCAATCATACCTGTTACTGTACCAAGTAAGCCCAATAATGGAGAGATTGTAACTGTTGCACTTAAGTAGTCCATATATTTTCGGAAGCCAACTGCATCAACCCCCATTTGATCAGCAAAGGCTGTCTTCATTGCTTCTTCGCTAGAATCATTTTTTAAACCTGCTTCCGCAATACGACTTGCAATAGAAGGGTTCTCTTTAATGACTTTATCGATTTCATCCCAACGTTGTAGTTTTGCAAATTCATTTACTGCATGAGTTACAACAAATGTTTTGCCTGCATACTTACGATAGAAGAAAGCACGTTCTGCAGCTATAGCGATAACCATGAAAGACAAGAGTAACAATGGATACATTACATACCCACCACTATGAAATAAGTGAATGACATAATTTAAATTTTCCATATTTGTAACCTTTCTGCCTGTTTACAGACTGAGCATTAGAACCTATAGGTCCCTTGAATTCGTGTATAATCGCCTAACTTAAAGCTTTCACTACCATATAAAGTATCTCGTTTATTAGTGCCCTTCGCATCAAATGTATAGAATGCTTCAAGGAGCAAGTCCTTACGCGGTACATAGCCGGCACCAAATGTAAAGCTACGAACACCATCTAAATAACGATCAGGTACTGCGCCCGTACCATTGCCACCGAAGAAGGAACCATGTTTAAAGTATTTGTAATCGATGAACGCATTCCAAGATTTCGGAACATCTAGATCAGCACGCCCAATATCTAGACGAGCCATCCAGAAGTGTGGTGTGCCGCCCATTTGGTGACCTTTTAGAGTAAAGTCTGCTGTGCCACGTTCATGTTGATATACGGTATTACCATTGAGGTAACGTCCTAGGTTAGAACGGTTTTGACCATAATCAACCGTAACAGCTGCATTAGCACCAAGTTGATACTTAGCACCGATACCAAACACATGAGCTACATCGGAGAAACTGTATTCATCATTACTGTTCCCATTAGCATTTAAATATGTATGTGTTTTACCGCCAAAGGAACGTAAGTACCAAGCTTGTAACCCAAGTCGAGAGCCAATTTGCTTCTTGTATTGAATAAATGCGGCCTTATCGATAGCTGGCACAGTATCTTTTTCAAGAACTACACCTTCTGTTCTGATCAAGTTGCCAATGACCTTACCGATTGCTTCGCGTGGTAATTTATTTTCAGACTCTGCATCATGTACAACATTTTCAAGATTATACATATAGTTATACATAGCATTTGGCATGCCCCAACCATAATAAGAACCACCTTCACCATAATCGTTATAGGACATTGTAAAGTTCTTCTTATATAAGGCATCTTTAGCATCATAATCGCTAAATACGTATTTACCACTATCATATTTATAAGTCTTAGCCCCTAAGAAACCAGTAAATTCGTAATCACTAGATGGTTGACCATAGTAATCATAAGATCTCTTAAATGTACCATCAGCTTGTTTTACCCAAACCTCATCAAGCGAACCATTATTATAATTCTTCCAATTATCTGTGGCATTATATTTAGCAATTTCTGAAATGGATTGATTAATCTCATTACCATGCTTATCAACATAACCCTTTGGATTCAACAAAGCTTCTTTATTATCAGTAGGTACGATTAGACCTTTTGCCTTATCTTTTAGATATTCAGGGTATAACGGAGAGTTCACATTATACATAAGCTCACCAGTCTTATAGAGTTTTTCCCCTGTTTTCTTATTAGTAATTTCGTACATTGTATATCCACCAGATGGAATATCGAGGGAGAATTTTTTCTCAGCCATCTCTTTAGGATATGCTTTTGTAAGAATATCTTGTAAACGACTCATAACTTGAGCTTGTTTTTGTTGTGTTTCTGCTAACTTAGCATTAGCCTTTTCAATTTCTTGATCGCGGTTTGGATTACTCCAATTTAGATTTAATGTAGCCTTATAAGCTTCATATTCATCTTGCAAATCTTTAAGCTGTTGATAGAAATAAAGGCTATTAGTCTTGCCTTTATAAGTCGAATCATAAATGCCATTAGGACTATCTGGTGCTGCCGGAGCATCAGAATCTTTTCTTTCACCATCTGAACCAGATTTTGTAGCACTGTTGATATCATATGGATAATCATCACGATTGATACCAATCAATTCAGCTGCTGTTGGTGGTCTAAAGATAACTTTATGCACTGCATGTGTATATGCAGAATCAGTGATACCTGTACTATGTTTGAAAGTACCAACACCAATACGAACTTGAGAATCATGGCCATTCCAAACAGCACGAACGCCATCATATGATTGACCAAACCAGTAGCCACTAACGCCCATAGGCTCAGTTAAACGCCCTACGGATACGTCCCATTTCTTAACGCGTCTTGTAAGATCAACTGTATCGAGTCGTTGATGGTTGAGACCTTTGGAATCAGATTTTGTCCAGCTTGTATCTACTCCACTCATGCCACTCATGCTACCGATAACTTTGAGGTTAGTGAACTCATTGAGTCGAGCATCAAAGCCAAGGCGTAAGCGTTGTTCAAAACTATGACGATTAGCATCGTACATATTGGCTTTTGCAGAACCGATGGCAGAGTTTGCTCTAAATGGAGATTGCGGTCTATTAGAACCATCATGTGCCATCCAACGCGCTCTATAGTCGCCAACCATTGTAATACCACGTTCTTTAGTAGTATCAAAATCAGAACGAATAAAGTCAGTTAAACGAACTACATCAGCTACGTTTTGTACACCAGATTCAGAATTTACCACTTCACCATTAGCTATATTAGCACCTGTAGCATTAACGTTTGCACCATTCTTAGTTTTGCCGATGGCCGTAGTTTTACTACCATCGCCACCACCAAATTTAAGGTTAACACCCATGCGGTATACGCGTTCTTGTGTAGCACGATCATCATCGCGATGGTTAAAGATATTGTTGATACCGAAATACATCATGGCATTTTTATTGAAACGTTTTTGAATCATTACATTCCAAATGCCAAATGTTTTCTTTTCATACATTTGTTTCTTATAAACGCCTGCATCACCAGACAAGATATCTGGCCAGTAGTTACCGCCGTTATTAAGAGTATTACTATCAAGCATATTGATATAGTAATCACCCCAGATGGAGCCATTCCAACCGGATTTAGGATTATCATAAGTAATGCCAATATCAACTTTGTGCATTGGTTTATCCAATAATTGACGTGGCATGGATGGGTCGCTTTTGTTAATGGCGTGTAAATATGTATAACCTAATTTACCAGACCAATATTTGCCGAATTTTTGTTGTACTTCCGCTTGCAACCCTGTAATTTCAGCTTTACCAATATTTTTAAAGCTGTAAATCATATCCGGTGCACGTTGGTATTTCGCATCACCTTTAAGATATGGTGCGAAGTCCATAAAATCACCAGTGAAGTATACAGACATATAGTTCTTAATACGGTTATGGAATACACCTACGCGTGCATATGTATTTTTATTTTCACCTTCCAAGCTCATGTCGAAATTGACTGATTTTTCTGGTTTCAAATTAGGATTGCCAGCCCAATACCAACCGAGTTTTGCTACCCCAATCCCTACAGGGTTAGAAGCATACATTTCCCAGTTATACCACAATTCGCCCATACCAGGTTCTGTATAACCAGTACCTACATTGGCTTTAAATCTGCGATGTGTATTACCCTTAACGTTATATGTCATCCCCAAGGATGCAGATACGTTAGAACCAAACAAGCTACTATTATCAAAACGCACAATTGGAGACAATGTTAAATTCTTATTGACTTGCCATGTATCAGAAATATAAGCGTTTATTTTACGAATCGTACCACTACCAGTAGTCAAGCGTTGGTCGCGATTACGGTACTCTTCCAAGAAAGCCTTACCATTTAGCTTAGGAGCTTTCTTACGCATTTCTGGATCGTTAGACTCACCATATTTAAAATAGTCGCCTACGATATTTGCACGATGCGCCGCCATTTCAGGATTTTCCGATTTCAACCGATTTTCCAAAGCATAATATCGCTTCTTGAATTCATCCGTTACTGGCTGATTATTCGGCGATGTGCTTGACCATTCACTGAGTCTGCTTTCAGATAAACCATAATTCACATAATCATCATATGTAATCCCCGGTTTTTGCGCATCATTCGCTGCACCATAATATTCATAATCCATATCCCATTGCGGCATGCCGCCACCGGAATTAATGAATTTATAATCATGGATGTGAGAGTAAACTTTAATACTGTTATCACCTTTACGTCGCACGAGACGATCAAGGCGGTCTACTAACAAGCTTTTATCGTAATCCCAAGGATCAATGTACATCGTACTTGTATTAGGAGAACTCTTTAAGCGACTACCAGAGCCTTCTTCACGAGCATAGCTAACACCATAGCTTAGCAAATGATTTTTATTGACTTGCGTATTTGCATTGACTCGAATATCTAATTGACGATGATCGATGTTATCAATATAACGCAACTCATTAGAGCCTTCATAAGCGGAACGACCTGTATAGTTAATGAGGGCTACGTCATTTTCTTTAATACGAGAGTAATTAGTTTCTACCGTCCAGTCACTCTTTCCAGCTCTAGAGGACCATTGCAAGTTAGCTGTATTACGATCTGCGGTACGTTTGAAGTGTTGTTGTGGCTCTAAGTCGGAGTCGGAATGCTTAACATCGCGTACAAGATCTTCCGTGTACCGATTGAGTCGCAATTCCACCTTATTTTTATCATTTGCCTCATAGGTCGCTACAAGGCCGATATCTGCCGCATCACCATAGTAACGAAGTACATTTGGCTTGAAGTTATGTTTTGCGTAATCAAAGGCCATCCCAGAGGCACGCCGTTTAACAGATGCTAGAACAGGCATAAGATCTCGTTTACTACCTGATAAACCAACCTTTAACTTGCCCATTTGACCAGAATCGGCACGAATGAAGAAGTTTTGGAACGGAAACACATCGCCATCGCTCTTACGACGCATGCCTTCAGCATTAAATTGTACGGATGGTTTCTTTTGTGCTTTTTTAGTAATGATATTAACTACACCACCTACTGCATCGGATCCGTATTTAGCACTAGCCGCACCTTGAATAACTTCAATTCTCTCTACATTCTCTGTGCCCAAACGTTGTACTTCATCTGCCGCACCAGAGTACTTATCAAAATCACCTAGCACTGGTTGACCATCTACGAGGATAAGAGTGTGACGCGCTTCTGCACCGCGAATGGACACGCCCACACGCCCCATAGCATCAACTGTTCTAGATACGCCTGTTTGCGTAAAAATAATGTCTTCAACGGACTTCGCCTGTTTCTTTTCAATCTCTTTCTTGGTAATGATTTGCACTTGCTGTGAGTTCAATTTTGCTTCTTCTTCTGCCCATGTGCCTTTCACATTAACAACATCTGTAGTGACAGTCGCATTATCTGCCCAAACCACTAGAGGTGCGCTAAGCCACAAGGCAACTGCACTAGACAGGATTATGGTACGCTTTGTATGTCCCCACCGGTTCATTATGCCCTCCTAAACTTATAACTAAACATATGTCTTGTATCTCCCACACAAAAATTAAAAAGATACACTTCACCAACATTAATGACATTGAATATCATTCACATTTTAATGTTAGCAAAGTGTATCTTGCATATCTACTCCGAATAGACCAAAAATATACGTTTCGGACAAATCGGATATAAATTTTTAGAATTTATACGTCATTTGGAAACGAGTATAATTCCCAAGTTTAAAGTTTTCAGATCCATATAAGGTATCTCGTTTATTGATCCCTTTTGCATCAAATGTATAGAATGCTTGTAAAAGAAGATCTTTAGTTGGCACATAGCCACCACCAAAGGTAAAGCTCTTAATACCATCTAAGTAACGGTCAGGAACAGCCTCTGTACCATTGCCACCAAAGAAGGAACCATGGGCAAAGTATTTATAGTCTACATAGGCATTCCAAGAACCAGGTTTATTCATATCGGCACGACCAACATCAAAGCGCAATGCCCAAAAATGAGGTACACCACCTACGTCACGGCCCTTGATATCGAATTGAGAGGATCCAGCCTTATGGTCATAATGAGTATTGCCATTCATGAAGCGACCAAAGTCACTACGGTTTTGTCCATAGTCGAAGGAAACACTTACATTATGATTTAATTGATACTTAGCTCCAACGCCGAAAACATTAGCCATATTGTTGAATTCATGCGCTTCTGTAGCATTACCATTCGCCGTATAGAAGCGATAGTCACTACCGCCAAAGGAGCGTAAGTACCACGCAGCTAAGCCAAGTCTAGGTGTTACCATATGTTTAACTTGAACATAGGTAGCCTTTTCAATTGGTGGAATTGTATCCCGCTCCAATACGACACCTATTGAAGGAATAACAGCACCTGTATATTTGCCTAGCGCCTCTCTCGGCAAACGACTGTTGCCGTCCGCTTTTTCAAGCATTCGGGCCAAGCTATTAAAGTACGAAGCTATCATAGAAGGATAATAGGCACTTCCTTTTACGTTAATAAGACCAGACGTGCCGGAGTCGTTAATATCAACGACATTCGCCTTATAAATAGACTTGTCCAGCCCGTCAAAGGCATTATCTTCAAATTTCATCATGTACGGATTATTGCCAAAGCTATAGGTTGCTATATCTTTCGCCTTGGCACGATACGCCTCCACGATAGCCGCCTTATTCTGATTGTACCAATTTGAAATAAACGTTTTTCCACCATTGGAAAGAACAGTGGTATCACTCAACTTCATTTCAAACAATGGGTTTTTCTTATCAAGCCCAATCGTTCCCGGTGCTATTTTCTGAGTGAAAGTACGTTCGTCTTCATACCATTGTTCATCATCTTCATCATAGTATCGCGATTTATAAGAATACGTTACTGACACATCAGGCATCTTAATCGATACAGTCTGTTTAGCCGCATCCACACCATAAGCTTTCACCGCGATCTCCTGCATCCGGCGCAACACATCAAACTGCGCAGCTCGCAACCGTTCCCGTTCTTTCGCCACACGAGCTTCCACATCCGGCAAAGATGCTTCCAACTTTGCCAACTCCGCTTTTAATGGAGCCAGTTGATCCGCGGACATGCCGTCAATAAATTCTTTAGACCAGATATCGGAAGTCATATCGTCGATTTTCTTCTTTAATGTACCTACCTCCGCATCTAAGATGCCTTCCTTATCGCGCAAGGCTTTTAATTGCTGGTAGAAATTAATAGTATTCCCTGCGTTTGGTACGATGAGTTCCTTATTGGCACCGTCCGAATCCATAGTAACACCTAAGAATTCCTCTACCGTTGGAACCCGTTTAAAATGCGTATAAATAGCATGAGTATAAGCACTGTCGCTAATTCCCGTACTATGTTTAAAGGTCCCCACACCGATACGGACTTGAGTATTCTTATTCGTCCAAACACTACGAAGGCCGTCATATTCTTTATTAAACCAATAACCTGTAACCCCCATAGATTCAGTAATACGACCAACACTATGATCCCATTTAGAACCGTGATGTGTTACATCTAGTTCTTCGAGACGTTGATGATTAAAACCTTTAGAGCCTTCTGTTTCATGACTGCTATCTACACCAGCTTGGCCAGAAGCACTACCCACAACACGTACATTCGTATTATCGTTAATACGAGCATCGACACCGACACGTATACGTTGATTCAAGCCATGTTCCTTGCGGTCCGCCAGATTCTTTGCGGCCTCGTCGGATACGTAACTTGTAGCAGTCACCCGCGTAGCAGGACGATCAGATCCAAGATGACTGTCATTACGTACACGATAATCACCTACAAGTTCCATACCTCGTTTTCTGTCTGTATCGAAAGGACGCGTAATAAAATCCTGCAGCATAACCGGAGGTAACGATTCAAACTGCTCCTTCGTAAGTTTCGTTTTACTTTCACCTGAACCGAAACCGAATTTCATATTTAATCCGATACGATATACTCGAGCCGATAAAGCCCGATCATCATCACGATGATTAAAGAGATTATCAATACCGAAATAGATTCGTGAATCCTTATCAATCTTCTTTTGAATCATCAAATTCCATATGCCATAAGTTTTATGTTCATACATATCGGCGGTTTTTCTATTATTCAAATTATATCTGATAACGGAACGATCGGAATTATTAGGATCAATATAAGATACCATATAATTACCGCCGCCAGACAAGGAGTTACTATCCAGCATATGAATATAATAATCGCCCCACAGGCTACCGCTCCATCCACTGGCCTTATCCTCAAAATCCACACCGATATCCACTTTATGACGCGGTTTATCCAGTAATTCACGAGGCATATCTTTATCGCTCTTATTAAGCGCTCGTAAATACGTATATCCCAAACGGGCTTTCCAGTGCTTATTCAAAGTCTGTTTCACTTCAAATTGAAGACCTGTGATTTGGGCCTTGCCAATATTACGGAAACTGTAAATCATATCCGGCGCATGCGCAAATTTCGCCGCTCCATATGTGGTAGATTCATCATATTGAGGATAAAAATCCATCAAATATCCCGTATTGTAAATCGACATATAATTCCGAATATTATTGTGGAATACGGTTACTTTACCATAGGTATTTTTATTTTCCCCTTCCAAAGAAAGGTCGAAATTCATGGATTTCTCTGGTTTAAGGTTCGGATTTCCGACCCAATACCAACCTAATCGGGCTTCACCTCCACCGATTGTGGCATTTGTAATATTCGGGCCATACATTTCCCAGTTATAATACAGCTCGCCCATACCGGGTTCCGTATAGCTGGTACCCACATTAGCCTTTAATCTGCGGTGTACATTTCCATGTACATTGTGCGTCATGCCGAAATTAAACGACCAATTGGAGCCAAATAAATCACTATGATCCAGTCTTATAATTGGTGATAAAGTAGTATTTTTATTAACCTGCCACGTATCCTGAATAAAGAAATTCTGTTTCTTGATCTCCGCACGTCCTGCGGTCTGTTGATTAACGCGTTTTAAATACTCTTCTTTAAAATAAGCTCCGTTTAATTTCAACTTCGTAGAATCAAAATCCGGTACGGCGCCATAGTAAAAGCTCGGTAAATAGGCATCATAAAGTGCAGGATAATACTTACCGTTCTCATCTTTTCGGCCTTCCTTATTAAAATGATAGTCTTCAATAAATTCTTTATTCTCCGCTATCAAACGTTTAGCAAACTGCTGATATCGCGCATAAGCTTCAGGATTCCGTTTTTTCAGCGTACGCTCCGTCACAGGGCCATCCACAAGCCCCATTACGGCCGCCGAATCAATTCCCGCCTGGGGATTCAAATATTGAAGATATTCTTCGTAAGTAAATTCCGGCAATGTATTTGGCTTACTTTTATCCCCGTTATACCATTCTTTCTCCTTATTCCACTGCTCTACACCAGCGTCGTTTTTTCTGAAAGAATGGTCATAAATTGTGGATGAAGGAACACCGTTTTTTACAGCTAGACTTTTATCGTAATCCCAGGGATCGATATGCCGTTTATAGGTATGAGGCGCATTTTTAAGTCTGCTACCTTCGCCTGTCTCCCGTATAAACCCAATACCATAAGACAAGAGATGTTTCTTATTGACTTGTGTGTCTGCCCCGAGTGTTACGCTCCATTGACGATGATCTACATTATCCACATAGTTTAATGTATTTTTCCCTTCATAGGTACTGTTCCCATAGTCACTGGTTAATGTTACATCATCTTCTTTGGTCCGCGTATAATTCAGTTCCGCTTTCCAAGAACTCTTATTGTCCTGACCAGTATATGTCAAATTAAGATTATTCCTGTCTAAATCCCGTTTGTAATGAACCTGAGGTTCCAAATAAGAAGTACTGCGCTTTACATACCGTTCTAAGTCCTCATTATACCGATCGATGCGAATTCCCAAAGACTGCTTATCATTAATATCATACGTAGCGGCCAAACCTATATTAGAATTTGTACCGTAATACCGTAGGGAATTCTTTAAAAAACCGTGGTCTTCATCATTGGTCATAGCGCTGATACGACGCTGCTCGCTGGCATAAATAGGCATAATGTCACGTTTACTACCGTGAATATTAACTTTTAACTTACCTAATGAGCCAGAATCAGCGCGCATAAAGAAATTGGAAAACGGTACGATATCACCGTCGCCTTTAGTTCTACGACCTTCCGCATTAAACTGAAGGCCAGCGGTCTTACGCGGTTTATTGGTAATAACATTAATAACACCACCGATGGCATCGGATCCGTATTTAGCACTAGCCGCACCTTGGATAATTTCTATGCGTTCCACATTTTCTGTACCGAGACGTTGTAATTCATCACCAGCACCTTGATATTTGGCAAGGTCGCCCATCACAGGCTGTCCATCCACAAGAATCAAGGTATGACGAGGATCCGCTCCACGGATAGATACGCCGACGCGCCCCATCGAATCGACGGTTCTAGATACGCCAGTTTCGGAAAACACAATATCTTCTACGGATTTTGCCTGCTTTTTGACAATATCCTTCTTCGTGATAATCGTCGTCTGCTGAGACTCTTGTTTTGCCTGCTCTTCAGCCCATGTACCGCGAACATGAACCACATCGGTTGTTACAGTCGCATTGTCCGCCATAACCACCGGCATTTGCAACCAGCACGCTACTGCACAGGATAGTATGACATATCTCCTTGCCCGCACCCAACTCCTATTCATTAAATTTCCTCCACACATATATTTAACTATGCATATAAAAATACACTTTACCACTACAACCAAATGACATTGAAAATCATTTACAGGTTTAATAGTAGCAAAGTGTATTATACATATCTACTCCGAATAGACCAAAAATATACGTTTAGGACAATATTTAATTTTCATAGACTATCAAACCTAGCCTAAAGCACAAAAATTTTTAGCTAGGATAATATAAGGTCCAAATTATTTAGACCTTACGATAGGCACTTGGCGTTACACCAGTAGCCTCTTTGAATGCACTAGTAAACTTACTACCATTCTCATACCCTACCGCATTAGCGATTTCTAAAATAGACTGATCTGAGTCTTGAAGCAATCGCTTTGCCGCATTAATACGACATTCTTTTAAATACTGATGTATAGTTGTACCAAATACACCTTTAAAGCAACGTTTCAGGGTAGATGTAGGAATATCAAACTGTTCAGACAAGGAGTCAATAGTAATACGCTTCATAAACTGTGTCGATACATATTCACTTACAGCTTTTACAATATCTACCTGTTGCTTTCTATAGGTACTTCTCTTTTCAGGATTGGCTGTAGAGATAACAGATAATAATAAAAAGATTTCAATCACTTTTAATTTAAAATAGTGCTCTTTTATTTGATCTGGCACATTATATAAACTGGAAAAAATATGACGAACAGTTTCCGTTTCTTCCATCATCATACCAAAATCAGAATGCTCACAAAACCGATTGGCCAGCTCAGTCAAATCAATTCGAGAATCACTAACAAGTGCATCTAATACGGGTTGAGCTTTCTCAACATCCACTAATAATACAATTCCTTTAAATAATTTTGTAGGAAAGTAATTTTCGTGTTGATAATCAGATCGTATATGCCAACCTAACGACATATCCCCTGGCCCCATATATAAATACTCACCAGATGAAAACTTGCACTCTATGCGCCCCTCTTCACAGTGATTTATAGCAAACGTCTTGGTATGTGATTTAGCATAAAATTGAATCGTCTCTTGTTTCACATCTAGGAACATTAGCTCGATACCGTCAAATACCGTATGCCTTGACATAGATGTTCCAGCATGTGAAACCGCATGATTATGTGGATTCATACTATCACCATATACACAAATACTATAAACATAAATTTTAATAATATTATATTATAGTATACTTATTGATAGTCATTGTCAAATTTAAAATAGTAATAATTCATTTTAGATTCAAAAATATGAGTTAGCTCATTTTAGTAATATAAAGCAATTACCATCATCGCTAGGAATTATGCTAAGTTACTATAAAATAAGCCTCATGAATTAAACTAGAAGAATTTAATTCATGAGGCTATATTCAGAACTAAGGATATAAGTTTCTATTTTTTTGTTTTAATAATAAAAGCTAATGCTATGACATGAGCGACCCATATAATGCCCATAACCATTAGAGCAATAGGCATATCTTGACTAAAATAGGCACCAATTGTCATTATGGCACTAACGGATACGAGAATGGACAACTTTGCCCGCAATGTCAACGCTTTATCGCGTTCATAAGCAGCAACAGTCTTTTGATATAAACTAGACGCCAAAAACATTTTATGGAGTCGTTCAGATCCACGAGCCAAACAAAATAACGTTAGCATATAAAAAGGAACTGTTGGCAATAGTGGTAGTACGATACCTGCTGTACCAAGGGCAAAACTTATGGCCCCAATAGTCAGGAATACATATCGAACAACTACATTACGATGTTGCTCAGTTATTTTCATTAATCCTCTTCTACGTAGTTAATAACTTTACCCTTTGTTTTAATAAAGTTAGGAACAATGAGTACTAAAGCGGCAATAGCTACAATGCCATAAATACCTGCCATACCTACCCATTCATAAGCATTACCTAATACTAGACCCATTACGGCAAAGTCCGCATCACCAAAGGTTGTATTTTGGAAGCCTAATTGACCAAGAACAGGAAGCGCCAAAGCTGGCAAGAATGTAATAGCCAAACCATTTAGGAAAGCACCTACCGCTGCGCCACGACGACCACCAGTAGCATTGCCATAAATACCTGCTGTAGCACCACAGAAGAAGTGTGGCACAAGACCAGGAATGATTAATACGCCACCTACAGCACCAAGGATAAGCATACCGATGATACCACCAATAAAGGAGCTAAGGAAGCCTAATACCACTGCAGTTGGAGCATAGGTGAAGAATACGGCACAATCTACAGCTGGAATTGCATTAGGGATAATTTTTGTAGCAATGCCTTGGAATGCAGGGATTAAATCACCTAGGATCATACGCACACCTGAGTATACGATTGTTACACCAACAGCAAAGTTCATAGCACTCATAACAGCGTATAAATATGGGCTCATATCTCCAGATAAAGTGGCTACAAACTCGGAACCAGCCGCAAAAGCTGCAATTAAGTAGAATACAATCATAGTCAATGCGGTAGATAATGTTGAGTCACGTAAAAAACCCCATTTTTCAGGTATTTCAATATCTTCTGTACTATCTTCAGCTTTTCCAACATATTTAGCAACCCAAGCCGATAAATAGTAGCCTAAACTACCAAAATGACCAATGGCAATTTCATCACCATCTGTCACTTTGGATGTATAACTTTGACCAATAGCTGGAGAAATAGCAGACCATGCCCCCATTAAGAAACCACCTACAAGTATGAGTTCCATACCAGATAAACCTGCTGTACCAAGTACGGCAGACATAAGGCATGCCATAAATAAGCTGTGATGACCTGTTAAGAACACATACTTAAACTTGGTGAAACGTGCAATACATAAGTTCATCAATAAGCCTACAACAAGAATAGACATTGTTTCAACACCAAGTACCTTTTGCGCAACAGCTACGATAGCTTCATTATTTGGCACTACACCAGTAATATGGAATCCGTGTTCAATCATCTTCCCCAAAGGGTCAAGATTGCTAACGATAACACCCGCACCTGCAGCTAACATTAAATACCCAAGAATAGGTTTTAATGTGCCCGTCATTATTTTATGAAACGGACGTTTCAAGGCGATCAGGCCTATACATGACATAATACCAATCAAAAGTGCTGGTTGAGACAGCACATCACGCAAGAACTCTAATACCATTTCCATGGCACTACCTCCTATATAATTGTTACATATTATTGAGCAGCTTGTTTTAATGCTTCAAGAACATCTTCTGTAATCTTCTTTTTATTAATATAGCTACGAACAATAGCAACATTTTTATCGTCAAATTGTTCAGCCAACTCTTTTACAGTTACGATGAGATCTGCCTTACGACCTTGAGCCGCGTTAAAATCGATAGATTCAACTTGTGCATCGATACCATTTTCAGCACAAATTTCTTCAATTTTCATTTTTAACATCAAGCTAGAACCAATACCATTACCACATACAGTTAATACAGAAATCATACTTGCCTCCTTCTAAATGTTTATTGCTCGTCTAAATGCTCTGCCAGGAATGCTTGAACATCATCGATACTTTCAAAGTCAACAGCCGCATCTAAGAATTCTTCATCCTCAAATAAAGTAGCAATATCTGTTAACAATTGAATATGCTCATCTTTGTTGGGAGCACATAAAAATAATGCGACAGATACAGGGTCATTATCAGGACTGCCAAAATTCAATGGTTTTTCCAATGTCACCAAAGCCGTTCCTACACGCTTTGCACCATGTTCTGGGCGAGCATGTGGCATAGCAAGACCGGGAGCCAATACGATATATGGGCCCATTTCGCGAACTACTTCAACCATAGCCTCTGTATAAGATGGATCCGTAAAACCCGCATCAACCATCAGTTGACCACCATGACGAATAACATCCTCCCACGTCTCAGCGGGATAATGAAAGGATACATTATCCTCAGATAATAAATCTTGTATCAAACTAACACCTCCTAAACGTACTTCTGTACATATAGTTCTATTATAGCTATTATAATAAATTTTTCATATATCAAAATAACAATGAACTTATAAAAATGAATAAAACTAACATAAGATTTTGCTATTTATAATTTAATAAACCCTTATACGTATAATACCTATACAGGTATTAATATTGTATATATATTGAAAATTCTCTATACTTAGATAAGAATTAGACTACCTAAATAAAAAATAGAATAAGGAGATTTTATGCAGACTTCGGTAAAAGTATTTGTACTCTGTCTAATCCTCTGTATTTCATTAGTAACAGCTTTACAGTTTGGCGCTAAATTCATTTCTCTAGACCAAATTATTTCAGCACTTATGTCTATGATTGATGCAAATACTACAGCATCTATGACTGATACGATTATTACAGATATCCGCTTACCACGACTTATTTACTCTGTTCTAACAGGTATAGGTCTATCACTTGTAGGTCTATTAATGCAAACTGTCACACGCAATGCCCTCGCAGATCCCTATGTATTAGGTGTTTCTTCTGGCGCAAGCACAGGTGCCGTTTTCGCTATTATCATGGGTGGCCTACCATTCTTAGGCCAGTACAATACGCCTATTTTTGCGGCCCTAGGCGCAGCACTTTCAATTATATTAGTCCTCTTATGTGTTGGTAAAAGCAACAGCCCCGTAAAACTTATCCTCATAGGTATGGGTATGACTGGTGTATTCTCAGCCTTAACAATGATGATTATTTACGGAGCCAAACACGAAGCTCAAGTGCGAAGTGCTATGTTCTGGCTACTTGGCAGCTTTGCAGGCATACAATGGAGTGATTTACCATTAACAGCAATCATCATAACCTTATTTATGCTATATATCTATACGTTCAATCAAGACCTTGATGTGTTGCTACTCGGTAATCATGAAGCAGCACAAATGGGCCTTTCCGTTAAGCAGTTACAATTAAGTATTGTTGTCATATCCTCTATTGTGATCGCCACACTAGTATCAAAGGTTGGTGTAGTTGGCTTTATCGGCCTTATCATCCCTCACCTTGCTCGGATTATAGGCGGACCTAAACATAAACATACATTACTATTTAGTGCACTCATAGGTAGCATCGTTATGATCTGGTCAGACGTATTATCGAGAGCACTCTACAGTCCAGAAGAAATCCCTATTGGTGTGCTTACATCTTTATTGGGGGCTCCACTCTTCATTTGGATTATCATGAATCGTTATAAACACAATGGTTAGTGTATATCATATCTATAGGAGATACTATGTATCAAATTAATCAGCTGTCTTTTTCTTATGAAACCAAAGAAGTGTTAAAGAATATTTCTGTAACATTTCCTACCAATAAAATAACAGCCATAATTGGACCAAATGGATGTGGTAAGTCTACGCTACTTAGCCATCTATATCGACTTCATCCGTCAAAAAACAAAATCACATTAAACGAAAAACCTTTAGAGTCTTATAAAGGTCGCGAGTTTGCTCAATTGGTAGCAGTCTTAACACAATCTAGAGACGCTATGATCGATGATTTTCTCGTAAAAGATATCGTTCTCATGGGCCGATATCCGTACAAACAACACTTTGGCACCTATAGTTCTGAGGATGTTAAAATTGCAGAGCATTATATGAATGAAGTAGGCATCACCCATTTATCAAATGAAGAAATTCATCATTTATCAGGTGGTGAGAAGCAACGCGTATTCATTGCTAAAGCCTTAACCCAGAAACCTCAAATACTTCTTTTAGATGAACCTACTAATCATTTAGATATGAAGTACAAAGTGGCGCTAATGGAACAATTACGGGCTTTTAAAGGCACTACGATTGTAGTCCTTCACGACTTGAATCTAGCGGCTCAATATTGCGATCATATAGTCATCATGAATAACGGAACTATCCTAAAAGAAGGTTCCCCTACCGAGGTGCTCACACCTGAAATTCTTGAACCAATTTTTGAAGTTCCTTTCAAAACCTCTTGGGATGAAGGGCGCTATCATTTATATTATTAATTAGTAAAGAAAGGACTTACTATGTTTCAGAATTTAAGAAAGTCAAAAAAATTATTATTAATCGCAATGACATGTGCTACATTCGCTATTGCTGGTTGTGGTTCTGATACTACAAAAACTACAGCGGATAATGGACCCTCTGTAACATGGAGTGAAACATTTGACGGTACAAAAACAGACTTTGCCGTAAAATCCGCCCCAACTCATGCCGTGTCCATGTCCCAAGCAACAACGGAAATGATGTTACAATTAGGACTTGAAGACAAAATGGCTGGGACCGCTTTCAAAGAAGAAGAAATCTACCCACCTTTACAAGCAGCTTACGACAAAGTAAAAGTATTATCTGAAAAATGGCCTTCCTATGAAGTATTTATGTCCGTAAAGCCTGACTTTGCTACAGGATGGCCTGATTCTTTCAGCAAACGAGCCATTCCTGCAGATAAAATGATTTCCCAAAAGGTTAATATTTGGATCCCTGAATCCATGTTATCTACTAAGGCTGACCTAGAAACCAACTTCAGCGACATGATTAAATTGGGTGAGATTTTCGGCGTAAAACCTAAAGCTGAAGAATGGGTTTCAGGTCAACGTAAAACATTGGCAGCTATCCAGGATAAACTAAAAGACTTACCTCGTAAACGCATTTTCATTTATGACTCTGAAGACGGTCAACCATTCACAGCATTCGAAGGTTATACTACTAACATCTTAAAACTTATCGGTGCTGATAATGTAATGAGCGGCTTAGGCGTTGATAAAACATGGGCTAAAGGTTCTTGGGAAACAGTAATTGCACAAAACCCTGATTATATTATTATCGCTGACTATGGCAATTCTATCCGCAACGACGATGATTTCCAACAAAAAATTGAAAAAATCAAGGCTAACCCTCAACTTCAAGACATCACAGCCGTTAAAGAAGGTCACTTCATTCGTGTAAAACTTTCTGAAATCACACCTGGTGTACGTACCGTCGATGCTTTAAAACGTTTAGCCGAAGAAATTCACGGCATCAAAGTAGACTAATTTAATATAACAAGATATAGAGTAATATATGTAATATGTTTTGTATATTATATATAACGAAGAAGGTCCCAATTCAAATGAATTGGGACCTTTTCGTACTACTTGTATTGCACACAGCATATTGTTTAGAGAGTAAAGATGTGTTGTAGTTGAAAGATTTAGAAATAATGAATTATTGTAAAATAGATTTAAAATGTATTAAATTGTATATGCTGTGACAATGCCTGATTATTTATACTTCTCGGCTATATTGTTGCCTATATCGTTTATCATTATTTGCCTTAATAGCCATGATCAATGGCTTTAGCGAAAGAAACTCTTCATCACTGAGTCGAAAGGTTCTACCAATACGTTTAATAGGATTACGTGGGCGCCCGGCACCGCGTCTAGATCCACCCCATGCCATATACATACCTCACTTTTCACTTGAAAAACTCCTTCTACCGATAGTATAACCTCGTATACATAAGTATGCAATAGCCATTCACTTTAAACAACCTCTTAACAGCCTATAAACAAGTAATAAACTTCATTTATTAGTAAAATGCATAATCAACAAAACACATATTTATAAGTATTTTCCCCTATTCAACTTGAATTGTAACATTAATGTTGCCAAATATAGATAAATCTCTTTTATAGAATATAGTATTTACAAATCAGTTTATTTCTATATTTTTAGACTATTTAGAAACTATCACGTACATATATAGTAAATAGAATTTTAAATTAGAAAAGCAAATTATTTATAAATATGACAATATAGGAAGAATATTTTGATAAACAAAAAAGACTGCTTTTGCAGTCTTTTTTACTATAATAAAAAGTATATGAATTAGCCAAATAGTAAGTGACCTACTTCATAAGCAATAGCGGCAACGATGCCAGATAATGGAATCGTTACAAACCAAGCCATAACCATAGATCTTGCTACGCCCCAGTTAACAGCTTTAATGCGTTTAGAAGAGCCTACACCTAGTAAAGAACCACTTACTACATGTGTAGTACTTACAGGCAAATGTAAGAATGTAGCTGTAAAAATAGTAATCGCCGAGTTTAAATCAGCAGCGAACCCATTAATAGTTTCTAGTTTGAAAATCTTGGTTCCCATTGTAGAGATAATTTTCCAACCGCCTACAGCAGTACCCATAGCCATTGCAGTAGCACAACAAAGTTTTACCCAAATCGGTACATCTAATGTATCGATGAAACCACCGCTAAGTAAGGTTAATGTGATTATCCCCATCGCTTTTTGTGCATCATTAGAGCCATGAGAAAATGCCATCATAATTGCTGATACAATTTGCATGGATCTAAATCGATCATTTAAAGCAATTGGAGAAAATCTACCGAAAATAAGCAACAATACTTTCATCACAATATAGCCACCAATCATGGCTACAATCGGAGATAAAATAAGAGACAAAAAGATTTTTAAAATCCCCGCCTCATTCAATGCGTCAAATCCTACAGACCAACCCACAGCACCGATGATACCACCAATCAAAGCATGAGATGAGGAACTTGGAATTCCCCAATACCAAGTTAAAAGATTCCATGTAATGGCACCGATAAGGGCTGCAGAAATAATACCACTATCGATAAGAGATGGCGACATTACTATATCACCACCGATAGTCTTTGCAACACCTGTACTAACCATTGCACCCAAAAAATTGAGAGCAGCGGTCATCATAATTGCCTTTTTAGGCTCAATAGCTCGTGTAGAAACGGATGTGGCAATGGCATTCGCCGTATCATGAAAGCCATTGATATAGTCAAAGGCTAATGCTAAAAATACAACTAGCCATACTAAATAATGAGCATCAAGCATACTTCAATACTACCCGGCGGAATGTACCAACCAAATCTTCGCAGCCATCAATTACATCTTCCATAGCGCTAAGGATTTCCTTCCATTTGATAATTTCAATTGGATCTGTACACTCTGTAAAGAGCTTAGCCATTTCTTCATGATAAATATTATCCGCTTCAGACTCAAGTTTCAATACTTGGTGAACACGCCCCTCTACCTTCACATGATCCTTTTTAAGACTACCCATATAACCAATGGATTTGTTGATATGCTTAACGCATTTAACAACAATTTCACTCATGCGAATAGCACCATCACTTGGTTTGCCAACGTGATACATAACCATTTTATCCATGATTTCTTTGATATTATCCAATGTAGTATCCAGTTGGTCAATCAAAAGCTGAATATCCTCACGATCCATTGGAGTGATAAATGTTTTGCGCAAACGCTCTACAGTTTCATTTACTAATTCATCGGCAGCTTTTTCCTTTGTATCAATTTCAAGAAATGCCTCTTCCTTAGAGATATCCCCCTTAAACACGCGTTCCATCATTTCCGCACTTTCATAAGTTAGTGCAGCATGCTTTTCCAAAATACTGAAAAATTTTTCTTCTTTTCCTTTTAATTTAAAAGCCATGAAGATCCTCCCGAACCAGTATTGATTGCTTCTATAATAACAATTTAATTATAGCATACTACAGATAATTCCTAAACCAATTTACCAATCTCTATATTTTAACCCCTATGCGTATATGGCATATATAGAATCTACATCTGTGAAAGCTTTTATTGACTATATTTCCACTATATAAAATAGAAAAAAGCAGATAGCTGACTAACATATCAACTATCTGCTATATATTTCTTAGCTATCTTTGTGCTTTTTATTAACTAATAACCATCAACTCTTAGCTATTAGCTTCCGCCGCCGCTTTAGCCGCCTCTGCCGCCTTTTTCAAATTAGGTACGGATGTAGGGCATGTAGCAGGCGTACAAGCTCCATTAGGGCCTAAATCTTCAGAACGATTTACAAAGGTAGTATGTAACATATGATGTGCTTTGTGGCTCATTGGTTTGCCATCAAAGAACTCAGCATACAATTTTTGGATATCTGGATTATCACAAGCAGCTTTTACAGTTACTTCTGCATCGCGAGTATATAAGGAAGTAATGCGAGCTTCACGAGCTTTGTCAGCCATCGGTAATTTAACGCGTGGTTGACCACCACCACCGATACAGCCACCACGACAAGCCATTACTTCAATGAAGTCATAATGGATATTTTCTGCACGCATGCGTTCGATGAACTTACGCAAATTACCTGTACCATGAACTGCCGCTACGTGTAATGTTTTATCGCCAATCACTACGTCTGCTTCGCGAGCACCGTCCATGCCGCGAATAGCTTCGAATGGAATCAATGTTTGAGGTGCATCTTCACCTGTCGCCATCTTGTAAGCCGCACGCATAGCCGCTTCCATAACACCACCAGTGTTACCGAAAATGATACCACCACCAGAAGCTTCACCCATCAATGGGTCAAAAGCAGAATCTTCAAGATCATCAAAGTTGATTTCTTCTGCGCGCAACCATTTTGCAAGTTCCCGTGTAGTAATACAGTAGTCTGTATCGCGCATTTCTGGTGTATCCCAGTATTCCGCAGAGGAATTCATTTCATCGCGACGAATTTCAAACTTCTTAGCTGTACATGGTGTTACTGCAACAGCAACAATTTGTTTTGCATCAAGGCCCATTTTTTCAGCAAAATATGTTTTTTGTGTAGGCGCTTGCATAGCAATTGGGCTCTTAGCCGTAGATAGGTTTGGCAAGAATTCTGGATAGAATGTTTCCGCAAACTTAACCCAAGCAGGACAACAAGATGTGAATTGAGGCAATACTGCATCACTATTAATAACACGTTCTAATAACTCAGATGCTTCTTCCATGATAGTCATGTCCGCACCAAAGTTTGTATCGAGAATATAGTCGCCACCCAATTTACGAAGAGCAGCCACCATTTTACCTTCTACAAACGTACCAGCCTCAAGGCCGAATTCCTCGCCTAAACCAACACGTACAGCAGGCGCAGTTTGGAAGATGACAATTTTATTAGGGTCAGCAATAGCTGCTTTTACTTCATCAATTTCAGAACGTTCATTAATGGAATCGAATGGGCAAATAGATGCACATTGACCACAATGAATACAAATTGGATGATCCCCATTTGTTGTTAAATCATAATAATCAAATACACCCATGTCTACAGCACAAGCTTTACGACATAAGGAGCAGTTTTTACATTTAGTTAAATCTTGTACTAATGCAATATTTCCGTCTTCAATTGGTACGCGACGGTCTAAAAATTGGTACTTACTCATGAGTTCCTCCTACTTAGGTAACGTTGTTATCGTTAATCGTAGAAATTATACTATACATTGTGAGTTTTATCAATAAACTTACACGTAATTCCTTTGCATAGCAGATATTAAAAAATGGCATGATAAAAGGAATTATAGGCGTTCCTCTAATTCCATCCACCGTTCAGTGAGCGCATCTATTTGGGCCTGTGTTTCTTCTCGTTCCTCCATCAGTGACTGCATTTTTTCATAATCAGTAGCCACTTGGCTTATCATAACATCGAGGCCTTTTACTAAATGTTCTAGCTTTGGCAATTCATCCATAATTTTGGCATACTCCGCTTCCTCTGCTTTATTGAGGCCCTTCTTTAGTATTGCTTTGAAAGTATCTGTTTCACCAACAGCTACTACATTGTCATTTTCAAAGATATCTGACGTATTTGATTGATTATCAACAGAGTCATCGGTATCAGCCTCTCCACCTTCTACAGCTTGTACCACTTTGGAATTAGCCGGTATATTATCATTTGGCATATAGAATGGGCGCTTGCTGCCACTACTTTCATCAAGAGCATCCTTGTAGTCAGAATAGGAGCCATGAACGATTTCAATATGCCCATCGCCGGTAAAGACAAATAATTTATCTACTACGCGGTCTAGGAAGTACCGATCGTGACAAACTGTAATGATGACGCCACTAAAGGAGTCAAGGAAATCCTCTAATACCTCCAATGTTGGAATATCAAGATCATTCGTCGGTTCGTCCAGCAATAATACGTTAGGGGCGCTCATCAACAATTTTAAGAGGTATAAACGACGACGTTCCCCGCCAGAGAGTTTTCGAATCGGTACACCATGTAATTCTGGGGTAAAAAGGAATCGCTCAAGGATTTGTCCTGCGCTCAATGTAGATCCATCACCGAGTACCATATAAGAGTGGTCCTCACGAATATAATCGAGAACGCGCATATCTTCATCAAATTCAGGTAGCTCTTGTTTAAAATGAGCAATGCGAACGGTCTCACCTTTACCGATAGTGCCTCTCGTCGCTTCGTAGGTGCCATCAAGGATATTCATAAAGGTAGACTTACCAACACCATTGGGTCCTACTATACCGATACGATCATGGCGTACCACGTGATAGGTAAAGTCCTTAATCATAGGACGTTCATCAAAATAAAACTCTAAATGCTCAATATCAAAGATGGTTTTTCCTAAACGTGTCTTCAGCGCAATAGGATCCATTTGATCCGGACGACGGGTTTTCTCCATATTCTTTAATTTTTCGTAACGGTCAAGACGAGCCTTTTGTTTTGTAGTTCTAGCCAGAGCACCACGACGTACCCACTCGATTTCTCGTTTTAAAAATTGACGTCGTTTTTCTTCCGTAGCAGCTTCACGAGCCTCTCGATCAGCTTTCAAGGCAATAAATTCTTCATAATTGCCATCGTATTGATACATATGACGATTTGATAGCTCTAAAATACCATTACATACGGAATCGAGGAAATATCTATCATGGGTACTGATTAATAATCCTCCTTGACGTGCACTCAAATACGACTCTAGCCAATCAATACTATCTTCATCCAAATGGTTAGTCGGCTCATCTAGTAATAAAAGATCACATGGATATAGCAATGCTTGCCCCAATGCAAGACGACGCTTTTGCCCTCCTGATAACATAGCTACCTTTTGCTCCACATCAGGAAAGCCCAATTTAGATAAAATAATGCGCGCCTCTTGCTCTACCTGCCACCCATCTTGCTGATCCATTTGCTCCAATGCATTCATATAGTTGCGAGATATTTTAGCATCGTCTTTGCCAGACTCTTGCATTTGGCGATACTCACGGCTAATACGTTCAAAGGCTTTTACCATCTGTAAGCGAGGATGATCTCCATCAAGAACTGCTTCTAATAAAGTAGATTCCGCATCAAAATCAGGTGTCTGCGCTAAGTAATGGATGCTGGCCTTACCATTACGCTCAATGGTGCCTTTATCAGCTTCCATTCGGCCTGCTAATATTTTTAGAAATGTAGACTTACCCGTTCCGTTGATGCCCACAAGACCTAATCGTTTTTCCGTGGTAAAAGTCATACTCACCTCTTTAAACAGTAGCCTTGTGCCATATGATTTCTCTATGTTCTGTAAACTAATAACGTTCATATTCCGCTCCTATTTTGTAATTCTGTTATTTATTATACTACACATTACCATTGACAGTAACAGGCGCCCTCAGTAGAATAAACGTAACATATATATTCATGAGGAGGTCCACATGGCGACGGATATGGTTTTAGACTTTTATGAAAGTATCAACTTTGAACTTATCGACATTGATGGGTATGACACATTATTTACTGAGCTCTTAGAGGATGGCACGTATGCAACTGTGTCCGATGATGACGGCTATATGCTAGAGGACTTAGAGACACCAATCGTATTCAACGTATACGACGATAATGACTCCTTCCAATGGAGTGTTACCCTTGATGACTCCTACCAATTAAAAGATTTATTGGATGGTGCCGAAAGTACAGATGCTTTTTTGGCTACTTTACAAAAACTTCGACAAGAACATATTGAACAGTATCAATAGAAAAAAGCGATGGCCTTTTAGGTCATCGCTTTTTTTACGCTGATTAGCTAAGAGCCTCTTCAGCTTTTACGAGTTCATCTTGTGTACTAGCATCTAAGATTTCAATGAGACTATTTACGATATCAGCAGCCCCATCCACATGCCATTCGCGAGCACGCTCAGACATTTGTTGTAGTCGCGGAGAATTAATTAACAGTGCAGTTACCACATCTTCTAAGTTGTGAATATCACGAGCCCAGCGGGCACAACCTCGTTGCTCTAATAATTCTGCATTTGCCTCTTCCTGCCCTGGGATAGCATTAAAGAATACCATTGGCAATCCGATTGTAACAGCCTCCATACAGGTCAATGCACCAGGTTTTGTGACGAGCAAAGACGATGATTTCATGAGCTCAGAAATATTAGTAGTATAACCATATACGGTGGTCTTCGTCTTCATAGATTCACTAAGGATAACTAACGATTCATAAAGAGACGTATTTTGTCCAGCTACAACGGTAATTTCACCAATACCATTTACTTCATCTAGATGTTTTAAAGCCGTCTCAAGAGAGCCTAAACCCAAGCCACCACCCATAACAAGTACTTTCACAGGTTCCTCTAAGGTATACTCTTCAATAGCATCACGGAAAAAAGATCGACGCACTGGAATGCCAGATACATGAATACGAGATTCATCGATACCTGAAGCCACCATTTCAGGTACCATAGATTCTGTTGCAACATAATAAACATCAATCTGTGGATAGAGCCAAAACTGATGACTACTAAAATCTGTCATAATAGCTACTAGTGGTACATCTATATGACCTTGACGCTTTAAAATCGATGCCGCCCCACAAGGAAATGGATGTGTAAAAACCATTACATCTGGCTCTTCTTGTTGTACTAGTTTAAGCATGCGGCTTTTAAGTAGGTACGACAATGCGGTTTGCAAAATGGTACCTCGTTTTTCCCCTTTCGATACGCGATAAATCATATCATAGAGCATGGGGAATACGTCAATCATCTTTATATAGGTACCCTTAATTAAATGCTCTACAGACATAGTTTCTGTATCAAGAAAATCAACATGAGTAATTGATGCTTGTGGCTCTTTTTCTTTCCAATATTCTTCTATGGCTCTTGCGGCTTGCATATGTCCAGTGCCGATTGAGGCGGACACGATGAGAACCTTCCTTGATGTTTCGTTATTCATAATGCACCCTTTCTCTGTGCATTATACCATAAATAGATAAAAAAAAGAGACCTCGAAAGGTCTCTTTCACATCCAATATGGATTATTTTTTGCGTTTTTTAGCTTTTGCAGCGTTAACTTGTTCTTTCAAACCTTTACCAGCTTTGAATGCAGGAGATTTGGAAGCTGCAATTGTGATAGTTTTACCGTTTTGTGGGTTACGGCCTTCACGAGCTGCGCGTTCACGAACTTCGAAAGTACCGAAGCCGATAACTTGTACTTTGCCACCAGCTGCTAATTCTTGAGCTACTGTGTCAAATACAGCTTTTACTGCTTTTTCAGCATCTTTTTTAGTTAATTCAGTTTTTTGTGCAACACTTGCGATTAATTCTGTTTTGTTCATGACAGAACCTCCTTAAAATTACAATACCTTAGAAGTGTATAAACCTCTAGGTTACTTTTCCTGCACTTTAGCCTCCTCCCAAAAAGCATCGAGCTCAGCTAATGAAAAGTCTTCCCATGAGCGATCGCTTTGGTTAACACAAGCTTCTACATGTAAAAAACGCTGTCGGAACTTTGTGTTTGTGCGATTTAGTGCATTTTCACCGCTTATTTTATACCATCTGAATAGATTAATCAAGGAAAAAAGCACATCTCCTGCTTCTTTTTCCATATTTTCTCTATTATTTTGGTCAATAGCCTCCTTAAATTCCCCCATTTCTTCGGAAACTTTAGCCCAAACAGGATCAAGCTCATCCCAGTCAAATCCTAGCTTTGCAGCCTTTTCTTGGAGCTTATAAGCCGCCATTAAAGCAGGTAAACTTTTCGATACACCATCCAATACAGAATTTTGAATATTTTTCTTTTCTTGTGCCTTTAATTCATCCCAAGTGTATGATTTTTCATCATTTCCTGGGCTAAAAACACGAGGATGACGACGAATCATTTTTTCAGCGACATCATTAATTACGTCTTGAAGTGTAAAATGACCAGCCTCCTCTGCCAATTGACTGTGAAAGACAACTTGCAATAATACATCACCTAACTCTTCACGAAGATTTGGCATATCTTTATTATCAATGGCATCTACCACCTCGTAAGTCTCTTCTATAAAATAGCGGCGTAAAGATTCATGCGTTTGCTTTTGATCCCAAGGACAGCCATTTGGTGCACGCAAAGTTTTCACTACATCGACTAAAGGTTGAATATCAATATTGTTCTTCATATAGCTTTGCTTCCTCCCTATTGCGTCGAGCTTGTAAGCGCTTGCCTATGATTGGGAAATGGTAAATATCATCTTTTACGACAGCTTTAGTAAGCCATAACGATAAACCATATACAAAAATAGCCACTACAATTGCTGCAGCCACAGCGCCACCATTGCCTAATAAATCAACAGTGCTCACATAGATGACTTGTGTAGCACCGCCCATGGCCATGGCAGATACTATTATTTTTAATAACTCTAATGTGTTCAGTACCGAACCTACATATCTTTTTACAAAAATATAGTTAATAAGCGCTGCAATAGCAAAGTTTAAATTCGTCGCCCAAGCTGCACCATTAATGCCCAACTCAACACTGCCTGTCAACTCATAATCTAAGAATGTCTTCACTAATAAGCCGATAAAAATCGACACCATAGGAATTACTGTCCTTCCTAACCCTTGTAAAACACCTGCAGTAACCTGCTGCCAACCGAGGAACACAATACTCAAGCTAATAACAGCAATAACAGGCCCTGCGTGGGGTGTTGCATATATTAATTGCGATATTGGCGTAGCTAGTACACAGAGACCAATACAGGCTGGAATCGTAAACATATTAGCAATTTTAATCGCCGTTTCCGCCCGTTTCACGATGCGATGTACATCACCTTGAGTATGTGCCTCAGATACGGCTGGTACAAGACTAGCGGCTAAGGATGTAGTTAGAATGATCGGCAACCCAATCAGAGATGTTGCCATACCCGTCAGATAACCAAATTGTGTGGTTGCTTCATTGAGATAGTATCCAATATCCATCAATCGTTTCGGAACTATAAATGTATCAATGAGTGATACCATGGGAAGCATGATATTCGCCATAGAAACCGGTATGGCAAGACTAAACAATCGTTTAACTACGGTGCCGTTACTTTCACAAATGGCATTAGAATTCTGTTGTAAAAGCATCTTCTCTCGAATATTGCGTTGTCGGTAGTAAAAATAAATTAATACAAGTAACCCCGCCAATACGCCTGGGAATGTAGCAAAGGTCGCACCACCTGCCGCTAAATGGAGTCCACGATCAATGAAGTAGTATGCCAAACCTACCATAGATGACACACGAAAAATCTGTTCAAATACTTGACTCGTACCAGTAGGCACCATATATTGGAAACCTTGGAAATACCCTCTAAAACAGCTCAGGATGGTCACTACAAAAATGGCTGGAGATAATAGCTGAATAGCAATTAAAGCACGTGGATCGCTGATGATTTGATTATCTACGAGCCATTGCGCACTTCCATATAAGGCCAAACTGAATACCAGCCCTAATATAGCGAGTACCCTCAAAGATACGGAAAATACTTGTTGTACGCCTCGCATATCATCATTAGCAAGTTTCTCTGCAATCATAATAGATATGGCTACAGGAATACCTGCCGCAGAAATACTAACGATAATTTGATAGATTGGATAGGCCATCATATATAGGCCAATTCCTTCACCACCTAAGATTCGTGCGATAAGAACCTTACTAAACGCACCGATGACCTTCACGATAATACCGGCTAAGGTCAAAATCATGGCACCCTTTAAAAATCGATTCATAGGCCCTCCTTAGTCGGTGACTTGTGGCTAAGAGCCTTTATCACCGCTTCCGTAATGGTCAAAATAGAACCTTTCATACCATTAAGGCTCACATATAATGTGGCTGGTTTGGTATCCATAAACTTCATTTTTTTCCATAAATCTTCTGGTACAGCCCCCATATCCCAATCGGCCATTTTAGAATCGTCATGCCAATGGATAGTGAGTTGCTTATCTCTACGGACGATACTCTTAATGCCCAGTAGACGTGCTTGCTCCTTAATTTGAGCAATGCGCAACAAACGGTCTACTGGATCGGTTGGTGTACCGAAGCGATCAATGAGCTCATCCGTCATATCGTCGAGTTGCTCTTTAGATTTAATATGTAACAATCGTTGGTATACAGAAATCTTACGAGCACTATCTTTGATATACGCATCGTCAATAAACGCATCTACCTCTAAGTCGATAGCTGGATCAATGGATACATCTCGCTCAACTTCTTTATTTTGAGCCTTTGCAATCGCCTCTTCTAACATACTCACGTACATGCCAAAGCCGACAGATGCGATATTACCATGTTGCTGTGAACCTAATAGATTACCGGCACCGCGAATCTCTAAATCTCGCATGGCTAACTTAAATCCTGCGCCGAGCTCAGTGAACTCCTCTATGGCTTTCAAACGCTTTTCAGCTGCCTCTGAAAGTATTTTATCTGGCCGATACATAAAGTATGCATAAGCACGTCTACGAGAACGGCCTACACGCCCTCGCATTTGGTATAGCTGAGATAAACCTAAACGATCCGCATCATAAATGATGATAGTATTGGCGTTAGGAATATCTAAGCCGGTTTCAATGATACTCGTGGACAAGAGCACATCATAATGACCTTCATAGAAATCGGTCATAATCTCCTCAATTTGACGGCCTGTCATCTGTCCATGAGCAACAGCATAACGCAAGCCAGGCAATGCGGATTCTAATAGTTCTCCCATGTGATTAATGGATGCGACACGGTTATATACGAAATAGACCTGTCCACCTCTTGCAAGTTCTCGTTTGATAGCATCTGCTATGAGATTCATATCGTATTCCACCACATAGGTTTGAACAGGCAATCGCTCCTCTGGCGGAGTATTGATAACAGACATTTCTCGAACGCCAACGAGGGACATATGTAAAGTCCGCGGAATCGGTGTAGCACTCAAAGTCAGTACATCGATATTGCTAGCCCACTCTTTCCACTTTTCTTTTTGTGCTACCCCAAAACGTTGCTCCTCGTCTACAACAAGCATTCCTAAGTCTTTGAATACCACCTTTTTGTTAAGTAATGAATGGGTTCCAATGAGAATATCAATAGATCCATCCTCTACGCCTTTAAGAATTTGTTTTTTCTCTGATGTAGTTCGGAATCGATTAAGCACATCTACTTTAACCCCGAATGGAGCAAATCGATTTAAAAAGGTTTGGAAATGTTGCTGTGCTAATACCGTGGTCGGTACAAGTACCGCTACTTGTTTACCGCTCATAACGGCCTTAAAAATGGCACGCATAGCCACTTCCGTTTTACCAAAGCCTACATCACCAGCGAGCAGGCGATCCATAGGAACAGGTCGTTCCATAGATTCTTTAATTTCCGCCGTAGCCTGTAACTGGTCTTCCGTCTCCTCATATGGGAACGCATCTTCAAACTCTTGCTGCCATGGTTGATCCGGCAAGAATGCAAAGCCTTCTGTGATTTCTCGTTGTGCATATATCTCAACGAGCTTATCTGCCAAATCATCAATGGATTTTTTTGCCTTTGTAACAACTTTAGCCCAGTCACGGCCACCCATCTTATGAATACGAGGCACATCACCTTCATTGCCGATGTATTTTTGTAACTGATCTAAATTATTTGCAGGTAAGAACAATTTATCCATTCCAGCATAAGCGATTTCAATATAGTCCCGATGGATGCCTTCCGTTTCTATCGTTTTAAGACCAATATACTTACCGATACCGTGCATACTATGTACAACATAGTCACCAGGGGTTAAATCCGTGAAATAATTGATCTCTTGGCCCTTTTTAGGTTTGGTGCGAAGCTTGCGCTTTTGTTGTCCGTAAATATTGCCTTCTACGACTACTACTAAATGACTATTTGGCAATTCAAAACCATCTGTTAATAATCCTTTTAAAATAACGACAGTGTTCGGCTTTGCTATCCATGTATCACTATGAGTAAATGCAATATTTTCCCCTTCAAGGGCACGCTCAATACCTTCTCGTCGTTGCTGATTATTTAATACTAGTACTACTTGGTGATTTAAACGATGCCATTGCTTTATTTCATCTGTTAATAGGGGAATTTGACGCTCAAAGCTCGTCATCGTCTTCCCTTGAATACCAATAGGGTTAAATCCAGTGAGACCAATAGAACGTTGTTGCATAAATGTGAAAGCCACTTGATTCACAGAATCTACAGTGCGTTGTAGTTCATTCCAATCACAATGATTTTTCCGATGTGTAGGATCTTCCTTAAGGAATTTCTTTAATGCTTCTTGAATACGACCTGGCTCGTCATAAATTAGAGTGCCCTCTTTCACATAAGATAATAAAGTACTTTCCGCATCACTTTTACCAAGAAAGAAAGGAGTTACCGTATAGGATTCGATTTGCTCAATAGAGCGTTGATTCTCAACGGAGAAGAAACGCAATGTGTCGATTTCATCACCAAAAAACTCAATGCGAATCGGATGCTCACTATTAACAGGATATATATCTAAGATATCCCCCCGCACGGCAAAATGACCACGTTGTTCCACCTGGTCTACGCGTTCATATCCAATTGTTACGAGCTGTTCAAGGGCTACATCACGTTCAATTGCATCATTTAAAGCAAAATGCAACGATTGTCCCTTTAAGTAATGAGGAGATACAACATACTGTGTAACCTCTTCAGCATTGGCAATGACTACTGCCGGCTCTTGCCACGCCAACAGTGCTAATGCTCGCATCTGCGCACCTTGGTCTTCAAGACTGCGAGCCACAGTCGTAAAGTCTACATGATCTGTTGTAGGAAATGATAAGACTGGTACATTAGGCATGAAAAAAGCTAAGTCCCGTTCCCACATCTCCTTATGGTCCTTATCATGGACTACGATGACTACAGGTTTTGTAAGACCTGCAGAAAAAGATTGACTTAAGAGGAAACTCTTTTGAGATCCGCTAAGACCATATATGACTGACTTCCCCTTTCGCTGAAATGCGTTTAGCCCATCCACAAAGGATGGGTTCTGTGAAAGCAGTTTTGTTAATGTATTATCCATACTGCACCATATAGTATTACTATGATTGTATTATTTAAATAGTTCTAACTCATTTATTATAACATAATAACGTAGTAGTTAAATCTGTACCTATCTTCCTATCAAATTATATGTGTTTATCGATATAAATATCCAAGTTAATACTTAATTTAGGCAAAAAAAATACACCTCTAAAGGTGCAATAAAGTTGGTGCGGGAGAAGGGACTTGAACCCCCACGCCGTAAGGCGCCAGATCCTAAGTCTGGTGCGTCTGCCAATTCCGCCACTCCCGCGTCTCAACTGAAATAATAATATCATGTATGGAATTCATCGTCAATCATTTTTTTATAAATGACATAAAATTCATACATCGAAAAATATATTCCAAGGAAAATAACTATCTAAACCTTACAATTTACGTAAACCTAAAACAAATTCTAAATCTAAAAACTCTTAACTCTACAATTGTATATATATTAACGCTTAACGCCTCATCTAAACCTTAACGCTACAGGTCTCAATCTAAAAGGTCTTACCGATAATTAATATTTGCAAAATAAAAAGAGACTGACCCAGAATCCGAACTACTAGAACCCTGGGTCAGCCTCTTTTTTAGGATGATGATGAATAAATGCATGCCCTACATTTACCATAAAATATATTAACAGTCATAACATATGCCATGCTGGTAATACCAATAAGGTAATCCACCATGACCATAGCACGACATTTAGGTCGTATAGAACTAAAATCTAAATCAAATATAATGCAATTTAGATCCAATAGAACTAAAAAATCCTTTTTACGGGTACGTAAAAAGGAGCTATTAACTTCTCCTCCCTATCTCTCGTAGGTCAAATGGTGAATGTTGAATAGGCAGTTCTCCTGACTCGGCGTCATCGCTCATCTAGCCTTCCCAGTTTCCCAGTGACTTAATTTAGACTCGCTCGACCATACAGTGGCGGGACCGTGCTGGCATTTAACCAGCTTCTCTATTATGCTTTTCAGCACCTATTCCCAAATATGATATTTTCTATGCCTTTATTCTAACAGTCTACATTCATTTAGTCAATACGGCAGTAGCATATTTATTAATAAAAAAATGCTATATAGGTCTGCCGTATTGTTCTAACAAAATATAAAAAGTTTAACGATCTAATCATTAGCTTTATCCAACGCGATTTCTAAATAGCCATCCTGCTATGGACATGCTTATAACGGTTAGGATAATCATAGGAATAAAATTAAACCAAATATCCGTCAATCCTGCACCTTCTAGATAAATCCTGCGCATTGCCTCAACAGAAAACCGCATAGGATTTCCATATGTAAGATATTGCAATATTTTCGGCATATTATGTACAGGTGTGATTAATCCGGACAATAAGGCTAGTGGAAAAAGAAAGACAAAAACATATACGAGAACTTGCTGCATATTTTTTGCAATAGCCGAAATAGATAACCCCAATCCAATGCTACTACTTATAAACGTAAACAACACGGCATACACAAGAAATATATTGCCCCGAAATGGAACTTTAAACCAAAACATGGCTATTAATAACAATACAGTACTTTGAAACAGTCCTATTAACATGGGTGGTATAGACTTTGCAACCAAAATTTGCATAGATGATACGGGCGTTACCAATAATTGATCAAAGGTCCCCTGCTCTCGTTCTCGTGCCACAGATAGCCCCCCCAACATGATAACTTGTGTCATACTGATCAATATAACGAGACCTGTCAAGAAAGTCCAGGAAGACTGCTGATTTTCATTGTACCAGGTACGAGATTCAATCGTGATTCCCTTATGCTCAACACCTAACCAAGTCTGATTGAATTGAGAAATGATTTGCCCCATATAGGCTGTGGCAAGACCTGAAGTCATTGTATTCGTTCCATTTACAATAACAGTAATAGATGCAGGTTGTTTATGCTTTAAGTTTTCTTCAAAATCCTGAGGTATGATAACCGCCATAATAACCTTGTTGGAGTCTATTAATGGTGCGATTATATCCGGAGAGTTCGCAGATTGATACAGTTCAAAAACACCGGATGAATTAATAGTCGATTCTAATGCAGCTGCGGTCTGCGTATGACTTTCATCAATCAATACATAGGGAACCTTGTTGAGATTATAGGTTGCGGCATAACCGAAGAGAAACCCTTGAATAATAACCGGTAACAGTAAGATTATACGAGTTTTCGGATCTTTAAAGGTGGCTAATAGCTCTTTCCATATGATGGAGACAATTTGATTCCAATACAGGCGCCAATTCATTATTCCACCTTCTTCCGCGTAATATAAATTGTCAATATTGTAAAGCAAATAGCAAACCCCGATAATACGGCACTATTTTTAATAATCAAATACCAGTTATTTCCACCTAGGAACAATGATTTCAGCAATTCTAAAAAATATGTAGGAGGTAAAAGCCGTGAAATATATTGAATCACCACAGGTTGTGAATGTGGATCAAATAAAAACCCCGTCAATATCAACGCCGGTAAAAAACTGGTAAGTAACGCCATTTGACAAGCTAAGAACTGTTTCTTCGTAAACGCAGATATAAGTAGTCCCATATTTAAGGAAACAATCAAATACAATGTGGACACGATGCAGATGATCCATAAGGAACCACGCATAGGTACTTCATAAAAGAAATACGAAACACCGAGGCAAAACAACAGCCCCAACATGGCCAATACATAATAAGGCACTACCTTAGCCAAAATAATTTCAATAGGCTTAACTGGTGTAACGAATAAAGCCTCAAAAGTACCACGTTCCCATTCTCTAGCCATAACGACAGCCGTAAGAAAAACGGATACAATCGTCATGATAATCATGATGAGTCCAGGAATCAAAAACCAGGTACTTGTATTTGCCTCATTAAACCACATGCGAGGGTTCATTGTTATATATCCACCACGTAGCATAAACGGAATATTCTTAACGGCCCATAAGTTAATAGCTGAGTTTACATAACTTTCTATACTCATCGCTACCGAAGTATCGACACCATAGTAAATCCCCTGCACTTTCCCTTGTCCACGCATAATTTGATCAGAAAAGTCCTGTGGAATCACCAATATGGCATCTACCTTTCGTTTTTCCATCAATAATTCCGCCGTTTTTCTATCGCGAACCGCTATAGGTTGAAAGTACTCAGAGCCGTATAAGGAGTCATACACACTCTGGGTCATAGAATCTTGCCGTTCCATAACCACTGCTATCGGCACGTGTTTAACATCCAAAGTAACCCCTGAGCCGATGAGGATGATAAGTAGTATAGGTAGCACAACACCCAACAAAATAGTGCTAGGGTCGCGCAATACTTGTAAGGTCTCCTTGTATACCAATGAGGAAAACCGTCTTATAAATCCGTTCATACGTTATCCTCCTGTTCCCGTTTTTCCAGTATGACGGAGATAAACGCTTCATCCATAGTACAATTCTCATCGCCGGCAATCCGTCTAACTTCATCAGGTGTTCCCAGTACAACGAGTTTCCCTGCATCCTGAATCATAATACGGTCACAGTATTCCGATTCATCCATAAAATGAGTCGTAATAATAATCGTTGTTCCTCGCTTTGATAAAGAAGTAATCTGTCGCCAGAAATTACGCCGCGTAAGAGGATCAATACCACTTGTGGGCTCATCCAAGAAAAGAATTTTTGGCTCATGCATTAAGGCAGCCGCCATGGACAAGCGCTGGTTATAACCACCAGGCAAATCACCGGCTATCATATCGCGCACATCATTTAGACGAAACTCCTTGATAACAGCTTCTATTCGATCATCCTTTTTTTGACCGTACAAACCGTACACACCAGAAAAAAATTCCAGATTTTCCATAACGGACAAGTTGCCATACAAAGAAAAATTTTGCGCTACATAGCCAAAATTGCTTCTTGCCGCCGTACGAGATTTAACGACATCAACGCCAGCTACGCGTAAATCACCGCTCGTTACAGGTAATAAGCCACACAACATACGAAATGTCGTCGTCTTGCCAGCTCCGTTTGGTCCAAGCAATCCGAATACTTCTCCGCGCTGCACCGTAAATGATGTATTAGCTACCGCCGTAAAATCACCGAATGTTCTCACCAAATGAGATACAGAAATTTCTATTGGACGCTCAACCATTTCATTTGGGGACAACAAACGCTTTCGTTCTTTCTCTATCGCACTTTCATCCAAATCCATATCGATAGCATCTAAAAGGGAAGTCCTCTGTTTCGAAGTAAACTCATCCTCTTTTAACAGCATCATAAAGGTATCTTCCAAACGGCTTTGAACTGATTGTTCCTCCATACCGTACTCGCTAAGCCAAGGAATCGAAAGCATTTCTTTCGTTTTTATATATCGTACGGTACCAGCCTCCGGAACTGCATCTGCCACGCATTTTCTATCATCCATCAATGCAGCCTGTACATTTCGCATGCTCAATGACTTCGGAATTTTTACCTGAAAGCATCGCCCCTCAGACATTTGAGTCAATTCATTCGGTGTCCCAGTTGCTAAAAACCGCCCCTTATTGAGGACAAAAACATCTTTACAACGCTCCGCCTCGTCTAAGTATGCAGTACTAACAAGTACGCTGATTCCATCTGTACGTACTAACGACTCTAAAATTTCCCATAACTCCCGCCTTGAAAATGGATCGACCCCTACGGTAGGCTCATCAAGCAATAATAACTCTGGAGAACGCACCAAGGTACAGGCTAAACTAAGCTTTTGCTTCATACCGCCCGACAATTTACCGGCTTGACGCTTCGTAAATTTTGCTAGTCCCGTCATATGCAGTAATTTTTCAAACCGCTCCATTCTCACACTCAAAGGAATTCCGTGTAAATCTGCATAGAGATTCATGTTTTCACTGACCGATAACTCCTCATAAAGACCAAACTTCTGAGGCATATAACTGAGTCTATCTTGAACTGCCTGTGAATGTACTTTCACATCCATTCCGAGGACATCTAAAGAACCAGCCGTGGCATCCAATAAACCAGCTATCAGACGAATCAAAGTCGTTTTTCCCGCCCCATCTGGCCCAACCAACGCAGTTAAACAGCCTTTCCGAATTTTAAAATCCAAATGGTCCAATGCTATTATAGGATCAGCTCCAACAATGGGAAATTCTTTATATAATTGTGACGCTTTGATTGCATATACATCATTCACCGCACACCTCTATATATCAATGGAAACAGTGGCAGGCATTCCTAAACGAAGGCGATTATTCGGGTCATCCACATATACCCGCACTTCATACACAAGGGTAGTACGCACATCTTCCGTTTCTACCGATTTAGGGGTAAATTCCGCTACGGAAGAAATATATCCGATTGTTCCGTGAATCGGTTCGTTCTTATATGTATCCGTTGTTACATTTGCTGCCATACCATTATAAATTTTCCCTAAATCTCGTTCGTTCACATATACACGAACCCACTTTTTGGTATTCTCAGCCAACTTGAATACAGGTGTACTCGGTGAAGCCATATCACCGACCTGTAATAATCGGGCCGTTATAACACCGTCTATAGGAGCCGTTAATACAGTTTGGTTTAACAAAAACTCCTGACGGGCCAATTCACTTTTCATCGAATCCAATTGTGCTTGGGCCTGTGCTATATCTTCCTGTCTTGGCCCTGCGACAGCTAAATTGTATGCTTGCTGAGCCTCATTTAATTTGGCTTCCGATACTTTCACCTTCGCCTGTATATCATCTACAGACTGTCGACTGACGGCCTTACCATTTGAAGCATTATATGATTTTTGTAACTTCTCTGCTTCTTGTTTCGATTGCGCTAACGCAGCTTCTGCAGATGTAACTCTTGCCGATGCTTGACCGATTTCTTCTGGTCTACTGCCGGCCTGCAACTTGGCCACTATAGCTTCCTGTGCTGCAATGCTAGCCTTAGCCTGCTGTACAGCAAGATTTAATTCATCAGAATGTAAATACCCCAAAATCTGCCCTTGGCTCACGACCGCACCTTCATCCACTAACAGGTTGGCAATCCGATCACTTCCCCGAAATGCAACATTCACTTCCCGCAGATTTACATTACCTTGTAACACGATGTGATGAGAGGCCATGTACGCTTCGTATTGATTATAAGCATAATATCCTACGCCACCCAAAATTATCAGAAAAGCAATCATTATACCTACGCACTTTTTTTTATTATTCGCCATCCAACGTTTAAGGACATCAAGTTTCTCTTTCATAATCATTCCCCGTTTCTCACACTATTTCTTAGCATGCGAGTCCGCCTCTGCCTCCTGATCCATGTCCATGGCTTCCCAACCACCGCCTAAGGATTTGAATAAACGAACGGTATCAGCAAACTCTTGCCCCCGACTCATGATATATTGCCGCCTTACAGACAATACATTTCTTCGTGCATCAAGAACACTTAAGTAATCGCTAAGACCGGAGTCAAAATTGGTTTGCGCCAAAGATTCTGCTTGCTGTGCAGATTCTACAGCAGATTTCAATTCCTCAGACTTAATATGATCCTGAGATGCATCCGTTACCGCATTTCGGACCTCCCCTACAGCTTTCAAAACAGTCTCTTCGTAAAGTGCCAAGTATTCCTGTTCCTTTTCTGTTTGTACCTTTATATTCTTACGAATAGCACCGGCATTGAAAATAGGCATAGTGATAGATGGTCCTATTCCTATCATTTTACCGATAGCCGAAATAAGACCTCCCGATGAAAACGACTCCAAGCCTATACTGCCATTTAGTGAAAATCTAGGCTTAAGGTCAGCCTTTGCAGCCTTGGTTTTCTGTTGTTGCGCCGCAATACGTCTTTCCGCCGCCTGAATATCAGGCCGTTGTCGTAAAGCTTCCGCCGGTATGCCGATAAACATGTGTGGATCCACCGTAGGTAATGAAGTATTTTCCATCAATAACCCGTCAATCTCGCCTGGAACTGTTCCTGTCAATATAGAAAGAGCAGACATTGTGGAAGCTATATTTTTCTTTAATGAAGGAATCTCCGCTTGAGTCTGAGATAATGCATATGTAGCCTGTTGTACAGGTAATTCGTTGATAATACCAGACTGATAATTTATCTTAATCAGTTCCAACGCTTCCTGCTGACGCTTCACATCCTCTTCCGTTATGCGCAATTGCTCCTGTAAAGTTCTTAACGACATATACTGTAATGCTGTTTCCGCGCTCAATGATACCCAGGTGGAATATAAATCCGCCTGTGATGCTTGTAACGAATTCGATGCAGCTCGTGATTTTGCTTTTTGTCTCCCGAATATATCAATTTCCCATCGCGCATCAATTCCTAATTTACCGGTTTCTACATTTCTCGTCATCTTATCAGGTATAGGCAAATTCTTTATCGCTTCTCGGTCCGAATCCCATTCGCCCTGACCTCTATTAGCCGACCATGAACCGGAAGCATCTAGCCAAGGTAATCGCTGTGCTTCAGCAATACCCAACTGTAACCGCCCTTGTCTAACTCGAGAACGAGCCAACTCTAACTGCCGATTATTTTTGAGGGTCAAATCAATTAATTGATCCAATACAGAATCGTTAAAAACCTTCCACCAGTGGGCTAATTCTTCTTCACTGACTGCTTTTCCTTCTACAACCTCATACGGTAACGGATGTTTTCCCGCTTCTTCTACCCAAGAATGTTCATTTAATTCTTTAGTTGCTTTTTGTTTCTCTGAAAGCTTAGGCTCTTCAGCAGCAGTGCTCTTTTTCTTCTTTTTTTTGCCATCCTTGTAATACGATGCAATAACAGGACTGCCTTGGTCAGAATCGTCAACAGTTTTTTCAGACCTATGCTGTACTGTCGTATTATCTCGACTCATTCGATTCGCATCGCCGTTTGATTGACTAAAACTGACGCCCGCGCTAGCACTCCAAGCCCCTAATGCTAAACATATATAAACAATTAAAAGTTGTTTTCTATTCGTCTTCATAGCAAACCTCTTTTCATTTCCATATATATCAGTATCATTGTATGTTCATCTTATAATATAAAACCATTATGTATCAATAATATGAAGTATCATTTTAATCTAACTTGAGTTTTATCAAACTTTCACATAAAATAAAAATGTATTAATATAATTCAAGTGGAGGCGATTATGTATATCGGTGAAATCATTAAAAGCTATCGCGAAAAACATAATATGACGGTTGAAGAATTTGCAAATAAATCGAGTCTAAGTCAAACAGAAATCAACCAATTGGAAGAATTATTTCAAAACGATGGAACGACACCTCATCCTGTTGCAATGCGACAAATTAAAGCTATAGCTGAAGCCATCGGACAGCCAATCCCCATCATTATGAATCTTATTTCTGCAGATCAAGAAATCGTCGTTAACGTAGTAGCTGAATCAGATCAGCCACATGCGAAATAATCAGACTTAGTCTATTAAATAAAGATCATTAGCTCATAAAAGGACCCTACATAAATATGTAGAGTCCTTTATATACATATAAAAAAATAAAAAAGCACCACATTACTGTGATGCTTTAATTTGGTGACCCAGAAGGGATTCGAACCCCTGGCCTTTTGATTCGTAGTCAAACGCTCTATCCAGCTGAGCTACTGAGTCATGTACAAGGTACTCACTTATATTAACATAATGATTGCAGCTACGCAAGCATTTTTTAATATTTTTCGAGTAATTTTATGGACATGCGGTCCGAAGACCGCAATCCAAAGTTTGGCAGGGGCAGTAGGACTTGAACCCACAACCAACGGTTTTGGAGACCGCTACTCTACCAATTGAGCTATACCCCTATGTTCATCAAGCTTTGCTTGATACTTGATTAGTTTAACAAATATTACATACTCTGTCAAGAAATAAAGGCCTTTTAATCGATAAAATAATAGTGATTATTAAAGGAAAAGAGCCCTTTCTCAAGGGCTCTTATGTCTACCTAACTTTTACCTTTATATATACGGGAGATGGTATATATAATTAGAGAGTTTTGTATATGTATTGTTTTGTTTATACACAGGGAGAGTATTGTTGTGTATTTAAGTGTTGTTTTATGTGTTGTATTGTTTTGTGTTGTTTGTATTATTTGTAAAAGGGACAGGTAAAAGTTATTAGTAGTAGACCTCCATTTCCTTAGTTGATCTCAATCAACTATAGCTAGTATATAGATAATTCGTGAAAACATAGTGAAAGTGATATGAAATATAATCAAAACGAGTAATTTTTGGTACATTTTGGTATATTATTAAATATCAGAAAAATATCTACAACGCACGTATTTACTAGGTTAAACAGAGATCTATATAAAATAGTGATAATTCTATGCATGAATAGAATATGTAATAAATAGTAATTATTAAAATTTATAATTGAACCTCCATTAATTATTTATTATCAATTAATTGATAATATAATTAAAAAATAATGAACTAAGCGATGCAGTGAATCTGTCGTCGTTTCACTCCTCCATCTTCTACTGCCCTGCTTACCAGGTCCCCTGGGAGGATAGGAAGCCATACAAAAAAAAGACACACCCTCAAGTGTGCCTTTAATCAATCAGCAGCTTCCTATCCTCCCAGGCCGTCTCCAGCCAAGTACTTTCGGCGTTTATGAGCTTAACTACTGTGTTCGAGATGGGAACAGGTGGATCCTCATAGCCAT
>NZ_JAWFZJ010000005.1:0-113341 GCF_032550495.1 Veillonella parvula | reverse complement strand
TGTAAACCTTCCTGAAGGTGTAGAAATGTGTATGCCTGGCGATAACGTAACAATGGAAATCGAATTGATTACTCCAATCGCTATCGAAGAAGGTCTTCGCTTCGCGATCCGCGAAGGTGGCCATACAGTAGGCGCTGGCGTAGTAACAGAAATCGAAGGTTAATTTAACCTTTTATGCTCATCGTAGAATGCGTTGAGCACAATACATGCAGCACTCAGAGCGGCAGATAATGCCGCTCTCGTGTTGTGTTTTTAAACTATGAAGTAGAAGGTTGCCTCTGCGGAGGAGAATTTCTATGGAGCAGCCCATTCACGAAATGGACGACAGGAGGAATTATTAATAATGGCTAAACAGCAAAAAATCCGTATTCGCCTTAAGGCATACGACCACAAAGCTCTCGATCAAAGCGCTGCTAAGATCGTAGACACTGCAAAAAGAAATGGCGCTATGGTATCTGGTCCGATTCCATTGCCAACAGAAAAGAATATCTTCACAATTCTTCGTTCTGTACACGTAAACAAAGATTCTCGTGAACAATTCGAAATGCGTACACATAAACGCTTAATCGATATTCTTGAACCAAATTCGAAAACAGTAGATGCTATCACTCGTTTAGATTTACCAGCTGGTGTATCTATTGAAATAAAACTATAAGGAGGTGCGATAATGTCTAAAGCTATTTTGGGTAAAAAATTAGGAATGACACAAGTCTTCACAGCTGAAGGCCAATTAGTTCCTGTAACAGTAGTGGAAACTACCCCAAGCGTTGTAGTGCGCGTAAAGACTGTAGAAACAGACGGCTACGAAGCAGTACAAATTGGTTACGGTTCCATTAAAGAAAAACATTTAACAAAACCTGTAAAAGGTCAGTTCGACAAAGCTGGCGTAGCTCCAGTGAAATATCTTCGCGAAGTTCGCGTAGCTAATGCAGCTGACTACACAGTAGGCCAAACTCTGGCAGCTGATATCTTCGCAGAAGGTGAATTGGTGGACGTAGTGGGTACAGGTAAAGGTAAGGGTTTTGCTGGCACAATTAAACGCCATAACTTCTCCCGTGGTCCTGAAACTCATGGTTCTAAATCTCACCGTGAACCTGGTTCCATCGGTCCTATGATCTCCGGTGGCGGCGGTAAGGTATACAAAGGTAAAAAACTCCCTGGACAAATGGGTGGTTACAGAGTTACCGTACAACGCTTATCCGTTGTGAAAGTTGATGCTGAACGTAACCTTTTATTGGTTAAAGGTGGTATCCCAGGCGCTAAAGGTAGCTTGGTTATGGTTCGCAACACGGTTAAACCTGTTAAATAATCATTTGTCGAAAGGAGGATTATGTAATGCCTACAGTAGCAACATATAATCAATCCGGCGTTAAAGTCGGTGAAATACAGTTAAACGATGCAGTATTCGGCGTTGAAGTTAACGAAGCCGTAATGCATCAAGCCGTAGTTCGTCAATTGTCTAACGAACGTCTCGGCACACATGCAACAAAAACTAGAGGTATGGTTCGTGGCGGTGGCCGCAAACCTTGGAAACAAAAAGGTACTGGCCGTGCTCGTGCAGGCTCCAGCCGTTCCCCAATCTGGATCGGTGGTGGTACTACATTTGGTCCACAACCTCGCAGCTATTACAAAGCTATGCCTCGTAAGGCTAGACGTTTAGCAGTTAAATCTGCTCTTAGCGATAAAGTGAATAATAGCGAATTATACGTTTTGGAAGAAATCACATTAGCAGCTCCTAAAACAAAAGAAGTGTTGAACATTATTAACAGCTTCAACGTTGGTGATGCAAAAGTATTGTTCATCACTGAAGGTGATGTAAATGTTGAACGTTCCGCTCGTAATATCCAAGGTGTTAAAGCTTTGGCTTGCGAAGGTATGAACATTTTCGATCTTCTTCATTACGATAAGCTCTTCATTACTAAAGGCGCTGTCGCAAAAATCGAGGAGGTGCTCGGATAATGCAATTACATGATGTACTAATCCGCCCGGTTATTACCGAAAAATCCACTATGCTTATGGAAGAAGGCAAATACACTTTTCGTGTGCCTTTGACTGCAAATAAAGTGCAAATCCGTCAAGCAGTTGAAAAAATCTTCAATGTAAAAGTAGAAAAAGTAGCTACTATTCGTGTTTTAGGTAAGACTAAACGCATGGGTCGTACACAAGGTAAACGTAGCGATTATAAAAAAGCTATCGTAACCTTAAAAGCTGGCGAATCCATTGAATTCTTTGAAGGTGTCTAAGAGTCTAGTTGTAAGGAGGCCCACTAATGGCAATTAAATCATTTAAACCGTACTCCGCTGGTCGCCGGTTTATGACAGTATCCGCCTTCGACGAAATCACAGCAAGCAAACCAGAAAAATCCTTGCTCGCTAAGATTTCTCAAAAAGGTGGTCGTAACAATACTGGTAAAATGACAGTTCGTCACCAAGGTGGCGGTCACAAACGTCAATACCGTATTATTGACTTCAAACGTACTAAAGATAATATTCCAGCTAAAGTAGCAACAATTGAGTATGATCCTAACCGTTCTTCTCGTATCGCTTTGCTTAACTACGCTGATGGTGAAAAACGCTACATTTTAGCTCCTAACGGTCTAAAAGTTGGTGACGTTGTATTCTCCGGTCCTGAGTCCGATATTAAACCTGGTAACTGCTTACCATTGGCTAATATTCCAGACGGTACACAAATCCACAATATCGAATTGAAAATCGGTAAAGGTGGTCAAATCGTTCGTTCCGCTGGTACATCTGCTCAATTGATGGGTAAAGATAATGGCTACGCTATTCTTCGTTTACCATCTGGTGAAATGCGTCGTGTTCGTCAAGAGTGCCGTGCAACAATTGGTGTTGTTGGTAACGCTGACCACAGCAACCTTGTAATTGGTAAAGCTGGTCGTCATCGTTGGATGGGTGTTCGCCCTGGCAACCGTGGTGTTGTAATGAACCCTTGTGACCATCCACATGGTGGTGGTGAAGGTAAATCTCCTGTTGGTCGTAAACATCCTGTTACACCTTGGGGCAAACCAGCACATGGTGTTAAAACTCGCGACAAGAAAAAAGCTTCTAACAGCTTAATTATTAAACGTCGTACAAAATAGGATAAAGGAAAGGAGATAAAATAGTGTCCAGATCTATTAAAAAAGGCCCTTTCGTAGCAGATCATTTGCTTAAGAAAGTTGAAGCTTTAAACGAAACTAACGAAAAGAAAGTTGTAAAAACCTGGTCCCGTGCCTCTACTATTATCCCAAGTTTTGTAGGCCACACAATTGCTGTGCATGATGGTCGCAAACATGTACCTGTATTCATTACAGAAGATATGGTAGGTCATAAATTAGGTGAGTTCGCTCCTACACGTACTTATAGAGGTCATGGTAAGGACGAAAAATCTACAGGCAAAAAATAGGAGGAAATAATACATGGAAGCAAAAGCAATCGCTAGACATATCCGAATCGCGCCTCGTAAAATCCGTATCGTTGCAGATTTAGTGCGCGGTAAAAACATCGGCGAAGCATTTGCCATCTTGAAGTTCACTCCGAAAGTTGGCGCTGATGTAGTAGAAAAAGTTATGCGTTCTGCAATCGCAAACGCTGAACATAATTTCGATATGAATGTTGACAATCTTTACGTATCCGAGATCTTCGTTGATCAAGGCCCTACATTAAAACGCATTCATCCTCGTTCCCGTGGTCAAGCTTTCAAAATTTTGAAACGTACTAGCCACGTAACAGTAGTAGTTAAAGAAAGAGCTTAAGAAGGAGGGAAACAGAGTGGGTCAAAAAGTTAATCCACACGGTTTGCGTGTCGGTATCGTAAAAGATTGGGACGCAAAATGGTATGCAGATAAAGATTTCGCTGCTAATCTTCATGAAGACGTAAAAATTCGTAACTTCTTGAAAGAAACCCTTTTCATTGCTGGTATTTCCCGCATTGAAATCGAGCGTACAAATAAACGTATTAAATTGACTATCCACACTGCGAAACCAGGTATGGTTATCGGTCGTGGTGGTGCTGGTATCGAAGATATCAAAAAAGCAATGACTCGTTTCACTGATAAACAAGTGGACGTTAACATTGCAGAAATTAAACAAGCAGACATGGATGCAACATTAGTTGCTGAAAACATTGCGGGCCAATTGGAACGTCGTATCGGCTTCCGCCGTGCAATGAAACAAGCTGTAGGTCGTACAATGCGCTTAGGTGCAAAAGGTATTAAAATCATGGTAAGCGGTCGTCTTGGCGGTGCTGAAATCGCTCGTAGCGAATCCTATCGTGAAGGTTCTATTCCTTTGCATACACTTCGTGCAGACATCGACTACGGTACTGCTGAAGCTCATACAACATATGGTTGTATCGGCATTAAAGTATGGATTTACAAAGGTGAAGTTTTGCCAGAAGCAAAACAAGCACCTGCTAAGAAGGAAGAAGGTGGCAAGTAATGCTTATTCCAAAGCGCGTAAAACATCGTAAGCAATTCCGCGGCCGTATGAAAGGTCGTGCTATGCGCGGTAATACAGTGTCTCATGGTGAGTTCGGCTTGGTAGCATGCGAACCATCTTGGATCACTAACCGTCAAATCGAAGCTGCCCGTATTGCTATGACTCGTTATATCAAACGTGGTGGTAAAGTATGGATTAAAATTTTCCCTGACAAACCAATCACAGCTAAACCAGCTGGTACTCGTATGGGTTCCGGTAAAGGTTCTCCTGAATACTGGGTAGCAGTGGTTAAACCAGGTCGTGTAATGTTTGAAATGGACGGTGTGCCAGAAGCTACAGCTCGTGAAGCTATGCGTCTTGCAAGCCATAAACTTCCAATCAAATGCAAATTTGTTGTTAAGGGTAAAGAATTGGGTGGTGACGTAAATGAAGGTTAATGACATTCGCAATATGAGCGCTGCCGAAATGGAACAAAAAGTTTCCGGTCTTAAGGAAGAGTTATTTAACCTCCGTTTTCAGCTTGCAACAGGTCAATTAGAAAATCCTATGCGCATTCGTGAAGTTAAGAAGACAATCGCTCGTATTAAAACTGTACAACGTGAAGTTGAACTTAAATCTGAAAACGCATAATAACAGATTTGTTAAAGTTTGAAAAGGAGGCTTAAAATCGTGGCAGAAGAAAGAAACGTACGTAAAGTCCGCGTAGGTAAAGTTGTTAGCGACAAAATGGACAAAACTGTTGTTGTTGCTGTTGAACGTAAAGTACCTCACGCATTATATAACAAGCCAATGGTTAGCACAAAACGCTTCAAAGCTCATGATGAAAATAATGAGTGTCAAATTGGCGATACAGTTAAAATTGTAGAAACTCGTCCACTTTCTAAAGATAAATGTTGGAGAGTTGTTGAAATTCTTGAAAGACAAAAATAAGAGTGATGTAAGGAGGAATAGACGATGATCCAGCAACAAACAATTTTGAATGTTGCCGACAACACTGGTGCTAAACGTATTATGTGCATCCAAGTCATGGGCGGTTCTTATCGCAAATTCGGCAATATCGGTGACGTAATCGTTGCTTCTGTAAAAGATGCATCACCCGGTGGCGTTGTCAAGAAAGGCGACGTAGTTAAAGCTGTTATTGTTCGTTCTAAAAAAGGTATCCGCCGTCAAGACGGTTCCTATATTCGTTTCGATGAAAACGCAGCAGTAGTTATTAAAGATGACAAGACCCCTCGTGGTACTCGTATCTTTGGATCTGTAGCTAGAGAACTTCGTGAAAAAGATTTCATGAAAATCGTTTCTTTGGCTCCAGAAGTATTATAAGAAGGAGGAACGCAGCATATGGCTAAGCTACAAATCAAAAAAGGCGATACAGTTGTTGTTATCTCCGGTAAAGATAAAGGTAAGCAAGGTACAGTTATCGCAACTGAACCTAAAAAAGAACGCGTATTTGTTGAAGGCGTTAACACTGTAAAACGTCACACAAAACCTTCCCAAGCTAACCCACAAGGCGGCATCGTTACTAAAGAAGCTGGCATTCATGTTTCTAACGTAATGGTTGTTGACCCAGAAACTAAAACAGCTACTCGTATCAAAAAGGTAGAAGGCAAGGACGGTAAATTCGTTCGCGCTACTGTTAAATCCGGTACAGTACTTAAATAATCAGGAAAGGAGGAGCTACATAAATGTCTCGTTTGTTTGAACAATACAACTCTGAAATCAAAAAGAGTATGCAAGAAAAATTCCAATACGGCAATGTAATGGAAATTCCTAAATTGGAAAAAATCGTTATCAACATCGGCGTAGGTGATGCAGTGGGCAATGCAAAAGCATTGGAAGCAGCAGTTAATGATTTGACTATCATTGCTGGTCAAAAACCTGTCATCACAAAAGCTAAAAAATCCATTGCGAACTTCAAAGTTCGTGAAGGCATGGCGTTGGGTACAAAAGTTACTCTTCGTGGCGAACGCATGTATGAATTCCTTGATAGATTGATCAATGCGGCATTACCTCGTGTACGTGACTTCCGCGGTATCAGCGCTACTGCATTCGATGGCCGTGGTAACTACGCTTTGGGTCTTAAAGAACAGCTCATCTTCCCTGAAATCGAATATGATCAGGTAGAACGTGTTACTGGTATGGACATCATTATCGTAACAAGTGCTAAGACAGATGAAGAAGCTCGTGAATTGTTGACTCAATTCGGTATGCCTTTTGAAAAATAATAGGAGGAACATATAGATGGCTAAAAAATCTATGATTGAACGCGAAAAGAAACGCGCTAAAATCGTTGAAAAATATGCAGCTAAACGTGAAGCGTTAAAAGCAGCAGGTGATTATGAAGGCTTATCCAAATTACCAGCAAATGCATCCCCAACACGCTTGCACAACCGTTGCAACTTAACTGGTCGTCCTCACGGCTATATGCGTAAATTCGGTATCAGCCGTATTGCGTTCCGTGAATTGGCGTACAAAGGACAAATTCCTGGTGTTAAAAAAGCCAGCTGGTAATATTAGACGAGAGGAGGTTTTTAGATTATGGTAATGACCGATCCTATCGCGGATATGCTTACGCGCATCCGTAATGCAAACGCTGCACTTCATGAAACGGTAAACATTCCTGCATCTAGAATGAAAGCAGCCGTTCTTGACATCCTTTTACAAGAAGGCTTTGTAAAGAACGTTGAAAAAGAAGAAAACACTTTAAAAGTAACTTTGAAATATGGTTCCAATAACGAGAAAGTTATTACAGGAATTAAACGTATTTCCAAACCAGGTTTACGTGTTTACGCGAAAAAGGAAGAACTTCCTCGTGTACTTGGTGGTTTGGGTATCGCAGTTATTTCTACGTCCAAAGGCGTTATGAGCGACAAACAAGCTCGTAAAGAAGGTCTTGGTGGCGAAGTAATCGCATACGTTTGGTAATAGTAGCAATAGGAGGTAGAAATAATGTCACGTATCGGTAGAATGCCTATCGAGATCCCTGCAGGCGTTACTGTTACATATGATAACCATCATATGAACGTAAAAGGCCCTAAAGGTGAATTATCTCGCGATTTGCATCCAGATATGAATATCACTGTAGAAGGTAACACAATCACAGTAACTCGTCCTTCCGACGATAAAAACCATCGTTCCCTTCACGGTTTGACTCGCGCTCTTGTTGCTAATATGGTAACAGGCGTATCTGAAGGATTTACAAAAACTCTTGAAATCAACGGTGTTGGTTACAGAGCGGCTAAACAAGGCAATAAATTAGCTCTTACACTTGGCTTCTCTCATCCAGTAGAAATGGAAGCTCCAGCTGGTATTACAATCGACGTTCCAGCTCCTAACAAAATCGTTGTGTCTGGTGCAGACAAAGAAGTTGTAGGTGCAGTAGCAGCTGATATCCGTAAATGGAGAAAACCTGAACCTTACAAAGGTAAAGGTATCCGCTATGAAGGCGAAGTTGTTCGTCGCAAAGCTGGTAAAGCTGGTGCAAAAGGTAAATAGTAATATCATCTATATGAATGAAAGGAGTGAATATCTTGCCTCGTAAATCTAGTAGAAATATCGCTCGAGCAAAACGTCATCTTCGTATTCGCCGTCACATCTCTGGTACGGCAACTTGCCCACGTTTGAACGTTTACCGTTCTTTGAGCAACATTTACGCACAAGTAATCGATGACGTAGCAGGTACAACTTTGGTTGCTGCTAGCTCTTTAGATAAAGATTTGAACTTATCCTATGGTGGTAACGTAGCTGCTGCTAAAGCTGTTGGTGAAGCAGTTGCTAAAAAAGCTATCGCTAAAGGCATTGACACTGTAGTGTTTGACCGTGGTGGTTACATTTACCACGGCCGCGTAGCAGCCCTTGCAGAAGGTGCTCGTGAAGCAGGCTTAAAATTCTAAGAAGGAGGAACTATAGACATGGCGAGAATTGACTACACCAGTCTTGATCTTAAAGAAAGAGTAGTATTCATCAACCGCGTAGCCAAAGTAGTTAAAGGCGGTCGTCGTTTTTCCTTCAGCGCTCTTGTAGTTGTTGGTGATGGCAACGGTTATGTAGGCGTTGGCTTAGGTAAAGCAGCGGAAGTACCAGAAGCAATTCGCAAAGGTATCGATGATGCTAAGAAAAATATTGTAAACGTAGCTATTAAAAATGGTACAATCCCTCACAGCGTAACAGGCGTATTCGGTGCAGGCCGCGTATTCTTGAAACCAGCTGCTGAAGGTACTGGCGTTATCGCTGGTGGCCCTGTTCGTGCCGTATTGGAATTAGTAGGTGTTCGTAACATCTTGACTAAATCTTTGGGCTCTTCTAACCCTAATAATATGGTTCGCGCTACAATCGAAGGTTTGAAAGATTTGAAACGCGCTAGCGAAGTTGCAGAGCTTCGTGGTAAAACCGTTGAAGAAATCTATAACGCGTAATAAGGAGACAAGAAATGGCACAAGTTAAAGTAACATTAACAAGAAGCTTAATCGGTCGTCCTGAAGATCAACGCGCGACAGTTAAAGCTTTGGGCTTGAAAAAAACTAATTCTCAAGTCGTAAAAGAAGTAACACCTCAAATCGAAGGTATGCTTCATAAAGTTAGACATTTAGTAAAAGTTGAAGAAGTTTAATACTGATAAGGAGGTGCACTGAATGAAACTTCATGAATTACAACCAGCAGCTGGTTCTAAAAAAACTCGTACTCGTGTAGGCCGTGGTTTAGGTTCTGGCTTGGGTAAAACATCTGGTCGTGGTCAAAAAGGTCAAAACTCCCGTTCTGGCGGTGGCGTTCGCTCCGGTTTTGAAGGCGGCCAAATGCCTCTTTATCGTCGTTTACCAAAACGCGGTTTCAACAACAGCGTTTTTGCTAAACAATATGCTGAAGTTAACGTAGCACAATTAAATCGCTTTGAAGATGGTGCAACAGTTGATCCAGTAGCTCTTATTGAAGCTGGCATTTTGAAAAATGTACGCGATGGTATTCGTATTTTAGGTAACGGTACATTGGAAACTAAAAACTTGACTGTTATCGCTAATGGCTTCACTAAAGCTGCTGAAGAAAAAATCACAGCAGCAGGCGGAAAAGTTGAGGTGATCTAGGGTGCTAGATAGCCTCTCGAACATCTTTAAGATTACTGAGTTACGTAACAAGATCTTGTACACATTGATGATGTTTGCTGTGTTTAGAGCCGGCATTCACATCCCAGTACCAGGTGTAGATGCATCTGTTATCGAATCCTTGTTTACATCCGGTAACCTATTTGGTCTATTAGACTTGTTTGCTGGTGGTGCGCTAAGTAAGTTCTCTATCTTTGCGATGAGTATTACCCCTTACATTAATGCTTCCATCATCATGCAACTGCTTCAGTCTGTAGTTCCTCAGTTTGAAGCATGGAGTAAAGATGGTGAAGACGGGCGTAAGAAAATAGCGAAGGTAACTCGTTATGGCACCGTAGTCCTTGGCTTTGTACAAGCCGCTGGTATGGCATTTGCTCTTAGAGCAAACAACGCTTTGGTAAATAATGATTTCCTTAGCGTATTCGTTGTGGCCATCATCCTCACAGCAGGCACATGTTTGTTGATGTGGATTGGTGAGCAAATCACAGCATATGGTATAGGTAATGGTATTTCCTTGATCATCTTTGCTGGTATCGTAGCTCGATTGCCAGATGGTCTCGAAACTATTTATCAATATATCCAAAACGGAACCATTAACATGTTCCAAGCATTCTTATTTGCTGTAATTGCACTTGCGATGATCGCTGTCGTAGTGGCAGTTACACAAGGCCAACGTCGCATTCCTATCCAATACGCAAAACGCGTAGTAGGGCGTAAAATGTACGGTGGTCACTCTACATTCTTGCCGTTGAAAGTCAATCAGGCAGGTGTAATCCCAATTATCTTTGCGTCATCTGTGTTGATGTTCCCTGTAACAATTGCACAATTTATTGACAATGAATTTGTTCATAAAGCTGCTGATTTATTTACATGGGGGACGCCGTTACAAACGGCATTGTATGCGATATTGATCTTTATCTTTACGTATTTCTATACTGCAATCTCTATCAACATTACAGATATGGCAGATAATATGAAAAAATACGGTGGTTTTATCCCAGGTATTCGTGCGGGTAAACCAACTGCTGATTATGTGGATAACGTGATGACCAAGATCACTTTGGCTGGCGCTGTATTCTTAGCTGTCGTTGCTATTATACCGAATTTCCTCGGTAGTATAACCGGCGTCCAAGGCGTATACTTTGGTGGTACGGCTCTTCTTATCGTTGTAGGTGTAGCACTTGATACAATGCAACAAATTGAGTCGCTCATGGTAACACGCCACTATAAAGGCTTTGTGAAATAGGAGGGAAACGATATGTATATTTTATTAATGGGACCTCCTGGTGCAGGTAAAGGCACTCAGGCAGCTCGACTTATTGAAAAATACGGTATTCCCCAAATTTCAACAGGTGATATGTTCCGCGCTGCGATTAAGAACGAAACACCTCTTGGAGTTGAGGCTAAGAAATACATCGATGCTGGTCAATTGGTACCAGACAGTGTAACTGTTGGTATCGTACGTGATCGCTTGGTGAAAGATGACTGCAAATCTGGATTTATTCTTGATGGATTTCCAAGAACTACAGCGCAAGCTGTATCCTTGGATGCAATCCTTAAAGAATTAGGAATTTCTTTGGACGCTGTACTTAACTTAAACGTTCCTTCCGAGGAATTGGTTAAACGTATTAGCGAACGAGCTGTTCTAGAAAATCGTGCTGATGATAACCCTGAAACAGTACAGAAACGTCTAGCTGTGTACGAAGAATCTACTAAACCGTTAATTGATTACTATCGCAATAGCGGATTATATCAAGAAATTAATGGTTTACAAGATGTAGACGCAGTATTTGCTGACATCATTAAGGCGTTGGAGAAATAATCTATGATTATTTTAAAATCGCCCCATGAGATTGAATGTATCCGCAAGGCAAGTAAGCTTACAGCAGACACGTTGTCCTTGTTAGTAAAAAAGGCTAAACCTGGCATCACGACGCTTGAGTTAGATACAATTGCCGAAGAATATATTCGCAGCCACGGTGGTATACCAAGTTGTAAAGGGTACTATGGATTCCCCGCTACAATCTGTGCTTCTATTAACGAAGAAGTCGTTCATGGTATTCCGAGCGCTAAGCGTAAGCTTAAAAACGGCGATGTCCTCAGTATTGATCTCGTATCATCTATTGATGGATATCACGGCGATTCGGCTGTGACGATTCCTATCGGTCACGTCAAACCCGATGTGATGAAATTGTTAAAAGTTACAGAGGAAAGTCTGTTCAAGGGAATTGAACAAGTGAAAGTCGGTAACCGTATTGGTGCTATCGGTCACGCTGTTCAAACGTATTGTGAGAAACATGGTTACGGTGTCGTACGCGACTTCGTAGGTCATGGTTTAGGCCGCGAAATGCATGAAGATCCGCAAATACCAAACTATGGTAGTCCTGATCAAGGACCTCTTATGAAACCAGGTATGGTATTGTGTATTGAACCGATGATTACATTAGGTACTCACCGTGTTCGTGTATTAGGGGATGACTGGACAGCAGTTACAGTAGATGGTAAACCTGCTGCTCATTTCGAACATACAGTGGTTGTTACAGAAAACGGCCCTGAAATATTAACTATGCGGGAAGAACCGCGGTTAATTAAATAAACAGGTAACCGGAGGAAAAGATATGTCAAAAGAAGACGTTATTGAGGTGGAAGGTACGGTCGTTGAGGCATTACCGAATGCCATGTTCCAAGTTGAATTGGAAAATGGTCATATCGTATTGGCTCATGTGTCAGGTAAAATGCGTATGAATTTTATCCGTATTCTTCCTGGTGATAAAGTTACTATGGAACTGACACCGTATGACTTAAATCGTGGTCGCATCACCTATCGCTTTAAATAAGCATAGGGTCCACAAAGGAGGTACTAATGAAGGTTCAACCATCAGTTAAAAAGATATGCGAAAAATGTAAAATCATTAAACGCAAAGGCCGTGTAATGGTTATTTGCGAAAATCCAAAACATAAACAAAAACAAGGATAATCTGATAGGAGGTGGATGATTAGATGGCACGTATCGCCGGTGTAGATTTACCTCGTGATAAACGAGTGGAAATTGGTTTAACTTATATTTATGGTATTGGTCCGACTTTAGCATCTGAAATTATTGCTAAAACTGGCATCAATCCTGACACACGCGTTCGCGATCTTTCTGAAGATGAAGTAGCGAAAATCCGTGAATTGTTAGATGCTGATTACAAAGTAGAAGGTGACCTTCGTCGTGAAGAAGCTCTTAACATTAAACGCTTAATTGAAATCAACTCCTATCGAGGCAAACGTCATCGTATGGGTTTACCACTTCGTGGTCAACGTACTAAAACGAATGCACGTACTCGCAAAGGTCCTAGAAAAGCAATTGCTGGTAAAAAGAAATAAGATAAAGGAGGGATAAAGCGTGGCTAAAAAAGTTGTTAGAACTAAAAGAAAAGAAAAGAAACATATTGAATCCGGTGCGGCTCATATTCGTTCTACATTCAATAACACTATCGTAACTTTGACAGATACAAACGGTAATGCGTTGTCTTGGGCTTCCGCTGGTGGCTTGGGCTTCCGTGGTTCTCGTAAATCCACTCCATTTGCTGCTCAAATGGCTGCTGAACAAGCTGCTAAAGCTGCAATGGAACATGGCCTTCGCACTGTTGAAGTATTCGTAAAAGGTCCTGGATCCGGCCGTGAAGCTGCAATCCGTGCTTTACAAGCTGCAGGTCTTGAAGTTACTTCCATTAAAGACGTAACTCCAATTCCTCACAATGGTTGTCGCCCTCCAAAACGCCGTCGTGTATAATTTATAGCGACCGATATGATACGGTGCTATAATTAACTATGAACGTGTGTTATATAGGAGGATGTTCCTGATGAGCGAAGAAAAGAAACTTAAAATCGAGAAAGTGGACATCGCCGATGGCGGTCGTTATGGTAAGTTCGTATGTGAACCATTAGATCGTGGTTATGGTATCACTCTCGGTAATAGCTTACGCAGAATTTTGCTTTCATCCTTGGATGGGGCAGCTATCACCTCTATCAAAATTGATGGAGTTCTTCATGAATTCTCTACTATTCCTGGTATTCGCGAAGACGTTACGGATATCATCCTTAACTTAAAGCAATTGTGCATCAAAGTTGAAGAAGAAGCACAATTACCTTTGGAAGTTCATTTTGACTTCCAAAAGGATGGAATATTGACAGCTGCTGATTTGGCTGAACAATTCCCACCAGAGGTAGAAGTATTGAATCCTGAACTCGTGATTGCGACAATGGATGAGACAGCTCATCTCGTAATGGACGTAGTAATCGAACGAGGTAAAGGCTATGTTCCTTCAACGAAGAATAAAAAAGATACTGATGTTATTGGTTGTATTCCAATCGATTCCATCTTCTCTCCAATTCTTCGTGCTAAATACGAAGTGAGTGATGTTCGTGTAGGCAATGAAATGGACTTCGACAAACTTACATTAGAAGTTTGGACTGATGGCTCCATTACTGCTGCTGATGCAGTGGCAAAATCTGCTGCCATTATGATTGGTTATTTAGGGAACTTCACTAAATTAGCGCATTCTGCAGATGTTGTAGATGTAAACACTGGTGAAGGCGGTATCGTTATAGATCCAGTAGGTTCCGATAATGAAGAACCAGCTGTAGATGACGGCCCAGCAAAGATTTCCATCGATGAGTTGGAACTCTCTGTTCGTGCGTATAACTGCTTGAAACGTGCTGGCATTAATACAATTGCAGACTTGCTAGACAAAACCATTGATGACTTAGGAAAAGTTCGCAACTTAGGTAAAAAATCTATCGATGAAATTGAGGAAAAACTCAATAATCATCCAGGTGGTTTTCAACTTAAACAAAAAGGCGAATAAGGAGGAAGACGAATGTACAGAAAATTAGGCCGCGACAGCTCCGCTCGTAAAGCGTTGTTCCGTAGCATGTTAACATCTTTCTTCCAATATGAGCGTATTGAAACGACTGAAGCTAAAGCGAAAGAACTTCGTTCTTTAGCTGATCAAATGGTAACTTTGGCTAAACGTGGTGATCTTCATGCACGTCGCCAAGTTCTTGCATACCTCATGGATGAAAGTGTAGTAAAAAAATTGTTTGATACAATTGCTCCAAAATATGCAGACCGTCAAGGTGGTTACACTCGTGTAATCAAAACTGGTCTTCGCAAAGGTGACGCTGCACCTTTGGCTATTATCGAGTTAGTTTAATCAAACTCATACGGTGTTGTAACTTATGTTGCAGCACCGTTTTTTTATTGTCAATTTTATGGTACAATCGACTAGTATAATATCGTAATATGTTAGCAGTTATCGTAAAGGATGAATATGTATTGTCAACCTTTTGCATAATATCTAAGACATTATTAAATTCAAGTTCTATTAAATAGGATAAATTGAAATATGGGGATTATGCACAACATGAGTATGATAGATGATGCAAATGGTTCTACTTTCATAGAAACGAAATTGACTAGAAAGATATGAGGTTATCCATGAATGAACAAGACATTATGATTGAGGTCAATCATATGAGTCATATTTATACTGATGAAAACGGCAATGATGTACGTGCCTTGGATGATGTGAATCTATCCATTAAGCGTGGTGAATTTGTTTGTATCATTGGCACTAATGGCAGTGGTAAAAGTACGCTTGCCAAGCATTTTAATGTGTTATTACAACCTAGTGAAGGTCATATCAATGTATGTGGCTTTGATACGCGGGATGAAGCGCATATTTGGAATATTCGCCAACATGTAGGAATGGTATTCCAAAATCCTGATAACCAAATCGTAGCGGCCGTTGTAGAGGAGGACGTTGCCTTTGGTCCAGAAAACTTAGGTATTCCTAGTGCAGAAATTAGACAACGTGTCGATGCAGCGTTAGCCGCTGTTAATATGACCGAATATAGAGAACATGGTCCCCATTTATTATCGGGCGGACAAAAACAACGTATTGCTATCGCAGGTGTATTAGCGATGAAGCCTGATTGTATCGTTCTTGATGAACCAACAGCGATGCTCGATCCAAAAGGTCGCCGCGAAGTGCTTGAAACGGTTCACAAGCTCAATAAGGAAGAGGGCATTACGATTGTATATATCACGCACTTCATGGAGGAAGCTGTTACGGCAGACCGAGTTGTGGTGATGAAAAATGGTGTGAAATTACATGATGGTACGCCTCGTGAAATTTTTAGCCATGTAGATACTTTAAAAGGGCTGGGCCTCGATGTACCGGTAGCCTCTGAGATTGCTTTCAAATTGAATGCTAAAGGTTATGAAGTGGGTAAGAGTATCATTAATAATGAAGAGTTAGCAAAGGGCCTTAAAGGCTCAAAGTTAGGCAAGCAATTATCCGCTATACACTCAACAGATGCTCCAAGAGGGGAGGGAACCCACTAATGGCGATCGTATTAGATAATATTACATATACTTACGGCATGGGTACTCCTTTTGAAAAGACTGCACTTCGTGGTGTATCTCTTACCATTGAAAATGGGGAGTTTTTAGGTGTTATCGGTCATACTGGCTCCGGTAAATCTACCTTTGTACAGCATCTAAATGGTCTATTACATCCTACAACTGGTACCGTTACGGTCAATGGTGTAGATATTAGCGCCTCCACAGAGGAAGCTAAAAAAATGCGCCATAAGGTTGGTATGGTATTCCAATACCCAGAGCACCAATTGTTTGAAGAAACCATTGCTCAGGATATCGCCTTTGGTCCTAAAAATTTAGGGCTTAGTGCTGATGACGTAGACGAGCGTGTGCGAGATGCGATGAAGTTCGTAGGGCTCGATTACGATATATATGCAGAACGATCTCCCTTTCATTTATCTGGTGGTCAAATGCGCCGCGTTGCTATTGCTGGTGTAGTGGCTATGAACCCAGACTTCCTGGTGCTTGATGAACCGTCTGCCGGACTTGATCCATTTGGTCGGGAAGAAATCTTTGAAGAAATCATTCGCCTTCATAAGGAAAAGGGTATAACTGTAATTCTTGTATCTCACAATATGGAAGATATTTCTCGCATGGCTTCCCGTCTTGTAGTACTCGATAAAGGTCGTGTCGTCCTCGATGGTGAACCGATGGACATCTTTAATAATCATCGTGATGAGTTACAGGCTGTCGGTGTAGATGTTCCACCAGTGTCTGTTACCATGGAATATTTGCGTGAACAAGGCCTTGATGTGTCTAATCGCGTACTGTCTGTAGATGATGCGGTACAAGCAATTCTAGAGGGAGGTAGCCATGTTAAATAACATTACTATTGGTCAATACTTCCCAGGGAATTCCTTCTTGCATCGCATGGATCCGCGAGCAAAGATTATTGCTACTACCATCTTCGTAGTGGCTATCTTCTTGGCAAATTCTCCACTAGCCTATGGCATAGTAGGTGGTTTCACCATCTTTGCAATGCTATTATCGCGTTTGCCATTACGCCTGATGTGGTCTGCCATTAAACCGCTTTGGATTATCATCGTATTTACCATGGGTATTCATATTTTTACGACGCCAGGTAATCCAATTTTCCAATGGGGAATTATTAATATTACAGATCATGGCGTGGCAATGGGCCTTCAAATGGCGGCACGATTAATCTTCTTAATCTTGTTCTCTTCATTGTTGACCTATACCACATCACCGATTCGCTTAACTGATGGCATCGAGCACTTGCTCAATCCGTTCCGTCGCATAGGTGTTCCTGCTCATGAACTAGCCATGATGATGACTATTGCGTTGCGTTTCATTCCTACCTTATTGGATGAGACAGATCGTATTATGAAAGCACAATCTGCTCGTGGTGCAGACTTTGTGACAGGCTCTATTATTCAACGAGCGAAAAACATGGTGCCACTTTTAGTGCCATTATTTATCAGTGCGTTTCGACGGGCCGATGAATTAGCTATCGCTATGGAAGCGCGTTGCTATAGAGGTGGTGTCAACCGTACGCGTATGAAGGAATTACAAGTTACTTATGTCGATTATATTGGTGTTGGCGCTGTTGTTTTGGTAACTATTGTACTTGTCGCATTGTGGTGGTTAGATTTATGAGAAATATACGGATCATAGTGGCTTATGATGGTACAGATTTAGCAGGTTATCAAAAGCAACCTAATGATAAGGGGTTAACGGTACAAGGTTGTTTGGAATATGGTTTATCACGTATTTGTAATGAACCCATTCAAATTTATGGTGCCTCTCGTACTGATGCGGGGGTGCATGCTAAATTTCAAGTTTGTACATTTCAAACGTCGGGCACTATACCAGTAGAAAATATTCCTCGTGCTATGATAGCTCATATTCCTAAGGATATAGTCGTTCTAGAAGCGGAAGAAATTCCGCTAGATTGGAAGCCACGGTGGAATATATACGGTAAAGAGTATGTATATACGATTCATAATCAGCTCATTGCAGATCCTTTGACGCAGCGGTATCATTGGAATGTGAAAAAGCCCTTAGATATTGATCGGATGCAGGCTGCAGGTAATGAACTAGTAGGTACGCATGACTTTACAACCCTAAAGGGAACGAATTCAACCCATGCGGATCCTGTAAAAACAATCCTGGGAATCCATGTTGAGGCAAAGGGGGCTCACGTAACGATTTCTGTGGTCGGTGATGGGTTCTTATACCATATGGTGCGTAATATTGCGGGATTACTCGTAGATGTCGGACTTGGTCGCCGTAAGGTGGAGGACATTAAAGGGTACTTAGTAGCTAAGGACCGCCGTGTTATAGGGAAAACTGCACCTGCTCAGGGTTTATGTTTAGAAGAAATATTCTTCACTGAGGAGCGACAACAAGAGGTGTTACGAAATAAATATTTTAGATGATTCGAGAATAAATATTCTATATAATTTTATATAGACTCTTTTTTGCCGTCTGAATATAAAACGATAAGCATAAATACTAAAAGGATACTACTTAAAAAGTGGTATCCTTTTTCTCTTATAATTTTTAGTTATAATACCTTAATTTATACCTATTATTATGTGAAATGATACATTGTAAACCTAAAATATACATGATACAATGACGATATAAGACAGGTTCGTACTATAAAACATTAACATAGTAAGGTAGACTCTTGTCAGCAGTGTAATTTTTATCCTAAGGAGGGTGAATCTCTTGCAAAAACGTAAAGATTTTATCTGGAAAATGGGCGGCCAACAAGGTGAAGGTATCGAGAGTTGCGGCGAAATTATGGCCACAATCCTTGCTAAAGAAGGCTACTCTTTGTATAGCCAACGTTTATTTGCATCTCGCATCAAAGGTGGTCATACTACATTCGCATTGCGCGTAGCATTGGAACAAATTATGTCCATTGGTGAAGGGGTAGACTTCTTGCTTTCCCTTGATCAAGAAACCGTTGATATGCACGGTTCCGAAGTACGTGATGGTGGATATATCATCTGTGATAGTAAAGTTAATCCAGACTTTTCTAAATTTGAAGGTACAAAGATTAATTGCTTATCTTTGCCTATCTCTGAAACAGCAATGAAACAAGGATCCTTGTTGATGCGTAATATCGTAGCACTTGGAATGTCCGTAGCGCTTCTTGGCTTTGATACTAAGATGTTTAAAGATGCTATTACTGAGAAATTTGCAAAGAAATCCCAAGAGATTATAGATAAAAACTTGGCTGCTTTCGATGATGGTCATAGCCTTGTAATGGAAAAGTTAGGCGATGTTGAGATCGATACATTGCCAGCGCCTGGTAAGAAAGATCAAATGTTCTTATTAGGTAACGAAGCATGTGCTCTTGGTGCTATTGCAGCAGGCTCCCGTTTCATGGCATCATATCCTATTACGCCAGCATCCGAAGTTATGGAATACATGATTAAAACTATGGATAAGTTGGGCTCAACTGTTGTTCAAACAGAAGACGAAATCGCAGCATGTATGACAGCTATGGGTGGTGTATACGCAGGTGTTCGTGGCTTTACATGTACTTCTGGTCCAGGCCTTTCCTTGATGGCAGAATCCTTGTCTATGGCTTCCATGGCTGAATTGCCAATGGTTGTTATCGACGTTCAACGTTCTGGCCCATCCACTGGTATGGCTACAAAAGTTGAACAATCCGATATTGATGCAGCTTGCTACAATGCACATGGCGACTACTCTGGTATCGTAATTTCTCCAACATCTATTGAAGAATGTTTCTATGAAATTCAAAAAGCTTTCAACTTGGCAGAAATGTACCAATGTCCAGTTATCTTTATGCCTGACTTACAACAAGGTTTGAATAAACAATCCGTTCCTTCTTTCGATTTGAACCGCGTACCTATTAATCGCGGTAAAATGATGAAAGAAGCTGAGCTTCCTGAATTGGTACAACCTAACTACTTCAAACGCTTTGAATTGACTGAAGATGGCATTTCTCCGCGTACAATTCCAGGCATGAAAAATGGTCTATTCCTTTCCACAGGTTTAGAGCATAATGAAGAAGGTAAACCAGCAGAAGCGCCTACAATGCACGTAGCGCAAACTGATAAACGTTTCCGCAAATTGGAAACTGTAGCTGATAACTATGAACCATTCTTGAATAATGCTAAATACGACGAAGCAGATGTACTCGTTGTAGGTATGGCTTCTAGCCGTGGTGCTATTGAAGAAGCTGTTGCTGAATTTGATCAAGAAGGCGTTAAAGTTAATCACTTACAATTGCGCTTAATTAAACCATTCCCAGCAAAGCAATTACAACCGTTCTTTGATGCGGCGAAAAAAGTAGTTATTGTAGAACACAATAAAACTGGTCAATTGGCTAACTTATTTAAAATCAACATGCATAAGAAACATAAGATTTCTAGCTGCTTGAAATACGATGGTAATCCATTCACAAAAAGTTATGTGAAAAATGCGATTAAGGAGGTCCTATAATATGACAACAGCTAAAGATTACAGAAATGATATTCGTCCTAACTGGTGTCCAGGCTGTGGCCATTATGGGGTTCAAGCGGCGATTACTGATGCTGTAGTAGCGAAAAATATTCCACCAGAAAAATTAGCCGTAATTTCCGGTATTGGTTGTTCTAGCCGTATCGGTGGCTATTTCTATGCTTATGGTGCGCATACAACTCATGGCCGTGCGCTTCCTTATGCGCAAGGCGTTAAGCTTGCTAACCAAGACTTAGAAGTTATTGCATTTTCCGGTGACGGTGATGCCTTTGCTATCGGTATGGGTCACACCATTCATGCTTTTAAACGTAATGTAAACATGACATATGTAGTAATGGATAACCATGTATATGGTTTGACTAAAGGTCAAGCATCCCCTCGTTCTGACATCGGTTTTGTTACAAAAACAACTCCTCATGGTGCGTTTGAGTCTCCATTGTCCGTTTGTGAAACTGCGATTGCAGCAGGTGCTACATTTGTAGCGCAAAGCTATATGGTGAATCGTAAAGAGCTCGTTGATTTGATTCAACAAGCTATGGATCATGAGGGCTTCTCCTTCATCAATGTATTTAGCCCATGTGTTACATACAACAAACGCAATAGCTATGATTGGTTCAAAGAACATTTAGTAGCATTGCCTGAAGGTTATGACCCAACAGATCGTGCAACAGCGCTTAAAACTTTGGGTGATACTGATGGTTTGGTTACAGGCCTTATCTATCAAAATACATCTAAACCTTCCTTTGAAAAAGCAATGGCTGCAGCAAATGGCGGACCACATCCTCGTCCATTGACTGAAGATGTTGTAAAACCTGACCAAGCATTATTTGATAGTCTTTGCAATCAATTTAAATAATATTAGTATCGTACCCATTAGGTAGGATGCTGATTAAAGAAACGTGTCACTTTCGGGTGGCACGTTTTTTGTATGTACTATTTTATGAAAAACTATTTAGTATATTGCTTTCTGCGATTTGTCCCATGTGGTTATATAACGTGATATAATAAGGACATTGTATGATATTCATTGCAATTGTATCGTATTCATTGCAGAGGTTTTTATGAAAGCATACGAAAAGGGGATTAGTCTATCTATCTGGACTTTGAGCTGGCCTATATTTATTGAAGTGTTCCTACAGATGCTAGTAGGTAATATAGACCAATTGATGATGAGTCACTACTCGCCTCAAGCGGTAGCAGCGGTAGCTAATGCCAATCAAATTTTAAATATCTTTATTATGCTCATCATCGTCATGAGTACAGCTACGACGATTTTGATTGCCCAATATTTAGGAGCGAGAAACCAGTCCAAGCTATCAGAGGTATGTACGGTCAGCTTAATGATGAATTTTCTCTTTTCATCTATAGCGGCAGTATTCTTTATTACTTGCCATGAATGGATCTTTACATGGCTAGGTATACCACCAGAAACGATGAGTGATACGTCGATATATACTACTATCGTTGCTGCAGGGCTACCGATACAAGCGATGTATTATGCGTTAGTAGCCGTATTTAGAGGTCACTCATTAACACGCGTTACCATGTACATTGCCCTTGTGATGAATATCATTCATATTCTAACAAACTATGTATTAATCTTTGGACATGGTCCAATACCAAGCCTTGGTGTATTAGGTGTTTCTATTTCAACATGGCTATCTAAAGTCGTAGGGCTCGTGATTATTGGATATACTTTTAAGAAATTATTAACCTTAGAGGTAAACTTTAAATTCTTAAAACCATTTCCGTGGCATACGGTTAAATCTTTATTGCATATTAGTGTTCCTTCTGGTGGAGAAACATTGAGCTATCAATTATCTCAAACTACGATCATGAAAATGGTCAACATGTTAGGCTTAGCAGTTATTAATACTAAAGTTTATGTATCTGTTATCGCCATGCTTTGTTATGTATACACCATAGCGCTATCCAATGCTTCACAAGTTATCGTAGGTTTCCTAATGGGCGCTAAACGCCAAGAGGAGGTTACTAGTCGTGTATGGAAGTCCATGTATTTAGCGATTGCTATTAACGTAGGTCTTGCTACATTCTTCTATGTGACTAGTGATTTTGTTGTATCTGTGTTTACTTCGGCTCCGGAAATCCTAGAGTTAGCACATAATGTATTACTAGTTGAGATCTTTCTTGAGTTAGGACGTGCAATAAATATCGTTATGGTTGGTTGCTTGCAGGCTGCCGGTGATATTCGTACGCCTATGCTAGTGGGAATCTTTGGCATGTGGTTATGCGCCGTGCCATTATCGTATCTATTTGGTATTTACTGGGGGTGGGGCCTTGTTGGTATATGGATTGCCATGGCCGCTGATGAAATCTTGCGAGGTTTATTGTTTATATATCGTTGGTATAGCGGTAAATGGAGAAACAAGCATCTTATCGAAGCTTAATTTCATTCTCCCTAATTTTGATTTACAATTAGCTAAATAATAATGTAATATAACTAGCATTATATTGGAGAATAGACATTGCTAGTTTTACTTGAAAGTAGGTTTATATGAGTAAGACCGTAGGCATTATTGGCTTAGGCCTATTAGGTGGATCCTTGGCAAAGGCCTTAAAGGAATATACAGATTATGAGGTAGTAGGCTATGCACGTCGTCAAGAGGTCTGTGATGCGGCCATTCAAGATGGTGTGGTAAAAGCTGCGTGGACTGAAGTTGAGCCATTGATTAAGAACTCAGATATCGTTGTGTTCTCCTTGCCACCTGATACAAATGCACGACTTTTTACTGAAACGGCTCATCTATTTAGACCGGGACAAGTCGTAACCGATGTATCTAGTGCGAAGGAAAATTTTGTACGAGCCGTTTATGAATCGATTCCTAAGGGGACCGTTTTCGTATCTGTCCATCCTATGGCAGGATCCGAAAAGGGTGGGTATGAAGTATCTCATAAAAACCTATTCAAAGGTATGGGCTGGATCGTGTTAGAAGATAAGGCATCTGATGTATATAGTGAAGAAGTAGCTCAAGAATTAGCTGACATGGGTCGTGCCTTAGGGTCTCGTATCGAGTTTGTCGATATTTATGCTCACGATGCATATCTGGCTATGGTTAGTCATATGCCTCACTTATTGGCCTCTATTTTAACACAAGTTTCGGGAGGCGATGAATTGGGCGAATTGCGTATGAAATTGTCCGCAGGGGGCTTTAGAGACTGTACACGTGTGGCTGGTGGCTTACCATCTATGTGGCGTGAAATTATCTATGGAAATCGTCGTAATGTCATCGAAGGTCTCACACAAGTTGAAGCAGAAATTCAACGCGTAAAAGAGATACTTTTACAAGAGGATGACGGTCAAGAATTAGAAATCTATCTTGAACGAAGTCGCGAGATTCGAGGAAAGTTACCGTATTTAACTGGTCAAATCAAGGATAATTAAAATTACGTAGTTTTGTATCCTATAAGAGAGTAAATGTAACTGAAAAAACATGACATATATCTAGAATCGTGTATACTATATATCGTTATGAGTATGTAAATAGTATTATGTTAAGGGAGCTTTTATGAGTTTGTTACAAGAAACTTGTGGCGCTATTACAGGTCGCAGCTTAAAGATTGAACAACATATATTTAATAGCTGGAATGCAGAATCGCCGGTGGAACTATATGGTCGTCTTGTAGATGTTGTGGCTCAATATGGGGCGGCTACGAATCAAGAGCAGGTAACCGTGCCAAAACCATGTATGATTATTGCTTCTGCGGATCATGGCGTAGCTGATATGGGTGTCAGTGCGTATCCCAAGGAAACAACTGTTGGAATGACACAAAATTATCTAATCCCTAAAGGGGCGGGTGCTAATTCTCTAGCTAATTATTGTGGTGCTCAAATGGAAGTTATCGATATGGGCATTGATGCGGATATGAGTTGGGTTCCAGGCCTTCGTAGTCATAAACTTGGGATGGGAACGAAAAACTTTGTAGAAGAGCCCGCCATGACGCGTGATCAAGCGATTGAAGGTATCGAAACGGGCATTCGACTTGTAAAAGAAAAAATCGACGAAGGCTTTAATGTGTTTCTTGTAGGCGAAATGGGCATATCGAATACGACAGCTAGTGCTCTTATGACGGCTAAGTTTGCAGGACTTACCGCGGAAGAGGCGACAGGACGAGGAACGAATATTTCCGATGAACGACTCAAACTAAAACAGCGGATCGTTCATGATGTGCTAGAAAAATATAAGGATATTAGTAAGGATGATGCTCTTGGTATTTTATCGTCTGTAGGCGGTTTTGAATTTGCTTGTATTGTGGGTGTTATCTTAGGCGCTGCAGCAAATCATGGGTTAGTTATTATCGATGGATTTAATACATCGGCTTGTGCATTGGTGGCTAAAACATTGGCTCCAAAAGCGATGGATTATGTGATGGCTTCACATTTATCTGCTGAAAAAGCGGCCAAATCTTCCTTAGAAAATTTAGGCCTTGAAGCCTATGTAGATTTAGGCCTTTGTTTAGGTGAGGCTTCTGGTGGATCCATACAAATGGGGATGCTAGATCTTGCGGTGCATATGTATATGGCCATTACAGGAGGTAATAAATGAGAACTTTCAAAGTTGAGCCGTTAGATACACAAGCAATGGAAACATGTCGATTCCGTATTGATAATTTGACAAAGCCTATCTATAGCCTGGCTACGTTAGAAACTATAGCGGAGCGTTTTGCAGGAATTTTAGGAGACCCTAAACCAAATCATTTGCGTCAAGGTGTGCTCGTTGTGGCAGCTGATCACTTGGTAGATGGACCGCAAAATGATCAACATGGTAGTGAAAGTTATGCTGCTATAAAACGCTTTAATGAGGGAAGAACAGCTACACAAGGGGCTGCAGCTAAATTAAATGCTACGGTACATGTGGTGAATGTAGGTCTAGAACAAGACACTTCTGATTTAGCAAATATTGAGCAACAGGTGATTCGAAAAGGGTCTCATTTCTTTGGTGTAGAACCTGTTATTTCTCGAGATGACTTAGAGCGTGCTCTTGAGCTAGGTTTTACCTATGCAGACAAATTACATGCAGATGGACTACAAGTGGTGGCGATTGGTAACGTAGGGGAGAGAGCTTTCTTAGATTCTCTCGTAACGACGGCGACGATCACAGGTTGTGCATATGAGGATATTCTCGTTCATAATGAATATGGACCTACGGTAGAGCAACGTGCTGCTCATATTCATTCTTTTGTAGATCGATTTAATATTTCTGTGGAGGATTGGTCTACTTTGAGTGAAAGCGAGCGCCGTGATGCGGTATTGCACTTGCTTCACGTAGCAGGTGGTTTAGATATTGTATTTTTAACGGCCTTTATCTTAGGAGCTGCTAGCCATCGCATGGCTGTAGTTTTTGATAATATAGTAACTGGTGCAGCTGTTTTAGCGGCGGTTACCATTGAACCGCTAGTTAAGGACTATGTGTTTCCGTCGGCTGCCTATGATGAGCCTATACATGATGAGCCCATACATAAGGAACAATGTCGCTTCTTAGGGGTAAAGCCTTATTTAGACTATAAACTGCTAATCGATGAAGCCTTAGGTTCAACTATGGGACTATCCATTATCGATGCATCGATGCATATGCTGAATGACATGAAAACGTTCATCGAAGCCGAAGTTAGCGTAGCTGAAGATGGAGCAGGTAAAGGTAGACAAAAGGATAAAGAATAACCCGTTTTAAAGGGGGATTGTACCATCTCCCTTTTTCTTGTGTGGACGATGGTCTTTAAACCAATATTTACTAGCATTTTATGGAAAAACCATTGACACTATATGTGTAAATTGATATTATTATATGGCAGCCAGGACGGACTTAATTCATCCTTGACGACAGATTGATAATTATGTTATAGTAATTATCGGTTCTGTATGCGGGAATAGCTCAGCGGTAGAGCACCGCCTTGCCAAGGCGGGGGTCGCGAGTTCGAATCTCGTTTCCCGCTCCATACATTCCTCGATAGCTCAGTCGGTAGAGCAATCGGCTGTTAACCGATCGGTCGTAGGTTCGAGTCCTACTCGAGGAGCCATTTGACTCACTAGCTCAGTTGGCAGAGCACCTGACTTTTAATCAGGGTGTCCCGCGTTCGAGTCGCGGGTGAGTCACCATTTCTGGCCCGTTGGTCAAGCGGTTAAGACACCGCCCTTTCACGGCGGTATCCCGGGTTCGATTCCCGGACGGGTCACCACATATGGACGATTAGCTCAGCTGGGAGAGCGCCTGCCTTACAAGCAGGATGTCGGCAGTTCGATCCTGTCATCGTCCACCATTTGCGGGAATAGCTCAGCGGTAGAGCACCGCCTTGCCAAGGCGGGGGTCGCGAGTTCGAATCTCGTTTCCCGCTCCATACACATTCCTCGATAGCTCAGTCGGTAGAGCAATCGGCTGTTAACCGATCGGTCGTAGGTTCGAGTCCTACTCGAGGAGCCATTTTTATTGGCCCGTTGGTCAAGCGGTTAAGAGATTCCCGGACGGGTCACCACATGGACGATTAGCTCAGCTGGGAGAGCGCCTGCCTTACAAGCAGGATGTCGGCAGTTCGATCCTGTCATCGTCCACCAAAGCAAACGGTTATCTTCGGATGACCGTTTTTTAGTATGTAAAAAGTACATATGGGTATAAAAAATACATATGGTCATGTAGATAAATAAAGGAGTACAACTGTTATAGTTGTACTCCTTTTGTTGTAATGCTTATATAGTTTTATGTAAAAAAATATATAGTTGCTATGGTTGTACTTTCAAAAATATATAGTTAGTTATTGTTATATCTAAAAATATAAATTTTATTATAGTCACATCTGGAAACTACATATTTAACGTGGCGCATACATGATGATATATACACCTACGAGACATACAAGGCCGCCGATGATATCGTACATATCTGGTCGCAAGCCGTCCACAAGCCAGCCCCATAGAATAGAGAGGGCAATGAATACGCCGCCGTATGCTGCATATACCTTACCAAAGCTAGCTTCTGGCTGGAAGGTAGGGATGATGCCATATAAGAATAAAATAAAAGCACCTGCGATTAGGTAAATAGGTCCTTTGTCGTCACGCATATAGAGCCATACGAGATAGCCGCCACCGATTTCCGCAAGTCCTGCTAATATAAAGAATAGAATAGATAAGAGCATAGTAACCTCACTGTATTCTTACTGTATTAATTGAAATCTATTCTCTATTCTACAACTTAGGATAAAAGAGAGCAATTGTTTTGTATAGATAGGTCATTTGTTGTTTATAGTAAAACCCCGTACACCAAAAGGTATACGGGGTTCTATTCGTTATTATAAACGTGGTGGTGATTCGCTTTGTACATAATCCATGAAGGTATGCATAGTTTCTGTTTTAGAATTATTCTTCTTAAATGCGAAGCACACTTGTAGTTTGAATGGTTTTTCTAAAGGTACAAAGCCATCATTGATGTTTAAAGAACTTAAAATTTGGCGTGCTACGATGCAACCAGATTTATTCTTTTGACAGTAGTCGATCATTGTATATGGATTGGATAGACGGCTACCGCGGATATGTAGGTTTTGTTGACCGTTCCCAACATAGTTTTTTAATGTGCGATACATAAAGTATTTAGGTGGATACATGAGCAGTGGTTGTTGCTGGATGGCTTTTAAACTCGCTGTTTCCATACCGTTCACTAAGTTTGGTGCATAGTATACAAATTCGTCTTCTCTAAGAGCGGTGGATTCGTATGCGGACATATCCTTATTATTTGGTAAATAGAGTAATGCAATGTCGATGCGGTTTTCGCGCAAGTCGAGCATCAATTCTTCTTCTTCCATATCGTAAATGCTGACAGAGAATTCAGGATGATTTTGGAAGAAGTGGGAAACGTAACCGTTTAGACGGATATCCCCAAGACTACGTAATACGCCAATGTTTAGAATTGGGCGTTCAACCTTGCTAGCCAAACGAATGGATTGGATAGCTCGTTCCAATGTGTCGAGAACTTGTTCTGCTTCTGGTAGGAATAACTCACCTTCTGGTGTTAAACGGCTACCTCTTGTGGAACGGGAGATTAATTTCACACCAACTAAACGCTCTAATTTTTTCATTTGAGCGCTGAAAGCTGATTGTGTAATATTCATAGATTGTGCAGCTAATGTAAAGCTTCCTGTTTTATTATAGGTAATAAAACTTTGTAGCTCTTGCATTGTAGGTAACTCTTTCATGTTATTCCCCCAACTTAGACATAAGACTCCAATGATACCTATTACCTTACTTATTCATATTGTAGCATACTATAATTGATTTTTCATCTAAATCTATAAAATATGATGAAACATGCACAATCGATATAGTGCGTCGTATTATCGTAAAAAAGTGTAATTTAAAATTGTGATTATGCACTTATTTCAATGACTTTCACAAGTATCGATAATTGACATAACTAGATGAAAATGATATTATACTTGGGTACCATTATGTGTAGGTACAGGTTTATTTTAATCTTATGAGGTGATAATCACATGGCAACGAGAAGAGAGGCTCGATTCAAACTTTGTCGTCGCTTTGGTGTGAACGTATTCGGTCACGCAAAAGCCTTGAATCGCGTCAAAAAAGACCAACGTCAGAAGAAAATGTCTGAGTATGGCACACAATTATTAGAAAAACAAAAAGTTAAAGCTTACTACAACTTGCTAGAACGCCAGTTCGTACGCTATTATGATAAAGCGAAAAAAATGCAAGGTGTTACAGGTCAAAACATGTTGATCCTTTTGGAACAACGCCTTGATAACCTTGTATATCGCATCGGTTTCGGTAACTCCATTCGTCAAGCTCGTCAAATGGTAAACCATGGCCACATCTTGGTAAACGGTCGTCGCGTAGACATTCCTTCCTTCTCCTGCAAACCAGGCGATGTAATCGAATTGCGCGAAGCATCTCGTGATAACGAAATGTTCAAAACTAACTTCCAAGAACTTCGTTCTTTCGAACTTCCTTACATTGAAAAAGACTTGGAAGGCTTCAAAGCTACTTTCACTCGTCTTCCTCAACGTGAAGAACTTCCTATCGAAGTTAATGAAACACTTATCGTCGAATTGTACTCCAAATAATTTGGCGCAAGAATCCGCAGTGCAACGCACTGCGGATTTTTTATATATTATGTGTGTATTATTTATAAAAGGGTAAATCAAATAATTATCATAAAATCTATCTTTCTTGGTTTAATCGAGTATAGCCTATTATAATAACTGTGCTTATAATTATCCCCAGTCCACATATAAAAAATATATCATGTAGCGGTAATATATTTGCTAAGTTTGTAAATATAGTTATTGATAATATTGATCCAATAGAGAAGCCTGTACTTACAGAACCGCTAGCTAATGTTAACTCTTCCTGTGAAAAAATAGATTGTATATATGCATGAACTAAAACAACGGCTGTAAATAATAATATTTCAGATATACTATATAGAATATAAAGTTGTTCTATTGTTTCTATATAGCCTATGCAAAAAATACTTCCTCCATATAGTATAAAAAGAGGGAACAAAACTTTTTTAAAACTCGTTGCTAAGTTAATAGTAAAATATTTAGCAAGAAGTCCAAAAATAATGAATGATGCCAATCTAGAGATTGTTTGTGTATATCCATACTGACTATCAGTTAAATGTAAGATATCTTTAATAAATATTAATAGTAGAATTGGAATACACATATAAAATATTCTAGCTAATATACCCAAATAAACTATAAAATTAATTTTTTTATTTAGGAATAATAATTTATATCCTTTTATTAAAAGTTGAATGCGGTCATATATGCTTTGTCTAATAGTTTTTTGGGAGATAGTTGAGTGTGATTGTATTCTCACATTTCTATTTAATCGATAAAGTAGGTAGGCTGAAATAATATAAGTAATTGCATCAATAACAAACACCATCGTTAAAGAGTAATTAATTATAACGCTAAATAATAAGGAACCACTTATCAATGCAAAACGATTAATAGACCGGAGCAGTGCATTAAATTTGACTAGATCATTTGTTATATTAGGTATAAAAGAAAGTCTAGCGATTCCTAAAATTTTATTATTAAAACCTATAAGAAAAGCTATGATATATACTAAATAAAGGTTATCTATGAAAACAAAAATTAATAATATAAAACCCGAAACTATTTCAGGAACTACCATAGACCACATTAAGCCTTTTTCTTTTACCAGTATCCCTAAAAATGGGCCTAATAACATTCCAACTAATAATGTTGCTATCGTAACTGCCCCTGTATTAAAGGGACTGTGGGTGGTATTAAATATATATGTTATAAAGCCTAGTGTTGTTGCTGTGCTTCCCATTGTCGAAAAAAATAGAGCACTATTTAAGAAAAATGAGTTCTTATTTTCTAGATTCATATTATCATCTCCTAGATTATAGAAGTACAGATATAATATGTATTGTTTTACAAAATCTAAACTAAACTTTTATCAATTTCTAATATTATATATTCATAATTCTATATAAATATATAAATTTCCTGCACAATATAAAGTAATATGTAATATAAGTAGGTTTCTGCTAATGAAAGATAATAAAGGGAACTATTCATTTTTATTATTTAGAGGAGATACTAATGGATTTTATACGTGTTGAGTTAGAAGAAAAATATTTTGCAGATGTTGAGCCTTGGGAAGAGTATATAGCTTTTAGTGTATATATCAAAAGTGGAGACTTTTCTGGTTGAGGTACATTTGTTTATACTGTAAATGAATTTAGAGAATTAATCAGTCAACTCAAATTAATATATATAACATTAGATGGAGACATTCGTATTGCTTATGATGATTCGGATGATTATGTCCATATTATATGTAAATCATATGGACAGATAAAAGTAGAAGCTCAATTAGGAGGCAGTTGGCGTGATAATTGGGTTAAACTTCTTCTTAATACTGATCAGACCGTATTGAATAAGGTAATACAGCAATGTAATTCTATATTAAAAAATTAATTTGATGACAGCATATAACCACTAAATTTTAATTGACACAAACCCATAAAATCTGTATACTATTTTGAGTAAGCTTTAGTCGTGTTTCCATTAGCCCCGGAAGCAAAGGACAAGCTGATTTTGGTAGAATTATGACGTTATTAGGAGGATATGCAGCATGAAAACTACATATATGGCCAATCCGAACACAATCGAACGGAAATGGTATGTTGTTGACGCTGAAGGTAAAACTTTAGGACGCCTTGCTGCCGAAGTTGCAAAAGTTCTTCGGGGCAAAAATAAACCAACTTTCACACCACACGTAGACACTGGTGACCATGTGATCGTTGTAAACGCTGAAAAAATTCGCGTAACTGGTAAAAAATTGGAACAAAAGGAATACTTCCGTCACTCTGGTTACCCAGGTGGTTCCCGTTTCACTAAATTGTCCATGATGCTTGAAAAACAACCTGAACGTGTTGTTGAAATGGCAGTTCGTGGTATGCTTCCAAAAAATAAATTGGGTGCACAACAATACCGCAAATTAAACGTATACGCTGGTCCTGAGCATCCACATGCAGCTCAAAAACCAGAAGTGTTAGAAATTTCCGTACGATAATCTAGAGGGAGGAATATATAATGGCAGTAGCACAATATTACGGCACTGGTCGTAGAAAATCTTCCGTTGCTAGAGTTCGTCTGGTACCGGGAACAGGTAAAATCACTGTTAATAAACGTGAACTTAATGATTATTTCGGTCGCCAAACTTTGGAATTGATCGTAAAACAACCTTTGAATTTGACTAACACAGTTGAACAATATGATGTTATCGCAACTGTAGCTGGTGGCGGTCCTTCCGGTCAAGCTGGTGCAATTCGTCACGGTATTTCCCGTGCGTTATTGGACGTAGATGGTGAACTTCGTCAATCTTTGAAAAAAGCTGGCTTCTTGACTCGTGACCCACGTATGAAAGAACGTAAAAAATACGGTCTTAAAAAAGCCCGCAAAGCAAGCCAATTCTCCAAACGTTAATATTTGGAATACAGGGTATTACACCTGCAGACAATGTCTGCAGGTGTTTTTGCATTATTAGATAATTTTTAATACTCAAGTCAGTTTAATTTTCATTCTTTCATTTACATCTATATTTAATTCTCCTATAATAGATATATAATAATCGAATTTTTTCGAAAATAGATTTTTATATAGGAGAAATCATATGATTTATAATACAATTCAGTACGTAGTGGACAACGGCATTGGTACGTTGACCTTTAATCGTCCAACCGTAGCCAATGGTTTTAATATCGAGATGTGCAAGGAGATCCTTGAGGTCTTAGATAAGGCTCATAATGATGAAAGCGTTCGTGCGTTGCTCATCAATGCAGAGGGAAAGGTGTTCTCTGCGGGTGGCGATTTAACAGAAATGGAGCGCGCTGTAAACGAAGGGGATACTGAGTCTTTATTTGAAATCGTTGAGTTGGTAGCTGAGATTTCTATGGCCATGAAGAAGTTACCAAAACCTGTTATCATGAGCCTTCAAGGGGCTGCAGCAGGTGCGGCATTTAATATGGCTTTGGCTGCCGATTTTGTTGTAGCAGCTAATAATGTACGCTTTATTCAAGCCTTCGTAAACGTAGGTCTTGCTCCTGATGCGGGCGGTTTATTCTTATTGACTCGCTCCATTGGTATGAACCGTGCTATGCATATTGTTATGACCGGTGAAGCCGTATCTGCTGAAAAGGGTAAGGAACTTGGCTTTGTGTATAAGGTTTGTGAATTAGAAGATTTAGAGACCGCTACAAGACGCCTTGTTGAAAAATTGGCAAAAGGACCTGCACAATCTTACCGCGTTATGAAGGAAATGATGTGGAATAGCTTCTTAGCAGGTTGGGAAGAGTACAAGAAGTTTGAAGTAGAAAACCAATGTGCATTAGGCCTTTCAGAGGACTTTAAAGAAGGTGTACGTGCTTTCACAGAGCGTCGCCGTCCTAAATTTGGTCAACAATAATATTGATTTATGAATATACGGAATGGAATTTTCTGTAATTCATAGGTAAATATAAATATAATTAGAACCGATGTGGCTCCAACTATCGAGTTACATCGGTTTTGCTTTCATTACACAGAAAAAGTGTATATAATAGAACTATTGAAATAGTTTTAGGAGGTCATTATTACATGGCTCAAGATACAATTAAATGTTATGACAGCCCTAGCGATGTAGTTCAAGCATTGGCAGAGGATTTTATTGCTTTCACCAACGAGGAAATCAATCGCACTGAAACGTGTGTTGTTGGTATTACGGGCGGGACTGTTATTAATGGTTTATTAGAATTGCTTAATTCCCCAGAATATATTGAACGCCTCAATTGGGAACGCATATTTTTTGTGTGGACTGATGAGCGATTCTTGCCGCAATCTCATGAGGATAATTACTTCAATCGCGTGAAACAGTACTTGTTGTGCAAGGCGAAAGGGGCGGCTCATTTCTTGCCAATCAATACAGATTCTAAAACTGTAATAGAAGCGGCAGCGGAATACGAGAAAGAGGTTAAGAATGTTCTCAAGGCTTGTAAAAAAAGTGGACTAGATTTGGCATTACTCGATCTTGGTGAAGATGGTCATACAGCCGGTCTATTTGCAGGCTCTCATGCATTGCGTGTCACAGATCAAGACGTGGTAGCCGTTGAGGATGGAAAGGTGTGGGAACGTATTTCTATGACCTTTTCGTTCTTAGCAAAATCTGATGCGGTTTGGTTTACCGTAACTGGTGAAAGTAAGCGAACTGCTTTGACAAAGGTATTGTATCAACGCGAAGATTACGAGGATTTACCTTGGGAAAAACGCATTGGTCGTGTATTGCCTGGAGCGGTGCTTTCACAAGAAGCTATGACCTGGTATGTGGACAAGGCAGCCTATGATGATGTACACTAAAGAGTATAAGTAGTAGTAAAAATAAAGGAGATACATATGGGGTCTATAGGAACACCTGAATTAATAGTTATATTAGTGATTGCTCTAGTTATCTTCGGACCTGGTAAATTGCCTGAAGTCGGTAAAGCTATTGGTAAAGGCATCAATGAGTTTAAAGATGCTATTTCGGGGCCTAAAAAGGCTGTTGATGAAACGAAAGAAGCCGTTAAGAAAGCGACTACTATCGATGTGACAGCAGGGGCTAAGAACGATGATAAACATAAAGAAGCTAACGATTAATAGGAGGTAACACTATGTGCAAAGATTGTGGTTGTGGCGAAGATAATGGCGTTGTAACAAAGGTATTTACTGTACCGGGGATGATGTGCAACAACTGTAAAGAAACAGTTGAAGGGGCATCTCTAGGTTTGCCTGGCGTATTAAGTGCAGAAGTAGATTTGCCAGAAAAGACTGCTACTGTTTCTTTTGATCCAACAAAAGCATCTGTAGAAGTTATTACAAAAGCCATTGAACGAACTGGCTTTGAAGTGGCAGGCGTTGCAGACGGTGTACAAAAACATAGTCATGGATTACTAGGCACTTTGAAACGTCTCTTCAAATAATCGAACCGATGGAGCTGTATTGAAACCTTGTTTCGATGCAGCCCTTTTTTGTTTAAAGAGGTAATACGATGATACGTAAGTTTGATGCTAAAAATTTTAAGTGGGATGGTATCGAAACCTTGGTATATAAGCAAGATGGTAGTCCTTTTAAAGATGTAACACGTCAAGTATTATACGATGGTGCTTATGATATTCCATGTCAATTCCGCTATTTTGAATGTTTGCCAGGAGGGTATTCTACCTTAGAGTATCACGATCATACGCATATGGTTATGATATTCCGCGGTAAGGGGCAGGTCTTATTAGGTGATGAAATCCACGATGTAGAAGCTGGTGACTTTATCGAAATTCCAGGCAAAACAATTCATCAATTCCGTGCTAATAAGGGCGATTATATTGGTTTTCTTTGCTTGGTAAATCAAGATCGGGATAAGGTAAAATTATTATCCCCTGAAGAGATGGAAATGTTACGAGCAAATCCTAAGATCAAAGAATTTTTGGAAAGTTGTTAAGCCTGATGGAGGTTCTATGAATACTTTTACACGAGCGGCCCTTACCGTTTTAGTGGGTCTCGTCATTTGGTTTTTACCTCATACAGAGGCAATCAAGCCGGAAGGTTGGCATTTATTAGCTATCTTTACGGCTACTATTGTGGGCTTTATATTGCGACCTTGGCCAACGGGCATTATGGCCCTCTTTGGTATTGTTGTAGCCGTAGCCACTAACTCCATCACTATGGTACAGGCACTAGGTGGCTATGCAGAAGCGAATGTGTGGCTTATCGTAGCAGCCGTATTCTTTTCTCGCGGTATTATTAATTCTGGCCTTGGCAAGCGCATTGCGTACACCTTGATTCGCTCCTTTGGCACAAGCTCATTAAAGCTTGCCTATGCTTTGGCTTGTACAGATTTGATTATTTCTCCAGCTACACCATCTAATACGGCGCGTGGTGGTGGTATAGTATTCCCCATCGTACAAAATATTTCCTTAGCATTTGACTCTGAACCATATGGTAATACGGCTCGCCGCATTGGGGCGTACTTGATGACGACGGCACATACTATTAACACCATTACAGTAACGATCTTCTTGACTGCATGTAGTGGTAACTTGCTTATTACGTCCTTAGGTGCTAAACTGTTTGGCTATGATATATCTTGGTGGGAATGGTTCCAAGCCGGTGTGATTCCTGGTGTGATTTGTATGATTTTGATGCCTTGGTTTATCTATAAAATCTATCCACCAGAAATCAAGGAAACACCAGAGGCTGCAGCAATGGCTCAAAAAGAACTAGATGCTCTTGGACCTATTACGAAGGCCGAAATTTCTGTTGCCATTATTTTTGTTCTTTGTATCTTACTTTGGGCTACAGCAATTTGGACTAAGCTTCATCCTACAGTAGTAGCGATGATGGGGGTTCTGGCGTGTGTTGTGACTGGCTCTCTTACTTGGGAGGATATTTTAGGTGAACGCACCGGTTGGGATATCCTCATCTGGATGGGTACGCTTGTAGGCATGGCTGGACTGCTTGGCAAACTCGGTGTAGTAGCTGTCTTTGCAGATTTTGTAAGTCAACATTTAGCTGGCTTTGACTGGTTCTGGGCGTCCTTTATCATTTCTGCTACCTTTGTGTACTCTCAGTATTTCTTTGCCAGTGGTACGGCGCGTATTACGGCTTTGTTCTCCGCCTTTGCAGCCATTTTAGTGGCGATGGGGGCTCCTATTCCGTTTACGATATTGCTCTTTGGTTTGATGAACAGTCCTGGCTGTACATTGACTCACTATAGTTCGGGTGTAACACCGATTTTCTTCGGTGCTGGCTATGTGCCACAAGGTACGTGGTGGCGCGTAGGCCTTGCTATCTCTGTGGTGAGCTTCCTCATTCATTTCTGGGGCGGCACCTTTGGCATGTGGCTCTTTGGTATTTTATAATAAAATTAATCCCTCACTTCGGTGAGGGATTTTTCTTGTTATACCTATACTTTTTATACCTTACTAGGTTTGCTATAGTTTTTGGGTATGGTAAACTTCATAAAAAAACTATGATGAATCTATAGAATTTATTGTGAATTATCTTGCGCGGGATAATATAACGTGTTATTATTATTCCGTGATTAATATTACAGAATATTTTAGGAGGAAACATGTTAGGTTTAGTCATTAGCTTATTGATTATTGCGCTAGTCGTGATTATTAATGACATTCGAATTATGAACAACAACTTAACACGTTTTTGTCTTAGAAGTTCCGCGAATGGTTTAATATACAATCAATAAGATTTGACTATATGGTTTGTTTCTTATGTGTATATTTTCCAAGGGGTACATAGGATTATTTATGTATATAGGAATTCTGTAAACAAAAGGAATATCATTTGTAAACTTTTAAGACGATTCATTGGAATCGTCTTTTTTTATGCGTCGTGAAAGCTGTCCAAGTGGATGCTTTCAAAAGTGAGGAGATTAACATGAGTTGTAGAAGTGACAATTTGAAAACAGGCGTAGCACGTGCACCACACAGATCTTTACTAAAAGCTCTAGGTTTTGTTGATGAAGAAATGGGTAGACCCGTCATCGGTATTGCCAATTCTTTCAATGAAATCATCCCTGGTCACGTAGGCCTGAAAAATATTGTACAAGCCGTAAAAGACGGTATCCGCAACGCAGGTGGTGTGCCAATCGAGTTCAATACTATCGGTATTTGTGATGGTTTGGCAATGAACCATATCGGCATGAAATACTCCTTAGTTACACGTAATATCATTGCAGATTCCATCGAAGCTACTGCTATGGCTACACCATTCGATGCGATGGTATTCATTCCAAACTGTGATAAGGTAGTGCCAGGCATGTTGATTGCAGCTGCGCGCCTTAATATCCCATCTGTATTCGTGTCTGGTGGGGCTATGCTCGCTGGTGTACATAAAGGTAAAAAGATTGGTTTGTCCGACGTATTCGAGGCCGTAGGTAAACATCAAACTGGTGAAATGGATGATGCTGAGCTAGCCGATATCGAAAATACGGCATGTCCTACATGTGGCTCTTGCTCTGGTATGTATACGGCAAATACAATGAACTGTTTAACAGAAGCTCTCGGTATGGGCCTTCCTGGCAATGGTACAATCCCAGCGGTATATTCTGAACGTTTGCGCTTAGCAAAATTAGCGGGTATGCAAGCGGTAGAGGTATTAGAAGCAAACCTTCGACCTAAAGATATTATGACTCGTGAAGCCTTTGAAAATGCGGTAGCTCTTGATATGGCTTTGGGTGGCTCCTCTAATACGGCGCTTCATTTACCGGCTATTGCTCACGAAGCAGGTGTGCCATTATCCTTAGACGATTTTGATCGCATCGCTCAAAATACACCTCAATTATCTAAATTATCTCCATCTGGCGTATACTTCATTGAAGACTTGTACGCTGCAGGTGGTGTATCTGCCGTGTTGAAACGTTTAGCAGAAAATGGTCGCCTTCATACAGATTGCAAAACTGTTGCTCTTAAAACACAAGGTGAAATTGCAGCGGCAGCTCATGTTGTGGATGAAGATGTTATTCACCCATGGGATAATCCAGTACATGAAACTGGTGGTATCGCGGTTCTTAAAGGTAACCTTGCTGTAGATGGTTCCGTTGTAAAAGCCGGTGCCGTAGATGCAGATATGCTTGTTCACTCTGGTCCAGCAAAGGTATTCAACAGTGAAGAAGAAGCGGTTGAAGCTATTACAGGCGGTAAAATCGTGAAAGGTGATGTTGTAGTTATCCGTTACGAAGGCCCTAAAGGCGGTCCTGGTATGCGTGAAATGTTGACTCCAACATCTATGATTGCCGGTATGGGTCTAGATAAAGATGTAGCATTGTTGACAGATGGACGCTTCTCCGGTGCTACTCGTGGTGCATCCATCGGACATGTATCTCCAGAAGCAGCTGCAGGCGGTACCATTGCCATCGTTGAAGATGGTGATATTATCAACATCGATATTCCAAACGGTAAATTGGAATTAGCTGTATCTGATGATGAAATCGCTCGTCGTAAAGCTGCATTGAAACCATTCAAATCCAATGTAACTGGATATCTTAAAAAATACGCTCTTCACGTATCCTCTGCTGCACAAGGTGCTATCGAAGTATTTGAAGACTAATACTCGACTTTCATTTAATACTAACTAGAGGAGACCGTGTATATGTATAAGTTATATGATTTTATGGAGGCTCGTGAGCGCTTGAGCACAATCACTGTGAAAACGAAGTTACTTCATAGTGATGTGTTTTCTGACGAGTGTGGCAATGATGTATATATCAAGCCAGAAAACTTGCAAATAACAGGCTCATTTAAGGTTCGTGGAGCTTATAATAAAATTGCAAAACTAACAGAAGAGGAAAAGGCGCGCGGTGTTATCGCTGCATCTGCCGGTAATCATGCACAAGGCGTGGCCCTTGCTGCGAAACGTCTTGGCATTAAAGCGACTATTGTCATGCCGAAACATACACCTCTTATTAAGGTGAATGCTACAAAACAATACGGTGCAGATGTTGTACTATTTGGCGAGATTTATGACGAAGCCTATCAAAAGGCGATGGAGTTGCAAAAAGAACACGGTTATGTGTTCGTTCATCCGTTTAATGATGAAGATGTAATAGAAGGGCAAGGTACGATTGCCCTTGAGGTGCTTGATGAATTGCCTGATGCGGATATTTTGCTCGTTCCTGTTGGGGGCGGTGGTATCGTATCTGGTATTGCGGCTGCGGCGAAATTAAAAAATCCGCGTGTTAAGATTATCGGTGTAGAACCAGAAGGTGCAGCGAGTGCCCTAGCTGCCTTAAAGGCTGATCATCCTGTACCTCTCGATGAAGTGGCGACGATTGCAGATGGTACGGCAGTACGTCAAATTGGAGAAACTACATTAGAATATATCAAGCAATATGTAGATGAAATTATTACCGTTTCTGATTATGAATTGATGGAAGCATTTTTATTGCTTGTTGAAAAACATAAGTTAGTAGCAGAAAACTCTGGTATTTTGCCACTCGCTGGTCTCAAGAAATTAGAGTGCCGCGGTAAAAAGGTGGTAGCTATCGTCAGTGGTGGTAATATCGACGTACTAACTATTTCGTCAATGATTAATAAAGGCCTCGTATTGCGCGGTCGTATCTTTACCTTCTCCGTTAACCTTCCTGATAAACCTGGCCAGTTAGTGGCTGTATCTCAAATGTTAGCAGATGCAGATGCAAATGTTATTAAACTCGACCATAATCAGTTCAAAAACCTTGACCGTTTCCATGAAGTGGAATTGCAAGTAACGGTAGAAACAAATGGTGAAGAGCACATCCAACACATTATTGATACTTTCAAACATAATGGCTACATTATTAAACGTTTAAATTCCAGCGAGATTTTATCTGAATAGCTGGTTGAAAGGGTTCCTATGAGCGCAGAAACAATCAATGGGGCACGCATTGTCCTTGAAACATTGCATCGCTTAGGCGTAACCGATATGTTCGGCTATCCAGGTGGCGCGGTAATTCCAATTTATGATGAAATATATAGCTTCCCTGAAATTAAACATTACTTTGTTCGTCATGAACAAGGTGCTGCACATGCAGCGGATGGTTATGCACGTGTGTCCGGCAAAGTTGGCGTATGTCTTGCTACGTCTGGTCCTGGTGCAACGAATCTTGTAACAGGTATTATGACTGCGTACATGGATTCCGTACCTATGGTGGCCATTACAGGTCAGGTTGGCCGGCCCTTTATCGGTAAGGACTCCTTTCAAGAGGCGGATATCCAAGGTATTACGATGCCTATAACCAAGCATAACTATCTTGTTCAAGATATTCATGATTTGCCTCGCATCATTAAAGAGGCGTATTTTATTGCTGGTACAGGTCGCCCAGGCCCTGTACTTATCGATATTCCGAAGGATATTCAAACCGAAAAAATATCCATGGCGGAATACAACAAATTGTACGAAGTACCTATTCATCTTGAAGGCTATGATCCAACCTATAAAGGTCATCAAGGTCAAATCAAAAAAGCAGCTACTCTCATCAAAAATGCAAAGCGCCCACTTATCATTGCTGGGGCAGGCGTATTGAAGTCTGGTGCTATGGATGAGCTTAAAGAATTAGCTGAAAAGGCTCAAATTCCGGTGACGAATACATTAGTTGGTCTTGGTGGCTTCCCAGGAGATCACGAATTGGCTCTTGGCATGGTTGGTATGCATGGTTCTGTAGCCGCTAATAATAGTACAGATGAGGCAGATCTCGTGATTGCTGCAGGGATTCGTTTCCATGACCGCATTACAGGCCATCCAGATTTCTTCTGTAAAAAAGCTAAAATCATCCATATTGATATCGATCCAGCTGAAATTGATAAGAATGTTACAATCAACGTGCCTATCGTAGGGGATTTAAAACAGGTATTAACGGAGCTTAATGCTCTTGTAGAACCTACAACTCATGAAGCGTGGCTTGAGCAAATCCGAGAATGGCAAGCGGAATACCCTATGGTAATCCCTGAGTCTAAAAATGGTGTATTGCATGCACAATATGTGTTATCTGAGCTTAATAAGATTGCCAAGGAAGATGCCATAATCGTAAGTGACGTCGGTCAACATCAAATGTGGGCGGCTCAATTCTTAACTCATAAAAAACCTCATACTATCGTTACCTCTGGCGGTGCGGGTACCATGGGGTATGGTTTGCCGGCGGCTATTGGGGCTCAAGTAGGGGCGCCTAAGAAGCAAGTTATCCTTGTTGTCGGTGATGGCGGGTTCCAAATGACTTGTGAAGAGCTCATGATGGTTCGCCAATATAATTTGCCAATCAAGATTGTTATTATTAACAACGGCTATCTTGGTATGGTTCGTCAATGGCAAGAAATCTTCAATGATAGACGCTACTCCTATGTAGATTTGGAAGTGAGTCCGAACTTCGTGAAACTCGCAGATGCATTTGACTTGAAAGCAGCGCGTCTAGATAATGTTGAAACTTTCAACAAAGAATTTAAATCATACATTACATCGGATGAAAGCATTGTCTTGGACTGTCGCGTTGAACGAGAGGATAATGTATTGCCAATGATCCCAGCAGGCGGCACGATAAGCGGTATGATGGGTAAGAAAGGGGTGCTATAATGGCGAAAGAACATCAAGTCTTAATCATTGCAAAAAATGCACCAGGTATTGGTACACGTATTTTGGCACTCTTTAACCGTCGTGGCTTTAACGTTACAAAAATGACATCTGGCATTACAAATCAGCCAGGTTATGCACGTATTACTATTACTGTAGAGGCCGATGATCGAATTCTCGATCAAGTACAAAAACAAATCTACAAGCTCATCGATGTTGTTAAGGTTAAAGTGTTTGAAGATCATGATGTGGTATGCCGTGAGTTAATGCTTATTAAGGTAAAAGCATCTGCTTCTACAAGATCACAAATTGTACAGATTGCCGATGTATATCGTGGTAATGTGTTAGATATTTCTCCTACATCTATGATCATTGAAGTCATTGGCAGTGTAGAAAAATTACGTGGCTTCATTCAAATTATGGAAACCTATGGTATTCTTGAAATTGCCAAAACAGGTATCACCGCTATGAGTCGCGGAGAAAAAATGTAGGAGCTGATAACGTGGGGCGTGAATTACTCCATTATGAAAATGTCTGCTTTCGCCGTGATGGTAGACCTATTTTAGATAATGTAAATTGGCATATAGAGAACGGTGAACATTGGGCCTTATTAGGGCTTAATGGGGCTGGTAAATCAACGCTACTCAGCATGATACCTGCTTATCAAATTCCCACAACGGGTACTTTGCGTGTGTTTGGTAAGGAATTTGGTAAATATGCGTGGCCCAAAATCAAGGCTAGACTAGGATTTGTTAGCTCTGCGCTTGGACAATTTCAGTCAACCTTGGATAAACAAGTCGTTGAAGATATCGTTATTTCTGGTGCATTTAGTAGCATTGGTATATACCAAGAGGTAGCACCTGAGGTGCGCCAACGAGGTATGCAATTATTATCTGAATTTGGACTAGACTATTTGGAAGGTCATCGTTTTCGCACCTTATCTGCTGGCGAACAGCGCCGGGTATTGTTAGCGAGGTCTATTATGGCAAATCCAGAATTATTGATTTTGGATGAGCCTTGCTCTGGTTTGGACTTACCAGCGAGGGAGCAGTTTTTACGCACCGTATCCACTTTGGTAGCTGAGCAGCAGACACCGATTATCTATGTGTCACATCAAATTGAAGAGATACTATCGTTTATTACTCATGTAGCTATCTTGCGAGAGGGTAAGATGATTCATGCAGGTCCTAAACACAAGGTACTAACTGATGATATTTTATCTGATGTCTTTGGACTTTCCGTACAAGTTGTATGGAAAGATGATCGTCCATGGGTGATGGTTCGGTAGTTATCAAATTTTTTTATCAGAGGCTTAAAACTTGGCTTACTGATACTAAATTAATGTACGCCACATCTTGCAAAAATTTGTTAGATTGTGTACAGTATATATAATCTATATTCTATTGAATATGTTTGGAGGTTGTCTAATATGGCAGGTAAAATTTTAGGTACTACAGTTTATTATGATGCAGATTGTAATTTAAGCAAATTGGAAGGCAAAAAAATTACAGTGTTAGGTTACGGTTCCCAAGGTCATGCTCATGCATTGAACTTGAAAGAAAATGGTATGGACGTAACAATTGGGCTTCGCGGTGGTTCTTCTAGCTGGAAAGCTGCTGAAGAAGCAGGTCTTACAGTAAAAGAAACTGCAGAAGCCGTTAAAGGCGCTGATATCGTTATGGTATTGATTCCAGACGAATTGCAAGCAGACGTATATGCACAAGATATTGCTCCAAACTTGAAACAAGGTGCGTACTTGGCATTCGCTCATGGCTTTAACATTCACTTTGGTAAAATCGTACCTCGTGAAGACATCAATGTATTCATGGTAGCTCCTAAAGGTCCTGGTCATTTAGTTCGTCGTACATACCAAGAAGGTTCCGGCGTTCCTTGTTTGTACGCTGTAGAAAAAGACCCATCTGGCGATACTGAAGAAGTGGCATTAGCATGGGCTTCTGGTATCGGTGGTGGCCGTTCTGGTATTTTGGAAACTAACTTCAAATCCGAAACTGAAACTGACCTCTTTGGTGAACAAGCTGTATTGTGCGGTGGTGTTACTGAGTTGATTAAAACTGGCTTTGAAGTATTAACTGAAGCTGGTTATGAACCTGTTAACGCTTACTTCGAATGCTTGCATGAAATGAAATTAATCGTAGATCTTATCTACGAAGGTGGCTTCCAAAAAATGCGCCACTCCATCTCCAACACTGCTGAATACGGCGATTACCATGCAGGTCCTCGCGTAATCACTGCAGATACTAAAAAAGCTATGGAACAAATCTTGGCGGATATTCAATCTGGTAAATTTGCTGATGAATTCTTAGCAGATTCCAAAAATGGTCAAAAATTCCTTAAAGAACATCGCGAAGCAGCTGCTAATCATCCAATTGAACCAGTTGGCGCAGAACTTCGCAACTTGATGAGCTGGTTAAAATAAGAGTATTATTTAGGTAATCTTTTGTGAGATTATATGCTTATTAAAAGCGACCCCGTAAGGGGTCGCTATTTTTTATCTTTTCTTACATTATTTTGGGCCATCTTGACGATTACATCGAAAATATTGGAATCAAATATGGTATAATAAAAAGTAATATTTGAAAGGAGTGTAGCATGGATTTTTACACATTAGCCTATGTTGAAAGTCAGGCTGTAATAGGTCAAACTTGGGGCTTTATTATAATTGTAGCTGTTCTGTTAGCATTACTCATTTTGGGAGTACAAGTATTGCGAAATGGTTTTACTAGTCGCTATCGTGACCTGATGATTATATTGTCTTTAATCGTAGTGTTCTTCTTAGGGCTTGAATACCAAGAGTATAATCGGATGAAAACCTATTCTGAGGACTCCTCTCGTATGGCTCAATTTTTACATTCTTTTAGTTCAGATCGTTCCGTACCGAGCGACCAATTGGCGGTTAACTCCTTAAAGATTCGTAATGGTATGATTTTAAAAGTAAGTGATGCTTACTATGAGGTTCAATTTAATCCAGAATTTTCAACCTATACTATTACACGTGTTTATAAGGTAAGTCCTATAGATCGAATTCATGATAAAGCGGACACATTACCATAAGGAGGACCACATATGACAGAAGCTATGGCCGTCTATGGGATGGTCTTTGCAAAACTCGCCATCGGTCTCTTGGCGATTATTCTACAAATCAATTTAATGGGTAAGGGCAATTTAGCCCCAACCTCTGCTTTAGACCAATTGCAAAACTACGTACTTGGTGGTATTATCGGTGCCATTATTTACAATGATCAAATTGGCATTTTACAGTTTATGTTAGTTCTTATTTTATGGACTATCCTCGTAATGACTCTTAAGTTTTTAAAAGGGAATCTTCGTATTTTTAAAGCAATTCTTGATGGTCATCCAGTTATAGTAATCGAAAAAGGTCATATTCTAACAGAAGAATGTATGCGTTATGGTATACAAGCGGCTGAACTTAAATTAAAACTTCGTGCTGCCGGTGTTCAATATGTTACGGATGTTAAGCGTGCCGTATTGGAGCAAAACGGTCAGCTCAACGTGGTTCAATTCGGTGAAGATAATATTCGATTTGACCTTATCGATGATGGTCAAATTAATCAGTTTACCCTCGATGTAATTGAAAAAGATAGAGATTGGCTTGAACAAGAAATCCAAGCTCAAGGATACTCTGTTAAGGACATATATATTGCAGAATATAAAGATGAAAAAGTTGTTGTATATCCTTATGAAAGAAAACATCGCCCACAAATTGTAAGCACTCTTAAAAGTAAGACCGCTCATACTAAGGATAAATTGAAATCTAAATTGTAATATCTATTGGTTTTTTATTATAGGCGAAATTAGTATTATGTAATTTTATAGATGTACAAATGATATGTAAAGTGTTATTAAGCCCACTATTCGTAGTGGGCTTATATAGAAAGGAAATTAGTGAATCGTAAAGATTTAATAGATCGATTACAAGAATTATATAAAGATGAAGACAGTCGGGTAACAGTAAATCCTCATGCAGGGCAAAAAGTAGCTATCGTTTATCCGAATACATACTTTGTGGGCATGAGTAATCTTGGACTTCATATCATTTATGAGGAAATCAATTTACGAAATGATAGCGTCTGCGAACGAATCTTCTTGCCTGAGAAAAAGGAATTAGAAGCTTACGATAAGACTAAGACTCCGCTTATGAGCGTTGAAACACAAAGGCCTATGCATCAATTTGATGTAGTTGCTTTTGATGTCACCTTCGAAATGGATTATTTCCATATTCCTTTGATGTTGCGCCATGGCCGTGTACCTATCATGGGAAAAGACCGTACCGAATTTGACCCTATCGTTATTGCAGGGGGCCCTTGTGCGACCTTTAACCCTGAGCCTTTTGCCGACTTTATCGATGCTTTTATCATCGGTGAAGGGGAAGGTATCGTCAGTCGCGTACTAGATATCATTCGAGATGGAAAAATGGAAGGCTTGGATCGTCACGCTATTTTACGTCAATTAGCGGATGTATCGGGTGTTTACGTACCATCCCTGTATGTGCCGATTTACAATGAAGATGGTGAATTTAAAGGCTATGATATTGCTGAGGGCGTGCCTAAAACGATCAAACGTCACTTTGAAATGCTCACTAGCGGTGGTGAAACGGTAGTAGCTACGAACTATACTGAATTTGGTGCTATGTATATCATCGAAGTAGCCCGTGGTTGTGGTCGGCACTGTCGCTTCTGTATGGCTGGATATTGCTTCCGCGTACCGCGTGTACGTCCTTTGGACATTTTGAAAGAAGGCGTAGAGCGCGCAGAAAAGCTAGGTAAAAAGGTAGGCCTCATGGGCGCTGCTATCTCGGATTATCCTGAGGTAGACGAACTCGTTAATTATATTCGCTCTAAAGATATGCGCTACTCTTGTGCATCCTTGCGGGCTGACTCATTAACGCAAGCCGTGGTGGATGGACTGGCGGATAGTGGACAAAAGACGATTACAATTGCCCCAGAAACGGGTAGTGAACGGTTGCGTCGCGTCATTAATAAGGGTATCAGTGAAGAGCATTTACAAAATGCAGCCACCTTATCTGCAAAGTCAGGTATTCAGCATATGCGCTTATATATTATGATTGGGCTGCCAACGGAAACCAATGAAGACATTGAGGCTATTGTAGGTCTTGCGGAGAGAACGCAGGCTCATATGGAAAAAGTAGGCTGTAAAGGTCGTTTAACGCTCAGTATCAATCCCTTTATTCCGAAACCTTTTACACCGTTCCAATGGATGGCCATGGATAACCAAAAAGCAGTGGAGAAAAAGCTGCAATATATAAAGAAAGCATTGCAAAAGAATCGCCGTATTGAGGTTCTCGTAGAGTCGCCTAAAGAGGCGTATATACAAGGGGTTCTCGCTCGTGGGGATCGTCGCTTAGGCGCTGTTATTGCAGCATGTGCAGCCGATCGGGGCAGTAAATCTTTTAAGTCCGAAATGAAGGCTGCTGGCCTGGATATGGATAATATGAATTATCGCGAACGCAGTTTTGATGAATTCTTGCCGTGGAGCCATTTAGATATGGGCATGGACGAGGGTTATCTCGAAATGGAATGGAAACGATCCATCGATGAAGCCTATACACCGCCATGCACACAAGGGTGTAAACGATGCGGTGTTTGTAAATAGGAGGAATTGATGAATCAATCGGTAAAGTGTATAGATGTGAAAGGTCCCCATGGAACGTGGTCTTATGAGACGCCAAGCTGGAGTGAGCGATTTCCTATTGTTATGGGCGATACCTATCGTCATGGTGGCGTATCTAAAGCCCCTTATGAATCATTAAATCTAGCTTTTCATGTAGGCGATGAAGCTCAGAGTGTACGAGAAAATCGAGCTATTATTGCGAAATATTTAGGTGTTGAACCAAACCGTATTTCTTGTGGCAATCAAGTCCATGGTTTAAAGGCTGTAGAAATCACAGAAGACCTTATTGGGGCCGGTGCTTTTGGAGAAGATACGGCCATCGATGATTGTGATGCGGTATTTACAAATCTACCTCATGTGCCATTATTTCTGTTCACTGCAGATTGCGTTGGCGTAGGCATTTACGATGCCAAACATCATGCGATTGCAACGGCACATGCAGGTTGGCGTGGTGCCATTGGCCGCTTACCAGTACTTACTATTGAGGCCATGAAAGAGGCTTATGGGACCGAGTTCAAAGATTGCTATATATATCTTGGGCCTAGTATTGGACCAGAGTCCTTTGAAGTAGATGTAGAACTAGGTAAACGCTTTGAATTAGCCTGGAGAGATATGACAGACCGAGATGCATCTGATGTTGTCAATTATCCTGGCGATAAATTAGACAAGGCTTATATCAATTTATGGAACTTTATTGGTGAGGATCTCCTTGTAAATGGCGTTCCTCCAGAGAACATTACAATTGGTGGTACCGATAGTGTAAGTGAAATAGACTGTTATTCTTATCGTCGAGAGGCAGGCCTAACAGGTCGGATGGCCTTATTTGCGATGTTACAAGACCGATAAAATTCGACTTTCACAGGAATCATAATAAAGTATGATATTTTAAGTATATACATGCTTTGATTTGTGGAGGGAATAAGCCCTAAATCATGTACATTTGACCCTAAATACTATATAATAGAATAGTCTATACAAATATATTTGATGATTATGATATATAGATTGAAGGGGGCATTCACGTGATTGAAGAATCCCTACACGCTATACAGCAGCGCATGGCCAATGCTATGGCGCGTGTTGGTCGCGTAGATACAGCATTATTAGTGGCGGTTACAAAGAACCACCCTGTGTCGGCTGTGGAAGAGGTCGCACGGCTCGGTGTCACTCATGTAGGGGAAAATCGAGTACAAGAGGCCAAAGAAAAACAGCTAACCTATAAGGGGCCACAATTAACATGGCATTTGATTGGTCATTTACAGGTCAATAAGGTGCGCCAAGCGGTTCCTATGTTTGATTTAATTCATTCTGTGGATAGCCGTAAATTATTAGATGAAATCGAAAAGGTTGCTGCAAAGCACGATAAAATACAAGATGTATTGCTGCAAGTCAATGTGGCCCGCGAAGCTTCTAAAACGGGAATGACCGTCGAAGAGTTTCCAGAAATACGAGATTATGCAAAAACATTGCCTCATGTACGCGTAAGGGGCTTGATGTGTATGGCGCCATTTTTCGATGATCCACAGGAAGCTCGTCCAATCTTTCGCGTAGCGAATGCCTTGTTTGAGGATATGAAACGCTACTTTGAAGAAGGGCAGATTCAATATTTATCTATGGGGATGACTCATGACTTTGAGGTCGCTTTGGAAGAAGGGGCTAACATCGTTCGTGTAGGCACAGCAATTTTTGGGGAACGTGTATATTATTAAGGTTCGGGTTACCTGATAATCGGAAGCGTTAATTGTATTAGGAGGAAATCCAAATGGCATTGGGAGATTATTTAGACAAAGCAAAAAACTTATTCTTAGGCAGAACTGATGATGACTATGAATATGATGATTACGAATACGAAGATGAAGAGGAATACGAAGCTGAACCTACCCCAGTAGCAACAGCGGCTCCCGTGTCCGGCGCATCTGAATTTCATCCACGCAAGGTAGGAGGCCAATCTACGATGACACAACGTCCAACAGCTATGAAAGTAGTTGTAATTGAACCAAAAGTATTTGAAGATTCTGAAAATATTACACATCAATTGCGCGACATGCGTCCTGTATTGATTAATTTTGAAAATACAGACCCTCATGAAGCAGCTCGTATTGTAGATTTCGTATCTGGTGCGACCTATGCATTGGATGGCAAATTGGAAAAAGTAGGTAAAGACATTTTCATGTGTGTACCTGTAAATATTTCCATTGATTATAATGACAATGAAAGCAACACAACTGAGCAAAACGAATATTCTTGGGAAAACAAATAATCTCTCTATAAATGGTGGTGATAACTATGTTAGGTAAAACCCTATGTATAGGCGTTGGCTCAATGGGGGGCGCTCTATTGCGCGGTGCATTACAGCATGGTGTATTGAAAGCCTGTGATACACACATTCTAGTGCGTCGCGAAGAACAATGTAAGGCTCTTGCAGAGGAGCTTGGTGTAGTAGGTTTTACTATATTGCCTAATGTAAACGAGTACAACACTATTCTATTGGCTGTGAAACCACAAGTGTTACCATCTGTGTTAGAGACTTTAAAAGAAGTACCTTATGGGACTGTTATGATTTCTGTTGCCGCAGGCGTCACATTAGATACTCTTGATGCGGCGATTCCACAAGCTAACTGGTTTAGAGCTATGCCAAATACACCGGCTTCTATCGGTGCAGGTATGACGGCACTTGCCGGGGATGATGTGAATACTGACCTAGGTCGTGCTGTACAAGCCTTATTTGAGGCTGTAGGCGAGGTAGCAGTGGTGAGCGAAGCCGATTTGGACCGCTTAGGCGCACTATCTGGTGCGGGACCTGGCTATATGTTTGTCATCCTCGATGCATTGGCTGATGCGGGTGTTCGCATTGGTTTGCCACGTCAGCTAGCCATAAAGGCAGCTGCTCAAACAATGTACGGTGCAGGTAAGATGGCTCTTGAAAGTGGCAATCATCCAGCAGTACTACGAGATCAAGTGACCAGCCCCGGTGGCACCACCATTGCTGGTATTGGTGCCATGGAAAAAGGTGGACTTCGCAGTGCTCTCCAAGATGGCGTAGTAGCATGTCTTGCTCGGTCGAATGAGTTGGGGAAATAATTTTGGCAGATACTAGTAAATTAATACGATATTTCGAGGCCAGTGGCAGTGGCGAGGAAGCTCGTCGCATGCTAGATTTGGCTGAGCAGGTCGTAAAAGGTCGCCCATACCGTGTGGCGGATTTTACGAGTCCTGCAGGCCTTGTTATTGCAGATGCTATCAAGGCTAATTACCCACAGTTAACAGTTAAAACTGACGGTGGCTATGAAGGGGCGGAACGTATTCGTATCGCTTTTGTAGACAGCGATTTTAACGGTACTGTGGATATGGGCATTCGCGCTCTTAAGGTGAATTGGGACCCTCGGTTCCGATTGCTCACTCACCGCGATGTGCTAGGCTCTTTGATGGGCCTTGGCATTGATCGCTCCAAATTTGGGGACGTTATCGTCCAGCAAGGGGGCGCTCAGATTATGGTGGATGAAAGCGTGGCTGATTTCGTAATTCAAAACTTTACGAAAATTGCTATGGTTTCTGTATCTGTAGAGGCTATTGAGTTATCAGATATTGCACCAAAAGAAGAAAAAATTAAAGAAGTTCGCACTACAGTCGCTTCCTTGCGCTTAGATGCGGTAGCAAGTTCTGGATTTAGTGTATCTCGCACTAAATTGGTGAGTGCTATCAATGCGGGCTTATTACAAGTAAACTGGCAACCAGCTAAGGGGGCATCCCAAGAGGTTAAAGAAGGAGATGTCATTTCCATGCGTGGTCGTGGCCGAATGAAGGTAGAAGCTATTACAGGTACCTCTCGTAAAGGGCGTATCGGCGTATATCTGAAACGATTTATGTAGGCAGTTGAAAATCGGCTTGACCATCAAGCCGATTTTTTTGTATATAGTAGGACAGCCATGGTATCCATAACATTTCAACCTACAACTGAAGATATAATCCTATTCGTAGGCGGCGGAGAAGTAGCGGAACGACGGATGCAGCTTTTTATTGAGGAGCCTTGCCAAATTGTCGTTATCGCTCCTGCTGTAACGGATACGATTAGCCAATGGGCAAAGGAAAATCGCATCACTTGGTGTGATCGGGCTTTCACAATGGACGACGAAGAGCATATTATTTCGAGTAGTTTGCTGTTTATCTGCACAGATAATCATGAACTAAACGATACCTTGTATGAGCTAGGAAAAAAACATCGTGTGTGGACCAACCGCAGTGATGATCCGAGCGCGTGTAGATTTACTGTGCCGTCATCCCTTGAACTCGGCGATCTTCATATTGCTATTAGTGCCAATAATGTAGGACCTCGTATCAATCGTCTCGTACGACAAGATATGATGAATCGTTATGGTCAGTTGCAAAAGGCTATGCCTAGACTTAAAATATTTAGAGAAGAAGTAAAGTTACTACTTCCTACTCCAGAGGCTCGACAGAAATTTTGGCGAGACAATCTGACGGTAGAAACATTTGAAGCCATTCTCAAGGGAGAGTGGATGATTATAGAGGAGAAACTAAACTATGCAATTAGTGGTATTAGGTCTAAATCATAGAAGTGCCGCTGTAGAGGTGCGTGAACGTTTCTCGTTTGATAAAGACGAGGTAGTTGCCGCACTAAATCGCCTCTATGAATTTGACTGTATCTCAGAATGCGTTATATTATCCACCTGTAATAGAACGGAAATTTATGCTGCTTTAGAAGGTGTAGAATTCCCGAAGGATTACATGTTGGCAGTGTTAAAAGATTTAAAAGGAGCAGATCATATCGATGCAGATGCATTCTTCTTCTACGAAGAACGAGATTGTATTGAGCATCTATTCCGCGTTTCTGCTAGTCTTGATTCCCTTGTGTTAGGGGAAGGCCAAATCTTGAGCCAATTAAAAGGGGCCTATATTCAGGCTTATAGCGCAGGCTGTACGGGCACAATATTTAATATTTTATTCCAACGTGCTATTGGGGTTGGTAAAAAGGTGCGTACCAATACGGGCATTGCAAATACGCCTGTATCCGTTAGTTACACCGCTGTTAACCTAGCTGAGGATAGCTTAGATAAGCCATTATCTGAAGCTACGGTACTCATTTTAGGGGCAGGTACTATGAGCGAGTTGACGGCTACACATTTACAAGCGAAGGGTGTAAAAACGATTTTCGTATCTAATAGAACCTTTGCTAAGGCTGAAATGTTAGCGCAACGCTTTAATGGTAAAGCTGTTAAGCTCGATAACTTTGTAGACTATGCTAAAGATGCGGATATTCTTATCACATCTACAGGGGCGCCACATTATATTATTACGGAACGAGAAGCCAAGAAAATTACGACTCTTCGTAAAGGTGAACCTATCGTTATGATCGACATAGCGGTGCCTCGCGATATCGATCCTGCGGTGGCAGACTTGGACGGTATTTACCTATTTAATATTGATTCTCTTGAAAGTGTAGTAGAAGAAAATAAGGCGCAGCGCGAAGAGGAAGCTCGTCGGGCAGAACCTATTATTCATGATGCTATTGAAGATTTGTTGGATAAATTGAGCTATTTAACAGTGCGTCCTATGATGGCATTGCTCACAGAAAAGGCAGAGCGGATTCGCCGTCGTGAGTTACATCGCGCATTAGCTAAATTGCCAGATATTTCCGATAAAGAGCGCCGTGTTATGGACTCGATGAGTCGCATGATTATTCGCAAAATGTTGCGTGAACCGATGATTCACTTCAACGAAATTGCTGGTACAGAGGAAGAAGGCTTGTACTGGGACTTATTCAAAGATATGTTTAATCTTGAGAAAGAAGGCTAATGCCATGAGAGATTATATTCGAATCGGCACGCGAAAAAGTGCCCTTGCCCTATGGCAGGCTGAACATATTAGTGCAGAATTACAACGTCTGTACCCCAATATTACGGTAGAGCTAGTTCACTTTAATACAAAGGGTGACCGTATCCTAGAGAAACCACTGGCTCAAGTTGGTGGTAAAGGTTTATTTACTGCTGAGCTAGAAGAGGCTATGCATAAAGGCGATATTGATATCGCCGTACATAGCTTAAAGGATATGCCTACAGAGTTGCCAGAAGGCCTCACTCTTGGGGCTATTTCTGCTCGTGAAGTGCCTTATGATGCACTGGTGAGCCCTGTGTATAAAACACTAGACAAATTGCCACAAGGGGCTCGTGTTGGTACCAGTAGCTTGCGCCGTCAAGCTCAATTGCTACACGTTCGCCCTGACCTAAAGGTAGAGGTTATTCGCGGCAATGTACAAACTCGTTTGAGCAAGATCGAAACGGAAAAGCTAGATGGTGTTATCTTGGCTCAAGCAGGGCTTAAACGATTGGGTTTAGAAGACCAAATTACACAAGTCTTCAAGGCTGATGAAATGATTCCTGCCGTTGGACAAGGGGCGCTCGCTATTGAGTGTCGCGCCGACGATACGGAAATGCTTGATATGTTGGCTCCTATCAACGATGAAGCAACGCGCTATGCCGTTGAAGGGGAACGCAGTTTCTTGCGTCAACTAAACGGTGGTTGCCAAGTGCCAATGGGCGTGCATGGTACTATCAATAAAGGACAATTAACCTTGAAAGCCATGATTGCATCCCTCGATGGAAAAACTGTGTACGAAGGGGAAATCTCTGGCCCTGCTAAAAAGGGAGAAATCCTTGGAAAAAACCTTGCAAAAGCTTTATACGAAGAAGGGGGCAAACGCATTGTGGATGCTCTCATAGAGGAAGGAATTATAAAATGACAGGTATGGTATATCTAATTGGTGCGGGCCCTGGAGATGTTAAACTTATCACTGTAAAAGGTCGTGAATGCATCGAAAAGGCAGATGTAATTGTATATGATTATTTAGCGGATGCTCATCTGTTAGAATGGGCACGTCCAGATGCTGAATTGATTTACGCTGGTAAGCAATGTAAAGATCACACAATGCATCAATGGGAAATCAATGAGCTTTTAGTTCAAAAGGGTAAAGAAGGCAAAATTGTAGCGCGATTAAAAGGCGGTGATCCGCTCGTATTTGGTCGCGGTGGTGAAGAAGCGATGGCTCTTGGCGAAGCAGGTGTACCTTTTGAATTCGTGCCAGGCGTAACATCTCCAATCGCAGCGCCTGCTTATGCGGGTATTCCTGTAACGCAACGAGCTATGGCCACATCCTTTGCGGTGGTAACAGGTCATGAGGATCCTACAAAAGCAGTATCTGGCATTCATTGGGAAGGCCTTGCTACGGCGGTAGATACACTTTGCTTTGTAATGGGTGTCGGCAACTTGCCTGTCATTGCCGAAAAGCTGATGGCCCATGGCCGGGCAGCCTCTACACCAGTAGCACTTGTTCGGTGGGGAACAAAACCAGTACAAGAGGTATTGGTTTCTACCCTTGAACATGTCGTTGAAGATGTAGCAAAGGCTAAATTGAAAGCACCAGCTATCATCGTAGTAGGTGATGTAGTCAACCTTCGTGAAAAATTACAATGGTTCGATAATAAACCTTTATTTGGCAAAACGGTTGTAGTCACACGCGCTCGCTCCCAAGCAAGTGCATTCCGCGAAAAATTAGCGGCTCAAGGTGCTAATGTAGTGGAAGCAGCAGCAATTAAAACATCTCCATTGGAATTGTTTGAGGAAGATAAACGCATCATTAACAATACAAAAGAATACCAATGCATCGTATTCACATCTGGTGAAGGGGTTCGCTACTTCTTCGATGCTCTATATAAAGAAGGCAAAGATACACGTGCGTTAGGCAACTCTAAAGTGGCGGCTATCGGCTGTGCTACGGCTCGTGAACTTCAAAAATATGGCATCGTACCGGATATCATTCCTGTAGACTACAAGGCTGAATCTGCTGTAGAGGCTCTTGAAGAAGAACTCAGTGCAGGAGATTCTGTATTGTTGATTCAACCAAAGGTAGCACGCGATGTGATTCCACGTTGCTTGCGTCACCGCGATATGAATGTAGATATCTTGCGTTTGTACGAAACAACACAAGATACATCTCAACAAGATGCATTAGTAACAGCTTTAACAGAAGGCAATGTAGATTACATTACCTTTACAAGTTCTTCTACTGTAACAAATACAATTCAATTATTGGGAGACAATGCACTAGAGCTATTAGGCAAAACTAAAGTGGCTTGCATTGGTCCAATTACGGCTGCTACGGCTATGAGTGCAGGTCTTAAACCGGCTATCATCAGCGATGTATATACAACAGATGGCTTAGTAAACGCTATTGTAAAAGACATTTAGGAGGATTACATGTACGATTTAACATACCGTCCTCGCCGCTTGCGTATCAATCCAGAAATGCGAGATTTGGTACGCGAAACGACACTCGACGTAACTGATTTGATTTATCCATTATTTATCGTGCCTGGTGAAGGTATTAAAAAAGAAATCGACACATTGCCAGGTCAATATCACTTGTCTGTTGACGAGGCTGTGAAAGTAGCTCAAGAGACTTATGATCTTGGTGTGCGTGGTGTAGAAATCTTTGGTATTCCTACATATAAAGATGAGCAAGGTTCCTCTGCTTGGGATATGTCCCAACCAGTACAACAAGCCATCAAAGCCATCCGCGAAGCCGTGCCAAATCTCTTGGTTATTTCTGACGTATGCTTGTGCCAATATACCTCTACCGGTCACTGTGGCATGATCGATGACCATGAAATATTGAACGACGAAACATTACCATTGCTTTGTAAAGTTGCGGTAAGCCAAGCAGAAGCTGGTGCACATATGGTGGCTCCATCCGATATGATGGACGGTCGCGTAGGTGCTATTCGTGAAGCCCTTGATGCGGCAGGTTATACCAATGTATCTATCATGAGCTATGCGGCAAAATACGCATCTGCTTACTATGGTCCGTTCCGCGGAGCTGTTAATTCTGCGCCAAAATTTGGTGACCGCAAATCTTATCAAATGGACCCGGCTAATCGTTTAGAAGCTTTCAGAGAAATCGAACTCGACATCGCTGAAGGTGCAGATATTATCATGATTAAACCGGCCTTGTCCTACTTGGACATCGTTCGTGAAACGCGTGACCGCTATGAATTGCCTGTGGCGGTATACAATGTATCCGGCGAATATGCGATGGTTAAATCTGCTGCTGCGGCTGGTCTCATCGACGAAGAACGTCTCGTTATGGAAACAATGCTTTCCATGAAGCGTGCTGGTGCTAAAATCATCATTACGTACCATGCCTTAGATATTGCTAAATGGTTACAACAATAAGGAGGAACTATGTTCCAACTCGGTAAATCTGAAAAGGCCTTTAACGAGGCTAAACGTTATATGCCAGGCGGCGTAAACAGCCCTGTTCGTTCCTACCGCAGCGTAGGATCTAACCCTCCGTTTATTAGCAGCGCCAGCGGCAGCCGTATTTATGATATCGATAACAACGAATATATCGACTATGTGTTGAGCTGGGGACCTATGATCTTGGGCCATGCGAACCCTGAAGTTATTGCTAGCTTGCAAGAGGCTATTCCTCGCGGTACTAGCTATGGTGCGCCTACACTACTAGAAATAGAATTGGCTAAAAAGATACAAGCCTTCATGCCGTCTATGGAGGTTATCCGCCTCGTAAACTCTGGTACAGAGGCTACCATGAGTGCCTTGCGCGTTGCTCGTGGCTATACTGGTCGCGATCGCATCGTGAAATTTGTGGGCTGTTACCATGGTCATAGCGATGCTCTCTTGGTAAAAGCTGGCTCTGGCCTTGCTACCTTTGGCGTGCCGGATAGCCCTGGCGTTCCTCAAGGCGTAGCAGAGAATACCATAACATTGCCGTACAATGATTCTGAAGCGGTTCGTAAATTATTCGACGAGATCGGCGATACTATTGCGGCGATCATAGTTGAACCTGTAGCTGGTAACATGGGCTGCGTACCTCCAGCACCAGGTTTCCTCGAAACCTTGCGCGAAGTGACTAAGGCTCACGGCGCTGTGTTGATCTTTGACGAAGTTATGTGTGGCTTCCGCGCTAGCAGTGGGGGTGCCCAAAAGCGTTACAAGATTAAACCGGACCTTACATGCCTTGGTAAAATCGTTGGCGGTGGCATGCCACTTGCCGTGTTTGGTGGCTCTCGCGAGATTATGAACCAAATTGCTCCAGCTGGTCCTATCTACCAAGCTGGTACATTGAGTGGTAACCCAATTGCCGTTACCTCTGGTTTGGCAACGCTTTCCATTCTGCAACGTGATCCAACGGTATTTAAACAAGTAGAAGATACGACGATTGCCCTTTGCGAAGGCTTTGAAAGATTGGCGGCACAATACAATGTGCCTGTTGTAGTACAGCATGTAGGCTCTATGTTCACCATCTTCTTCACTGACAAACCAGTTAAGAACTTTGATGATGCGGCAGCTTGCAACGAAGAACAATTCAAAATGTTCTTCCACCATAACTTGAGCCATGGTATTTACTATGCGCCAAGTCCTTATGAAAGTAATTTCGTATCTATCTGCCACAAGAGTAGTGAAGTGGAACGCACATTAGCCGTTGCTGATGAAGCTTTCAAAAAAATCAGTGATACATTATTATAAAAGTATATAGTTTGTAGTTGTTTATGTATCGATACAGGTGATGAACATGCAGTTTTACAAGAACTTAAAGCGTGCTCGCGTGCGCATGGGCAAAAGCCAAATCGAAGTAGCAAAGGCCGTAGGTATCAGTAATGCGGCGCTTTCAAATTACGAAACAGGGTATCGCGAACCAGATTTAGATACACTCTGTGCCCTGTCTCGCTATTATGGATTGACCTTGGATGAGCTGTTGGATGTAAATGGAGAAGAACACGAGCCCATCTATGATCTCAGTCCTGTACTAAAAAATAAATACATCGCCTATAAAGGTGATGTATTTGAGTTAAAAGACTCGCAAAAACGTGCGCTCTTGCGTGAGCTTGATAATTTATTTACTAAATTTGAGAAATCAAAGGTAGAAGATAAAGGTAGCAAGCCAAAGACGTACAAACATGGGAACCCACATATTAATCGGGCGGGCCTAGCTAGTAGCGCTGGTAGTCTGGCGGCACGACGGAATATAAAGTAGTGCTATACTACATTGTAGATTGAGTGGAACATGTTTATTTAAACAATTTAATTAACTTAATTATAAAAAGTACCATCTATTTGGGGCTAAACGACACATAAGTCGTCCCTTGATAGATGGTACTTTTTTTGCCGCAACATAACAAAATATTCGTTGGTGGTATACGCTAGTTTAACATATAATTGAATTATAGAAGGGGAATAAATATTTATTAATTAGATATGATATTTGATATTATTAAAAGATGTTGGTGTTTTGTATGAAGCTATTTGATTATATAGCTTAGGTAGTTTGGTATGAAAAAAATTTGTTCTTTAATACTGATTGTTATAGCAATTATTAGTACCACTATTTATCAGTATTATTATCACGATGGTTCTCCTAATAATATAGTTATTCTGGATGAGTCCCATGAATTAGTAGATACATCAATTAAAGAAACCGTCTCTAGTCGTATTTTAGCCGTATATCTTGATGAGCCTTACTATTATTATTTAGGCTATGATGGAATCGGTCGATATGATATTAGAAATCACATGTTAGATGTTCTAGAATTTGAAATTTACGGTGATGAGACTGGCAAGCATAAAATTAATTATTCAAGATCTAAGATGATTGTTAATAAGAAATCTAAGTTAGAAGCTTTTTCAAAAGAGACTTTAGATAACTTTGAAAAAATGCTGATGAACTCAGAACGTGGTGCTAAATATTATAATAAACGATGGTATCATTCAGGCTATGAAGCCACATTTCTCGACTTAGATAAGCATCTAATTATTACAAATGACGTAAGAGGAATAAAAGAGACTCCTACTAAAATCTTAATATTTAATGTTAGTGGTTTTATTATCATTGATAAAGAAACAAATAATATACAAGTATATTTTGATGAAAGTATTGCTGGTAAAAAGGTTAGAGACTCTTTAATTACTATGTTGAAATATAACTATGGCGATTATCTAACCATATTAAATAGTCTTGATGAAATTGGGAAAGACGAACGGACCATCTTGTTACAATTAAGAGATAATTATGTTAATAAAAAGTAGTAATATATTATATTTATATTCATAATATTGTGTAGTAAAAATTGAGAGTACTTTAACGAGTTGATTTGATGGAGTTGTTAGTTTTGAAAAAGATAGGAATGTAAATATTCTATTTAGTATGTATTATCTTAATTATAAGGAGATTTAGTAGATCGATGGAGTTCTTTGATTCTTTTTTGAATTTATATGATACAAATTATGAGGTTAAAGGTACAATTCAGGCTATAGGATTTTTAATTGCATTTATTTGTATTCCTGAGTTGATTGGTAATCATGATAGTATAGAATCTTTTACTTCAGCTAAGCCTATAGTGAGATGTGTAGTAAGGATTATTTTGAGTATCTTCTTATTTTTTGCAATATTTACTTTGTTGGGTTTGCTGATGGATAATGGACTATTATAATTCACTAAGTAAAACGGGTTAATGATGAACGTATAGATTTTAAGCTAGAATAAATTAGTGGATAGAGGTATAAATATGATCTATTTTAAAAGTAAAAAAAGCTTAGATACATTTTTAATGGTCTTTATATTGGGTGCTGTTAAGGCATATAGACGAAATTATATTGACTTGACCATTTTAGAATATTACATATTTAGTATGTTAATTCGATTAATGTGTAGAAAAGCACATCTGTCCGATAAACTGTTAAATATAATTGGTGATGGGATGAGTTTAGAGGATGTTGATGAGTGGATGGCTCGTAGAATCCCTATACCAGCATTAAATGATACGTTAGATGATATTGAATGCAGTAGTTGGATTGCTTTAATAGAACGGGAGTTAGAGGGTAATACTTTATCTGAAGTGTTAAAGATTTCTACACATGATGAAAAGAAGTTCGGTATCTATTTCTTTACCGATTATGTAGAGGAGATATTTTGGGCGTTGTTTTTGTTAGGATTGTATGAAGTCTTACAAAAACCTGAATTCATTTCTGAATCAATCTTAAGTTGTATTAAACAGACCTATTTGTCTGAAATATATACGTGTGAACGTATTCAGAATGAAGATCTTCAAGCATGTATTTCCAATTTACAGGAGATAGCGGATACTAATATATCCGGGCAATTAAGTAAAGATTTAATTACTATGAAAGCAAAATTAGCATCATTACAGATATTATTACCATTTTATGATGTGAGTTTTGACAAGTTAAAAACAGGCATTGATTTAAAAGCTACTAAAGGGATGTTTTGGCAGATTAAAGTTTCAGGGGAGTTTATAGACTTAGGATTATAGATTCTAGAAGATTTTTAAGTTGTATATATACTTATGATTATTATTTAAGAAAACTAAGCTAGAAGACTTTTCAAAAGAGGCTTTATATAACGTTAGAAAAATGCTAATGAACTCAGACCATGATGCTAAATACTAACAATAATCGCTGGTATTATTTAGGTTATGACCTAACATTTCTTGATTTAGATAAACATCGAATCATTACTAATGATGATGTAAGAGGAATAGAAGATTTTCTGACGAAATTCCTAATAATTAATGTGAGGATATATGGATATATATATTAATAAAATAAGAGATATACTTATTGATTGTATGCCAATACATTGGTATAAGTGTTATTTGTTTTTTGAATGTACAGAATCAGGTATGAGTTCGGCTTGTTATTATGTAAAAACCCCGGCTGGTTCAATCATTAGTTATGGAGATTTGCTATATAATTGCAGTGATGAAAAAGTAAAATCTATAAAAGCTGGAACTAGTGAGATTTTAACGTATGTACGTTTACTTCATGAAGCCTCTACAGAACAATGGACGTGGGGAACAATGTATATTTCACGCGATGATTATGAGCCACATTGTGAATTTCATAATGACCCTGTAACTGACGATTGCTGGCTCCAAAATAGATATAAGTGGGTATATAAAAACTTTGGTGTTTTGGAAAATGAAGATGAATTTGATCCGGATGTATATAAAGAAATGCTAAAAGGTCCACGAGGTGTTTTATTATTGGAAGATATGGAATCTCGTGTATTAGCAAAAAATTATACTGCCATTGATAAGGCATTTAAGTTAAAGCATAAAAGCTTAGAATCGGAACTTGAAAAACATTATAATAAAGTAGCCAAAAGTATATACAAGTTAACGCCTCTAAATTGGCATCGTGCTAAATTACACTTTGATATGAATGTTAATAATTCCTCTGTAGAGCTTTTGGTTTATAAAACTGAGGATGATTCATATATTACAAAGTATGTAGAAAATAATGATGAAGAGCCGGCTATTATTTCGGAAGTTATGTATAATTTAAAGAATGAAATTTTATCAATGATTGAGACTTTTAAATTCTATAATCAAAATCCGTTCTCTGGATTAATATTTATATTAACAGCTAATGGTGAAGTATCTTTAGAATTATCTTACTCAGATTAGTAGGTTAGTATTACATACTATTATAATGACACCTATACCACCAACAAGGGCTTGGTATAGGTGTCATTTTTATATTACAAAATGATAAAAAATCATTATTACTTAAAATCTAAGTAGTTCTATTAAAATCACCAGATTTCTAAGTTTTTATGAGTGTTTTATGATAAAATAAAAGATATGAATATCTCAACAACTAGATTTATTATTTATAATAGAGATATTATTGAGTATAAGATGACGTGAGTTTATGGAGAAATATTACTAATATACAAATATGAATAAAATAATTGTTTTTATTAAAGGTCTACTGCAGTTATCCACGATATTGGTAGGTATATTTGGTCTATTTCTCTTTATAGGTGGGGGTTGGTTATATCATGATTTACAGTATCGGTATGTAGTTGATAGCAGATACAATACAATTTTTGATAAGGCCAACAGTGTATATCTCATTAATAAAGGTATTTCGATGGATATTATTAATGATAAAATTTATGCGATGAATGATGATGTCTATGTTATTATTAATCAAGAGAGCAATACAATTATTGTATATTATTTAAATCCAGAAGATGTTGAAATTATAAATAATTTTACAAGATTACAACAATGGTATTACGGTGATAATATGATATTACAACCGATTGAAAGTTTAGGTCCATCTGAAACATTTGATATATATAAGAAATTGTCAGAAGCGCCTGGAAGGTTTCAATCACAAGGTAGCCGAATTTCTTTTTAATAGCAGTATAATTTTAGATTCCAAGTTCTAATAACGTAGTTAGGACTTGGAATCTTTTATTATTTTTTGATCAGTTTAAGCGGTAGTCATTAAATATAAAACTTCTTAATTAAAGAGGAGTATTATGTTACTTATATTAAATAAGTCCTATTAAAATTACCGGAATTTTATGATTTTATGAGTGTCTTATGATAAAATAGATGCTGCATTTGGTAATGCTAAAGCTGCATTCGGAAAATTAAAGATTGGTGTTAGAATGACAAAAATTTCTGAAGATAAAGTTCATGTGGTTGGGCAAGCAAAAGATTTATATAATTTTGAATGGCTTCCTGATTACGATAATAAAATCGGATCTATTCCTCCGGCAGAGCTTTCTACTGCGTATATAGATAAACTATGGTCTATGGTAATGAGTGCATCAAAGGAGAGTGCATTAATTGCTGCAGCTAATATTGCATATTTAGAACAGAGAGCTAGAATTATAAAGCCTTTTAAATATGGAATTCAAATTGATACTGTTATTTAAGCTGAAGTGAGAGCATAGTAGAGATGAAATATATATTAATTATTTTGGTAAGTATTTTGAGTTTAGCAGTATGCTCAATAATCTATATTGGTGAATCTAATTCATATAAATATGAACCTCGTTATTTTTTGGGATATTCCAAGGGTGAAAATTATATATTGGATAATAAAACTGGGTCCACATTAGAATATAATGGATACTCTTACGAATCACAATTAAACTATCTATATAGTTATGGAAAAACAGGTTTTCTAAAAATTGATTTAATTTTAGATCAAATATACTATTTATTTGATGAGGAAACCGATGAAAATTATAAAAAATATACTTTAAACAACTATTTGATAGAGAAAAAAGAGCTAGAAAAAGAACAGAAACCAATTCACATACATATTTTATCTAGTAAGGCAGACCTAACTTCTGAGGAACAGGATATTTATAATCGGTTGAAAGATAAGAAGATGAGATATCCTAATCGTTCTATTATTGTTAAAGTAAAATAATATGCTTAATATTTTGGTGATTTGGATGCTTCGTAAGACAAGCTTGTGATGTATTTATTAAGACTTTTCTATACTAATAAATAATTTGATATTACAGATTATTTTAATGACACCTATACCACCCATAAGGGCTTGGTATAGGTGTCATTTTTATATTACAAAATAGTAAAAAATCAGAATTACTTAAAATCTAAGTCATTCTATTAAAATCACTAGAATTTTACGATTTTATGAGTGTTTTATGATAAAATAAAAGGTATGAATACTTCAACAACTAGGTCTATTACCTATAATGGCGACAGAATTGAATATGAGTTAACCATCAAGCGTGTGAAGAACATGAACATGCGCATTACCAGGGATGGTGTGATCCATGTGTCGGCGAATGGGTACATACCGGATTATGTGGTGGATAAATTTGTCATCGAAAATATGCCCTCCATTGAGCGGGCTCGTTACAAGATTGATGCATTGAATGCCAAGTGCGTTGAGGCGTTGCAGTATGTGAATGGTGAAAGCTTATCAATTCTTGGTATTCTCGTTACCTTACGCCTAGTTGAGCAGGATGGAAAGCCTCATATCGGCTTTGACGGAAAAGCCATCCTTACCATGGTAGTACCTCGTGGTACGACCTTTGAAGCAAAGCATAAATTAATGCAAAGTTATTGGCGTAATTTAGGGGAGAAGGTCTTTGTCCACTGGGCGAAGGTCGTATATCAGCGCTTTCACAAGCAAGGTATTGATGTACCTATGCCAACCATAAAGCAGCAGCGCATGAAGAGCCGTTGGGGTTCTTGTACGCCTGCAAAGCAGCTCATTAAGATGAATACCCGCTTATTAGAGGGGCCACAGGCGTATATTGAATACGTTATGGTTCATGAGTTTGCCCATTTTAAATATTTAGACCATTCCAAGAACTTTCACAATCTCGTGGCACAGTTTTTGCCAGATTGGAAGGTCCGCAAGAAGTCATTGAACGTGTATTTTGCTCATCGCCCTTAAAGGAGGTGTACCATGCAGCCATTTGTACATTTACATAGTCATACAGAATTTAGTTTGCTGGACGGCATCAGTCGTTTGCCTGACATGGTACGTCGTGCGAAGGAGTTAAATCAGCCGGCCCTTGCCATTACAGACCACGGCAATATGTACGCCGCCATTTATTTCTATAAAGAGTGTATGGCCCAAGGCATTAAGCCTATCATTGGTTGTGAAGTATATGTAACGGAAAATAGCCGATTCGATCGTCCAGAAGGTCGCAGCCGTGAAAGACTAAAACATCTTATCTTGTTGGCTGAGACCATGGAAGGGTATCGTAATCTCGTTAAAATCGTATCTAAAGCATCTACAGAAGGTATGTTGTATCGTCCTCGTGCAGATCGTGATTTATTGCGCCAATACAGCAAGGGTATAATTGCCCTTAGTGCTTGTATTCAAGGAGAAATCCCTCAGTATATCTTGCAAGATAATATGGAGGGCGCGAAGCGTTCCATCGAATGGTATATTGAGACGTACGGGAAAGACAATTTCTTCTTGGAAATCCAAAATCACGGGTTACCAGAAGAAGCAAAGGCACAAGAGGAGCTCATTAAGCTCAGCAAGGAATACGGTCTTGGCATCGTAGCGTCTAATGACTTCCACTATGTCTTAAAAGAGGATGCAGACGCTCAGGATATTAAGGTTTGTATTTCTACAGGCCGCCGCCGTGCCGAAGTGGACCGCTTAAAGTTCCCTAATGATGAGTTCTATTTGAAATCCGGGGATGAGATGGCGCAGTTGTTCTCTCATATTCCTGGGGCCATTGAAAACACATTAAAAATTGCAGAGCGCTGTAACGTAGAATTCAACTTCGACGAACATCACTTGCCTCACTTTGATGTGCCAGAAGGGGAAACGTCTAAAACGTATTTACGTAAGGTTTGTGAACAAGAAATTCCACGCCTTTATGGTGAAACGTCTGAAGAGTTACAAAAGCGTCTCGACTACGAGTTAGATGTTATCGGTACGATGGGTTTTGAGGATTACTTCCTCATCGTATGGGACTATGTACGATATGCCCGTGAGCACGATATCTTAGTAGGTCCAGGTCGTGGTTCTGCAGCTGGTTCTGTAGTAGCCTATCTATTAGGTATTACAGGTCTTGATCCATTAAAATACGATTTGCTCTTTGAACGGTTCCTCAATCCGGAACGTGTCAGTATGCCCGATATCGATATTGACTTCTGCTATGAAAAACGTGGTCAAGCTATCGAATATGTAACGCGAAAATACGGACAGGAGCGCGTATCCCAGATTATTACCTTTGGTACAGAGGCAGCGCGTGCCGTAATTCGTGACGTAGGTCGCGTGCTGGACTTACCACTGGCTGAAGTGAACCGCATCGCTAAGATGATTCCCAACGAACTAGGGATTACCTTGGATAAGGCTTTACAAGGTAAAGAGTTAAAGGCTTTATACGAAGCTGATCCAAACGTTAAAGAATTATTTGATTTTGGTAAAAAGCTAGAAGGCATAGCGCGAAATTCGTCCACGCATGCGGCGGGCGTCGTAATTTCTGCGGACCCTCTAGATGACCACGTACCAGTACAAAATGCCAACGATGAAGGCTTTGTAACGCAGTACGATAAGGATAACATCGAGGAATTAGGGCTTTTAAAAATGGACTTCTTGGGCCTCCGTACCTTGACGGTTATGGGGGATGCCTTAAAGCTCATCAAGGCGAACCGTGGTATTGACCTAGACTTAGATGCCATTCCGCTTGATGATAAGGCGGCGTGTGACATTCTCACAAAAGGCGACACCTCTGGTGTATTCCAGCTTGAGTCGGAAGGTATTACAAAGCTTGTAATGGACCTTAAGCCTGAGCATTTTGAAGATTTAATTCCATTGGTAGCCTTGTATCGTCCAGGCCCACTAGGCTCTGGGATGGTGGCGGACTTTATCGACCGCCGTCACGGTAAAAAAGAGGTTACCTATTTACATCCAATTTTAGAACCGATTTTAAAAGATACCTTTGGTGTAATCTTATACCAAGAACAGGTTATGCAGATTGCGTCCGCCATGGGTGGTTTCTCCCTTGGTCAAGCGGACTTGATGCGCCGTGCTATGGGCAAGAAAAAGGAATCTGTTCTAAAGGCACAACGGGAGTCCTTTATTCAAGGCTCTGTAGCGAACGGTATTACCGAGTCCGTTGCGAATGAAGTATTCGATTTGCTCGTATACTTCGCTGGTTACGGCTTTAATAAATCACATAGTGCGGCTTATGCGTATATCGCGTACCAAACGGCGTACTTGAAAGCCCATTATTTCCCTGAATTCATGGCGGCTACCATGACGAGCTTCATGCAGAACATGCAAAAGTTGACGTATTACATCAACTCCTGCAAGAAGCACAATGTTAAGGTTTTAGGTCCAGATATTAACTATTCTGAGCGCAGCTTTGCCGTACAAGACGATGCTATTCGTTTCGGGCTTGGCGGTATCAAGAACGTAGGGGACAATGCCATCGATCGCTTGATTACTGAGCGCAATGAGCATGGTCTATATACGGATATCGTGGACTTCTGCAAACGGGTGGATAATAAGGTCGTTAATAAACGATTGCTTGAAAGTCTCATTCGTTGTGGTGCCATGGATGGTTTCAAGGAAAATCGTAACCAATTGTTGCACATGTATGAAAGCGCACAAGCCGTTGGTGCTAAAGAGCAAAAGGATGCCGCTATGGGCACTATGAACCTCTTTGGCGATATGGAAGAATCTGTCGATTTTATCCCTGTTCCCAATGTGGAGGATTTATCGGAAGACGATAAGTTAAAGGATGAAAAGGAATATACCGGCTTTTACATTACGGGGCATCCATTGCAAGGATATGCGAAGGAGTTGGAGGGCCTCTTTGAACTGGGCGCTCTCGTAGAAAATCCAGAGCAATACGATGGTCAAACCATTACCTTTGGCGGTCTCATCGAAAATAAATCAGACCGCATGACGAAGCGCAATGAGGTTATGTCCATTCTTCGCATTGAAGATTATTCTGGTGCGGCTAATGTAGTGGCATTCCCTAAGGTCTTTAGTCAAAGCCAGCAATTCATTGCAGTCGATATGATTGTTAAGGTAAAAGGCCGGGTTGATGCGGATGAAAAAGGTGTGCAAATCATTGCAGACCGTATTACGCCATTAAAGGTAAACTATGGGCAGGCAAAACAGGTGGCAATCCACATTTATAGCCAATATGATACACCAGAAAATAGCGAAGCCTTAAAACGCGTGTTGACTAGCACTGCTGGCTCTGTGCCAACGTCATTATATTTACACCGTCAACGAAAACGGATTAATCTGCCACCAAATATGTGCTTTGACCCTAGTGATGAATCCATCAGGGCTATTGAATCTATTTTAGGTGAAGGCTCCGTAGAGGTGCAATAACATATGTTGTGTGAGGCACAGATAGCTTTCACCAACATTGATATAATAAGAAATGAAAGATCCAATCTTGGATGTGCTTTCATAGGAGGAAAGATGAAACGTACAAAGATAGTATGTACTGTAGGTCCGGGAACGGATAAATTTGGTATCTTAGAAGATATGATGCGGGCGGGCATGAACGTAGCTCGTTTTAACTTCTCTCACGGATCCCATGAAGAGCAAGCAGAACGCATGCAAATGGTGCGCGATGCAGCGATGATTGTGAATAAACCGATCGCATTATTGCTCGACACAAAAGGCCCTGAGGTTCGTCTCGGTCTATTTAAAGAAGGCAAGGTATTCCTCGAAGCTGGTCAACCATTTACGTTGACTACAGATGATGTGGAAGGCACAAAAGAGCTTAGCTCCGTGAACCACAAAGGTCTTACAGGTGATGTGTCCGTAGGGGATAAAATTCTATTGGCTGATGGGCTTGTAACACTTACCATCGATGCTATCGAAGGCAATAATATCATTACAACTGTTCAAAATAGCGGGGAAATCGGCAACCGCAAGCGTGTAGCCGTACCAGGTGTAGCACTAAGCTTGCCACCTGTATCTGAACAGGATGAAGCGGACTTGCGCTTTGGCTGTCAACAAGGGGTAGACTTTGTGGCCGCATCCTTCATGCAACGCGGTAAAGACATTGTGGCTATTCGCCGCATTCTTGAGTCTGAGAAAAAAGATATCAAGATTATCGCGAAAATCGAAAATGCAGAAGGCGTTAAAAATATCGATGAAATCTTGGAAGTAGCTGATGGCCTCATGGTTGCGCGTGGCGATCTCGGTGTAGAAATCCCTGCAGAAGAAGTGCCAGTACTTCAAAAGATGATGATTGAAAAATGCAATAACTTGGGTAAACCCGTTATTACGGCGACACAAATGCTTGAGTCTATGATTCAAAATCCACGTCCAACACGTGCGGAAGCAAGTGACGTAGCTAACGCCATTTTGGATGGTACCGATGCGATTATGTTATCTGGTGAAACAGCCAATGGTTCCTATCCTATAGAAGCTGTTGCGACCATGACTCGCATTGCAGAGGTAACGGAAAAGGCTGCTATTTACGATAGCTATAGCCGCGCTCGTGAGGATGAAGAAATGACTACTACAAGCGCCGTATGCTTGGCTAGTGTGCGCGTAGCTCAAAATCTCGGGGCCGCTGCTATTTTGACATGTACTGAATCTGGCCACACCGCACTTAGCGTGGCGCGTCATCGTCCAGATTGTAAAATCATCGCTGTCACACCTCATGAGGAAACTATTCGTCGCATGCAATTATGCTGGGGCGTAGAGGCTATTAAGGGACATGAAATTATCAACTCCGATGAAATGGTAAAACAAGCCATTACTGGTGCGCTTGGTACTGGGGCTATCGAGTCTGGTGACCTTGTAGTTGTTACCGCTGGTGTGCCATCCGGTGCAACCGGTACTACAAACATGATTCGCGTTCACATTGCAGGTCGAGTACTCTTGTCTGGCAATGGTATTTTACGTAAATCCGTTACAGGTAATGTATACATTGCGGCTAATCATAAGGGTAATTATGAAAGTTTCAAAGATGGTGATATCCTTGTGGTAGGCACAATTGAGCCTGAATTGATGGCTATTGCAAAACGAGCAGGTGGCATTATTGCCGTAGAAGATGGTTATACATCGGACAGCGCTATTGCGGGCATTACCTATGGTATTCCTGTTATCTTAGGCGCTAAAAATGCTCATGAAGTGCTTCTTGAAGGTCAAGAAGTGACTATCGATGGCGAACGTGGTAAGGTGTTTGCGGGCATTGCCAATGCTCGATAATCTCTATAAGTGATAATTAAATAAGGAGGGATAGTATGAATCCATATAATGTAACAGGACCTACTGCAGCTGAGGTTGCACAGGTTGAAAGTATCGTATCCCAACGATTAAAAGGCTCTTTTTTATGGATGGTTGTAGGCTTACTTACAACTATTGGTGTTGGCTTTGCTGCATTAGTGAATCCAAATTGGTTACGCTTTGCGTACCAAAATTTTAATATTATCTTATTAGTAGAGCTAGGTGTGGTATTCCTTTTTAGTGCTCGTGCATATTCTGCTAATGTAATGACGTTACGAGGTATGTTCTTCCTCTATAGTGCTTTGAATGGTCTCACATTGACTTTGGTATCATTGCGATACAATGTGTTTGATGTTGTTATTCCGGCGTTAATAGGTACGCTTGCTTTCTTCATTGGCTTTGCAGTGGTAGGGGCTACAACTAAACGTAATTTATCATCCCTTACACCATATGTGATGGCGGCATTGTTCGGCATGATCATCGTATCCTTGGTGATGATGGGGGCCCGCTTCTTTAACTGGACTGTACTCAGTGGCTTTAGTGATACTGTTAGTTTAGTTCTAGGTTATGTAGGTGTTGTAGTATTCTCTATCTTTACAGCTATCGATGTGAACCGCATTAAGAATAATGTGACACAAGTGGCGCTCATGGAGGATGAAACAATTTTAGACCGCATTGAAATCACAGGCGCTTTGAGCCTATACCTAGATTTCATTAACTTATTCTTATCCTTATTACGCATCTTTGGTAATAAGCGATAATAAAGGAGTTTGTATGGACGATAGAGAATGGCAAACCTTTGTTACTGTTGTCGATGAAGGCAATATTACAAGGGCTGCAGAAAAATTATTTTTATCGCAACCAGCGTTGAGTTATCGGTTGCGCCATATGGAAAAAGCCTTGGGCCATTCTCTGTTGTTGCGGACTGCTGAGGGGATTGCCCTCACGGCACAAGGCGAAATTTTCTATGATTACTGTAAGCGAATGATGCAAGAAGAAGAGGCTTTGGAGCACGCTATGAACTCCGCTTCTGGCAAGATTCAAGGGACCTTGAAAATCGCATCATCTATCAACTTTGCAGATTATGAACTACCGGCTTTATTGAGAGCTTTCCGCGAACAATATCCTGATGTTCATATCCAAGTGAAGACTGCTTTCAGCCATCAAGTGGTAAAAATGTTTAATACTGGTGACTGTATGGTCGCCTTTGCTCGTGGTGGCTATGACGTGTCTGGTAAGTCTGAACTGTTACTAGCAGAGCCATATTGTCTTGTATATAAAGAATTAGTGCCGCCTGAATCCTTAGTAAAGGTACCGTTCATTAAATACCAAACAGATGCATCGGTGGCAAATATTATTGAAACTTGGTGTGCAGAACATTTTGACGAGCCTCCAAGTGTGGCGATGGACGTAAATTCTATGAGTACGTGTCGTCACTTTGTGCGCGCAGGTCTAGGATGGTCTATCTTGACGTATATGGGACTTGGATCCTGTAAGGACAAAGATATCTATGTGAGTCCATTACGCAGTAAAAATGGTGAATATATCACCCGTGATACCAATATGGTGTACACAAAAGATTCGGAAAATTTAATCGTTGTTAAAACCTTTATTGAATATGTCCGTAATTATTACAAGGAACACACCGTTGTAGATAATAGTATACTTAGAGAATATAAGTCCTAGGAATTATCAATAGAGCATATCTATGAGGTTTTCTAACTGTTTATCCATGCTATTTCAGTATTGGACTTTTTCGATATAATAACTCATAATATAGATTAAGATTAATATAGTACCATGTAAGTGCATGTATATCCTTTTGAGGAGGTATACATGCATTTTTTTCATTTGGGACTATAATTCTATGCTTAAAATGCATAAAAAGTATGATTAGTAGATATAAAAGTTTTTATAACCCCTATAAAGGTAATCTATTATTCATATTTCTTTTAAACATATATAATGAGTGTAGACTTAATCAATGTAATCGACGTCGCGAGCGATTATGTTGTTGAAGACTAGATGATTTTATGTATGCCTAAATTAATTCAGAAAGGGAAAGACACACATGAAAGACAAATTATGGCGCGTTGGCGTTATGGCTGCTATCGTCGCAATCACATGGTTTGGTGGCACACCAGATGGTCTCAAACCGCAAGTATGGCAATTATTTGGTATTTATTTAGCAACTATCGTGGGCTTGGTATTAAAACCATTCCCAGTTCCTATTACGGTATTATTAGGTGTTGCTACATCTTCTATCTTATTGAGCAACACTAAAGATGTATTAGCTGGTTACAGCAATACAGCATTATGGTTAATCTTTGCAGCTTTTGCATTATCTGTTGCATTTGGTAAAACTGGCCTTGGTCATCGTATCGCATACTACTTGGTTCGTGCTTTTGGTAGTACAACACTTCGTCTTGGTTATGTAACGGCATTCCTTGACTTGATCTTGTCTCCAGCAACTCCATCCAACACAGCTCGTGCAGCAGGTATCGTATATCCTATCAACTTGTCCATCGCTGAAGCTGTTGGTTCTTACCCTGGTGAGACTGCAAAAAAAGCAGGTGCGTACCTTTTACAGAATGGTTACTTTGCAACAAAGGTAACATCCTTCTTATTCGCTACAGCAATGGCGCCAAACTTATTGGCATTAGACTTCATTACTAAATTGACTGGTGTATCCTTGAACTGGGGACAATGGGCATTAGCTATGTTCGTACCTGGCTTCATTATGTTAATGTGTATTCCGTTCATCGGCTATATGTATGAACGTCCATCCGTCAAAGAAATTGATAACAAGAAAATTGCGGCTGATGGTTTAGCAGAATTAGGTCCTATGAAAGCGTCTGAAAAAGGCCTTATCGCCATCGCACTACTTGCAATCACAGGTTGGATCCTTCCAACATTTGGTATTAAAATTGATGCTACAGCAGTGGCTATCGTAGCGATGATTGCTACATTTGTATGTGGCATTATTACTTGGGATGATTTGCTCAAAACTAAAGCAGCTTGGAACACATTGATTTGGTTTGGTGGCATCTTGGGCTTATCTTCTGCATTGACCAAAGGAAAATTCTTCGAATGGTTGGCTAAGTTCTTAGAAACTCACATGAACTTTGGTTTAGATCCATTCATGATGCTTATCCTTATCTCTGTAATCTCCGTTGCGGTTCGTTACTTCTTCGCATCAGGTACAGCATACATTTCTGCAATGCTTCCAGTATTCTTGATCGTTGGTATTAACGCAGGAATCGATCCTACATTATTAGCGTTCATCTTAATTGGTACAAATTCCTATGGCGGTTCCGTAACTCACTACGGTGCGGCTCCTGGTCCAATCATCTTCTCCGCTGGTTACAACAATGTAAAAGACTGGTGGACAGTTGGTCTTATCTCCGCTGTTGTATGTTTAGTATTGAACTACGTAATCGGTATCCCTTGGTGGAAAATCGCTGGTTTCATGTAATTAGAAATCATTACTATGGAGTGTTAGAATTTAATTGTTAGTATTCAATGTCTGTATAGGCTCTCGCGACGAGCCTGTACAGACTTGAGTTTTATAAATGTTTCACAAGGAAAGGATGCAACATGGCACAATTAGTAAAAGCTGCACAAGCTGGCTTCGACGAAAAAAATGATGCATTAGTAACGGTTGAACCGATTGCTAGCGGTATCGAAATCGAATTAACATCCAAAGTTATGCGTCAATATGGCGACCAAATTAAATCTGTTATCTTGAACACAGTGAAAGAAGCCGGTTATGATGGCGTAAAAGTAACCGTACAAGATAAAAACGCTTGGGATTACACGATTAAAGCTCGCGTGTTGGGCGCATTGGAAAGGGGGAGCAAAGCATAATGGCTAACGATAAAACATTCCCAGAAGTTAAAACAAACCCATTAACAGAGGCTGCTAAAAAACGTTTGTCTCGTTCCATGATGTTCGTACCAGGTAATACACCTAAAATGATTAACAGTGCAGATATTCACGGTGCTGACTCCATCATGATCGATATCGAAGATTCCGTGCCAATTACAGAAAAAGACACAGCTCGTCTTTTAACTGCAGAAGCATTGAAATCCCGTAAATTCCGTGCAGAAACAGTTGTTCGTATCAACCATCCTACACAAACTCCTTATGGCTATGACGATCTTGATGTTATCGTTCCAGCTAAACCTGATATGATTCGTTTACCTAAAACTGAAGATGTTTCTGAAGTTGAAATCGTAGCGAAGAAAATTGAAGAAGTAGAAAAAGCTAACGGCTGGCCAGAAGGTACAATCAATATTATCGTAGCTATCGAATCCGTTCGTGGCTTATACAATGTTCGTGAAATCTGCCACGGCCCTCGCGTAGTTGCTATCGCTCTTGGCGCTGAAGACTATCGTGCAGACCTTCGCACAGGTAAACATAAACCAGCTGTTGAATTGTTGTTCGCTCGTCAAACAATCCTTCATGCAGCACGTGAAGCAGGTATCCGAGTAATCGATACTGTATTCTCCGATGTGAAAGACCCTCAAGGTTTCCGTGAAGAAGTTGAATTCATTAAAGCTTTGGGTTATGATGGCAAATCTTGTATCCACCCAAGCCAAATCAAAATTATCCACGAAGTATTCACTCCTGACGAAAAAGAAATCGCTCATTCCGTTAAGGTATTGAACAGCTATGCAGATGCATTGCGCAACAATAAAGGCGTAATCTCCGTAGATGGTAAAATGATCGATGGTCCTATCGTAGTTCGTGCACAACGCGTAGTTGATAAAGCACGTGCAGCAGGCATTAAAGTTGAATTAGAGGAAGGAGCAGAATACGATGTTAAATAAAGTAGGTCGCGATATCCCAACAAATATCCCAGCACTAGAAGGCCGCGAAGTATATCAAGGTGAATTCGCTATTGAACCTAAAGTTCATCGTGCAGGTAAACCTGTACACATGAGCCGTGTTGGTACAAATAAAGTTCTTGCTTCCATCGATGAAGCAATCGAAAAAGCTGGCGTAAAAGATGGTATGACATTGTCCTTCCATCATCACTTGCGCAATGGCGACTATGTAATGAAAATGGTTATGGAACGCGTACAAGCAAAAGGTATCAAAGATATTACTATCGCATCTTCTTCCTTGTCACCATGCCATGAGTTCTTGGTAGAAATGATTCAAGACGGCACTGTAACAGCTATTGAAACATCTGGCTTGCGCGATCGTCTTGGTAAATTCTTAACTCAAAACCCTGGCGTATTGAAACGCCCTGTAGTGATTCGTTCCCACGGTGGCCGTGCTCGTGCTATCGAATCTGGTGAAGTTCATATCGACGTAGCTTTCATGGGTGCTCCTACAGCTGATCCACGTGGTAATGCTACTGGTCGTATGGGTAAATCCGCATGTGGTGCACTTGGCTATGCTAAAGTTGACTCCCACTATGCAGACACAACTGTTATCATCACTGATAATTTGGTTGATTACGTACACAACTATGCAATCCCTCAAACTGACGTAGATTATGTTGTTGAGGTTGAAAGCATTGGTGATCCAGAAGGTATCGCTTCTGGTGCGGTAGGTTTCACTAAAAACCCTATCCAAATTAAAATTGCTGAACTAGCTGGTGAATTCCTTGATCAAGCTGGCATCATTAAAGATGGTTTCGTATTCCAATTGGGCGCTGGTGGTGCTCCATTGACAGTTGCAAAATTCATCGCTGAAAAACTTCGCAAACGCGGTGAAGTAGGTGGCTTCGCTATCGGTGGTGCTACTGGTATCTTAACTGGTATGCTTGAAGAAGGCTTGATTCGTGCAATTTACGATACTCAAACATTCGATACAACTGCAGCAGCTTCTTTAGATAAAAACCCTGCACACATCGAAATGTCCGCTTCCATGTATGCTAACCCATGGACTGACTGCACTACAAACTACCTAGACGTAGTATTCCTTGGTGCTACTGAAATCGACCTTGATTTCAACGTAAACGTAATGACTGACTCTAACGGTGTATTGATGGGCGCTTCTGGCGGTCACTCCGATACAGCAGCAGGTGCTAAATGTACAGTTATTACTTGTCCATTGATCCGTGGTCGTTTGCCAATGATCCGTGACAAAGTTGCAACTGTAATTACACCAGGCTCCTCCGTTGATGTACTTGTTACTGAATACGGTATTGCAATCAACCCAGCTCGTACTGATTTGATTGAACGCTTCAAAGATAGCAACTTGCCTATCTACACAATTGAAGAATTACAACAATTAGCATTCGACTTGGTAGGTAAACCACAAGATATCCCTGTATCCGACAAAGACGAAGACATCGTGGCAATCGTAGAATACCGCGATGGTTCTATCCTTGACGTGGTTCGTAAACCTCTATAATTGAGTAGGGGTTGGAGTCCGGTAGAGTCCGTTTGGGTTTCGCTGTCAACTCACCATCCCATGCTAGTAAGTTAATACAAAGACCCGCTCCATGAGTTCGAGGACCATGAAGCGGGTCTTTTTGAATTTATGCGTTGTTTTATTATTAACTTCAAAGATAGAAATAAAGTCTAATGTGGCAAATATGGTACATGATTATAGTTATACTTTTACTATAAGAAGATTGGAGACCTTTAGGAGGTAGTTTTTATGTATCGTTGTATTGCCAATTTAGAGATTGATCTAGATGGGTTAGGTGAGTTTTATAGTGAGCTAGACGAATATGAAATGCTAAGTATGTACCAAATAATATCAGCTTGGTTACAGGATGATTTAGATGGACCTAATCCAGAAAATACGGTGTTTGGCGTATCAGAGTATGCCTTAAACTGGATATCTGTATTACCTGGAGATATTTCTTATCGTAACCTATTTGATATGGGAAGTTGTAAGGTCGGTAATCGTTATGAAAGTATTGATTATTTATATGCAAAATTTCTACAAACATTAGAGAATAGTAAACAGCTTGAACCTGAATATGAATCCTTATGTTTAAATCATATAAACGTCATGTCACAGTATATAGAAATTACTCTAACCTGTAGTCAAAATATAGACTTTATATTATTTATAAAACATTGGTTACGTAATTGTAGTACTTATAAACATCCGATATACTATAAAGTAAAGGATGTATATTATGTGAAATTTAGTTGATGCTCATATAGATAATATACATATTATTTCTCCGGATGAACTTTATAGTTGGGCGAAAGAAAAAATAGAGGGTAATAGCTTTTTAATCCCTGAGGGTATTGTAAAATGGTATAAACTGATACATTCATCAAAAAATAGTTAAAAATTAGGAGAGTGACTATGAGTCAAGTATTTAAGCAAGATCTAACAGATAACTCTGTTCGTCCTGGTGGTTTGTTTTTCGTTGAGTTATTAATGCCTAAGCAGTGTGATATGCCTACTCGCGATGCAATGGTAGAGGTATTCACAAAGCATTTGGGCCTTATTGATTGCTTTAGTTATGGAGCTGAATCTGCTGGTTTTGCACCTCAGAATTATAAGGTGCATTACGAGGATACTGATGCAGATATTCCACCGACCTTGATGGTGACGAATTGTGAGAAAATCGATAAGCCTGTATTAGATGATTTTGATCGTAGTCAGGTATGGGATTGTCCAAATGTGGATGAGTTATTAGCAGAGTGCCAATACAGGGTGTTTGCTACGGATATGTTAGCCTCTGGTTTAGCGGCCAAAGAACGTGCAGATATGCTTGTAAAGTATGTAGATGCATTACTAGAATTATATCCCTCTTGTAAAGCCGTTGTATTTGGACCATCTCGTAAGTTCTTAAGTCGAGAATCGATTGAAAATCATCCTGATAAAGAGGTGACTCGTTTCATGTATTATGCTGTAAATGTGCGTTATTTTAGTATTCAAGGTACCAATGATATGATGGTAGATTCTGTGGGTATGAGTACATTATTTTTACCTGATTTACAGTATCACTTTCACGGTGTAGATCCTAATCATGTAGTATTTCATGCTTATAATGTGTTGAATTATATTTTCGAACATGGTAATATAATAGGTGATGGGGAAACCATTGCGGGGTTACAAAATGGCGAGATGAATCAGGATATTCAGTGGAAGGTTCAATACGAGGATTCTTTAATCCAGCCCGTTCGAGAGGTTCTAGATATTAATATGGGTGAATACGCATCTGGAACTCGGTAGTTGTTAATCAATGAAAGGGGTGAGCATTATGAGTGATCAACGTGTTTTTGATATGGAACTTGTGAAAGTTGAAAGTTTGGAGAACGCTGTTAGGACGCCATTTTATCAAACTGATTCCACAGGTGGTTCAGTATGGGTTATTAAACCTGGTCAAATCTTACCAAAACATTATCATCATCACTCTGATGATATATGGGTTATATTGCAAGGCAAGGGTGTATTTTATCCAACGCCTAATACAGAGGTGCCTTTTACAAAGGGGCAAGTTATAGTATCTAAAAAGGGTGAATGTCATGGTGCAAAAAATACTGGAACGGAAGATATTGTCTTTGTGAGTATCGTTGCTCCAGTGCCTGCTGATTATGATCCTGTTAAGACTAATTAATATGAAAGCACTTTATAGTATTTTCTTCTCTTGTGATAGAGATATATTCATACTATAAAGTGCTTTTTTATTTTATACAGTCATTTCTAGCGAATATACCTTTTCTATTTTATATGTCATTATTTTGGTTTTACTATTCCTATTTGTTATTTCTATACTCTATAAAATTCCATTGACAGAGGACGTTTGTTCTTTTAAGATGGTAAAGTATGTAATATTTTAATAAGTAGAAAGGAATTATATGAACTCATCTACACTAGAGCCTCAAAGTGGGGATATCAATTTCAGAGATTTTACGAAACGTCGTATGCTTCACGTAGTCTTACCATTGTTTATTGTTTCTATTATTGCCTTCCTGGATCGCGTTAACATTGCTTATGCAGGCTTGACTATGAAGGAGAATTTACCATGGTTGACGCCAGAAGTATTTGGTATGGGGGCAGGCATTTTCTTTATTGGTTATGTTTTGTTTGAAGTGCCTGCATCTTTAATTGCAGCTCGTTGTAATGCTATGCATTGGGTGGCGCGTATCATGTTTAGTTGGGGGCTCGTATGTATTCTTATGACGACGATGACCACTGAGTTGGAATTTTATGTTTATCGATTTTTACTTGGTCTATGTGAGGCTTCTTTATATCCTGTAATTTATTCATTACTCATTCCAAATTGGTTCTTGCCAAAGGAGCGAGCGAAGGCAATCTCCTTGATGTTGACATCTTTATTGTTCTCTAACATCATTGGTGGGCCATTGGCAGGTATTTTATTGGATACAACGTTCTTTGGTCTACATGGTTGGCGTACACTCTTTATCGTTGAAGCTATTCCTGCTGTGATCTTTGCGTTCATTTTCGCATTCTGGATGAAAGAGCGTCCTGAACATGCATCTTGGGTAACTGATGTAGAAAAGGTATATATTAAAGCCGAGCTTGAAAAAGAAGAGCAACAAAAGCAAGCCGCAAAGAAATATACTATTTGGCAAGCGTTAAAAGACCCAAAAGTATTGCGTTTAGCGTTAATCTATTTCTTGTGGGTTATTGGTTTCTGGGGCTTTAGTTTTTGGATGCCTCAAGTTCTTAAAAGCTTATCTGGATGGCCACCAAGCGTGGTAGCGTGGTCTATTGCTATTCCAATGACAGCAGCCTTACTTGTACAAATATACTGTGGTTACTCTTCTGAAAAGCGCAATGAAAAACGTTGGCACGTTGCTACTACATTGTTCATTGGTACTATTGGTTTCTTAGCAACACCACACAGTCCATCTCCAGAAGTTAGCTTATTCTTTATATGCTTAACTGCAGTAGGTGTTTACGGTGGTATGGGTGTATGGTGGACCATGCCAACAACCTTCTTATCTGGCGCTGCTGCAGCGGGGGCGATGGGACTCATTAACTCTTCAGGTAATATGGGGGGCTGGGTAGGTCCTTATATGCTTGGATTCATCAATGGTCACACTGGTAGCTTTGCTTATGGTTACTATGTAATGGGGGCTTGTATGTTCCTTGCTGGTCTATTAATTTTGACACTTCCAAAATCTATGGAACATAAAGAGGATTAAGTAGAGCTATATTATAGATAACTAGATTATAGACAACTTAATAGGAAAATATTTAACGAATGCTTCAATGGTGTGATTTTGGATACTATTCAATTTTATGTTACAATTTACAAAATAGTATTATTTAAACTTGAGGAGACAAATATTGAAAGAGTGTAGACCTAAGTTTGATGAAATTACATCATTTGATGAATTTAATAAATATTATTGGTATCGTGATGAACTTTCACAAATATGTAAATCATTAGGATTAGAATATAGGGGAACAAAACAAGAACTCAATTATATTATTGAGCAGTACTTTAAAGGCGATTTAATTAAAAAATCATCAATAAAAAATAGAAGAAGGCAAGTGGAAAGTATTACTTTAGATACACCATTACTTGAATGTAATTTTTCCTTTAATACGAAGTTTAGAGAATATTTCTCTGCTTTAATAGGTGTTTCACGATTTAAATTTAATGCTGATATGGCTACTGCCTGGAGAAAAGTAAAAAGTGAAAAAAATACAAGCTTTACAATTGGAGATTTGCTGAAAGTATATTATGGTGAATCAGATTATGCAAAGTATGACAATTCGGTTTGTCAATGGAATCAATTTTTTAAGGATTTTTGTGCAGACGAATGTAGTGGCAATTATTCGAATAAATTAAAAGTAGCATCTATTATTTGGAAAGAAGTTAGAGATTCAAAAAATGAAAAAATTTATTCAAAGGAGCTTTTAAGTGAATATGCATATAAATTAGAAGCGTATCGCAAGTAGAAGCAACTTGTCATTGCGGAGACGTATTATGGGAAAGTTAGCAATTAAATCTATAATAAAATAATGAAAAAAGCACCTTATATCCTATAAGAAGAGTCATTTGTGATGACTTTTGTAGGTATGTAAGGTGCTTTTATTTATTCCTGATTTCTTTATTGATTTTGTTTTGTTACATCAGGCACTTTCCCAGGATTCATATCGAGGTTTAGATCTGTGGATTTGAATGGGCGTGGGTTTGCCTCTGGTGGTTGTACTTTGAGCTCTGGATGCAACCATTGCAGTTGTTTTAGTTCCCAGTCGTACTTGGCACCGTCATTTTGTAGTTGACGAATATCTTTTAGGATTTCGTCTAGTTGATCACTATGCTTATTAGCCATCCCTTCAAGAATGTAAAGACGACCTGCTACACTGTCGATGGTAGAGCCATCGTGGTCTTCATCGACACGCCATTGTAATTCAGAGATTTGTATTTGCTGGAATATGATAACGATAACCAGCACAATGATAACGCCCCACATGGGAGCTTCTTTAGCTTTCAAAAGGGCTCGCAATTTAGATGCGAGCCCAGATGGTTTGTTCATTATTGACGATCCTCGAGTTGTAATCCAGGTAATGGTAATTTGGAGTTTACAAAGTCTAACCACAAGCGAGAAGCGTGGGAGAGGTAATGACCTTTTTTCCAAATTACATAAAGGGTATGAATAATTTCAGGTACGAGAGGTCTTACGACAACCTTAGAACCAACCTCCGTATTTTCACCTACCTCAGGGCAGAGACGAGATGGTAATAATGCGATAGCAAGGTTTGCACTAACCGTTTGTAACATGAGATCACGTTGGCTCGTTTCAAACACGATATGCGGTTGGAAGCCGGTGTGTTTACAAGCTTTGATGATTTCATCATGTAAGTTGAAATCGTCTTTATGCAATACAAAGGATTCATCAGCTAGCATTTCTAGGCGAATTTCTTTTTCTTTTGCTAAAGGGCTAGATTTTGGAATGATAACGGACAGTGGGTCACTCGTAAGGTAGAAAGATTCAAATTCTTTAGGGTTTGGTTTAGTACAGATGATGCCAATATCAATTAAACCTTCCTGAACGCTGATCTCAACCTTTTTAGAACCTTGTTCGTAGAGTTCCAATTCGATTTGTGGATATACTTTTTTAAATTCACCTAATAACTGGGCAAAAATGGGAGCATCAGTAATTGGTGGAATACCAATTCTGATGGAACCTTGCTCCAAACGAAACTCGTTTTCAAAATCAGTTTTTAGATGTTCAAACATAAACACAACGCGTTTAGCGTGGGTTAAGAAGATGGTACCCCCATCAGTAAGTTCTACAGATTTAGCATTACGCATGAAGAGAACAACACCAAGTTCGTCTTCTAAAGCTTTAATTGTACGGCTGATTGCAGATTGGGAGATGTGTAAATTCCTTGCAGCCTTACTAAAGCTTTTTTGATCAGCTACTTCAACGAAGTATTTCAAATGATGAAAATCCATAATTAACCCCCTAAAAATAAAACTTGGTTATAGGACGTGACCTAACTAAATGAGAATAGTTATTACTGTAATGCAATTAGCTATTACTTTATGTAAAGCATGGATAGCAATATTGGCAAAGCGACAGTCACTGTATGTGTTGCGTTGATAGGGCCCAGCACGTTATAATTAGCATATAGGGCTATATCAAGTTATGATATTAGGAATTATGGTTGTGCCCATCACAAAAAAGTATGCTCACACATAATGCCATATTATATATAACATATATATTATTGCATTATTTTTTCATGTGCGCAAGTTTGTAATGGTTGTTATTCCTAAACATAATGATAGATTAAGCAAGTGTTCTATTTTTGCTAAATGCTTAAGGAGGCAATAATCACATGAGTCGTAAATTTAAAACTATGGACGGCAACCAAGCGGCTGCTCACGTTTCTTATGGTTTTACAGAAGTTGCTGCGATTTATCCAATCACTCCATCTTCTCCAATGCCAGAACACATTGATGAATGGGCTGCATCTGGTCGAAAAAACATCTTCGGCAACACTGTTCAAGTTGTAGAAATGCAATCTGAAGCAGGTGCTGCTGCTGCAACCCACGGTTCTTTACAAGCTGGTGCATTAACAACAACTTTCACATCTTCCCAAGGTTTGTTATTGATGCTTCCTAACTTATATAAAGTAGCAGGTGAATTACTTCCAGGTGTATTCCAAGTAGCTGCTCGTGCATTGGCTGCACATGCTTTGGCTATCTTTGGTGACCACCAAGACGTAATGGCTGCTCGTGCAGCTGGCTGTGCTATGTTAGCTGAATCCTCTGTACAAGAAGTAATGGACTTGTCCGCTGTAGCTCACTTGACAGCTATTAAAACTCGTGTACCTTTCATCAACTTCTTTGACGGTTTCCGTACATCCCACGAAATTCAAAAAATTCAAATCTGGGACTATGAAGATTTAAAACCATTGGTTGACATGGATGCTGTTAAAGCTTTCCGTAAAAATGCTTTAAATCCAGATGCTCCTGTAACTCGTGGTACTGCAGAAAACCCTGACGTTTACTTCCAACATCGTGAAGCATCCAACAAATTCTACTTGAACGTTCCTGACGTTGTAGAACACTACATGAACGAAGTTAACAAATTGGCAGGTACTAACTACCAATTGTTCAACTATCATGGTGCTCCTGATGCTACTGATGTTGTTGTAACTATGGGTTCTTCCGCTCAAGTTGTAGAATCCACTGTGGATTACCTCAACAAATTGGGTCGCAAAGTTGGTTTTATCAACGTTCATTTGTTCCGCCCATTCGCAACAGATCGTTTGTTGAAAGCTCTTCCTAAAACTGTAGAACGCATTGCAGTTCTTGACCGTACTAAAGAACCAGGTGCTTTGGCTGAACCATTGTTCTTAGACGTACAAGCAGCTGTAGTTGACGGTGGCCGTAATGTAAAAGTTATCGCTGGTCGTTATGGTTTGAGCTCCAAAGACGTTATCCCTGCAGACATCGTTGCTGTATTCGATAATTTAGCTGCTGAAAATGGTAAGAAATTCTTCACATTGGGTATCAATGATGATGTTACATTCTTGTCCTTAGATCGTGTTGAAGGCGTAGAAGTTGAAACTCCTGGTTTGACTGAATGTAAATTCTGGGGCTTTGGTTCTGACGGTACAGTTGGTGCGAATAAATCCGCTATCAAAATCATTGGTGACCACACTGATATGTATGCTCAAGCATACTTTGACTACGACTCCAAAAAATCTGGTGGCGTAACAATGTCTCACCTTCGTTTTGGTAAAAACCCAATCAACTTGCCTTACTTGATTACTGAACCTCAATTCGTAGCATGTCACCGTCAATCTTATGTACATGAATACGACTTGATTCGCGGCATCAAAAAAGGCGGTACATTCTTATTGAACTGTACTTGGTCTCCTGAAGAATTGGATGAACATTTACCTGCTAAATTACGTCGTCAAATCGCAGAAAAAGAATTGAACTTCTACATCATCAATGCTGCGAAAATCGCTTCCGAAATCGGTTTGGGCGGTCGTATCAACATGGTAACGCAAGCTGCGTTCTTCAAATTGACTGAAATCATCCCTGTAGATGATGCTGTTAAATACCTTAAAGAATCCGTAGTAACTTCTTACGGTAAAAAAGGTCAAAATATCGTTGACATGAACAATGCTGCTATCGATCAAGGTGTTAACGCTTTGGTAAAAGTAGATGTTCCTGCTAGCTGGAAAGACGCAGTAGATGATGGCAATCATGCAGTTAAACCTGGTTGCGAATCTTGCCCATCCTTCGTTCAAAATATTGCACAACCAATCAATGCACAAGCTGGTTATGATCTTCCTGTATCCAAATTCTCTGGCTATGAAGATGGTACATTACCTGCTGGTACTGCTAAATTCGAAAAACGCGGTCCTGCATTGTTCGTTCCAAAATGGTTGCCTGAAAACTGTATTCAATGTAACCAATGTTCCTTTGTATGTCCACATGCTACAATTCGTCCAATTTTGGCAACTGAAGCAGAAGTGGCTGCAGCTCCAGAACATTTCGATACAATCCCTGCATTGGGTGCTAAAGATCTTCAATTCCGTATCGCTGTATCCCCATTAGATTGCTTGGGTTGCGGTAACTGTGTTGATATCTGTCCAGCTCCTAAAGGCAAAGCTATCGTGATGACATCCATCGATACTGAAATCGAACAAGCTGAAGCTTGGAACTATGGTGTTAACCTTCCTGTAAAAGAAAATCCTATGAAGAAGGAAACTGTTAAAGGTTCCCAATTTGAACAACCATTGTTCGAATTCTCCGGTGCTTGCGCAGGTTGTGGTGAAACTCCTTATGCTAAATTGTTAACTCAATTGTTCGGTGACCGTATGATGATTGCCAATGCAACTGGTTGTTCCTCCATCTGGGGTGCTTCCATGCCTGCATCTCCATACACAACTAACCAACAAGGTCATGGTCCTTCTTGGGCAAACTCCTTGTTCGAAGATAATGCTGAGTATGGTTATGGTATGTACATCGGTGTTAAGAAAATCCGCCAACAATTAGTAGAATTGGCTGCTAAAGCAGTTGAAACTGCTACTGGCGAATTGAAAGACGCTTTAGAACAATGGATTGAATTTGCTAACCTTGGTGCAGCTACTCGTCAACGTTCCGAACGTTTAGTAGCAGCTATCGAAGCTGAAGGCGCTACAACTCCTGAATTGAAAGAAATTCTTGAGAAAAAACAATTCTTGATCAAACGTTCTCACTGGATCTTCGGTGGTGACGGCTGGGCATACGACATCGGCTTCGGCGGTGTTGACCATGTATTAGCTTCTGGCGAAGACGTAAACATCTTCGTATTCGATACTGAAGTATACTCCAACACTGGTGGTCAAGCATCTAAATCCACTAACGTAGCAGCAGTTGCTCAATTCGCAGCTTCTGGTAAACGTACTAAGAAGAAAGACCTTGGCATGATGGCTATGTCTTATGGTTATGTATACGTAGCACAAGTAGCTATGGGTGCAGACAAAAACCAATTGATGAAAGCTGTTACAGAAGCTGAAGCATATCCAGGTCCATCCTTGATCATCGCTTACAGCCCATGTATCAACCATGGTATCAAAGCTGGTATGGGTAAAGCTCAAGAAGAACAACGTAAAGCAGTTGCAGCTGGTTACTGGGATCTTTACAGATACAACCCTCAACTTAAAGAAGAAGGTAAAAATCCATTCTCCTTGGATTCCAAAGAACCAACTGAAAGCTTCCAAGACTTCCTTAAAGGTGAAGTACGTTACGCTTCCTTGGCTAAAGCAGCTCCAGACGTTGCAGAAGAATTATTCGCTAAAACTGAAAAAGACGCTAAAGAACGTCGCTTAAGCTATGTTCGCTTGCAAAAAGGTTTTGAAGACGTAAAATAATTCGTTATTTAACGACTGAGAACTATATGAGGCACCCTTTCAAGGGTGCCTCTTTTGTATGTAATACTATATAGCTAAATGTGTTAATATCATATTATTTAGGTAATAACTGCTTTAAACGTAGGTAATATACTAGTAATTTGGTATAATGATAAATAACAATGTATATTTCATAAAGTTAAACATAGAGGTACATATGGCTAAGGATAATTCACAAATAGCAATGGAAGACATGCAACAAACGATATATAAAGAGTTAGGCTATAAATCCTATCCATTTCCTTTTACAACGCCGGTCTATTTAGAAGCATATGGTGCTCTTGTAGGGCTAAATACTCCACCTGCGAAGACAGCTCGTGTTCTTGAACTAGGCGCTACTTATGGCGGTAATATTATTTCTCAAGCTGTATTTAACCCAGAGGCGACCTTTGTAGGCATTGAACTTTCACAAGACCAAGTAGAGAAGGGCAATCAAATTATTTGTGATGCAAAATTAGAGAATGTATCCTTGGTGCAAGGAGATATTTTGAATTTTGACGAATCTATGGGGACTTTCGATTATATTATTGCACATGGATTCTACTCTTGGATCAATGATGAAATGAAGGATAAGCTGCTCAATATTATTTCTAATCATTTGGCGGATAATGGTATTGCCTATGTGTCTTACAATACGTATCCAGGTTGGCATACCATGGAAGAAGTACGTCAGCTCATGCTGTTTGCTAATCGTGGCCAAGATAAGTTGACCCATAAGGAAAAGGTGTTGCGCGGTAAGACCGTAGGCAGTCTTGTAGGTGCTCAGATTCTTAACTATGATAACCTTAAAGAACGAAATAGTAAATTTCTTGGTGCATTGCGCTCTGTTATGCAAAAGGAGGACTATTATGTAGGTCATGACCATCTAGAGCCGCATAATGATCCGTGCTATTTCTATCAATTTAATGATCATTTGAAAGCGCATAATCTTGCTTATGTATGCGATGCAGACCTTACACTATCTATGGTTCGTACCTATGATGAAAGTATAGCAGCTAAACTTGAACAACTGGCTCCTAATAGCCAAGCGGATCAAGAACAATATTTAGATTTTATACTAGATACAACATTCCGCAAGTCTATTATTTGTAAAGCTAGCGCTGCAAAAGATATCAACTATGCTATTGCGAATCCGGCTGAAGTGAATACAATTCCTGTACGTACTATTGTAAATAGCTTTGTTTTCCAAATTCTCTTTGATGAGGAAGCACTGGAAATGTTTGAAAATGAGCTCGTAAGAGATACGTTCCAAGCGCTTATCAAAGATGGTGGTACGTTCAATATGATCGAGGCCCTCGCTATTTTGAAAGCGGCTCATGAGGCGGCTCATGCATCTGATGATGAATTAGAACCTGTTGTATGTAATTTATATCGAGCTGTAGTAGAACATATGGTACGCGGTGGTATTCGCTTCTATAAAACATTCCCTGTAACAGAAGAGTATATGGAGGGCTTATCTTATATACCTGCCCGTTTTACAAACTTTGTAAAAGCTATTGTGAATGGTGGTAGTGAATATATGTATGGGGCAGATATGTTCAATGATGCTATTGGTGATATTTCTGAAGAGGATTTATTATTTATGGAGTTATTGAACAAACCAAAAGCGAAATCTACGATAATTAAAAAGATTAAAGATGCTCTCTTTAGTGCAGATCAGTCTCAACCTACAAAGCATCAAAATGCCATGGCTGAAGCTTTTTATAATGAATTAACAACGCGTATGGAAAAATTGGGCTTTATTAGAAGTAAGAAAACAGGTAGTATTTTCTAATTGATAGAGCTCGTTATTTGATTGTATTGCTATGAAGTTGTATTATATTCATTTTGATTTCATAGTTAAAATAAAAACCCGTTACACTTATAATATTTATATGTATTAAGTGTTAACGGGTTTTATTTAATATAATTAAATTTACTTTTATTTTATATTTATTACTTTTAGTTATTTTATATTGCTGAAAAAGTATAGTAAATCGATAATTTTAATGAGGAAAAAATGAACCGTTCATGAAAGTATGGTATAATGTGTATGGGTATTTTGTAAATATCATCCGATGTGTTGTGGATGATTCTATAAATTGTATTAGTTGATAAAGTTGTATTAATTGTATTATTTGTAAAAGGAGTCTTTTATGGCATCTAAGAAGGCAGTTCTAGTATATATACTAGAAATCCTGAAAGACGAAACAGATGCTAATCATACGTTATCTCAAGAGGAGATTCGCAGTATATTAGCCGAACGGTACGAGGTATCCGTCGATCGGAAAACCTTAGGCCGTCATTTAAATGATTTATATGAATCTGGAGATTTTGGTATTCAATGTGAAGAGTCTGCTGTGGGAGCAGATGGCACCATTCGACGTACTGATTTCTATATGATTCATACCTTTGAAGATTCTGAATTGCGATTATTGATTGATGGTATATTGGCATCTCGCCATATTACTGCATCTCAACGTAAAGATTTAATCGGGCGTGTTGCAAAATTGGGTAGCTCCTATTTTAAGCCTCATGGTATTGATATTGAAAGTAATACGGGGTACCTTCATAGAAGCCAAGATTTATTTCTTAATATTGATCTCATAGAAGAAGCAATACAAAAGGGTAGAAAAATTTCATTGGCCTATTGCCAACCAGATGTGGATAAGCGATTACATATTAATCTTGGGCCAGATCATAAGGAACGGAAGTATGTATTTAATCCATTCCAACTAGTAATGAATCGAGGACATTATTACTTGGTGGGAAATCACGAAAATTATGATGACATGTCTACATTACGCGTTGATCGAATTGCACATATTGCGGTGCTAAATGAACGTAGAAAACCTTTGCGGGAGATAAAGGGATATCAACAACAACGCACCTTTAATGTGTCACAATACGTAAAGGAACATATTTATATGTTCGGTGGTGAATCTATTACTGTTACGTTTAAAGCTAGACGTTCCATCGTAAATCAAATTTTAGATTGGTTCGATGGCAATGTAGAGTTTACAAATATAACAGCTGATAATGTTGTATGTCGTGTACGTGTTAATCATGACGCCTTTAAATATTGGGCGCTCCAATATATGCAAAGTGTAAAGGTGCTTACTCCAGCTTCTTTAGTGACAGAAGTAAAAGCCGCAATTGAAGAAGGTTTACACCAATACTCATAAATAAAAGCTAGTTGATCGGTGAATCAACTAGCTTTTTTATGTTTTCTTATAGAATATGCATTTTTTCTGCTTCTCTATAGTCTTTTAGAACCGGACGTGGAGGCAATTTACCCATGAGGCTTACAATATAGATTGCGATAGAAGAGAAGATGAAGCCTGGCACAATTTCATATAGGCCAAAGAATCCAAATTGTTTCCAAATGAGTACTGTTAAACCACCTACAACAATACCAGCGATACATCCGTGACGCGTCATGCGCTTCCAGAACAAGGAGAACAAGATTGCTGGACCGAAGGCTGCGCCGAAGCCTGCCCAAGCATAGGCTACCATCGTCAAGATATAGCTGTCTGGGTCCATTGCCATATAGATGGCAATCAATGCCACTAGAAGTACTACGATACGGCTTACTAATACAAGCTCTTTATCGCTTGCTTTTGGATGGATGATATTAGCATAGAAGTCATTAGAAATAGCAGAAGCTGTTACTAATAATTGAGCAGATGCGGTACTCATGATGGCTGCCAATACGGCGGACCAGATAAGCCCAGCTACAAATGGAGTAAAGAGGCGTTCTGTCATGATGAGGAATATTGTTTCCGCATCAGTGCCTACTAACTTATCTGGCAGCATGTAAACATGACCGATGAGACCTACAGCAATAGCTGCCATAAGAGATAAGATAACCCATACCATGGCGATGTTCGTAGATTTCTTAAGTTCTTTCGCATCAGAGATAGCCATGAATCTAACTAGGATGTGAGGTTGACCAAAGTAGCCAAGACCCCAACCAAGAGAAGAAATTAGGCCGATAGCCCAAGTAAACCAATCAGATGGATTACCAAACAAGCTAAGTCCTTGTGGAAACTCATGTTGGATGAGTTGGAATGTTTCAATAGGGCCACCCATGTACATGGCTGCTGTAATTGGTACTGCCAAGATGGCAAAGAACATTAATGCGCCTTGAATACAGTCTGTCCAAGATACGGCAAGGAATCCGCCAAGGAAGGTATAAAATACGACGATGCCAGCGGTGATAAAGAGGGATACGGTGTAATCAAGACCAAAGATGGTATTGAACAATTTGCCCCCTGCCACGAATCCTGATGATGTATAAATCAAGAAGAAAATTAAGATAAATAAGGCGGAAATGACAGCTACCGAATGCGATTGATCGTGGAAACGATTCTTCAAATAATCCGGTAATGTCAAGCTATCACTGGCTACCTCAGTATGGTTACGTAAGCGTCTAGAAACGAATTTCCAGTTCGCCCATGTACCTAATGTGAGGCCTACGGCAATCCACACACCAGAAATCCCCGTAGTATACGCTAGGCCCGGCACACCCATGAGCATCCAACCACTCATATCTGATGCTTCCGCACTAAGTGCTGTAATCCATGGTCCTAATTGTCGGCCACCGAGGATGTAATCACCAATGCTGTTCGATTTACGATAATAGTAGACCCCGATATACATCATGAGTCCTAGATATAAGGCAAAGGCGATAATAATCATTAAGTTGTCTTGTGTCATGCCTATATAAGACCTCCTTAGGTTCTAGTTATATTCTATAGTATAGTAAATAATTTTTATTGTACCACATATTAGTACTTTAGAGGGTAAAAAATTGGTGATATCAATAAGATTCCTATATTAATTTAGGCTATATATTTTAGAGATACGCATTAGCTGATTACTTATGAAATCATATATTAATAAGCCCCATACCGAACAAAATATGATAAAATAGAAGAATGGAAAAACGATATTTCGTATTGGGTATACGAAATATTGGTCAGTAGTAATCGAGATTAATATTTACATTTCTGGAACGTGAAAGGAGGACCTTATGGAACAACAAGTAGGCACTAAGCATGAAGTACCTAAACCGCATCAAATTGTGACGAAACAACAAGCGTTGCGTATGTTGGAGACCTACTTTGGGTATACCTCCTTTAGACCGGCTCAAGAGGCTCCTATTGCATCCTTGTTGAGGAACGAAGATGTAATTGGAATCATGCCGACAGGGGCTGGAAAGTCTATCTGTTTCCAGATTCCTGCGCTCTGTAAGGCGGGCTTGACTATCGTGTTTTCTCCTCTCATTTCTCTTATGAAAGACCAAGTGGATGGTCTTTTAGTACAGAATATACCAGCGGCACTTATCAATAGTACGCTTACCCAAGCAGAGTTTAATAAAACCATGTACGAAGTACGTAGTGGTAAGATTAAACTCTTATATATTGCGCCAGAGCGGTTGAGCTCTAATTTTTTCTGTAATGTACTGCGAGCGTTACCGATTGCTCAAGTTATCGTGGATGAGGCTCACTGTATCTCTGAGTGGGGCCATGATTTTAGACCGTCTTATCGACTTATCGGAGAGTGGCTCAATTCATTGCCAAAGAGACCTATCGTGGGGGCTTTCACGGCGACGGCGACGAAATATGTAGAAAATGATATAAAAAAATTATTAGGCCTAGATAAGGCTAATGTATACGTGACGGGTTTTGATCGGCCTAATTTATCCTTCTCTGTCATCCGCACACCGAAGCGGATGGATTACGTTGTCCATTATGTGCGAGAACACGCGAATGAAAATGGTATTATCTATTGTGCAACGCGCAAGGATGTAGATCGGGTTTATGAAAATTTAACCCGTGCGGGCATCAAAGCTGGTCATTACCACGGAGGACTCAACGACGAGGTGCGCCGTGAAATGCAGAATGCCTATGCAGACGATAAATTACAGGTTATGGTAGCGACGAATGCCTTTGGTATGGGCATTGATAAAAGCAATGTACGCTATGTGCTACATTATCAAATGCCGCGTAATATGGAGTCCTATTATCAGGAGGCAGGACGAGCTGGACGTGATGGGGCACCTGCTGAATGTATCTTGCTTTATAGTGGACAGGATGTGCAGGTTCATAAGTATTTAATTGAACAGTCCATTGAAACGCCGGAACGACAAAATGTGGAGTTACGCAAATTGCAGTCCATGATTGATTACTGTTTCTGTAGTAATTGCTTGCGTAAATATATGCTTAATTACTTTGGTGAAAGCACCATTTGGACAACCTGTGATAATTGTAGCTCTTGTAAGGGCTCTGCTGATAAGGTCAATGTTACGAAAGAAGCAAAGGCTATTTTTCGTGCCATTATGGGCACTGATGAGCGATATGGGGCATCAATGATAACCTCTATTGTCCGCGGGGAGCGAACGGATCGGATTATGCGTGCTGGCCATGATGCATTGCCTGTCTTTGGTTTACTGAGCAATGTAGATGAAAAATCTATTAAAGGACTTATTCAACAGTTTGTAGCATCTGGCTATTTGCGCAGTTCGACGGGAAAATATCCTGTGTTATCTTTAACGGCTGGTGCCGAGGAAGTGTTAGCAGGTCGTAAAGAGGTAGAGGAAATCAGACAACATGTGTCTGTGCCTTCTCGCAACAGTAAATCTGCTACCTCTGTGGCACGAGGAAAATCTAGTCCTACATCGGGCGGTTTATTTGAACATTTGCGGCAACATCGCAAGCGCTTGGCTGAAGAAGCGGGCCTTAGACCGTATCTTATCTTCCCTGATACAGTACTCATAGATTTGGCAAATTTACGACCTACAACATTAGGTGAGTTTGGCAATGTTAAAGGCGTAGGGACAGCAAAATTGAAAAAATATGGACTTACCTTTTTACAGGCCATTGCAGAATATAAGGGATGATAAATTTTACTGTATATATGGTAGTACCATATATTTTTTAGTATGATAGTACTATATGTTTTAGTAAGATTAGTAAGATATAAGTTAGTATTATTTGGCTTATTATAAATAGATTTAGGGGGATATATGAGCTTAGCAGATACACAATACCTCGGTATTATTGAAAATATTTTAGATCATGGTATTTATGGTCAAAACCGTACAGGAATCGCAACGTACAAATTGCCTCAACAAATCATGCAATTTAACTTGCAAGAGGAATTCCCGATTTTGACTACAAAATTTGTAGCTTTCAAAACGGCTGTAAAAGAATTACTTTGGATTTGGCAAATGCAGTCCAATGACGTACGCAAATTGCAAGAAATGAATGTGCACGTGTGGGATGAATGGATGCGTGAGGATGGTACTATTGGTAAAGCATACGGCTACCAAATTGCGAAGTATAAGCAATTAGACAAGCTCATCAAAACTATTAAAGAAGATCCTGATAGTCGCCGAATGATTGTAACCCTTTGGAATATTGAAGATTTAGATGACATGGCGTTGCAACCATGTGCGTATGAAACCTTATGGGATGTAGGGGATGGTTACTTGAACTGCATGCTCATCCAACGCAGTGGTGACATGGGGCTTGGCGTTCCGTTTAACACGGCTCAATATGCGGCATTACAATGTATGATTGCTCAAGTAACCGGTCTAAAACCAGGTAAATTTACACATGTTATCAACAATGCCCACATCTATGAAAATCACGTAGAGGCATTGCGTGAGCAATTAGCACGTCGCAATCAAGCGTTGCCTGCTCCAAAAATTATCGTGAATCCTGAGGTAAAAGACTTCTATGACTTCACACCAGAGGATATAACCTTAGATGGATATGAGCACCTTGGTAAATTATCAATGACTGTTGCTGTATAGCATAGTATTTATGACAATTGTTAAATAGCATAATATGTATGGCTATTGCTATATAGTATCGTGTTCATAACCATTGTTAAATAGCATAACTTATGACTGTTGCCATATAGTATTAACCGAAAGAGGGCAGTATGTTAGCATTAATCGTAGCCGTAGCACATAATCGTGTAATCGGTAAAGATAATACTTTGATTTGGCATTTGCCAAATGATTTGAAATTCTTTAAGGAAAAAACAACAGGCCATGTTATCATCATGGGCCGTAAGACCTTTGAAAGCTTACCGTTCTTGTTGCCAAATCGTGAGCATTGGGTAATTACTCGTGATAAAGGCTTTGATGCACCAGAAGGTGTTAAGATTTTCCATAGCCCTGAGGCGGCTGCTGAAGCAGCACGTGCTCTTGATGCGGCCTACGTTATTGGTGGGGCTCAAGTATACGAGGCCTTTCTACCTTACGTAGATACTATGTATATCACTGAAGTAGACCACGAATTTGATGGGGATGCATTTTTCCCTGAGTTTTCTGAGGAGGCTTTCACCATTGAATCCGTAGTAGACGGCGCGGTGGATGAAAAGAACAAATATCCTCATCGTTTTGTAACCTATCGCAGAAAGGCATCTAAATGAGTGAAAGAATGTTTGCCATTATTGGCAGTGAATTAAATGTTAAGCCAAAGCAGGTGCAAGCTGCGGTAGAATTGTTGGACGAAGGCAATACGGTGCCATTTATCGCACGGTATCGTAAAGAGGTGACGGGCGAATTGCAAGATGAGCAATTGCGCACCATTGAAGAACGCATTAAATATTTGCGCAACTTGGAAACACGTCGCCAAGAAATCATTGCATCTATTACAGAGCAAGAAAAGATGACCGACGAGTTGATGAAGTGCTTAGAAGCGGCAACAAAGCTTCAAGAGTTAGAGGATTTGTATTTACCGTACCGTCCTAAGAAACGTACGCGCGCCATGATTGCCCGTGAACGTGGCTTGGAGCCGTTAGCGGAAATGATTCTTAACGATACAGTTATCTCTGGTGATCCGTTAGAGATCGCAAAAGAATACATAACAGAAGAGGTTCCTACGCCAGAGGATGCCATACAAGGTGCTTCTGATATCGTAGCGGAAATCGTCAGCGATAGTGCAGACTTCCGGGCGTACTTGCGTAAGAAGATGTGGAATGAAGGCTTTATTCAAGCTGAATTGAGCGGTGAAGAGGAAGAACAACAACAATTCTTGCAATACGCTGAATATGCTGAGCCCGTACGTCAAATGCCGTCCCATCGTATCTTGGCGGTAAATCGCGGTGAAAAATTAGGTGCTTTGAAATTAGCTCTAACTGTACCAGGTGACACCTATATTGCTTATATGTTACAAAAGTTAGAGAAAAATCCGAAGTCGATCTTCGCAGAGTATAAAGCGGCTGCTGTAGCTGATGCGTACAAACGTCTTATTTTCCCAGCTTTAGAGCGTGAAATTCGCAATGAATTGACGGAAAATGCGGACGAGCAAGCTATCAAGGTATTTGGTGTAAATCTTAAAAATCTATTGTTACAACCACCATTGACTGGACATGTTATCATGGGCCTTGACCCTGGTTACCGTACTGGCTGTAAAATGGCGATTATCGATCAACAAGGCAATGTGCTCGATTACGGTGCGTACTATTTAACAAATAGTGAAAAGCTTCGCAAGGAAGCTCAAAAGGTATTGGCTGATAAAATCCGTAAGTTTAAGGTTACTCTTTTATCTATCGGTAATGGTACTGCATCCTATGAAACAGAGCAATTTGCGTCTACTATGATTGAAGAGGAAACATTAGATTGCCACTATATCATCACTAATGAAGCAGGTGCATCTGTATACTCTGCATCTAAATTAGCTATCGATGAGTTACCAGATTTAGATGTAACCATTCGAGGTGCTGTATCTATTGCACGCCGTGTGCAAGATCCATTGGCTGAATCTGTTAAAATCGATCCTAAATCTATTGGTGTAGGTCAATATCAACATGACGTAAACCAAAAACAATTGACTCATACCTTGGATCAAGTGGTTGAAACTGTAGTAAATCACGTTGGGGTAGAGCTAAATACTGCATCTCCAGCTATCTTGCAGCATGTTGCTGGTATTTCTAGTGCGGTGGCTAAGAATATTGTTTCATATCGTCAAGAGAATGGTGTGTTTAAAAGCCGTAAGGAATTGCTAAAAGTGCCTCGTTTAGGCCCTGCCGCCTTTACACAATGTGCTGGTTTCTTGCGCTTACAACATGGTAAAAATCCACTGGATAATACATCTGTCCATCCAGAGTCTTATGAATTGGCAGAGCGCATCATTGGTGAGTTAGGCTTTTCCTTAGAAGATTTGCAAGATAAATCTCAATTAGAAGCGTTGCAAGTTAAATTACCTCTTGTAGATGCTGAGAAAATGGCTACCAAACTTGATGCGGGCGTGCCGACTGTTCGAGATATTTTGGCGGCTCTTGCTAAACCAGGTCGTGATCCTCGGGAAGATTTACCGGCTCCGCTTACTAGAAAGCACGTAGTGAGCCTAGAAGATATTAAAGTAGGCACCGTTGTAAAAGGGACTGTTCATAACGTAGTTGATTTCGGAGCTTTCGTAGACTTTGGTCTTAAAACGAATGGTTTATTACATCGCAGCGAGCTTTGCAACAGCCGTCAACATCCATCTGATGTGCTTGCTGTAGGTGATATTATCGAAGCTCAAATCATTTCTGTTGATGTAAAACGCAATCGCATCGGTTTGTCTGTAAAAGCATTACAACCAGAAAAACCGAAGAATAACGATAATAACCGTAATAGAAATAATAACGGTCAGCTTCGAAATAATGATAACCGAAATAATAACCGTAATAATGGTGGACGTCAAAATGAGAATCACAATAATGGCTCTCGTAATAATGGGAGTCGTCGTAATTCATAATTTAATAGAAGTCTAGTTAATCTACATTAATAGATTTTAAATGATAGTCATTCTTGACTAAAAGTCATTATACTAAAAACCACACCCTCTATGGTTTTAGAGGGTGTGGTTTTTCTATATAGCTAAAATCTATGTATATTAATGCAGAATAGATATATCGAAAATAATATATCTGATTGAAAATTTTAGATATGAGGAGTATGATGAAATCAAAGAGGGGGAATTCCTAAATCATATTCCTAAAGAGGAGGTAATGCAATGAGCTTGAACCTTAAAGAAAGATATGGACTTTTAATTAATAATGAATGGGTAAAGGCATCTGATGGTGCTGAATTTAATGTATATAACCCTGCTAATGGCGAACAACTCGCTATCTGTGCAGAGGCGACGAATGATGATGTTGATAAAGCTGTAGAGGCTGCAACAGAAGCTTTCAAAACATGGAAAAAAGTATCTCAAGTAGAACGTGCCGATTATTTGTTAAAAATTGCGGATGCTATCGATGCGCATAAAGAACATTTGGCGCAAGTTGAAACATACGACAATGGTAAACCTATCCGCGAAACATTGAATGTGGATATCCCACTTGGGGCTGACCATTTCCGTTATTTTGCAGGCGTGCTTCGTTCCGAAGAAGGTTCTGCACAAGTATTTGATGAAAATACATTAAGCCTTATCGTTCGCGAACCAATTGGCGTTGTAGGCCAAGTTGTACCTTGGAACTTCCCATTCCTAATGGCCGCTTGGAAATTGGCTCCAGCTCTTGCAGCAGGATGTACAGTTGTTATCAAACCTTCTAGCCACACATCTCTTAGCTTATTAGAACTTGGCGATATTTTGAAAGAAATCTTGCCGCCAGGTGTTGTAAACATCGTAACTGGTAAAGGTTCTAAATCCGGTCAATATATCCTCGATCATCCAGGTTTCAGTAAACTTGCTTTCACAGGCTCTACAGAGGTAGGTCTAGATGTATATAAAGCAGCATCTGAACGCTTGATTCCTGCCACATTGGAATTAGGTGGTAAATCTGCGAATATCTTCTTTGACGATGCGAACTGGAAACAAGCTCTTGACGGAGCAATGCTCGGCATTCTCTTCAACCAAGGTCAAGTATGTTGCGCAGGATCCCGTATCTTCGTACAAGATACAATTTACGATAAATTCGTAGCTGAACTTGCCGCACTATTCGATAAGGTGAAAGTTGGTTTGCCTTGGGAAGAATCTACACAACTTGGTTCCTTAATTTACGAAGATCAAGTTAATAAAGTATTGAGCTATGTAGACCTTGCAAAAGAAGAAGGAGCTCGTGTTGTAGCCGGTGGTGTACGTGTTACTGATGGCGAACTTGGTAAAGGTTGCTTTGTAAGACCTACACTTATTGTAGATGCTACAAATGATATGCGTGTAGCTCGCGAAGAAATCTTCGGTCCTGTAGCTGTTGTCATCAAATTCCACAGCGAAGAAGAAGTTATTGAACAAGCTAATGACAGCTTATACGGCCTTGGTGGTGGCGTATTTACTCAAAACATCAACCGTGCTATCCGCGTAGCTCGCGGTATCGAAACAGGACGTATGTGGGTAAATACATATAACTCTATCCCTGCAGGCGCTCCATTTGGCGGTTACAAACAATCCGGTATCGGACGTGAAACTCACAAAGTTATTCTTGAGCACTACACTCAAATGAAAAACATCATCGTAAACTTGAGCGACAAACCATCTGGGTTCTATGACTTAGACTAATAAAATAGCAATCTCTCCAATAAACTATAACAAAGAGGCACCTCGAATGAGGTGCCTCTTTTACTAATATTGAGATAGACGGAATATTTTTCTATACTCTTCTGGTGCATTAGAACCATCAGAAGGTTTTATAATAACTCTAATATATATATCTTCTTTGAAGTCTGGATATGTTGTTGCATATTCTTTGCAGAATTGATCCATTCGATTGTAAAAGTTTGTTACATCTTGGTTTTGTATGGCTGAATAGGGGATAGGCATTTCAATATACAAAGAAGATGTATCATATGTGGCATAAGATAATTCCTCTGCTGTTAGATAATTCTTCATTAATGGAAATGCAGTTATTAACGGGATGTTGGTTATCAGTATTCGCTCAACTTGTGGTACAACAGGTGCAGAGGTATGTAAGGCTTCAGATATTTCAATGGGCATTTGTGGATATTTGTCAAAGGTGACTTGCCATCTATTGTTCCTATGAGATTCCAAGTGATATGTTAGATTAGGATAATCCTCATTTATATATTGTTGTACTTCATCTTTACTATAATGTGAGAGAAGATGACAACCCGTTGTTAGTATGAGGGATAGTATAATCAGTGGCAATAATATAAATCGTTTTAGGGTAAAAGGTTTCATTGTATATTCCTTTTATACTACTTTAGGAAGTTTAGTAAATCGTAATTGCTTAACAGGCATTGTTTAATTTATTGGTGGAATTTTGGAGTACATTTTGGAGTACACTATTTTAATTATATTATATCTAAATTAAATGTTTACTCATATAGCTGATTAATACCACACACCTCTCAATAAATCATAATAAAGAAGTAGCCCGAAAGAGGTGTCTTTTTTGTACTTAACAATAGTCTATTATATGTAAAAGTATAGTGTATGTTATAATTGTAGCCATATAAAATCGTGTTATTTATAGAGGGCTATTATGAATTTGAAGAGAGTAATTAAATGGATTGGATATATTGTTGGCATAATAGTAGTGCTTTATATACTCATATTGGGAGTATTGATATATTTCTTGGCAAGTGGTGACTTTAAAAATAGTTTGATTTATTTAAGTGATCTTAAAGAGAGTGGATTATATTATGGCAATGAAAACCGTAAGATTGCTGATAATGTAGTTGCTGTTCATGAGGTGGATAATAAACTTTATTACATAACGTTAGACGGTATTGGTATTTTTGATGAGAATGTAAGTTTACTAGATGCTTGGAATAAAAATCTTAATAAATATAATACTTTCATTCCTCGGATAGATTCTAAAGAAACACAATTTAATGTAAGTCTTGATCAGTTATACCCTAATATTTCTAGTCTTGATGAAAGTGATAGAGATATATGGCATGAGATCTTTTATGATAGTGAGAAACGATATACAGGTCCAAACGCTGGATATACTATAAAGTTACCTTTCTATGTATCGTATAGAAAGGAAGACTTGATTAAGCATAATGATATAGTAGATCTTTCTACAGGGACTATTATTGGTAAGTATGGAAGTGAGCATATTTTAAGAAATAATGCTTATTATAATTTTGAATTCGGGAAATTGACTAAAATTGATTTCTATCAGAAGGCTATATATAGCTATTATTCTGATAATCTTGATATAGGTCGGTTTAGCAAGAATAATGCAGGTGATGAGAGATATGAATCTTATGCACGAAATGAGTTAAATAAAGTAAGAACGAAAGACATAGAGGTATTAACTAACTTACTAAATCAACGATTCATAGTGTTTAATTCCTTTAACGAGTTTTCTGATTTTGATAAAGTTACCTTTGAAGCATTAACCATTGATGCAATTAAAAATCGGAAGGCTTTACAATTAGGGCCGTTAGAAAATCAAACCCTACAGCAATATTTAAGTAAATAGAATAAATATATAGCGATGTATAACTGTATTAGACATTTATCTGTTAAGTATATCTGCGGTAGGGCATGTTTTTTATGAATCAGGTTTAAATAAGTAAAATGTTAACCATGAATAGTTTACAAGAAATTCTATTTAGAAAATGGTCAAAGGACAGGATAAACTATGATTCATTTTGATTATCTATTAATTATAGGAATATTACTTAGTGTTTTACTCTTTCTTTTAGTTGGCGTATTTTACTATAGTAAATCTAAACTTTTAAAGGGACTCAATATTTGGTTTTTAATAATACTTAGCGTTTTATTAAGTTATTTATTATATCCCTTATATGAACTGACTGATTATAGAGAAGAATTTACGACATTGGTTATTATTGCTGCGATAATCATTAAAATAAATATCAATTTATCTATATTTATGATCGCTGATAAAATAAGAACGAAATGGATTTCTAAATTAATTTTGATTCTATGGGTTGTTCTTGTTGAATGCTTGTATATGCCTATTCATTTGTCATATCTTGTTTTGTTATGTGTATCAGGTGGAATTGTGTTGATTGAACATTTTAAGGGAAAAAGAAATCCTATTTAGCTTAGATTCAGAATTACTTTTATAGCGCTCGCCCTCGAAATATGATATACTGTTTAAATGCGCATAGTTCGTGCGCGATAGGAGGAAACACATTTAGATGTTAGAAAAATTTGAACAATTAATGATTAGCGAACCTGTTCTAAGAGCGTTAAACGATATGGGCTTTGAAGAGCCTACGCCAATTCAACAGGAAGCTATCCCAGTTGCCATGAGCGGTAAAGACATGATTGGTCAAGCTCAAACAGGTACTGGTAAGACAGCAGCATTTGGCTTGCCTGTATTGGAACGCGTAGACGGGAATGAGCGTCACGTTCAAGTAGTTATTTTATCCCCTACACGAGAATTAGCTATTCAAGTAGCTGAAGAGCTTAACAAAATGGCTCAGTACACGAATATCACAGCACTGCCAATCTACGGTGGTCAAGATATTAATCGTCAGTTCCGTGCCTTGAAAAAGAATCCTCAAATCATCGTTGCCACTCCTGGCCGATTGATGGATCATATGGACCGTGGTTCTATTAAATTTGACCATGTGAAAGTTGTGGTATTGGACGAAGCCGACGAAATGTTAAATATGGGCTTTGTTGATGATATCAATAAAATCTTGGGTGCTATCCCAGAAGACCATCAAACATTGTTGTTCTCTGCAACTATGCCTAAAGCTATCCAACAATTAGCTGAAACATATTTGACAGAGCCAACATTGATTCGCATGAAACCGACTCAAGTTACGATGGACTTGATCGAACAATACTATATCGAAGTGCAAGACCGTCAAAAATTCGATGTTCTTTGTCGTTTGTTTGATATCCAAACACCTGAACTTGCTATTATCTTTACGCGTACAAAACGTCGTGTTGATGAAGTGACAGAAGGTCTTAAGAAACGTGGTTACATGGCGGAAGGCATCCATGGCGACTTGTCTCAACAAAAACGGGACAGCGTAATTCGCCAATTCCGCGAAGGTACCATCGATATTCTCGTGGCTACAGATGTGGCAGCTCGTGGTCTTGATATTTCTGGCGTATCTCACGTATATAATTATGATATGCCTCAAGATCCTGAAAGCTACACACACCGCGTAGGTCGTACAGGTCGTGCCGGTAAAGCAGGTCAAGCTTTCACGTTCGTTATCCCTCGTGAAATGGAGCATTTACATGCTATCGAGCGTTTAACAAAACGTAAAATTGCACGTCGTCGTGCACCTTCATTAGGTGAAGTTCTTGAAGGTCAACAACGTTTGGCAATTGAAAGTCTCGTTGAAATGACAGATAATCTAGAAGCATTGGCGCCTTTCAAATCTAGTGCTGAGGAATTGTTGAATGATACAGATTCTGTAACACTTTTGGCGGCAGCTCTTAAATTGTTAACAAAAGAACCAGATACTACTCCTGTAAATATTACAGAAGAAAAACCATTGCGTGTACGCCGTCGTCGTGAAAGTGGTCGTAGTGATCGTCGCCGTCGTGATGGTGATCGTCGTAGAGATGGTGACCGTCGTCGTGATGACCGTCCACGTCGCAGTCGCGATGATCGTAGAAGTGATCGTCGCAATGACCGTAAAGTTGACCGCCGCAGAGATGATCGCAAATCTGATCGTCCACGTGGTGAGAAAAAAACTCGTCATCAAAGTGAAGGGTTTAAACCTTACTTTAAAGACTAATAGGATGTGGATTGCTTCTGGGCAATCCACATTTTTTATTACTTAATAGTTAATACTATTTATCTTGATAAGTGTTGAGAATTTTGGTATAATAAATAATAATTATTTCTTGTAAACGGTCGATAATGGCCTATGCCTTATAGATTTCCAAGTGGAGAAAGGTAGATTATTATGGATATCGCACAAATTTTGCGTAGCCAGGGGTTTAAAGTAACCCCACAACGTATTGCGATTTATGATGCTTTGCGTGGTCATCATGATCATCCAACAGCAGAGATGTTGTATCATACGTTGCGCCCAGAACATCCAAGCATGAGCTTGGCTACAGTGTACAAGACGATGGAGATTTTTGAAAAAATCGGTCTTGTTAAAATTCTAGAAGTTGGTGATGAGCGTGCTCATTACGATTGGGATACACAAGCTCATTCCCATATCCGTTGCATTCGTTGCAATAAGGTAGAGGATATGATGGGCATTGATTTGAAAGCTATCAAAACGATTGCTGATCAAGGTAGCGAATATCAAATCACAGGTCAACATATTACCTTCGAAGGTGTTTGCCCTGAGTGTGCAAAAAAAGAAAGTCATTAATAGATAACCCCTGTTGTTGAAGGGCTCCTTCACGGCAGGGGTTATATTAGTTATCGTATAGTCATATATAGAGGAGTATTATGTTTGTAATAGGCAGTCACTTATCAATTAGCAAAGGTTATTTACATATGGGCAAGGAAGCGACTAAAATTGGGGGCAATACCTTCCAATACTTTACGCGTAACCCTCGTGGAGGGGGCATGCGAGCTCTTGACGTAGAGGATATGAATAACCTTTGTGCATATATGAAAGAGCACAACTTTGGTACCTTGTTGGCACATGCGCCGTATACCTATAACCCATGTGCCGCCAAAGAGGATTTACGCGCTTTTGCGAAGCAATCTATGATGGAAGATTTAGAGCGTATGGAATATTTGCCAGGTCAAATGTATAACTTTCACCCTGGTAGCCATGTGAAGCAAGGCGTAGATCAAGGTATTGAGTACATTGTAGCGTGCTTGAATGAAATCTTATTCCCAGGTATGAAGACAACAGTCCTCTTGGAAGTAATGGCTGGTAAGGGTACAGAAATCGGCTCTCGTTTTGAAGAAATTGCACGCATCATCGATGGCGTAAAGCTAAAAGAGTACATGGGTGTGTGTGTTGATACTTGCCACATTCACGAAGGGGGTTATGATATCGTACATAATCTCGATGGCGTTATTGACGAGTTCGATCGAATTGTAGGTCTTGATCGTTTGAAAGCCATTCATTTGAATGACTCTAAAAATCCTATGGGTGCCCATAAAGATCGTCATGAAAAAATTGGGGAAGGACATATTGGTATCGATGCTATTGCTCGCGTTGTAACACATCCTAAATTGACGAACTTGCCATTCTATTTGGAAACACCAAATGAATTGGACGGGTACGCAAAGGAAATTTCTATGCTACGCTCTATCGTAGAGAATAAATAATTAAAATACAGATGTTAATTTAGTTATATAATAAATATGTAGAATACCTGATGCTATACTAGTTATTGCAAATACATAAAGTTATTAAAACTATTAAGGCCATTAAAGCTATATAAAATTATTGAATTTCCATAAACTTATGAGACTAACAGCTTGTTTTAGCATTTGAATACATACATTGTGTAAGGTATAGGGAGAACTGGAAAGGGGGGACAAAATGCGTTTTTTACATACTGCTGATTGGCATTTAGGGCGTATTTTTTATGGCCAGTACTTAACAGAGGACCAAGCTCATGTGTTGGAACATCAGTTTTTTAATATTTTGAAAGATGAAAACATCGATGGCATATTGCTCGCAGGGGATATTTTTGATAGAGCGGTGCCACCCATTGAAGCTATTGAATTGTGGGACTTCATAATTACTCGTCTTGCTATGGACTACAAGGTGCCTCTCTTTGTGGTGAGCGGTAATCACGATGGGGCGGAACGTCTTGAAGTGGGGCGCTCTATGTTGGGACAATCGGGTATTCATATTTGGGGTTCTCCTCATCACGCGTTGAAGCCTTTTGAATTTGAAGGGACCGATGGCAAGGTGGCAATTTGCCCTATGCCTTTTAGTGAACCCCGGCGCATAGGGGAGGCTTTATTTGCTGATGTAGAGTCTACTAATACAGAAACTACCGATACTGAAATTGCTGACATAGCAACACAGCGTTATGAACAAAATTGCGAAAGCGCTTTGAATCTTCACAATTATGATCAAATGTATCAGGCTTGGAGCGACTACTTGTATAAACAAGTGCCTAAGGGGATGCGCAGTATCGCCATTAGCCATGCTTTTGTCATGGGCGGTGAAGTAGGGGGCTCAGAGCGTACCTTGTCTGTAGGTGGTAGTGAACAGGTAAATCCTCAAGTCTTTAAAGACTTTCACTATACTGCCTTGGGACATTTGCATGGGCCTCAACGAATGGGAGCTGATTATATTCGCTATAGTGGCTCTCCATTAAAATTTTCCTTTGATGAACATATGCAGAAGAAGTCTTTCACCATCATTGATATGGATACAAAGGGGAACGTAGATATTAGTACGATTCCTGTAGAGGCGAAGCGAGATGTAGTCGTTTTGGAAGGTTATTTTGAAGACCTGTTAAATGATAAAGTATTACAGGCTAAACATAGGGATGATTATGTGCAAGCCCGTTTACTTGATACGATGCCGATTATGGATGGAATGGCTAAATTGCGCCAGGTATATCATCGTTGTATGACCATTGATCTAGTTGGTCGTGTGGCAGGACCAATAGCAGATATGGGCGATGCGGTTTTTAAAGAATTAAATGAACGTCAATTATTTAATCAGTTTGCAGAAACTGTGTGGAAGGAACCTTTAACAGAGAAAGAACAGCAATATATCAACTCTGTATGGGACCGAATTCTTAAGGAGGACTAAATGAAGCCTATATCATTAACTATAGAAGCCTTTGGTCCGTATCGTGATTCGGTCACTTTAGATTTTAATGAGCTTCAAGACCATTCCATGTTTCTCATTGCTGGTCCTACGGGGGCAGGGAAAACATCAATCTTAGATGCCATAGTGTATGCCTTGTATGGTGAGCCGAGTGGAGAAGTACGCAAAACAGATGCTATTCGCAGTGACTTTGCAGAACCTCATCGTATGACTCGTGTCGATTTCTCCTTTGCTATTGGCAATGCACAATATCGTGTTGAACGGTTACCGAAACAGATGGTAGCAAAGAAACGTGGTACAGGGATGCGTGAACAGAATGCTAGCGCTACTGTATATGAGCGGAAAGATGGTGAGTGGAAGGTCATTGCTACCTCAGCTGCCGCTATTCGCGATACTATTCAGCAAATTATAGGCTTTCGCAAGGATCAGTTTTTACAAGTTGTGCTATTACCTCAAGGGGAATTCCGAAAGTTGCTAGTTGCCTCTACGAGTGAGCGTGAGGAATTACTGCATACACTTTTTAGAACTGAGCTATATCGAAAGTTACAAGAAGCACTGAAGGTTGCCTATGATGAAGCAAAGGCAGGTATTGAAGAAAATCTAACTAAGCAAACTGCATTTATGCAGTCTATCCCTCATGATGGAGCGACTCCAATGGTAACCATTGAGCATGTGCGTGAGTTACTAGCAAATCGGGGCCCACATCGAGATGCTCTCGCGGTAGAACGAGATGAGGCAGTAACCGTGGTAGAACAGTTTAATGTGCTCCGAAATCAATGGTCTTTATATAATCAGGCTCAACAATCTCTTGCTGAGGCTACTTCGAAACTTGACATGGTGAAAGTAAGGGAAACTGAGCGTGTAAATCTAAGCGAAAAGGTTCAGTTCCTTAACTCTTTGGCACCAACTCATGAATTATATAAACAATATATTGAGAAACAAGCTATATTAAAAACTTTAGAACAGGCCCTTTCAGATGCGAAAGAACATGTAGAACTAGCAACTCAACATGAGGCTAAATGTTTAGACGTATACAGTGACTTAGAAGGTCGAGCTGAAAGTATACAAGCTAAAAGAACTGCTTTGGCTCAATTTCAACAACAAGCAGAGAAGTTTAATGAGTTAGATGTATTGAAAAAGGAATTGTCCACATTACAGAGTAATTTAGAAGAATTAGATAGTAAAAAAAGCGAAGATGCCTTAGCTAAACAACGGAAGCTTGTAAAGACTTTAGAAAACGACTTAGAAGCTTTGCGTAAACAGTTACGAGATAATAACAAATTCTTAGAGGATGCTAATGTTATTCAAGGGCAACTAAATGATTTACATAGATATTCTGAATTGCTAGAAGAAATTAATAAGGTACAAAAAGAAATCGACGATAAAGGTCAAATGTTAGCGTCTTTAGATGAAACCTTGCAGGTTGCAAAGGTACATCTTGAACGATTAGAGCATCTAATGCAAGAAGGACGTGCCTTTGAGCTAGTTCATTTAGTTGTAGATAATGAGCCTTGTCCGGTTTGTGGCTCTACAGATCATCCACGGTTAGCAGCTAAGCCGGAGATGTATCCGACTAAGGATGAAATTGAAGAGGCTCGCAAAACCCGTGACTTGGCACTGCAAAAGCAAGCTAGCGAAGTGGGACAACAGAAAACATTAGATGCTCGTCTTAAGGAGTTAGCTAAGTTAGAAGTAGAACAATGTTCCAAACTTAAGTCATCTATGGATGGTTTTTCTAAGAAAAACTTTACATCTGTTCAACAAGATTTGTTGACTAAAATGGAGCGACTTACAGCTTTACATAGTGAGTCTGAATTGTTGAGTAACACTATAGCTGACAATGAACATGAGTTAAAAGTAGCTAGAGATAAGTTAGCAACTTTAGAACTTGCCCATAATGAATTACTTAAAAATCTACACGACCTAGAAATTCGTATTAGCTCAGTACAAGCTAACATTGATGCTCTATCTAAAACTTTACCAACCACGGATATAGCTGCATGGCAAAAACAGTTAGAGTCATTGGATAGTGATATTACACTCTACGATGAGCAGGTGAAAGTTAGCAAAACTAATTTAGATACTGCTCGAGAACAATTGAATGCCAAACGCGGACGCTTAGAAACTTTGTCCTCTCAAGTAAAAGAAGAAACAAAAAATCTTATTTTGATGTATAAGAACTATACAAAGTCATTACAATCCATTTCTTTAACAGAGAATGATTTTGTAGAGTCTTTACGTGAGATTAAAGAGATAGAGATCTATAGAACACAGCTGAACGTTTTGACTGAAGCCTTTAATAAAGCACAAGCTGTATATGATGCGGCATTAAAAGCCACAGAAACTATGGTTAAGCCAAGTGATAGTATTACTGATGAAATTTATTCTACAGCAGTAGAGCATCGGGATACACTAGTAGGTAATTTAGCGGCATGGGATAAAGAAACAAAGCATATTGAAACTACGCTCAATTCATTAGAAGAACTTGAAACTGCTATGGGTGAGGCTCGTGAAAAGGTGAAGTTCTTAAGCCGATTAAATGATCTCGCTAATGGTGGGGAGCAAGGCTTTAAAAATGTTACCTTTGAACGCTATGTGCTGGGGGCTATTTTAGATGAGGTTGTATATGCTGCTAATTTACGACTTCAGAAGATGAGTCGCAACAGATATTCCTTGGAGAGATCCGACTATACAGGTGGTGGTCGTGGCAAGCAAGGCCTCGATTTGGCGGTTATGGATGCTTTTACAGGCCAATCTAGACCAGCAAATACCTTATCTGGTGGTGAAACATTCTTGGCCTCTATGGCGCTTGCCTTGGGATTAGCGGATGTTATCCAAAGCTATGCTGGTGGCATCCATATGGATACGATGTTTATTGATGAAGGTTTTGGTACACTCGATCCAGATACATTGGAACTCGCCATGGAAACATTGTTACAGTTGCAATCGTCAGGACGTCTCATCGGCATCATTTCTCATGTACCTGAGTTAAAGTCTCGTATACCTGCTCATTTAGAAGTGACTCGAGGTGACGACGGTAGTACGGCAAAATTTGTTATTAACTAGATATCATAAACTAGATATAGATTTGCCAAATGTGTTACTATAAAAAGAGGAGAATTCCTACAAAAACATCCTGTATTTACGAAGGGGGTTCTATGAAGTTTTCGTTTGCTCATAATAATATAAATGTTAAAGACCTTGATAAAAGTCTAGCATTCTATAAAGAGGCGTTATTGCTCGAGGAGTCTCGTCGTTTGGAAGACCCAAGCGGTGCTTTTACCCTCGTGTATTTAAAAAGTCCTTATACAGCACATGAATTAGAACTTACATGGTTGCGTGACTGGGATCGTCCTTATAATTTGGGGGATAATGAATTCCACTTGGCATTCTATGTAGATGACTATGAAGCGGCTCTTAAAAAGCATAAAGAAATGGGCGTTGTTGCTTATGAGAATGCTGATATGGGTATTTATTTCATAGCAGATCCAGATGGATATTGGACAGAAATCATTCCGGCGGGGAAATATTAATGGAATATATGTTAACCCGTTTAGAGTGGTTGGTTGGTCCCAATAAAATCCAAACATTAAGAGACACGTCTATCGCGCTCTTTGGTGTAGGTGGCGTAGGTGGTGGTGCCCTTGAGGCATTGGTGCGAGCTGGTGTAGGTCGCATCGTCATTATCGATGGAGATTCCATAGCGCCTAGCAATTTGAACCGTCAAATGATTACGACTCATAATACGATTGGGGAACGTAAGGTAGAGGTAGCAAAGGCGCGAGCTCTTTCTATCAATCCTGATGTGGTGATAGAAACTCATGATATTATGTATACTGAGGAAAACTATCCTGGATTTATTCAAAGCTTGAACGTTGATTATGTTATTGACGCCATCGATATGGTAACGGCGAAACTTAATATCATTGAGGTTTGTCAACGTGAAAGCATCCCTGTTATTTCTTGTATGGGCGGAGGTAATCGCTTTTACCCAGAAAAACTTATGATTGTAGATATCAATAAGTCTCATACATGTCCTTTGGCACGCGTTATGCGTCGGGAACTCAAAAAACGGGGTATAAAAAAACAATTAGTTTTATTTTCTACTGAAAAACCGACAAAACCACAGTTCCGTGGTGATGCCACAAGTCCTGGGACATGTAGTTTTGTGCCACCAGTGGCAGGTTTTATATTAGCAGCACATGTGTTGCGTACAATTTTGGAGGTACCTGAACAATGAAAAAAGCGAAAATCCATATGGCTGACGGCGGCGATATCGTAATTGAATTATTTGAAAAAGAAGCGCCTGGCACAGTACAAAACTTTATCGACTTGATTAACAAAGGCTTCTACAATGGCCTTCGTTTTCACCGTGTAATTCCTGGTTTCGTAGCACAAGGTGGTTGTCCTAATGGCAACGGTACAGGTGGTCCTGGCTATACAATTAAAGATGAATTAGTTGGCAATCCGCATAAACATGAGCGCGGTGCTTTATCTATGGCTCACCGTGGCCCTAATACTGGTGGTAGTCAGTTCTTTATTGTATATGAGCCACAACCTCATTTAGATGGTGTACATACTGTATTTGGTAAAGTCATTGAAGGTATGGATGTAGTTGATGGTATCCAACAAGGTGCTATCATGGAAACTGTAGAAGTAATCGAAGGTTAATCTCATGAATGAAGTATCTATTAAACATCCAGAATGGCTATATATCGATGTAAATGGTAAAACATCATATGGGTATGACCAAGAGTGGTTCACTGATGAGTGGCAACGCTTGTCTGGTTGTGGGCCTACATCGGCATCACAAGTATTGGGCTATTCGCTATTTAGGGATGGCTTATTAGATCTAGAAACCACATCCGACCAAACGCTTGCTTTAGAACGGATGAACTTAGTTTGGAAATATGTAAAGCCACGTTTTGGTGGTGGTGTTTATAAAACTCAATGGATGGAACGTGGTCTTACTCGCTTACTCGAGGATAAAAGCCTATCTTATGATGTACATATGTTGAATGTATCTCCGTTCTGTGCATCACGCGTAGAGGTGGAGGCTGCAGCTCAGTTTATACATGATGCATTGGCACAGGATGTGCCTGTAGCATTTTTAAATCGTCATAAAGGAAAAGAGAAGGCTCTCTATACCTGGCATTGGGTTCCGATTCACAAGATGTTTATGGACGGCGATGATATCCGCTGTGGCATCTTTGATGAAGGTGAAATTCGTGATTTCTCTTTGGCGAATTGGATGAAAGACACTATTTTAGGTGGTGGATTCTGTTACATTAGTCGCAAAGAGTAAGTAACAGGATAATTAAAGTAATATATATACGCATCGCAGTGATTTGCGATGCGTATTGTAGTATAAATAGTAGGAGGTACTACATGAGTCAATGGATTACTGAGGAACAAACACCTCACTTACGTCTAAGCGCTGAAGCGGAAGAAGTGCTTTACTCTGGGGAATCTGAGTTTCAAAAAATTGAAGTTTTTAAATCAAAAGAGTATGGTATGATGCTCGCTTTAGATGGTGTTTTTCAAACATCTGAGCGTGAAGAGTTTATCTATCATGAAATGATGAGCCATATCCCTTTGTTCTTACATCCTAATCCTGAACGTGTCTTGATTATCGGTGGTGGTGATGGTGGCGTAGCTAGAGAATGTGTACGTCATGATTGTGTAAAAGAAGTAACAATGGTTGAAATCGATGGTAAGGTTGTAGAGTTGGCAAAACAATATCTACCAACTATTGCTAAAGCTATGATTGAAAACCACCCTAAATTGACTGTAAAAATTGGTGATGGTATTGGTTTCATGGCAGAAGCAGAAGATTACTATGATGTAATTATCGTGGATTGTTCCGATCCAATCGGTCCTGGTGAAGGCTTATTTACAGAAGAATTCTATAAGAATACATTAAAAGCTTTGAAAGCTGATGGCTTGTTTGTACAACAAACAGAATCTCCGATGTTACATCAACCATTAGTGGAAAAAGTTTTTGGTTACGTTAATAGCCATTTCCCAATTGCTCGCTTATATACAGCTTTTATTCCAATCTATCCTGCAGGAATGCATTGTTTTACATTGGGTTCCAAAACATTTGATCCTCTAACATGGACTCCAAACCGTGAACAAAACTTTGAAACTAAGTATTATAATGCGGATATTCAAAAGGCTGCTTTTGCATTGCCAAATTTTGTAAAAAATTATTTGCCAACTAAGTAAATAATATGTATAATGGGGGAGCACAATTTGTGAAATGAAAGTTTCCGATAGTGCTTCCTTATTTATATGGGGATTAAAGGGCTTATATTAGAGATAACACAATTAAAAGTTTCGTTTGTAAAAATTAATGAAATTGAGAAAAAGGTGTTGACACAAATCTCTAGAAAAGATATAATTCTCTTTGTTACGAAGACAATGTCTTCGATACCTACAAGGTGGTGGGTATGGTGAAGCGGTTAACACGGCGGATTGTGGCTCCGTTACGCGTGGGTTCGATCCCCACTACTCACCCCATAACCTACACATCGTAATCACTGTAGGGGTGTCGCCAAGTGGTAAGGCAACGGACTTTGACTCCGTTATGCGCTGGTTCGATCCCAGCCACCCCTGCCAACATGACTCACTAGCTCAGTTGGCAGAGCACCTGACTTTTAATCAGGGTGTCCCGCGTTCGAGTCGCGGGTGAGTCACCAAATTAAAACTCACAAACTTCGGTTTGTGAGTTTTCTATCTCTATTTTTAGAGATTTTGGTTATGATTGTGAGTATAAATTTAATCAAAAATCGGTTGAAAAAATCTTTGGAAAAGAGGTTGACGATTTAAGGTTAGATTGATATACTATACAAGTCGTTAGGGCGCAGAACTAACGTAACAGATCTTTGAAAACTGAACAATGATAGGTAATCAATCATATGATTGAACATATGCCAGAGTGCGGGTTTTGACATAGTCAAAACCAACCATAATTCAAAGCTACTTAATAGTAGCGACAACAAAAACGAATGAGCTATTCAAATAGCTTCAAGATATCTTGGAGAGTTTGATCCTGGCTCAGGACGAACGCTGGCGGCGTGCTTAACACATGCAAGTCGAACGAAGA
>NZ_JAWFZJ010000004.1:0-137947 GCF_032550495.1 Veillonella parvula | reverse complement strand
AGGATCCACCTGTTCCCATCTCGAACACAGTAGTTAAGCTCATAAACGCCGAAAGTACTTGGCTGGAGACGGCCTGGGAGGATAGGAAGCCGCTGATTGCTTAAAGGCACACCTGAGGGTGTGCCTTTTTTTATGTATAGCTTCCTATCCTCCGAGGGGACCTGGTAAGCAGGACAGTAAAAGTAGGGCAGTAGAAGATGGAGGAGCAACGCGACGACAGATTCACTGCATCACTTTCTTCCAAACGTAAGCTTTACCAAACTGCGAAGCGGTAAAGGGAAATCCACAGTGAGGAAGCAAGTAGGGAAAGTTAAAGGTAATAAGAATTAAGCGACGATAGATTCATTGCATCAACAGTTTTTATATTAATCTTATGAGGGTTTTTCTTGATAATAATCACTTATATATGGTATTCTCATTATGTATGTAAGTGGATGGGAGTGATTATTTTATATGTATAAATATGGCAAGAGTTGTATTAAAAAGTTGTTATATTGTATGGCAATATGTATTGCAATCTTAGCGGTTTCTATTGGGGTTATGTGGGGCCTGTCTTCAGATTACAAGTTATATGGTGTACCAGTACTTAATTACCATCAAATAAATGATGAGAAACACTCCGCTTTAACATTGCATGTGGATCAGTTTAAGGAGCAGATGGAATACCTCCATAATCATGGCTATAATACGATTACATTGAATCAGTTGTATGATTATTTACAAAATGGTTCGGATTTACCAGAGAAGCCTATAGTAATAACATTTGACGATGGTTATGTAGATAATTATGAACATGCATTGCCTATATTAAAAGAATATAATATGAAAGCTACTTTGTTCATGATTAGTGACGCTGCCAATACGCCTGGTTTTGTAAACACTGCACAAATGCACCAAATGGAGTCTGCTGGTTTTGACATTCAAGGGCATACAAATCATCATAAGATACTAACTCATATGGATCCTACAGAATTGCCTGATGCCATTCTCGGTGGTAAAACATCTATGGAAGGTATCTTAGGAGAGCCTATCAATTATTTGGCGTATCCTGGTGGTTTTAATGATATGCTCGTTCAATATGTTACTAAACAGTCTGGGTATAAAATGGCTTTCACAGTCCAACCGGGGACAGTAAAGCCAGGGGATAATTTATATGCTCTAAATCGACTAGCTGTATTCCAAGGAGATACACCGTATTTATCTTTCTGGTTGCGCCTACATTGTGCACCGCTTATTAAGTATACATGGGCATTGCGTGATACATTACGCGATAATGGATGGACGATATTGGCGTCTATTGTGCCTTTATTTTAGGAGGAACTATGTCTTACGAAGTTGTAGCAAGACCATTACGTGTTGCAGTATTAACTGTATCTGATACTCGTACATTAGAAACTGATAAAGGAGGCAACAAAGTTCAAGAATTTTTGGAAGCAGCAAATCATATTGTAGCAGATCGCAAAATTGTAATTGATGATTGTGAGGCTATAATAAATGCTATGACTCCATGGTGTAATGATGAGTCTATTGATGTCATTATATCTACTGGGGGAACTGGTATTGCTATGAGAGATGTTACCATCGAGGCTGTAAATAGCTTATATGAAAAGCATATTCCAGGTTTTGGTGAAATCTTTAGATATTTATCCTATACGGAGGATATTGGGACAAAAGCAATGGCATCTCGTGCAGAAGCTGGTGTTAATAACAATACTTTAATGTTCTCCGTTCCTGGGTCTGTAGGAGCTGTTACCTTGGCGATGAGCAAACTCATCATTCCTGAAATGGGGCATTTGGTGCGAGAAATTACAAAATAATACATATATTGAGACTGCTCTTTTGTGGAGCAGTCTTTTTTGAAAGTGCGATTATAATAAGCATTTTGTGGAGATTAAATCCGTCATTGAGGAAATAAAGCATGTGCATGAGAACTAAGTGAATTTTTTCGTTATAAACAAAACAATACCATTGCAGTATTGTTTTATTTCATTTATACTAGATTTAGTAATACGTTTGTCCGAGTGCATGAGAAAGGAGACTTTATGAAGTTAAATCAGGCCACGGATTATGCATTTCGCATGGTCTTACATATGGCGCTACTACCTTCGGGTTCGAAGATAACTGGTGCTGTATTGGCTGAGCAAGAGTTGATTCCAGAACGCTTTTTGCTTAAGATTATGCGTAGTCTCATTGCAGCAGGGATTATGAAATCCTTTCGCGGTGTAGATGGCGGATTTGCCCTGAATCGAAGCCCTCAAGAGATATCGTTGCTCGATGTGATTAGAGCAGTAGAAGGGGATGCGTATTTACAACGTTGTTTATATGATGTAGGTTCTTGCTCTAAGTCTTGTAAGGGGCATTGCGCTATAAATGAAGCAATGGGCGTGATTCAGCATCAATTGGTCAATCAGTTGGAAGAGGTTAATTTTAAGACCCTTGCCCAACGAGAACAGTTGATTATTGCTGAGGCTTGAGCTTTTTTACAGTCGCAATGATGCAAGGTTTTTTGTAAAAGCTCGTCAAGTGATGTTAGTATTTTATTCTAAGGAGGAAAACACATGTTTGAAGCTGTAGATTTAGCCCGATTGCAATTCGCGCTAACATCTATCTATCACTGGTTATTTGTGCCGTTCACACTAGGTATGACAGTGACTGTTGCTGCTTTAGAGTGGACCTATGTGTCGACTGGTAAAGAAGTATACAAAAAAATGGCTAAGTTCTGGGGTAAATTGTTCCTAATTAACTTTGCCATGGGTGTGGTGACTGGTATTGTTCAGGAATTCCATTTCGGTATGAACTGGGCAGAATATTCTCGTTTTATGGGTGACATTTTTGGTGCCCCATTGGCCCTTGAAGCATTAATGGCATTTTTCTTGGAATCTACATTCATGGGCGTTTGGATTTTCGGTTGGGACCGCTTACATAAATGTGTTCATGCCCTTGTAGCTACATTTGTAGCGTTAGGTACTAACTTATCTGCATTCTGGATTCTCGTAGCAAACTCCTTTATGCAACATCCTGTAGGCTTTGTATTACGCAATGGCCGTGCAGAGATGGAAAATTTCCTGACCATCGTTCAAAATGGCTATGTACCTGGACAATTTTTCCATATCGTATTGAATGGTTTATTAACAGCTGGTGTAATTATTATGGCAATCAGTGCATGGCACTTATTGCGTAATAATGCGACAGAATTCTACCGCCGCTCCGCTAAATGGGGCATGGTTATCGCACTTGTATTTGGTACTTTAGGTGCATTAGCTGGTCATCATCAAGGTCAATACATCACAAAAGTACAACCTATGAAAATGGCTGCTATGGAAGCGTTGTGGGAAACACAAGATCCAGCGCCATTCTCTTTGGTAGCTAATATTGATACTAAAGCACAAAAGAATACAGGTGCTCTTGAAATTCCTGGTGGTTTATCCTTCTTGACTCAAAACTCCTTTACGTCTGGTAAGGTAGAAGGTATCAAAGACCTTCAAGCAAAAGCGGAGGCTCAATATGGCCCTGGCAACTATATTCCAGATGTTCCAGCAATCTTCTGGACATTCCGTGTCATGGTAGCATCCGGTTCTCTTATGTTACTTGTTGCCTTTGTAGGGCTTATCCTAAATGCAAAAGACAAGCTTGTTGAAAATCGTACATTCTTAAAAATTATGTTCTGGATGTTGCCATTGCCATTCATCGCTCACTCCACTGGTTGGTTTGTAGCGGAAGCAGGTCGTCAACCATGGCTTGTATATGGTTTGCAATTGACTGCAGATGGTGCGTCTAAATCCGTAACGGCTCCAGAAATTATGACTACAATCATCGGTTTTACACTTGTGTATATCGTGGCTGCTATCGCGGCTATCTACCTTGCTGTAGAACACATTAAAAAAGGTCCAGATGGAAATCCATCTCATGATGTAGTTGAAAAAGAGGAGGCAAGATTATGGAATTAATTTTTAATAACCTTGAAGTGGTATGGTTTATCTTAATTACTGTACTATTCGCTGGCTTCTTCTTATTAGAAGGTTTTGACTATGGTACTGGTATTTTGTTACCATTCATTGGTAAAACTGACGTTGAACGTCGACAAATGATCAATGCCTTAGGTCCTGTGTGGGATGGTAATGAAGTTTGGATGATTACTGCCGGAGGGGCATTATTCGCATCCTTCCCTCACGTGTATGCTACATTATTTAGTGGATTCTATTTGGCTCTATTCTTGATGCTTGCAGCTCTTATTATTCGTGGTGTATCCTTTGAATTCCGTTCTAAGAGCCCTAATTTGTTATGGCGTAAAACATTCGACTACTGCATCTTCTTTGGTTCCTTGATTCCTGCACTATTGTGGGGTGTTACAGTAGGTAACTTGATTCAAGGTACTCCAATTGATGCAAGTATGACATATGTTGGGACTTTTTCTGATTTATTAAGTCCATACACCATACTTTGTGGTATTGCGTTCATTTTGGTATTTACATATCATGGTGGTTTATTTACTTCTATTAAAACAGCTGGTACTGTTTCTGAGCGCGCTCGTGCGGCATCCTTGGTAGTAGGTGTTCCTACAGCTATCGGTGCATTGGCATTGGTAGGTGCAACTTACGTGTATACAGATTTGTTTAATTCTGTATTAGCTATAGTTTGCTTTGCATTAGCTATCGTGTCCTTCCTCATTTCTTGGGGTGCAGCACGCACTCGAAATACAAAATGGGGTTTCTTATTCAGTTGTTTATCTGTTATTTCTGTAACAGCCGCATACTTTGCAGGTTTGTTCCCTCGCATCATGGTTTCTTCTTTGAATCCTGAGTGGAGCTTGACTATTACTAATGCAGCTAACTCTACTTATACGTTGACTTTGATGACTTGTGTAGCCTTCGTATTTGTGCCAATTATTTTGGTTTACCAATCTTGGGTATATTGGACATTCCGTCATCGTGTAACAGAAAAAGATTTACACTATTAATAACATAGCTTTACAACTTATGTAAGTTGTAAAAGTTAGGTTTTAATGTGAGGCGTGCCGTAGCAGCACGCCTCTTTTTTATGGTAAGATGAATATAATATTGATAAATTTAGATTCGCTTGGACTCTTGTAGGCTTAGTAATAGGGATTTAAATTTGTTTGAGTTTATATATTTAAATAGATTTACCGTAGAGGATAGTATGATACAGCGTACCGCATTTAAAGCGCTGCTAGAACATAAAGGACCGCTTGTGCTACTCGGCTTAACCTGTTTAGTAGAAAGTCTGTCCATTGTTGGGCAAGCCTGGTTCTTTGGAACCTTAATAAATAATCTTATATTTTTGGAGCATACACTAGCTGACGAAACGAACACCATTATTTATTTGTTTATTGCTATTATTGTGAGATTGGTGGCTCATTATGTTCAAGAGGCGGTAGCAAATCATTTGGGAAGTGCTGTAAAAGCATCCTTTAGAGAACGCTCTTTGGCGCATATGTTTAAGCTCGGTATACAGCATAAGGAACGTCATGGCGATGTCATCCATATGCTTACCGATGGTTTAGAACAAGTAGATGCTTACATAGCACGTTACATTCCGCAGATTTTATATGCTATTATGATTCCTCTTATTATGGGGATTGCCATTGTAAATACATTGCCAATAATTGGTATTATTTTGATTGTTACGGTGCCTTTAATTCCATTTTTTATGATCTTGATTGGGAAGCAAGCTGATCGATTAAATAAGGAACAATGGGAACGTATGAGCTTCCTATCGGGGCATTTTTTAGACGTATTGCAAGGGATTACTACGCTAAAACTCTTTGGTCGTGCAAAAGATCAAATTAAGGTTATTGGTCGATTATCTCAAGAGTTTAAAGACTCTACTTTACGAGTATTGAGAGTGGCCTTTTTATCCGCTTTAGTGCTTGAGTTAGTGAGTACGATTAGTACTGCTTTGATTGCGGTATATTTAGGCTTAACTTTATTAGATGGTGAAATTACATTCTTCCCAGCCTTCTTTATTTTATTGTTAGCTCCGGAGTTCTATACCCCATTTAGACAGTTGGGGGCTGCTTTCCATACGGGGATGGCAGGTAAAACATCTATTCTGAAATACGAAGAATTTATGAATCGTCCGCAGTCCTTACCATTAGGTGGTGATTCTAAACTCGAGAAATCTATACAAGAGATCGCAATTAAAGATTTAACTTTTACCTATGAAAATAGTGAGAATGGGGTACACCATATCACACTAGAGGCTGAGCGTAATGTACCTATTATGCTCGTTGGTGAAAGTGGAGCTGGCAAATCTACTATTGCCCATATTATTGGTGGATTTTTACAGGCTCCGAAAGGAACAGTTACTATCGATGGCATTGATATATGTGATTTAGATATCGACTGGTGGCGTCAGCAAATTACCTATGTGTCTCAACATCCACATATTATGAAAGGGACCTTACGAGAGGTCTTATCCTTTGGTATGGATGTAAGTGATGCAGAGATTCTCGATGCGTGCAAAGAGGTTCAGTTATTAGATGTTATTAATCGACAACAAGATGGTCTTGATGCAGTTATCGGTGAAGGTGGCTTAGGCCTTAGTGGTGGTGAGCGGCAGCGTATTGCTTTAGCTCGTGCATTCCTGCGGAAGGGTCAGGTATTGATTCTTGATGAAGTGACAGCACATCTAGACGTAAAAACAGAAGCTATTATAAGTACGGCTATTCAGCGTTTGATGGAAAATAAGATTGTCATCATTATTGGGCATCGATTACAAACTATGCATTGGGCATCTAAACTATATGTCTTGAAAAATGGATTAATTATTCAAGAAGGTTCTTATCACGACCTACTTCAAGAAGAGGGGTATTTTAAAGAACTTGTTACATCTGGGTTAGGTCAATTTTCAGCAACTCTTGAAGAACCATTGTATATTGGGAAGCAATTTGATTCAGAGAATACATTGGGCATAGATACACCTATCAATGGCACAGAGTATTTTGATAAATCTGTTAAATATACTGAGAACCTTAAAGATAATGCAAAAGGTTTTAATATGGGCATACAAGGTTGGAAGTTGTTGTTTTCTGTATTGAGTCCCGCTAAGTGGTCATTAGTATTGGCCTTGCTATTTACGTTCTTAACAGTGTTCATGAATGTGGGGCTTTTAACAGTATCCTCTTGGCTATTGGCATCTGCCGCATTGCAACCAGGGCTCACTTATTTAAGTCTTGCAATCGTAGGGGTTCGGTTCTTCGGTGTTAGTCGTGCTGTATGTCGTTATTTTGAGCGCTATACATCTCATCGCATGGCCTTTCAAGGTCTTTATGGCCTGCGCTTGTGGTTTTATGCTCATTTGGAACCATTGGCACCTGCTATACTCAAAAGGTTTGGGGCGGGTGATATGTTGGGACGCATCATGGGGGATATAGAGGTATTACAATTCTTCTACTTGCGCACTTTGATTCCACCTGTAGCAGCTGTTGCTTTGACTGTATTGATTGCATATGGAGCCTCTACGATCGACAATAGCTTGATTACGCCAATTCTTTTGTCGGCCTTCATATTAGGTGTAATACTACCTTTGGTCGTTTATGCACATAATAAACAATCTTTACGTGCAATTGGGCCCCAACAAGGTGATTATAAAGCGCTTTTAAGTGATACTATGGATAGCCTGGAAGATGTGATTAGTTATGGCAATGAAGAAATGGTATATAAGCGTATTCAGCATATGATGCGTAATGTAGATGCTCAAAAAGGTACTATTGAGCGTGGCATGAATATGGGTAATACACTATTCATAGGCGGTGTTCAGTTAACTGTAGTTATTGTAGCTATTATGGCTTCTAATGCGTTAACAGGTGCTTGGGCCAGTGTTATGGTAGCGGTGGCTGCCATTGGTACGCAGGCTTGGTTTGAAGCGTTACAACCTATGATCGCGGCAGTTCATCATGGTGCAGAAAGTAAAGTTGCTACAAGTCGTCTCATGGCTCTTAGTAATGAACCTATATCTATTGTAGATCCTATATCACCAAAATCGTTTAATTCTAATAATGATATTATTTTTACAGATGTATCCTTTGGTTATGATGAATATCGACATATTTATGAGAATCTTAGACTACATATTCAACAAGGACAATCTATTGCTATCGTTGGTGCTAGTGGATCTGGTAAGACGACATTGTTTAATATGCTTGAGCGACTATATGATTATGGTGGTTCCATTCGTATAGGTGCAGTGGAGTTGAAAGATATTTCAATTGATACTTGGCGTAATGCATTGGGAACTATAACTCAAGATACGTATATTTTTAATGCATCCTTTAAAGACAATATACGTCTTGCTAGACCTGAGGCGTCTAAAGAAGACTTAGAGCAAGCCATTAATCGCGCCTCATTGCGTTCCGTAGTCGAAAAATTACCAGAGGGGATGAATACGATTGTAGGTAGTGGAGGCCAAGGTTTGAGTGGTGGCGAGCGTCAAAGAATTGCATTAGCTAGATTGTTCTTACGCAATCCTAAAATTATTTTATTAGATGAACCTTTAGAGGGTTTAGATCAAGTAACACGAAAAGCCTTGCATCGTGATTTGATGCATTATGTAGATGGTAAGACATGTCTATATATTACGCATCAATTGGAAGGTTTAGAACAAATGGATCGAATTATATTTATGGATAGAGGTCAAATTGTTGAAGATGGAACGTATGAAGAATTGATAGCTCTTCGAGGGCGTTTCTATGAATACTGTTATTTATCTATGGCAAGTATTCAATAAAACTAAATATCAATAAAAGTATCTATTACAAATGCTTGATTGTAGATTGGATAATATTTTAATTTCATGTTGCAATTTAAGACCTATATTTAAGACTTATTATGAATATTAAACTATAATACGACTATTGTTTAACTACATTAATAAGGCCCCTTTTGCTATGTAAAAAGGGGCCTTAGTTATATTAATATTTAATAGTATATGTAGTATACTTTTATCGATAAATCATGCAATATATGGTATAATTTTTATGTTAAAAGCTATTTTTCACCCTTGGAGGGGTTATGACTAAAATCTTCACCAAATTACGAGCTTTGGTGGATGAAGCATTATCTGATCGAGATGCGGTGGTGGATAAGGCGCCCGTACTAGAAAAAGCACCTTTAGAACAAGATTTGTTTGACCATCGTCTACTATATATAGAAGAAGATATGGTTAATCGCATGTTGCGTGCCGCTCTTCGCAATCATTGGTTCTTTTATGCTATAACATTTGAATTTGAACCAAACAATCAAATATTCCTATCCATAATTACAAAATGGGGGAATGTGATTAATGTGGAATTCACCTTAGAGGATTTATGGTTTGATGATTATTCATCATCTTTTGCAATTCGACTTGATACAAATAATATAGATACAGGTGGGTTTATTTTGAACTCCATTTTACACTTGTTGGGGAACTGGTGTCTCAGTCTCTTTGGTATATTCTTTAACCCTATTGCATTGGGAGAAAAAGGATCTACTGTACGCTTTGAGAAGAAAGGGATTATTCAGTTTGACTTATTGCCTAATACGCAAGTGAAGAAATTCATACCTATGCCTGAGCGCCATATTGGTAGCAATGGACCTGTTTTGTTGGGAAACCCGCGTACCAGTCAATCTGTGTTGCAGTTAGATTACTATGCGTTCCATGATCCTGTAGATACTTTTACAGTACCGGATGTACCAACTCGCACTAGCTGGCTTCGATCGATTGATATTGCGGCTGTTCTTTTGTTGCCGATTGGTGTATGGATTACATTTGTTATCTTGCATCATTACTTGCCGACGGAAACACTGGAATTCTCATTTTCTACGTACTTTTTGATTTCCTTAGGGATTTTTATCATTTCCTTCTTAGTTATGAATATTCCGCGATATCTGTATATGTATTTTGATTCTCGCAAACAGTGGCAAAGTGCGTTTGTACATAACAATATCAAAATCCAAATGCGTAAACTACATCGTCGTATCTTCATGCAACAAGCTACATTGACATCTGATTGTGATGAGGATACAGCAAATGAAAGCCAGGAGCGAATTAAACACCTCTTGTTGCAAATTCGAGATAAACGATTCCTTGCAAATCGTCTTAAAATTGCAGATGATGATAGAGCGCGTAAACAAAAGGTTAAGTTTATTATTGCCTATATCGGGTGTACATTGATTGAGTTGATGTTACTAATGAATTAATGTCATAAGAAATATAAAATATAAAAACGTATCTCTATGTGATATGTCCCACCTTTACTGGATATCCAATAAAATGGGTACATATCAATGAGAGATACGTTTTTTTGATTACAAGTTATTAATTTTGGTTATCGTTTTTTACGACGTTTTCGAGCTGGCTTGCGGTTTTCTTGTTTTTTGCTTGATACAGGAGTTTGTACGGACTCATATGTTGGCTGATTTACAGGCATAAATGGAGGATTACCGTATTGGTTAGGCTCAGGTTGTCCCGGTAATACCCAGAATAGGAAGCCGATGAGCCATATAAAAAGCTCTAGCATGTAATTGAATGGAGATACGGCAGAGTAGGTATTGATGAAAATCATGATTACCGACCAGAGGATTCCTGCCCATGCATTGAAGCCGATGTCGTGAATACGACGGCCAAATAAGACACAAGATAAAGGAAAGAGGGTTGCCAATAAGAGCCAAATAATGACTCTAGTCAACCAATATGCAGGTAGGGATACGACAAAGTCCAAGAACATGTTATCTATGTAGTGGACAATATGAAATAAAATCATTAAAGCGATGAAGCATATGATAAATTGTAGTCTATTTAACCGTCCCGTCAGGTTAAAAATCGATAGGCCCATGCGACGTCCTTGGAATGCAATGAGCAAACCAATGGTACATATGAGCAATGTTCGTAATACGACATAAAGTAAATCCATAAGTTCCCCTTTATTTTTAGCTTATAGTTGAGTTAATTCTGGCAAGATGAGCTCAAATGCAACACCATGTTTCATTGATTTTACTGTATCTAACGTAGCTTGAATTGCGTTGGTAGTAAAATTCATTGCCAGTTCTGCCGCATCATAAGGTGAATATCCTCTCATTACTGCACCTGATAATACAGCAGTAAAAATATCTCCTGTGCCTGTAGCTTTTACAGGTACTAGCGGAATAGAGTATGTTTTTAAAAGGTCTGTAGGACCATTATAGACGGCAATGACCGCATGCGTTTCCGATGGAACACTGGTCATGATAACCATTTCAGGCCCCATGTGATGTAACTGTTTGCACCGTTTGCGCAATTCATCCTCATTAATAGGGTCTGTCGAGAATGGAATATCTAATAAGAAGCAAGCCTCAGTATAGTTTGGTTTTACGATGTGAGCCTTAGATACGAGTTGGCGCATAGCTACAACCATATCAGGAGTATAAATGGAATAGAGGCGACCATCGTCGGCCATTGCGGGATCGACGATAACCATCTGGTCATTAGAGGCAAATCGATTGATAGCTTCTTTGACGAGGTGAATTTGTTCTGGCGATGCCAAGAAACCACTTACGATAGCGTGAAAGTCAATTTCGTTTTTATCCCAACAGTTCATAAAGTCTCTCATATGAGCAGATAAATCTACGAATTCATAGTGTGGATACTCTAAGTGATTGCTTAGTACCGCCGTTGCTAAAGGAACCGCCTGGCAGCGCATAGCACTGATGATAGGAATCATAACGGTAAGGGCACAACGTCCGATGGAGCTCATGTCTTGAATTGTTAAAACTCTAGGTACTGTTGTCATAGATACCTCCAAATAAATATATATTTTATTGTACGTTATGTAAGGCTTTCTGTAAATGTAATGATGTTAATCATGAAATTAGCTTCATAATGTAGTATAATAAAACGAATAGACTTTTTATGGAGGAAAGTGACAATGACGAGGTATGTATTTCGACGTCTAGGTGGCGCAATCATAATCTTATGGGTCATCATTACCGTAACATTTGCACTAATGCATGCAATACCGGGAGGGCCTTTTACAACAGAAAAAAAATTACCGCCTCAGGTGAAAGCGAGCATTGAGGCTAAATATCATCTTGATGATCCCGTGTGGAAACAGTATGGAGATTATTTAGGTGGCGTCATTACAGGTGACTTAGGCCCATCATTTAAGTATGAAGGCCGTAGTGTAAACGATATTATTAGCGATGCATTTCCAATTTCCGCACAGCTCGGTTTATTATCTTTAATGGTAGCTGTAGTTGGCGGTATTACAGCTGGTGCTATCAGCGCCATGAGACCTAATAGTATTGTGGATTATGCGGTGACTGTATTATCTACAATCGGTATATCTGTGCCTACATTTATTATTGGTGCTGTCCTTGTATACATTGTAGGCTTTGAACTGGGCTGGTTCCCTGTGGCTTTATGGCGTGGCCCATCTTATATGGTGTTGCCCGTGTTGACATTGGCAGCGCAACCGATGGCCTTTATTGCTCGTTTAACGCGCAGTGGTTTACTTGATGTGTATCAACAAGAATACATTCGCACAGCTCGTGCAAAAGGTCTAGGTTCTTGGACCATTTTGACTCGTCATGCACTAGGTAATGCGATTTTGCCAGTTATTACATACTTAGGCCCATTGGCAGCTAGCTTGTTAACAGGTAGCTTTATCGTTGAAACGATTTTTGCGATTCCTGGGTTAGGTCAGTATTTTGTAACATCAATTTATAACCGTGATTATACAGTTATTCTTGGTATTACAATTTTCTATAGTGCTCTTGTGGTATTTCTTAATATTTTGGTGGATATGATTTATCCATTAATCGATCCACGAGTTACAACAGAGGAGGGGACAGATGAATAAGGAAGACTTTTTACCTATTGAACAGGCCCCTCAAGAAGAGATTACTAGTTTTATAAAGCGTCCTAGTAAATGGGAGCGATTTAAGGTAAATCGTTTGGCCGTAGTCGGGGCGAGCATCATCTTGGTGATGATTGTACTCGCTATCTTAGGGCCACTTATTTCACCTTATACATATGCGGATCAATCTTTAATCGATGCGAACCAAAGTCCAAGCTTTAGTCATTGGTTTGGTACGGACACATTGGGCCGTGATATTTATACGCGTGTTATGTATGGTGCGCGTATTTCCTTAACCATTGGTTTTGTGGCAGCTTTCATCAACCTTGTAATCGGCGTTGCCTATGGCGGTATTGCAGGTTATATGGGTGGTAAAGTAGACCGCATCATGATGGGCATTGTAGATGTTTTGTACGGCATTCCACTTTTACTATACGTTATCTTGTTGATGGTTGTACTTGGACCTGGTCTTACATCTATTTTCGTAGCGTTGGGGATTGCGTATTGGCTTAATATGGCCCGTATCGTACGTAGCCAAATTTTGAAAGTTAAAAACGAAGAATACATCATCGCTGCAGAAGCCATGGGTATTCCGAAGCATCGCATTTTATTGCGTCATATTTTGCCAAACTGTGTAGGGCCTATCATTATTACTTTAACATTGGCTATTCCAGAGGCAATTTTTACAGAAGCATTCCTTAGTTTTATCGGCTTAGGTGTAAATGCACCTATGGCGAGCTGGGGTGTATTAGCTTCTGAAGGTATTAGTAGCATGCGCTCTTATCCATTCCAATTGATTTTCCCAGCTGTTGCTATTAGTATTACCATGCTTGGTTTCGCATTTTTTGGCGACGGTTTACGTAATGTATTAGACCCTAAGGAAGGAGATAGATAATGAATAATGCTATTGTTGATGTACGTAATGTATCTATTACCATCAATACCTTCCAAGGTCCGTTGCGAGTTATTCGCAATCAAGATATTTCTTTATATCCTGGTGAGATTTTAGGTATAGTCGGGGAATCTGGGTGTGGTAAATCCGTTTTAGTTAACTCTTTAATGGGCTTATTGCCATATGGTAAAACTAAAATTAAAGCGGATACATTCATGATTGATGGTCATGATTGTTTAGGATTTACTGAAGATGATTGGAATGAACTTCGTGGTACGACGGTTGCCATGGTGTTCCAAGATCCTATGACCTCCTTGAATCCTATCATGACCATTGGAGAGCAAATGTATGAGGTTATCCATCGTACAAATGCGTATGGTGAAGATTACGATGAAAGGGCCATTGCCATCGATTTGTTGAAGAAGATGGGCCTATCTACACCGGAACGACGTTTGTCTCAATATCCTCATGAGTTGAGTGGCGGTATGCGTCAACGCGTATGTATCGCTATGGCGGTAGCCGGTCGTCCTAAGATTTTGATTTGTGATGAGCCCACAACAGCTCTTGATATTACTACAGAGGCACAAATTTTGCGCCTTATGCAAACATTAGCCGTAGAGGCTGGCATTGGTATCATCTTTATCTCTCATAACCTACGTGTTATTGCTCAAATTTGCGATCGGGTTATGGTTATGTACGCAGGTAAATGTGTTGAGTCTGCTACAGTAGATGGTATTTTTAGCGAGCCTCGTCACCCATATACTTTGGGGCTGTTGCTTGCATTGCCTCAAGGTAAATGGCACGGTGAATTGAAGGCCGTTGAAGGTCAACCACCTGATCTATTTGATTTACCTCGTGGATGCGCATTTAATCCTCGTTGTAAATGGGCTATGCGAATCTGCGGTAGTCGGGTTCCGATGGTTACAAATGTTGGTGAAAGTCACCAGTTTACATGTTGGTTAGCTAAGTTGGAGGGACTTTAATGAGTTACGTATGGGAGACTGACAATCTCGTTAAAGAGTTCACCCTGTCAGGCGGCTTATTTAAGCCAAAACAAACGGTACACGCCGTACAAGGCGTGAGTCTATATCAATCACCAGGGGAAACCTTAGGTATCGTAGGGGAATCTGGATGTGGTAAATCTACATTTGGTTACACTTTGATGGGTTTATATCAAGCTACATCTGGTTCTATTTATATGAATGGTCGACATATCAACCCTTATGTGGATAGAGAGTCTGTTCACCCGGTGATGCAAATGGTATTTCAAAATCCTTATGCATCCCTTAATCCGCGGCTTACGGTTAATGCAATTTTAGAGGAGCCTTTAGAATTGAATCCAAAGTATACACCCCGAGATCGCGTGATTCGTGTAAAAGAGGTGCTTGACCAAGTTGGCTTAAATATGTCATTTGGTGAGCGTTATGCTCATGAACTATCTGGTGGGCAACGTCAACGTATCGGCATTGCACGGGCTCTTATTATGGAGCCTCAATGTATCATTTGTGATGAGCCGATTTCTGCGTTAGATGTATCTATCCAAGTGCAAATTATGACATTACTAGAACGGTTACAAGAACAACATGGTATTTCGTACCTCTTTATTTCTCATGATTTAAATATGGTGCGCTACATTAGTCATCGCATGGTTGTTATGTATTTAGGTGCCGTCATGGAAGAAGGTCCTGCATTGGATTTATATGAATTCCCTCAGCATCCGTATACCCGTGCATTGACGGCCTTAAATGGTCCAGTTATGCCACATGCACCAATTGGGGCACCTCTTAAAGGGGATCCACCAAATCCACTAGACCCACCAAAAGGGTGTCTGTTTAGTGGTCGATGTCCAGAAGCGGAAGGTCGTTGTTTTACAGAACGTCCGCCACTTCGAGATTGGGCAGATCGCCGCATCGCATGCTGGCACATATAATGGGAGAATAGTATGGAAAAACTAATTGTTGGCAAGTCCTTGGAACATCAACTAGATACAGTCATTAAAGAATTGGCACCAGCAGGGAATATATCTTATGCGGTGCTACAATTTGATGATGAAGAGGAACCAACACTCATCGCAGCTAGAGGTGAAAATACTGTACATTCTAGTGCGAGTTTAATTAAGGTACTTATCATGGAATATGTCTTTCATTTAGCGCGTACGGAGCAATTGGACATTAATGATACAGTTCCTTTATCTAGAACTCCACGCGTTGAAGGTGGCGGCGCACTACAAGAGTTAGTTGGTAAACATAGTTTTACATATCTTGAGTTATGCCGTCTCATGATGGTTCTTAGTGATAATATCGCAACAAATCTACTCATCACAGTGCTCGACATGGAAAATATTAATGCTCGTGCAGAAAAGCTTGGTGTGGATGAGATTGAGCTTAATCGCATGATGATGGACCTTAACGCTCTAGCTGAAGGTCGTGATAATCACATTACAGCTATGTCGTTAGCTCGTTTGTATAAACACATTTTTGAATGTCGTGATAGAGATGCTTATGGCCGAGAAATGTGGAATATTTTAGGTCGCCAACAATTCCGTGATATCTTACCATTTTACTGGGGAGAAGGCATACGCTTTCACCATAAAACAGGATCCCTTGATCGCGTAGAGCATGATGGGGGTGTAATAGAAACATTTAGAGGTCATTTCTGCTTTATCCTTTTAATGAGCGATATCGATAATGACCGAGGCAAAGAGTTAGGCGCTCGAGTTGGGCGCATCATGAAAGAATTTGTAGAGGAAGCATTGCCATGATGGATAAACGAAACTTGTTAAAACTCATGGTCCTCGCTCTAGGGGTGAGCGTACTCTTATTCGTATTTGGGTACCCTCGTGGTGTTCAACCAATCGATGAACACACAATCCGCTATGTTATTGAGCAGGAACCATCCACATTGGATCCCGCAAAGTCTACTACCTCTCCGGAGGCTACGGTTCAACTTCAATTATTCGACGGTCTAGTTCGTTTGAATGATGAAAGTGAACCTGAAGCAGCACTTGCTAAAAATTGGGACATCTCCGATGATGGTCGTGAGTATACCTTCCATTTACGACCTAATTTAAAATGGTCCAATGGAGAGCCTTTGACGGCTTATGACTTTGAATACGCTTGGAAGCGCGTATTAGACCCTGAAGTTCATGCGGACAATGCATATATGCTATATGTATTGAAAAATGGCGAAGCCTTTAATACTGGCAAAGCCACGGCTGAAGAGGTTGGTGTTAAGGCTACTGATGAGGATACATTGGTAGTTACCTTAGAAAATCCAACAGCTTATTTCTTGAAACTATTAGCGTCTCATAGCTATTATCCAGTGAGCAAAAAGGTAGTAGAGACTCATGAAAATTGGGCAGCTAATGCGGAAACTATAGTATCCAATGGTCCATACCGTTTACTTTCTTGGAAGCATAATGGGGAAATGGATTTCATTAAGAATCCAAACTATTGGGATGCAGAATCTGTGAAGACAGAGAAAATGAATTGGCCTATTAGTGAGTCTCAAAGTACACGCCTTACCTTAGTTGAAGGTGGCGAAGCTGATATGACGGTTGAGCCTCCTGTAGCGGATCAAAAACGTCTAGAAGAAGCCGGCCTATTACATATTGGACCTATGCTTGGTAACTACTATTACGTATTCAATGTGAAAGCAGAACCTTTCACAGATCCAGATGTGCGTAAAGCATTTTCTATGGTTATCAACCGTGCTAATATTGTTAATAATATTGTTAGAGGCGGTAAAGAACCAGCTTATGCGTTCGTACCATATGGTATGCTTGAAAGCAATGGTCGTGAAGACTTCCGTGAAGCTGGTAGCTATCTCGTATACGAAGATGTAGAGCAAGCCAAGGAAATCCTGAAAAAGGCTGGCTATGGCAAGAATCGTCCATTGCCGCAAATTACGATTTTGTATAATACAAGTGAATTACATAAAGCTATTGCAGAAGCGATTCAAGATGCATGGATAAATGCATTTGGTGCAGATGTACGCTTACAAAATCAAGAGACAAAGGTATTCTTAGCAGACCGTGAAGCTGGCAAGTACCAAGTAGCTCGCGCTTCTTGGGTTGCCGATTATAGTGATCCACAAAACTTCTTAGAGGTATTCTCTGCTGAAGATAACGATGGTCAGTATCATAGTGATGAGTATAATGAGTTGATTGCACGTATTCGTACAACTCCAAATGGGGCGGCTCGTGATGCGTTGATGCATGAAGCAGAAAAGATGATTTTTGATGAATCTCTTGTTATGCCGTTGTACTTTACAACACAACCATATGTGACAAATGGAACAATTCAAAATTATTTCTGGACCACATTGGGACTTGTTGACTTTAAAAAAGCATACAAATAAGATACACTTAAGACGTACACCTGATGTACGTCTTTTGTTGTATTTTGTGAGGGTATATGAACTGGATTGAACCAAAACGTTTGGCACCGGGAATGACCATAGGTATTATGGCACCTGCTAGTGCAAGCGATGAAGATTTACATAGAATAGAAGAAATTTGTAAGGCTAAAGGCTATAAGGTGCTTGTGGGTGAAAGTGCAAGCCGAAAGGGGCTATATGGAGGCACACCTGAGGAGCAAGCCGCAGAGTTTCAATACATGATGACTACAGCTCCTTGTGATGCGGTGCTCGCTTTACGGGGTGGTTATGGCACGATGCGCTATTTAGAACGACTGGATTATAAAGCGATTCGCAAGTATCGTAAGGCTTTTATTGGATACAGTGATTGTACAGCGCTCCATATGGCTATTAATCGATACAGTCGCCTTATTACGTATCATGGGCCTATGGGGGTAGATTTTAAAGCAGAGCGTAAGGCAGATATTGATGCATTATTTAATGTTTTAGAAGGTAAATTAAAAGTCATAGAACCTTTGCCAGAACCTCCTAGAGGTGCGATTGGTACCGAGCTAGGAGAAGGGATTTTGCGTGGTGGTAATATGACGATATTATCCGTTCTGTCAGGAACACCTTATTTTTTAGAGGATGAATCTTGGGAGGATACCTTACTATTTATTGAAGATGTAGGGGAGGCTCCTTATAAGCTGGATCGTATGTTACAACAATTTCGCCTCAGTGGTTTGTTGAGCTGCATTAAAGGCTTAGTGATTGGCACCTTTACAGATTGTGAAGGAGATGAAGATGAACGTGATTATGACTTAGGTTATGAAACATTGCGATACATGGAGGAAAATAGAAAACCAGAATTACCAGATCCTTTTGTATGCTATGTGCCAACGGGACATGGTTCACCACATCAAACCTTACCGCTAGGAGCGACGATTAGCTTTAGATATATTTCTAATACCATCATCGTTCATCCTTATACGAAATAGATAAGAGCTTTTAGGTGAACGATTTTAGTTAACAGACAAACAGATAAATAGATATTAGATAAAAATAGTAGTTACCGAGATATTAGGTAATAAAATATTAGGAAATAAGATATTAGATAACAAAGATATTAGATAATAATAAGGGGAGTTATGACACTACAAGAACGAGAGGCTCGTGCCTGTGCCATCATAGATAGTATGGCACAGGAATTACGTGCTGTTTCCTTATATTTACACGATAATCCAGAATTGGGCTTGAATGAGCATAAAGCAGTAAAGGCAATTCACCAATTCTTAGAAAAACAGAATTTTATATCTCAAGTAGGGCTCACCGATATACGTGAGTTACAAACCGCGTTAAGAGCCGACTATAGAGGTAATGCTAAATATAAAATCGCATTCTTAGGAGAATATGATGCCTTACCTGAGCTCGGTCATGGTTGTGGTCATAATCTTATTGCCATGATGAGCTTAGGTGCTGCTGTTGCTTTCAGTCAAAGTGCACCACAGGATTGGGGTACAACATTCTTTGGTTGCCCTGCAGAGGAAACTATCGGTGGTAAGGTATATATGGCAGAGGCTGGTTTATTTAAGGGCTATGAGGCGGCGCTTATTATTCATCCTGGCGGTGAAAATGAGGTGGGGGGCACATCCTTAGCGACACACCCACTAGAGGTTACCTTCCATGGGCGCTCCTGTCATATTGCATCCTTAACAGATTCAGGAATTAATGCCTTAGATTGTGCGGTAGAATTATATCAAAAAATAAAAGAGTTAAAGAGAACCTTTCCTAAAGGGGCTATTGTGGGGGCCATTTTTACCGAAGCAGGTACAGCGCCAAATGTGGTTACACCAAAGGCTACGATTCGCATGACTGTTCGTGGTAGTACAGTGGATGATTTAGAAGGTATTATTTTGCCGGCTATCAAAGCGGCTGCTCAAGAGATTGCAGCATCCTATGGTACTCAAGTTGAAATGCATCATTATGAGCCACTCTTTAAGGATATGCGTCAAGATAAAAGATTATTAGATCTCTTTAAGGATGTGATGACTGAGTTTGGTGAAACACCTCGTATATTGCCTGATGATGAGGCTGATGGTAGTACTGATGTAGGTAATGTGTCCTATGAAGTGCCTACGGCGCAGCCTACGTTGCAAATTGGTTTGGGATTAGAAGCGCATACGCCAGAATTCACTTGTGCAGCAGGTTCTGACTATGGATTGGCACAAGCTATTAAAGGAGCTAAAATTATGGCTGTTGTAGCCTTGCGATATGCCTTGCTACGTGATTACCTAAGTTTTGACATATAGAGGTCAAAAAGGTACAATAGATATAATATTTAAGTAAGTATGAAATAAGCCGTCTTCAACAAGACGGCTTTTATTCCGGTGGAGATAGATATGAGTGTGTTAACCGTTTCAAATGTAACCCATGGTTTTGGAGCGCGACAAATTTTAGATGATGCATCATTCCGCTTGCTAAAAGGTGAACATGTAGGCCTCATTGGTGCTAATGGTGAAGGTAAATCTACGTTTCTTAATATCATTACAGGTAAATTGCCACCTGATGAGGGGAAAATTGAATGGTCCAATCAGGTAACTGTTGGGTATTTGGATCAACATGCTGTTCTTGAAAAAGGTATGACCATCCGTGATGTATTACAACGTGCTTTTGATGATTTGTTCGTCATGGAGCAAAATATTAACGATGCGTATAATCGTATGGGTGATGTATCCGAAGATGAAATGAATAAGCTACTTGAACAGGTAGGGGAATGGCAAGAAATTCTTGAGCAACGTGGGTTCTATGAAATTGATGCGGTTATTGAGCGTACGGCTGCAGGCTTGGGCCTTGTGGATATCGGCTTGGACCGAGATGTAACAGAACTCAGTGGTGGTCAACGTACAAAGGTTTTGCTCACAAAGCTTTTACTAGAGAAACCGACTATTCTATTGTTGGATGAACCTACAAACTATCTTGATGTAGAGCATATTCAATGGTTGCAAAACTATTTGCAAAATTACGAAAATGCATTTATCTTGATTTCTCATGATATGGAGTTTTTAAATTCCGTAGTTAATGTTATTTACCATATCGAACAAGCGGTGCTTACGCGTTATACTGGTGATTATCATCAGTTCCAAGCTGCTTACGAGGTGAAAAAAGCGCAAGCTGCTAAGGCGTATGAACGTCAACAGCAAGAGATTGAGCGTATGGAAGACTTTATTCAACGTAACAAAGCTCGCGTTGCAACGCGCGGTATGGCGAACTCTCGAGCTAAACGCTTAGAGAAGATGGAAATCTTAGAAAAACCAAAAGAGTATATTAAACCTAGCTTTGGTTTTAAAGAAGGCCGTACACCAAGTCGCTTTATCGTAGAGGCTTTCGGATTGCAATTAGGTTATGATGAACCATTAACTAGACCAGTAGACTTTCAAATTGAAAGAAATAAAAAGATTGCTATTCGCGGTGTCAATGGTCTAGGTAAAACTACGCTGTTAAAAACTATTTTAGGTTTATTGAAGCCTGTTAGTGGTGAGTTGGTAAAAGGTGAGTTCTTACAAGTAGGTTATTTTGCCCAAGAGGATACGCCATCCAATTCTGAAACAGCGTTAGACTATATTTGGAATGAATATCCTGCTATGACCAATGCAGAGGTGCGTGCAGCATTAGCTCGTTGTGGCCTTACTAATGAACATATTACGTCTCAAATGCGCGTATTATCTGGTGGTGAGAATGCAAAGGTTCGCCTATGTAAGCTCATGCAGAATAAGTACAATGTGTTGGTGCTAGACGAACCGACCAACCATTTAGACATATATGCGAAGGAAGAACTGAGCCGAGCATTGCGTGATTTTAAAGGTACGATTGTACTGGTTAGTCATGAGCCCGAATTTTATCAAGGTTGGGTTACGGATATTTGGAATATTGAGGATTGGACGACAAAGATCGTTTAGGAGGACCGATGAATCAACGTGCAAAGGACGGGATAAAGCAATTCTTAGAGGCTTTATCTGTTGATACAGAGGCACCAGAATTAGAGAAGACACCAAGTCGTGTAACAGAATTATATAGTGAATTATTCAGCGGTGTAGGATTAGATACGAAAGCTGCATGGGGAGAGACTTTTAGTACAGACTATAAAGGTCTCGTAGCAGTTACAGGGATTCCGTTTTACTCCATGTGTGAGCATCATTTATTGCCTTTTTTTGGTACCGTAGATATCGTGTACCAACCTAAGGATGGATGTGTGGCAGGACTTAGTAAGTTTCAAGATATCGTGAATATCCTCAGCCGTAGACCGCAATTACAAGAGCGATTAGCATCCGAATTAGCTGATGCGATTATGAATGATTTATTTGCTCATGGCGTATTTGTACGCATTACATCGACTCAGTTGTGTATGCTCATCAAAGGTACCATGCAGCAAGATTCAAAGGTTATTACATTAGAAAGCCGAGGCGTATTAGCCGAAAAGGGCACATTAAGAGATGAAGCGTTGGCAATGTTAGGCGGAGGACAGGTAAATGTTTAAACGTAGAAATTATACATGGAATGATGGCAAAAGTTTGTCTTTGTGCGATCGAACCCTTATTATGGGGATACTGAATGGTACACCTGATTCCTTCTCTGATGGAGGTCAATTCAACACACCAGAAACAGCAGCAGCGCATGTAAAACAAATGATTGAAGATGGTGCAGATATTATCGATTTAGGCGTTGAATCTACACGCCCTGGTTCTACACCTTTGACCGCAGACGAGGAAATAGAACGCTTATCTCTATTAATAGAGCCTGTCTTACAGGCCTCTACAGTGCCTGTATCTATTGACACATATCATGCTAAAACTGCAGAATATGCTTTCTCTAAAGGGGCACATATTTTAAATGATGTATGGGGATTACATTATGATCCTGACATGGCCGCGGTGGTGGCTAAATATAAGGTACCTGTTATCATCATGCATAATAGTAATGATACAAATTATGGTGATATCATTGAAGATATGAAAGCGTTCTTCTTCTGTGCTATCGATAAAGCGTTGAAAGAGGGGGTAACGCCACAACAAATCTGGCTTGATCCAGGTATTGGCTTTGGTAAAACTGAAGAACAAAATATTGAAGTTGTGCAACGCTTGGGTGAGTTAACCGCTTATGAATATCCTGTTTTACTTGCGCCGAGCCGCAAGCGTTTCATCGGATCTATGTTAGGCGGATTGCCTCCAGCAGATCGCGATGAAGGTACGGTAGCAGCTTGTATTACAGGTGTATTCCAAGGTGTTGATATGGTGCGTGTTCACAATGTGAAAATGCACAAACGCGCCTTAGCAGTAGCAGACGGCTTGTTACGAGGTGAATAATGGATAGAATCGTTTTAAAAAATATGGCATTCTACGGATACCACGGAAATTTGGCATCTGAGCAAGAACAAGGACAACGATTTTTTGTAGATGTAGAAATAATAACTGATCTTACAAAGGCCGGTCAAAGTGATCAATTAGAGGACTCAATCAATTATGTAGAGGTATATGAAATTGTAGAAGCGATTATGACTGGTGAAAACTACAATCTTTTAGAACGATTAGGGACGCTTATCGCCGATTCCTTGTACCAACATTATCAAGGTATTGTAGGTCTCTCTGTAACGGTGCGTAAACCATCTGTACCGATTTCAGGTATTTTGGATTATGTTGAGGTTATCACTACAAGAGGACAAATTTGATGTATACCTATTACATCAGTGTAGGCTCGAATATAGGGGACAAGAGAGACCACATTAATTCTGCTTTTCAATCCTTACAACAACATGGGGAAATTTCTAAGCTAGTCACTTCTTCTCTTATTGAAACTGAGCCGTGGGGATATACGGAACAAGATATCTTTGTTAATGGCGTATGGTCTTGTGAAAGCACTTTAGAACCACATCAAATGCTCAGCCTTATTCAGCAATTAGAGCAGGCGGCTGGACGAAAACGATTGATTCATTGGGGCCCTCGCACATTAGATTTGGATATTATTTTAGTGTACGATACAGAGGGGAAAATGATTTCTCTGTGTGATGAAAGTCTTGTGATACCGCATCCTCATTTTTGGAATCGTAATTTTGTACTAGAACCGCTATCTCAGCTGTTACCAACTTTCACATATAAAGGGGTTAAGGTTGCCGACCGATTATCTCAATTGGAGGTATAAGCTAGAATCGTATATAAGCTAATGTTAGATACATTGTAAACACGATACATATTGTACGCATGCTTTTACGTTTTATGATTGGGGAGTCATGGAGAGCGTAGATGAATATAAAACGTATTGGATTATTTGTACTGGCACTTATTATAATGGGCATATCTTACTGGCTTGCTGTAGGGGCAAATTATGATAGTAAAACAGTACGTATTGATCCAGAAGCGCATACACTGGTTAATTCTAGTGATGCCATTATTTCAAAACGAATATTAGCGATGAAGACCAGTGGCTCACAAGTGTACTTCTTAGGTTATGAAGGACTAGGGATTTATAATTTATCTGATAATACACTTCGCTTGATGCCCATTACCTTTAGAGGGCAACATATAGAACCTCCTAAATCGGATGATTACCAACGAGGTTTACGGAATATAACAAAGGTAAAAGCATTGTCTGACTTCAGTAATGATGAGCAAGACGAATTTAAAAGTTTGTTGGACTCTACCGATGGAGGGGCCCATTATTATGGTGACTTTTACCATTCTGGTTATGAGTCGTCTCTCATTGATTTGAAGGACCAGTATTTTATTACGAATACAGTACGTGCATTAAAACGTGTTAATCATACATTATATGTGTATGATGGATCAGGTTTTATTATTATAGATTTAGATAATCGTCGCATCCAAGGTTTTTTTAATAATCGCATTAGTGGTGAAGGCTCTAAGGGTGTGCCTGATAGTTTACGTGGACATTATGGTTCTGATTTTACTATGATATATGCTTTATCCAAATTAGATCCTAAAGATTTGGATATCTTATGGTCCATGCGTAAACAATATTTAGAAAAATCTCCTCAAGCGATGGAAGAAAAAGATTTGTTCCCACTCAATTTGGATGAGATGAATTTAAATGAGTTATGATTCTATTAAGGTAAATCATATACGGATATACGTGATTTAAATGATTGGCATTTGAGGATATGTTATCGTTTTATGCTAAGGTATGGAGGCTCTTATGAAGTTACGCAAGGTAGGTATTATTGGTACTGGACATGTAGGCTCTCATGTGGCATTTTCTTTGGCCTTACAAGGTGAGGTTGATGAATTATATATGATGGATATTGACGAGAAAAAAGCTCAAGCGCAAGCTATGGATATTAATGATGCCGTTAGCTATATCCCATATCAAGTAACTGCTACATCAGGTCCTATTGAAGCATGTGGAGATTGTGATATTCTCGTTTTTAGTGCGGGACCTTTGCCGAATTTGTATCAAGATCGTCTCGAGAGTCTTGGTGAAACCGTAGCTGTACTTAAAGATGTTATTCCACGTATCAAGCAATCTTGCTTCAAAGGCTTTATCATTTCGATTTCTAATCCCGCTGATGTAGTAGCCACTTATTTATGTAAACATCTTGAGTGGAATCCTAAACGTATCATTTCAACGGGAACAGCGCTAGACTCAGCTAGATTACAAAAAGAATTAGCTCATATCTTTACTATTAGTAATCGCTCTATTACGGCCTACTGTTTAGGTGAACATGGAGGTAGTGCCATGGTGCCGTGGTCCCATGTCTGTATACAAGGTAAACCACTTTTAGAATTATATCGAGAGCTACCTCATAGATTTCCTAAACTTGACCATACAAAAGTACTAGATGATGTTAAAATTGGTGGCTATCATGTACTAGCTGGTAAAGGCTCTACGGAGTTTGGGATTGCTAGTGCTACCACAGAATTGATTCGCGCCGTATTCCATGATGAAAAGAAGGTATTGCCTTGCTCCTGTTATTTAGATGGACAATATGGAGAAGAAGGAATATTTGCATCTACTCCTGCTGTTATTGGTAAAGATGGTATCGAAGATGTTTTTGAACTGCAACTAACCAATGAAGAGCTAGCCTTATTTAAAACTTCTTGTGCTGTCATTCGTGAACATGTTGTAAAGGCTGAGTCTATGTAAGTGGATGTTTACTTTTGTATATAGAAAGTTTACATTGCATATGGAGTTTTAAATTTATACGGATTTATGTTACCGTTCTTAATGAGAAATATCTGTAATTTTCTTTAGTCCCAAGCTCTGTTATGTGGTATAATCTAAAAATGACAGTATACAGATGATGAATATTTGGGGGACATTATGACTCAGGACACTATGGATGTACAACGCCCAAAAAGGCCGCGCAAACGGGTTCGTCCTAATCGCAAAGCACAGGATCAGCGTATTATCCTCATGTGGATCAAGCGAATTGGCATAGGGATTATGGTGCTGTTACTGTTAGGGCAGGCTTATCGCTTGGTGGCTGTATATCAAGAAAAACAACATATAGAGCAACAATTGCAAGAGTTACAGCAGCGAAATGAAGAGTTAGAACAGGAAAAGGCCAGGTTACAAGATCCAAAGACCATAGAAGGGGTTGCTCGTGAGGAGCTAGGATTGGTAAAACCTGGTGAAGTACCATATGTAAAATAGAGTGTATTCTATTATTTTTTCTTTTCATCAGTTTGTAGTTTAAGGTTTCCGCATTAATTAGGAGGTTGCATGGCAATCGAAGTTGGTAACATTATTGATGGTACCGTATCAGGTATTACAAAATTCGGCGTATTTGTTGATTTAGGAGAAAAACAAACAGGGTTAGTTCATATTTCTGAAGTAGCTCATGGGTATGTCGAAGATATTAATACTCTTTTAAAGGTTGAGGATCCGGTAAAGGTTAAGGTTTTATCCATTGATGGTAATAAAATTGGCCTTTCGATTCGTCAAACACAACCTAAAGAGGGTATGGACGAAGAAAAACGTCCTCATCGTGTTCAATCGAAACAAAGTATAGAGTCTTTCGAAGCGAAGATGAAATCATTCTTGCGCGATAGTAATGAACGATTACACGATTTAAAACGCAATACCGAAGGAAAACGCGGAGGCCGAGGTGGTCGTCGAGATTAATAGTGAGAGATGGCATCTAGCCATCTCTTTACTTATGTATAGAGTATTAACGCTATAATAGTATTAGGAGAAATCTATTTATATGTAAGGAGCGATTATGAAGTTAGCAATTATCGATATTGGCTCTAATTCGGTGCGCTTATTATTGGCTACCTATGAGAATAACGAGTGGCGTTATGAGCCTAAGCAGTTGTGGACTACTCGTTTAGGTCAACGAAATGCAGATGGTACCTTGCGAGCTGAATCCATGGAAGCATCCTATCAAGCTTTTACAGATATAAAAAAAATAGCAAGCCAATATGGTGCTGAGTATTACTTTGGTTTTGCTACGAGTGCTGTTCGTGAAGCGGCTAATGGACTTGCATTTATGGAACGTATTAATGAATACTGTCCCATGGAGTGGCGAATTTTATCTGGTGCTGAAGAGGCTATTTATGGTTTTAATGGTGCGTTAGGAGATCAATTAAAGGATGGACGTCATTATACGACCATCGATATTGGTGGAGGTAGTACAGAGCTTGCATTAGGTAACAAAAATGGAGTGTACTGGAGCCGTTCCTATCCTGTGGGGGCTGTACGACTTCAATCTATGTCTGATGAAGGGCCTCAACGAGTATGGGAGGAAACACGATTTCTCTGGGACCCGATGATGATCGAAGGTGAATTTGGTGAATTTATCGGTATTGGTGGCACTCTAACAACCTTGGCTGCTATTGATTTAGGCTTAGACCACTATGATGGTACAAAGGTGCAAGGTCATAAATTGAGCCGTGAAACTGTAGAAGGTATCATTATGAAATTGCGCTATATGAGCCGCGATGAGAGATTACAAGTGAAAGGTTTACCGGCAGGTCGTGCCGACATTATCGTTGCTGGTGCGGAGATTTTAACGTCCTTTATGGATTCTTATGAGGTCTCTCATGTATTTGTGAGCGACCAAGATGGTATGGAGGCGATGGCCCGTGAATGTGAAAGCACTCATTCGAACCGTTAATCACACTTTAAAATTACATGATATATTTCCTGAGAATTGTCGTATCTTGGTAGCTTGTTCTGGTGGTCCTGATTCGATGGCTTTATTGCATTTATTGCAAGATATTGCTACACATCGCCATACAGTATATGAGCTTGGAGTTGCCATCGTAGATCATTGTATTCGTTCTGAAAGTAAGGATGAGGTTCTATGGTTACGAAATCAAGTGGAAGCACTAGGACTGCCATTTTATACGGCGACTTTTGACGTGCCTAAATTGAGTCAAGCTCAAAAGCTATCAGAGGAAACTATAGGCCGCCAAGTTCGGTATCAATGGCTAACCGATATAGCACAGTCTGAGGGGTATGACTATATTGCAGTAGCTCATCATAAAGATGACCAAGCCGAGTCAATCTTAGCACATCTCATTAGAGGGACTGGACTTAATGGTTTGACAGGCATGGCCGTTGTTAGTAATGATTATAGTATTCCAGTAGTAAGACCTCTGTTAGATGTCACAAAAGAAGAACTACTTTTATATTTGAAAGAAAAAGATATTTCTTACTGTGTAGATAGGACAAATGAGGATGTGCGATATCAAAGAAATAGAATTCGTCATCGCATTATACCTGAGTTAGAAACTATTAATCCTAACGTTGTTAATACTGTCGTAAGACTAGGGAATTCTGTACGTGAAGATGTAATACTTATCTCCCAATTAACGGATACGGCATTTAATGAGTTAGTAACTATCTCTGATGAGGGCGCGTTTATATCTCGTAGGGGGTTACGTAAGAAGCCGTTGGCTATCCAACGTCGATTGTGGCAAAGACTGGTGAGCATCTTTGATCCTGAAATCAAGCTTACCACTGCTCATCAAGAGCAATTACTCGACATTGTTAACACTGGGGAAGGGAAAACTTTCAATATTAAAAGTATAAAAGTAAGTGCTCAATGTGATACAATAAAGGTATATTGCAAACATTAATATGAATCGCGGAGGTCATATAGATGCATCAAGATGCAAAAGATATTTTATATACAGAGGAACAATTAAAGGCTCGTGTGGCTGAATTAGGTCGTCAAATCAGTGCTGACTATAAAGGGGAATCCGTAGTTCTCGTAGGTGTATTGAAAGGTGCTATCGTTTTCTTTACAGATTTAGCTCGCTCTATCGATGAGAATGTGGATGTAAGCTTCGATTTTATTTCTTGCTCTAGCTATGGCAGCGGTACAACTAGTACAGGGGTAGTTCGAATTTTAAAAGATTTGGATCGCTCTGTAGAAGGAAAGCATGTACTCGTTGTAGAAGATATTGTAGATACGGGTACAACATTACATTACTTGCTAGAAAATTTACATGCTCGTGGAGCTAAAAGTGTACGCCTTGCAGCGTTGTTGAATAAGCCTGAACGCCGTAAAATGGATGTAGAAGTAGACTATGTGGGCTTTGTCATCCCTGACTACTTTGTTATCGGCTATGGTTTAGACTATGCAGAAAAATATCGTCACTTACCTTATATCGGTATTTTAAAGGAAGAAATGTATCAAAATTAAAAATATGATATAATATATGAGTGCATCTCTCAATGAGATGTACTCAATTCGTTTATGCCACTAAACTATTATTGAAAGGGGTAATATTTTGGGTCGATTTACAAAAAATATCGTCCTTTATTTACTTATCATTGCCGCTTTCGTTATCGCCATTGACGCTTTCTCTGGTCAAAGTGCGAATAAATCTGAACTCAGTTATACAGGATTTATTCAACAAGTACAACAGAAAAAGGTTGAGTCCGTAACGATTACCAATGATCATGGTATTAAAGGTAAACTAAAAAATGGAACAGAATTCAATTCTTATGCGCCAACTGATGAAACGTTAATCAAAACTTTACAAGATAATGGCGTAGAAATTACTGCAGCTCCACCTGAGCAACCAGCTTGGTGGATGAGCTTGTTAGGTTCTGCTATTCCAATTATTATTTTGGTTGTATTGTTCTTCTTCATCATGCAACAAACTCAAGGTGGCGGTGGCCGAGTGATGAACTTTGGTAAAAGCCGTGCTAAATTGATGGGTGAAGGCAATGTAAAGGTTAGCTTTAAAGATGTAGCTGGCGCTGAAGAAGCAAAACAAGAATTAGAAGAAGTAGTAGAATTCTTGAAGGATCCAGGCAAGTTCACTACTATCGGGGCTAAAATTCCGAAAGGTGTATTATTAGCAGGACCTCCAGGTACAGGTAAAACATTACTTGCTAAAGCCGTTGCTGGTGAAGCAGGTGTACCATTCTTTACGATTTCTGGTTCTGACTTTGTAGAAATGTTTGTTGGTGTTGGTGCTTCTCGTGTGCGTGATCTTTTCACACAAGCAAAAAAGAACGCCCCATGTATCATCTTTATAGACGAAATTGATGCGGTTGGTCGCCAACGTGGTGCCGGCCTTGGTGGTGGTCACGATGAACGTGAACAAACATTAAACCAATTGCTTGTTGAAATGGATGGCTTTGGTGCCAACGAAGGTATTATTACTATTGCTGCAACAAACCGCCCAGATATTCTAGATCCCGCACTTTTACGTCCAGGTCGTTTTGACCGTCAAGTTATTGTAGGTCGTCCAGACCTACGCGGCCGTGAAGCAATTTTGAAAGTTCATGCTCGTAATAAGCCTTTGGCTGATGATGTAGACTTGAAAATAATTGCGAAGAAAACTCCAGGCTTTACTGGTGCAGACTTGAGCAATTTGTTAAATGAAGCAGCTCTTTTGGCGGCTCGTCTTAACAAAAAAGTAATTACTATGGCTGAAGTTGAAGAAGCCAGTGAAAAAGTTAGCATGGGACCTGAACGCCGCAGTCATATTGTGAGCGATAAGGATCGTAAATTAACAGCATACCATGAATCTGGTCATGCTATCGTAGCACATCTATTGCCTCATGCAGATCCTGTTCATAAGGTAACGATTATTCCTCGTGGTGCAGCTGGTGGTTACACTATGATGCTTCCTACTGAGGAACAAAATTACAAAACAAAATCTCAATTATTAGCAGATATTCGAGTCGCTCTTGGTGGTCGAATTGCAGAAGCCTTGATTTTAGACGAAATCAGTACAGGGGCTTCAGGTGATTTGCAAAGCGTAACTAATACTGCTCGCGCTATGGTAACGCGTTGGGGGATGAGTGATGAGCTTGGCCCTATCGTGTTCGGTGAACAACAAGAACAAATTTTCTTGGGGAAAAACCTAGGCCATGAGCGCAACTATAGTGAAGAAATCGCTGCGAAAATCGACTCTGAAATTCATCGTATCGTTGAAGAAGCTTACAAAGATGTAACAAAACTTCTTAGCGAGAACGAAAAATTCTTACATGACATGGCAAATGCTTTGTTAGAAGAAGAAACAATCGATGCGAAAGCGGTAGATAATCTTTACAAATATGGTACAACAAAAGAACCTGAAGCTGAGGAGCCTAATGTAACTTCTGAAGCAGACGGTAACATAGTATCAGAAGGTGTTGATGCTAAAGAAACAACTAGTACTGTAGCAGATTTTAGTGAAATATCATCTAATGAAATTAAATAATGGATATTGTTCAAATGAAAAAGAGCTAGCCTTTTTGAGGGCTAGCTCTTTTTTTACTGTCCATCGTTTATATGACGTGTGGCAAGAAGCTCTGTCATGCGCTGTTCTTTTAGTTTTTGCAAATATTTTTGTGCCAAAACATTTGGTATAGCTACACCGATTGCTATAGCTATAGTTGTAAATGTGCCAGTTACACCATTTTGTATCATAAGGATTAGACTAGCATCATTTAATGCATTGATATGTAACATATCGAAGAGAAATCGGTAGTACAGTATACCGGGCATTAATGCGATGGCAGATGGTACAATAATGATAGTGCTAGATGTTTTTAGCCAAGTAGAAACTTTTACAAAAATAATACTCATTATGGCAGCACCAATAAAGGTAGCACCTGGTGTAGAAAATCCTAATTCTACGGATAGTATATTGCGAATACATACACATAGTACCCCACCAATACCAATGGATACTAATAGTCTGACAGGAGCATTAAAAAGAACCGCAAAAGCGGCTGCAGCTGTAAAAGAACCGATAACTTGCTCTATGGAAATAACATGAGGTTTAATATCAACGAAATTAAATGCCGGTGCAGGGCTAAAATAGAGTGCCATGGCCATACCTAAAGTCATGCTACCCACGATGAGTAGCGTTCTAATGGCTCGTGTCATGCCCGATAAAATATGATTATTAATGATATCGATGACACAATTGATCAATGGTACCCCAGGAATCATGAACAAGGTGCAGCAAACGAGTACATATAGTAAGGATTCATTATTTACATGACTATAAAAAGCATAAGCCGATATCATGGCAGCAAATCCGCCTAATGCGATTCCTACATATTCATTAAGCCCTAATCTACATGATAGGGTGCGCGTAAAATAACCAATACTAGAACATATGATAGTAACAATGAATGCGATAATATCGCCACTGTAAAGGTATGCAAGACCTGCCGATCCTAGTGCACAAGCTAGTCCTTTTATCCAGTTTGGATACGTCGGTATAGTTGTATCCAGTTTGGCAATTAGTCGTTCATAGGTCGTTAGTGAGTAATGTCGCTCAAAGGCGCGCCATGTGAGCTTTGATACGGCATTGATCATAGCCATATTCGGAATATGAACCGGTGTTTTTCTGAAGACCGTTATGGATCGTTCTTTGTGTAATAGATTGACCATAATAGTGGTATATGAAATATGGATATTTAAGTAATCATGAGGAATTCCCATAAATGTTGCGGCTTTTAGCATTTCCTCAATGATTCGATTTGTATTTGCCCCACATTCCATTAGTAACTTCCCTATGTTGAGTAGTACATCCAGTTTTCGATGAATATGGATAAAAGGGTTCTCTAAAACTTGATTTTTCTCTTCTAATGTAAACTGTTTCATATATCTCTCCGAAGGATAATAGATAGCATTATTGTTATCTATTTTTTTATGTATACCTTTATACTATATACATTATACCATTAATTATTTTAAATAATCCTTGCATTTTGAAGGGGACACTTGTACAATCGAATTGTAAACCTAGGTTGACAAAGAAAGGGGCTCTAAACTATGCGTGATGAAGTGCTAGAATTCTTGAGACAAAACCAAGGTAGTTTCGTATCGGGACAAGATATGTCCGAAGCCTGCCATGTTTCGCGCACAGCTATTTGGAAACATATCAAGGCGTTACGTCAAAAAGGCTACAAAATTGAATCTTATACCAAGAGAGGGTATCGATTATTGGAAGAACCTGATTTGTTGAGCCCCTTGGCAATGAAACAAATCTTAAAAACAGATGTATTTGGTAAACGATATGTTTATATGGATACCACGGAGTCTACGAACTTAGAAGCTCGTCGTTTAGCTCAACAAGGTGCAGAAGAAGGTACGGTTGTGGTTACTGAGGAACAGGCTGCTGGTCGTGGGCGTTTATCTCGCGGTTGGTATTCTCCATTTGGCAAAGGCTTGTGGTTTAGCTTGATTTTACGGCCTGATTTTCCACCTGTAGAGGCTCCAAAGTGTACTTTGATGGCTGCTGTAGCTTTGACGAAGGCATTTCATAAGATGGGGCTCACCGATGCGGGGATAAAGTGGCCTAATGATATTCTTGTGAATGGTCGTAAGCTAGTAGGTATTTTGACAGAAATGTCTGGTTCTATGGAAGAAATTTCTCATATTGTAATGGGCATTGGGGTCAACGTAAAAACAAAACAAGAAGAATTACCAGAAGAGTTGAAATTAATTGCTACATCCCTTGCGATGGAAGATATTGATATTGAGCGCACAGAAGCATTTAGACTTATATTAGAAGAATTAGAACATCAATATTATGAAGTGCTCGATAGCGGCTTTGAAGAAACCCTTAATGAATGGAGGCAATTATCTGTTACGCTCGGTGAAGAAATTGAAGTGCGTGCTCCTGGCAATACCTATGAAGGGGTAGCTACAGATATTGATGAAGATGGTAATTTATTAGTAAGAATCTCAGATGGGACAATTAAACGTATTGTGGCAGGGGACGTATCAATTCGTCCACGTAAATAGGAGGCATTAATGTTATTAGTAATTGATGTGGGAAACACCAATATTGTTCTCGGTGTATACGACAAGACAGAACTTGTGGGTCACTGGCGTATTTCCACAGATCGGGTCCGTACCACCGATGAATATGGCATGCTGATGATGAACTTATTCTTTCACGACCGTAAGGTTGATGTAAAAGATATTAATGCTATCATTATTTCCTCGGTTGTACCACCATTAATGCCTACATTAGAGCGCGTGTGTTTGCGCTACTTTAATGTAAATCCTCTTATTGTAGGTCCAGGTACTAAAACTGGCATCGCTATTAAGTATGATAATCCTCGTGAAGTAGGGGCTGACCGTATTGTAAATGCTGTAGCAGCACATGAGCTTTATAAGGGCGATTTAATTATCATCGATTTTGGTACGGCTACAACTTATTGTGCGGTACAAGGTAATGGCGATTATATGGGCGGGGTTATTACTCCAGGGGTAACAATTTCTGCAGAGGCTTTATTCCAACGGGCGGCCAAATTACCTCGTATCGATGTGAGAGACCCTGGGCAAGTCATTTGCCGGAATACGGTGTCTTCTATGCAATCTGGTATGTTCTACGGTTATGTAGGTCAAGTAGAAGGCCTCGTGTCTCGTATGAAAGCGGAAATGGGAAATCATGTAACTGTAGTGGCTACAGGTGGTTTGGCACAGCTTATTAGCAGTGCTACAGACTGCATTGACCATGTAGAACCTATGCTTACATTAGAAGGCTTACGCCTTATTTACGAAAGAAATAAATAATGCTACTATAATATAGTTACGTATAGGTAACGAAGTAGTGTACATTCGGGTACAGCTTATGCTGTACCTTTTTTATTAAGGGAAATAGAATTATATGAATAATAAACAGTGGCAAATTGGGGCTGTCAAAATTGATGGTCAAGCCATATTAGCGCCTATGGCAGGGGTTAGCGATATTGCGTATCGACTACTGGCCAAAGAACAAGGTGCAGCCTTGGTATGTACCGAAATGGTCAGTGCTATGGGCATTAAATATAAGAATGAACGTACTCATGAATTATTGCGCATTGAAGAGGCAGAACGTCCTGTATCCATGCAAATTTTTGGCTCTAATCCAGAAGCAATCGCTTTGGGGGCTAAGGTTGTGGCCGATGCGGGTGCCGATATTGTAGATATAAACATGGGCTGTCCTGTAAAAAAGGTAGTTACCTCTGGCGATGGTTCGGCACTTATGAAAAATCCTGATCTAGCGGCACGTGTTGCAGAAGCCGCTGTTGAGGCTGTTGATGTACCTGTTACTGTAAAAATGCGTATCGGTTGGGATAGTGACTCTATTAATGTTGTGGATTTTGCAAAACGCATTGAGTCTACAGGTGTGGCTGCTATAGCCGTACATGGGCGTACAAAGGAGCAAATGTATAGTGGACATGCGGACTGGTCTTATATTAAGGCTGTGAAAGAAGCGGTATCTGTACCCGTACTTGGCAATGGAGATATAGTGAATCCTGAAGATGCTAAGCAAATGCTTGATGAAACCGGTTGTGATGCTGTAATGGTAGGCCGTGGTGCACAGGGGAATCCTTGGATCTTTGGTCGTATTCATCATTATTTAGCCACTGGTGAAGTATTGCCGGCTCCGACCGATATAGAGCGTCTAGATATGTTATTAAAGCATTTTGACTTGTTATGCCAATACAAGGGTGAAAGTATGGCCGTTAAGGAGATACGCACTCATGCGGGCTGGTATATGAAGGGACTTCCGGAATCTGCATATTGGCGCAATCGAGTGAATACAATTCATACTGTAACGAGCTTTCACAATGAGCTAGAATCATATCGCAAAATACTGTCCGAAGGGTAGTCAGATTGACAAATAAATAGTATTTTTATATAATGATTGAGATAATTTAGAAACAAGAGATAAGGTGTCATCTTATTATGACACTTTTTCTTATTATTTATATGTAGAAAGAGTGGGGTACCCATGGCAGACGTAAAAGAAACATTACTCACCGCCGAAGGTTTAAAGAAGTTAGAAGAAGAATTAGCGTACTATAAATCTGTACGCCGTATTGAAGTATCTGAACGTATTAAAACTGCTATTGAATATGGCGATATCAGTGAAAACTCTGAATATGATGATGCAAAAAATGAACAAGCTTTTATTGAAGGTCATATTGTAGAGTTAGAGAATAAGATTAACACTGCGAAGATCATCGATGAATCTGTAAAAGGTGACGTTGTATCTGTAGGTAGTAAAGTTACTGTACTTGACACTATGTACAACGATGAATTGGAATATGTTATCGTTGGTTCCTCTGAAGCGGATCCATTTAACAATCGTATCTCTAATGAATCTCCTGTAGGTAAAGCTATTTTGGGTAAACGTAAGGGCGATGAAGTAGAGGTTTCCACACCAGATGGTCCTGTAACATTCAAAGTGTTAGCAATCCAATAATTTACAATTACCGACAAAGAGGCGATAACATGAGTGAAGAAATTAAAAATATACAAGAAGAGCTGAATGAGCAAATGCAAATTCGCCGCGATAAATTAGCCGAATATGAAGCTGATGGTATTTACCCATTTGGCCAACGTTTTGTCGTAAAAGATTACGCAAAAGACATTAAAGAAGACTTCTTCTTGAAATATGATGGTCAGCCTGTAGTTATTGCAGGTCGTTTGATGACAATCCGTTCCCATGGTAAAACGGCATTTGCGAATATTCGTGATAAATCTGGTGATATTCAAGTATACTTCCGTAAAGATGTTTTGGGCGAAGAGGCTTATAAATACGTTAAAATGCTTGATATAGGTGATATCATCGGCGTAGAAGGTCACGTATTTAAAACTCATACTGGTGAAGTTACCATTAAAGTTAATAAATTAACATTGTTATCTAAGTCTTTACGTCCATTACCAGAAAAATGGCATGGATTAAAGGATACAGAACTTCGTTACCGTCAACGTTATGTTGATTTGATTGTAAATCCTGAAGTACGTGATACATTTGTAAAACGCTCTCAAATCGTTGCTAAAATTCGTGAATACATGATGCGTGATGGCTTCATGGAAGTGGAAACACCGATGATGCATGCTATCCCTGGTGGTGCTGCTGCACGTCCATTCATCACTCACCATAATGCGCTTGATATCGATATTTATATGCGTATTGCACCAGAATTGTACCTAAAACGTTTAATCGTTGGTGGTATGGACCGCGTGTTCGAAATGAACCGTTGCTTCCGTAACGAAGGTATCGATAATCGTCATAATCCAGAATTTACTACTATTGAATCTTATCAAGCTTATGGCGATGTAGAGGATGCCATTCGCTTAACAGAAAATCTTGTGTCCTACTGTGCTCAAGAAGTACTTGGTACACAAGAAATTACATACCAAGGTACAGAAATTAATTTGACTCCTCCTTGGAATCGTATCACAATGGCTGAAGGTGTAAAAAAATACACTGGTGAAGATTTTGATGCAGTCACAACTATAGAAGAAGCTCGTGCTATTGCTGATCGCTTAAATGTAGAATACACAGAAAATGATGGTATTGGTAAAATCTTAAATCTTTGCTTCGAAGATTATGTAGAAGAAAACTTGATTCAGCCAACTATCGTATATGGTCATCCTAAAGAGATTTCTCCACTTGCTAAAGCAAGTCGTGAAAATCCATTGGCTACAGAACGTTTTGAAGCTTTCATCTATGGTCGTGAATTGGCAAATGGCTTCTCCGAGTTAAATGATCCAATCGACCAAAAACAACGTTTCTTGGATCAATTAAAAGAACGTGAAGCGGGCGACGATGAAGCTCATCGTATGGATGAGGACTTCGTAACAGCTCTTGAGTACGGCTTGCCTCCAACAGCTGGTCTTGGTGTTGGTATCGACCGTCTTGTTATGTTCTTAACAGATTCTGCATCCATTCGCGATGTATTATTGTTCCCGTTGATGAAACCAGAAGCTCCTAAGCATATTGAAGCTGAAGAAGCAGCTGAATAATCGACACTATTAAGGCTCCCTACTGTTTGAGTAGGGAGCTTTTTATATATTTATGAAATATTTAGTATTATATGAATATCATTTTAAACCTGTTACTACGATAGTGCCTATAAATATATATTTAAAAATGAATGCTATCTGTAATTTTATACGGTAGATTGATGGAATGGTTAATATGTTGAGGTCGTATTCCAGTACATAAGTATATAACAAAATTAACGATATAAAGTCTATAGAAAATAATTTCTAAAATAATAAAATAGTTTATGATTATTCATCAATTGTTATTGACAGTGTATAAAAATAATTTTATACTAAGTTCGAGATGTGGTATTTACATAATATATATGATAAAAAATCATGCATATAAAGTTTTTTCTTATTTATCTTCGCTTTATCGAATTTGAATGTGATGATATAGATTAACAGTATAGAACTACTACATACCTTGTATAACCTTGACGGGATGGGTCAAGTCTCTCTAGCGTGAACCGAGATTTACGGCTACAAGAGCTTATTTATGATGCTCTTGTAGCCGTTTTTTATTTAACTAAATTTATGTTTCTAAAAGTTTAGGAGGTAAGTGCGATGAGTTTAATGGATTATGAAAGAGGTAATCAGGCTAATGGTTGTCTTGATCGATTTTTCAAGTTGACCAAACATGGAACATCAGTAAAAACTGAGTTCTTTGCAGGTATTACAATGTTTATTGCATCCGTGTATATACTGGCGGTAATACCAAATTTACTATCTGTATCAGGAATGCCTCATGCTAGTGCCGTGGCGGCTGTAATTTTAACAACTGCTTTTGCAACTATGCTTATTGGCTTAGTAGCAAATGTTCCCGTTATCGTAGCCCCTGGCCTTGGCCTTAGTGCATTTTTTTCGTATACCATTTGTGGTGCCATGGGCCTTAGTTGGCAAACTGCATTAGGTGCCGTTTTTATTTCCGGTACAGTATTTGTTATTTTAACAGTTACCAAAGTTCTTAATAAAATTGTAGATGGTATTCCACAAGTACTGAAAACCTCTATTGGTGTAGGTATTGGTTTATTTGTTGCCTTCATTGGCTTTAAAAATGCTCATATTATCGTACCTAATAATGCTACCTTTGTAACGTTAGGTAATATGCAAGATCCAGCAGTATTATTGACTTTGTTAGGCTTATTTATTACTAGTATTTTGCTAGCAAAACAAGTTAAAGGCGGTTTGCTCATTGGCATGGCGTTCACTACAATCGCAGCAATGGGATTAGGTTTAACTAAGATGCCTACTACAAGCGCGGATATCTTTAACTTGATACCACCAGTTCCGGTTGATACATTCGCTCAGCTAGATGTAATGGGCGCTATTAAATATGGTATCTTTTCTATTATTTTTTCTATTACCATTGTAGATATGTTTGATAATATCGGTACATTAATTGGTGTAACGAGAAAAGCTAACTTGGTAGATGAAAATGGTAAGTTCGAAGGTTTGAACAAAGCATTGCTATGTACGTCTATTGGTGCTGCAGCAGGTGCCGTTGTAGGTACTTCTACAGTGACTTCTTATATTGAAAGTGCGGCAGCCGTTGCCGACGGTGGTCGTACAGGTCTTACGGCAGTAGTAACTGGTCTGTTATACTTGGTATCCTTGTTCTTTGCACCATTGTTCTTATTGGTGCCCGTACAAGCGACAGCTCCTGTACTGATTACTATTGGCGTATTTATGATGAGTGAAGTAACGCATATTGATTTTACTGATTTCACAGAAGCGTTGCCTGCGTTCTTAACAATTCTTCTTATGCCATTAACATTTAGTATTGCTCAAGGTTTATCCTTTGGATTTGTTTCTTATACATTAATTAAATTAGCTACAGGTCGTCGTCACGAAATTCATCCTATTATGTACATCATGACTGTGGCGTTCATTATTCACTTTGCTATTTAAATAGCATATACTATGAATCATATAGCATAGTCTATTAAAGAAAAAATCTAGCGTATTATATGGGCACAATACTTTAGAGTCCTGATTACGCGAGGAGGTTATATGAATTCGACACTTATTTTAAAAGGAAATATCTTATATACACCTGATCCATCGGCATTTGTATCCATTCAACAGAGTTATATTATTGCTGTAGACGGGGTGGTTGTTCATTGTGGTGAAAGTATTCCTACAGTTTATGCAGAATATGATGTTGTTGATTACGGAGATAATCTCATCATTCCTGGCTTTGTTGATACCCATGCACATGCACCACAATATTGTAATCGTGGACTTGGCATGGATAAGGAACTTTTACCATGGCTTGAAACTTATACATTTCCTGAAGAGGCAAAGTTTAGTGATCCAGATTATGCTCGCCTAGTATATGGTGCCTTTGTTCACGATTTATGGCGCAATGGTACGACGAGAAGTATTTTGTTCGGCACAATCCATAAAGACAGTACATTAGTGTTGATGGAGCTTTTACAAAAAGCAGGATTGTCAGCCTATGTAGGCAAGGTAAATATGGATCGAAACAGCCCAGAATTTCTTATAGAGGAAACGAAACAGTCTTTGCTCGATACAAAGGCTTGGTTAGATGAGGCAGCTCAGTTTGATCCTTTGGTTAAACCTATCATTACACCTCGCTTTGTACCATCTTGTACGAGTGAACTCATGACAGGACTTGCTAAATTAGCGAAAGAATACAATGTCCCTGTTCAATCTCATTTGTCGGAAAATCACGGCGAAATTGATTGGGTCGCATCATTACATCCTGAGTCGTCAAATTATACAGATGTGTACTATGAACATCATTTGATGGGCACTGTGCCAACTGTAATGGCTCATTGCATTCATTTGAGCGATGCAGAAATGGATCGCCTGGCTGAAACGCAGACCATGGTATCCCATTGTCCCTATTCAAATGTAAATCTTTCTAGCGGAATTGCACCGATTCGTAAGCTGATTGAGCGGAATATACCAATCGGTTTAGGCTCCGATATTTCTGGTGGACATATTGTATCGATGGCAAAGGTCCTTACTGAAGCTATTGGTTTATCCAAAATGAAATGGGCTGAAGTAGACTCAAACTATGCACCGCTCACCCTAAGTGAAGCCTTCTATATGGCTACCAAGGGTGGTGGACAATTTTTTGGCCATGTTGGAAGCTTTGAAAAAGGCTATGAGTTAGATGCCCTTATTATCGATGATACGTCCTTATTTGACCCAAATGAACGTTCTTTAGAAGAGCGCTTAGAGCGGTGGTTATACGTAGGGGATGATCGTCATATCATTGAACGCTATGTGGTTGGTCGCGTAGTTCCGAGTCCAAAAGGGTAAAGTTTATATCTTACAGAAAAAAATACTGATATATTTAAAGCAGCTAGTTTGTATACTCTTCAAACTAGCTGCTTTTCGGTGCTTCTTTTAGAACCTGACCGAGGTGTTAGATAAACTTTTGATTATGGTTTATGGTAGGTTTTATAGCTTTCCTGTTTATATTACTGAACAGGGCAATTTTGCTCATCAATTCACTTGGTGTATAATAAAAAAATGTACAAATTAAGAAAGTGGGGGTCTTAATGGATATATTAGGAGCAAGGCGCTCTATTGAACAAAAGCTACTAATGCAATCTGTTGCTTTGATGGCGCTAGTTGCGGTGAGCGGTACTGTAATGGGGATTGTGACAGGGTCTAGTGCAGTGTTGTTAGATGGGGTATTTTCCTTCGTTGATGTTGTTATTAAGATTATGATGCTTATGACAGCCAAGTTAGTTGCTAGAGAAACGAGTAAGCGATTCCAATTCGGTTTTTGGCAATTTGAACCTCTGGTGCTCGCCGTGGAGGGCTTTTTTATTCTTCTCATAGTAATTTATGCCTTATCTAGTGGCATTACAGATCTTTTGTCTGGTGGACGTCACGTAGACTTCGGACCAGCTATTTTCTATGCTATATTCTTTACCGTTGCAGATACTGCTTACTATCTTTATGTACGTCGTATTAATAAAAGTTTACAGTCTAACTTGATTAAATTTGATAATGTAAGTTGGTATGTCGATGCTTTGTTAGAAGCGGCTATCTTGATTAGCTTCATTGTGGCTACTATGCTAGAAAGTACTGAATATGCTAGATGGGCTACTTATATTGACCCTATTGTATTAATTATTTTAGCTGTACAAATGGTACCGTCTGCATTTCGTATTATTGTGCCATCCATGAAACAAATATTGGGGTGGGCACCAACTTCATTGCATAATGAAGTGCAAGAAATTATGGATCGCTTTATGGAAAAGTATAATTTTAAAGATTATGTGACGAGTGTGCAAGTATACGGCAATACTCGAATTATTGAAATTGATATTTTAGTTCGTAAAAGCTTTCCCTATCAAACCATTGCTGAAATTGATGCTATTCGCAATGAAATTGACCAAGAAATTGGTGGTAACCCAACGGAAAAATGGGTAACCATTTCTTTTACAGGCACGCGTAAATGGATGGCAAAAGATTATTTGCTAGATGAAGAAGATGATGAATAATATAAATTATTAGTGTGAAGACTAGTATATAGCACATAATTTAATGATAAATACACCAATATATGGTATACTTAAACGTATTGAATATATTGTGCGTAACATAGTTGGAAAATGAGGTTTATAGTATGTTAGATTTAAAATTTGTCCGTGAAAATATTGATTTAGTGCAACAAAATTTAGATAATCGTCATACAAAAGGCGATCTGAAAACCTTTGTATCCGCTTATGATGAACGTCGTCAATTGATCGGTCAAGTAGAAGAATTAAAAGCGCTTCGCAATTCTGTAACAGAAGAAATTAGCAAATTAAAACGCAATAAAGAAAATGCTGATGAAAAAATCGGAGAAATGAAAAAAGTAGGCGATGAGATTGCTGAGCTTGATAACCGTATTCGCGAAGTGGAAACAAAATTGCGTGATGCGGCATTGATGTTGCCAAATTTGTGTGATGCATCTGTTCCTGTAGGTGCCGATGAAGATGAAAATGTGGAGCAACGCAAATGGGGCGAACCACGTCAATTTGATTTTGATGTACAAGCTCATTGGGATTTAGGTGAAAACCTCGATATTCTTGATTTCAACCGTGCAGGCAAAATGAGTGGAGCTCGCTTTACTGTGTATAAGGGGTTAGGTGCTCGTTTGGAACGCGCTCTTATCAACTTCATGGTGGATCTTCATGTAGACAAACATGGCTATACTGAAATGATGACTCCATATATGGTAACTCGTGAAACTTTGACGGGCACCGGGCAATTGCCTAAATTTGCTGAAGATATGTATCATGTAGAGGGGACGGAATATTTCTTGATTCCAACTGCTGAGGTTACATTGACTAATTATCACGGTGGCGAAATTTTGAGCGAAGAGGAATTGCCTAAATACTATACTGCATTCACCGCATGTTTCCGTGCTGAAGCGGGTTCCGCGGGGCGTGATACTCGTGGCCTTATTCGCCAACATCAATTTAATAAAGTTGAAATGGTTAAATTAGCTAAACCGGAAGATTCTTTCAAAGAATTAGAAACATTAACGGATAATGCAGAAGAAGTATTACGTTTATTAGAATTACCGTTCCGTGTTATCACTTTGTGCACAGGTGATATGGGCTTTGGTTCTGCTAAAACCTATGATGTAGAGGTGTGGATGCCTGCACAAGGCAAGTATAGGGAAATTTCCTCTTGCTCTAATATGACTGATTTCCAAGCTCGTCGTGCTAATATTAAATTCCGCCGTGGACCTAAGGGTAAACCAGAATTCGTTCATACATTAAATGGATCTGGCCTTGCAGTAGGGCGTACAGTAGCCGCTATCTTGGAAAACTATCAACAAGCCGATGGGTCCGTTGTAATTCCAAAAGTTCTCGTGCCATACATGGGTGGCGTTGAAGTGATTTCACCGGCTAAATAAGAGGGGGCATTTTATGAGATTCTTTATTGATACAGCAGAATTTGATGAGATTAAAGAAGCCTATGACTTTGGTTTTATTGATGGTGTAACTACAAACCCATCGCTTATCGTGAAAGCTAAACGCGATTTGAAACAAGTTATTTCTGAAATTGCAAATCTTGTTGATGGACCTGTTAGCGCAGAGGTTATTTCCTCTGATACTGAAGGCATGGTGGCGGAAGCACATGACCTTGTGAAATTAGGCTCTAACGTGGTTATTAAAGTTCCTATGACTCCAGAAGGCCTTAAAGCCGTTGCTGTTTTGCGCAAAGAAGACATTAAAACGAATGTGACTTTGATTTTTTCTGCAAACCAAGCGTTATTAGCTGCTCGTGCAGGTGCAAGTTATGTGAGTCCATTTGTGGGGCGCATTGATGATATCAGCATGGATGGCCTTACATTAATTCAAGATATTGCAGATATTTTCGCTATTCATGAAATTGAAACTGAAATTATTGCTGCTAGTGTGAGAACGCCGTTGCATATTATTCAATGTGCTAAGGCAGGTGCTCATATTGCAACTGTTCCATTTAAAGTACTTATGCAAGCTATGAAACATCCATTGACTGATGCAGGACTAGCAAAATTTATGGAAGATTGGAAACAAGCTAATCAATAAGTTAGAGACTCTAGGTAAGAGTCATATCAATACATAGAGGACTTATAAGGAGGCCCATTATGGATCGTACATTATCTTTGGAATTTGCTCGTGTCGTTGAAGCCGCAGCTTTGCGTAGCGGTCGTTTGCTTGGCCGTGGGCAAAAGGATGCAGCCGATGGTCTTGCTGTAGATGCTATGCGTCAAGCGTTTGATTCTGTTCGCATTTCTGGTACGGTAGTTATCGGAGAAGGCGAAATTGATGAAGCTCCTATGCTTTATATCGGAGAACACGTAGGCGCTGGCGGACCAGAAGTAGATATCGCAGTTGATCCTATTGAAGGGACAAACTTGATTGCTAAAGGTCAAAATGGTGCTATTGCAGTTATGGCGATTGCAGAAAAAGGTGGCTTGTTACATGCACCAGATATGTACATGGAGAAACTTTGTGTTGGTCCTCGCGGTGCAGGTGCTATCGATATTACGAAATCTTTGACCGAAAATATCAAAAATGTAGCGACTAAAATGGAACGTAATGTAGATGAAATCACGTTGGTTATGCTTGATCGTGAGCGTCATCAAGGCTTGATGAAAGAAGCTCGTGAAGTAGGGGCTCGCATTATGCTCATCTCTGATGGTGATGTTAATCCAGCTATGGAATGTTGTATCGAAGGTTCTGGGGTACACATGGTTGTAGGTACTGGTGGTGCACCTGAAGGTGTACTAGCGGCTGCAGCCTTGAAATGTGTAGGCGGCGATATGCAAGCTCGCTTAAAACCAGAAACGGATGAAGAAATTCGTCGTTGCCATGAAATGGGTATTGCCGATGTAAACCAAGTGCTCACATTAAATGATTTAGTTCGTACTGATGATGTTATCTTTGCGGCTACTGCCATTACACGTGGTAACTTATTAAATCCAATTCAATATTTTCCAGGTGGTGCGCGTACGCATACTATTGTAATGCGGTCTAAAACTGGTACGGTTCGCTTCCTTGATACCGTGCATATGGATCATAAACTTAAAACATTAAAAGCAAAATAAGAATAAAGCCCTGAAATATACTCAAAAATTGGACATAAATTTTTGAGATATATTCAGGGCTTTTTTTCTTTGTATTTTCTCTTATTCTCTTGATGAGATATATCGAAAAATAGTATAATAACATTTAGTATATGACGTTATAAATACAAGGTCTTGTAGCTTATACAAGATGAACGATATAAAGTGTAGGAGGAATTCTGTTGGAAAAGTTAATCATTCAAGGTGGCAATCGGTTGGAAGGACGTGTACGTGTTAGTAGTGCTAAAAATGCAGTGCTCCCTATTATTGCCGGTACTTTGCTAGCATCAACGCCTAGTAAATTGCTTGAAATTCCAAATTTAGAAGATGTAGGCACGATTTGCCAAGTTATCGAGTCTTTGGGGGTTAAAATCGCTCGTAATAATGCAGATGGTGAAATTGTTTTTGATGCTTCTACATTGACTGCTACGGAAGCTCCTTATGAACTTGTACGTAAAATGCGTGCATCCTTCCTTGTCATGGGTCCACTTTTGGCTCGTAAAGGGGAGGCTAAAATCTCAATGCCTGGTGGATGTGCTATCGGTGCACGCCCCATTGATCTTCACTTAAAAGCATTTGAAGCATTAGGTGCAAAAATTGAAATTACTGAAGATTACGTATATGCTCATGCACCGGAAGGACTTAAAGGGACTCAAATTTATTTGGATTTTCCAAGTGTGGGGGCTACAGAGAATGTAATTATGGCTGCTTCTATGGCGAAAGGTAAAACCGTTATCGAAAATGCTGCAGAAGAGCCTGAAATTGTTGATTTGGCTACATTCTTAAATGCTATGGGTGCTAATATTCGCGGAGCTGGTACAAATGTGATTCGTATTGAAGGTGTACCTCAATTAAACGGTGCTATTCATACAGTAATTCCTGACCGCATTGAAGCTGGTACATATTTAATCGCAGCTGCTATGGCAGGTGGTGATGTATTTGTGGAAAACGCATTGCCAGAACATCTAAAACCAGTAGTGGCTAAATTAAAGGAGGCTGGTGTAACAGTAGAGGAAGAAATCGACGGTATTCGCGTTATCAGTAGTGGTAAAGGCATTAAAGCTGTGGACATTAAAACATTGCCATACCCTGGATTTCCAACAGATATGCAAGCTCAATTTATGGCTCTTACTACGATTGCGGAAGGCACTAGTACAGTAACAGAAACTGTTTTTGAAAACCGATTTATGCATGTTGCTGAACTTCGTAAAATGGGAGCGCATATCGACATTGACAATCGTCAAGCTATTGTCGAAGGTATGCCAAGCTTACATGGGGCTATAGTAAATGCTACTGATTTGCGTGCTGGAGCGGCGCTTGTATGTGCTGCATTGACTGCGGAAGGTAGAACAGAAGTCGGTCGTTTACATCATATTGACCGAGGTTATGATGATTTTGTAGGTAAATTGCAAAGGTTAGGTGCTGATATTGTTCGGGTTGACGAATAAGAGTACACAGCCAAAACAAAATAAAAAGAAAAGAAGCCGGCGCTCTAAAGGGCCGGCTTTATACAACGAGCAACAGAACTTAGGTGCTGCAAAGGTTGAAAATTCGAAAGTGAGTACTACACGCAAACCATTGAGAAGGACAAAACGTAAGTCTACTAAGCTTTCAAATGGCGTGGCAAAGCAAGCTAATCATTTGGCCTCCAATATGCGTGAGACCATGATTAAAGTTACAAAAATGCGCCGTGCTGAACGACGTAGTCGTGAGACTGTAGCGATTGCTAAAACAACACCAGCCATGACATTAAAACGTTTAGTTCGACCTGAGCAAGTTGGGGATTTTATGAGTCGTTTAAATCGATCCTTAAACTTCGATTTGGGAATTGATTTAGGGACTGCAAATATCCTCATTTTTGCGAAGGGTAAAGGCTTGGTATTAGATGAACCTGCGTATATTGCACGGGATGATAAAACTGGTGATATTCTTGCTTTAGGTGAGGCTGCACGTTCTATGGTGGGCCGTACTCCAAAAGGGATTTCCGTCATCCGTCCAGTTCAAGCGGGCGTTATTGCAGATTATGATATGACAGAATTCATGTTGAAGTACTTTATTCGCTCCGTTGTACCTGCTTCTAGATTGATGAAGACGCGTATTATTGTATGTGTTCCGTCGGGCATTACACCAGTTGAAAAACGCGCTATTTTGGAAGCTTTACTCAGAACTGGTGCAAAAAAGACAGTCCTTATTGAAGAACCATTGGCTGCTGCTATGGGGACTGGTCTCAATGATGCTGAGCACGTAGGGGCGATGGTTGTCGATGTTGGTGGTGGCACTACGGATATTGCCGTTCTTTGTGATACGGGTGTAGTTGTAAGTGAATCACTTCGCATCGGTGGAGATTCTTTTAACGAATCTATTATTCGCTATATCCGTCGTAAGAAACGCTTGGTTATTGGTCCGCTAACAGCAGAGAAAATTAAAATTTCTGTAGGGACTGTGGATCGCCGTGCAAAGGAGCGCACGATTGAGGTACGAGGACGAGATTCAAGTTCTGGATTACCAAAGATGGTTGCGGTGAATTCTTTAGAGATTCAACGTGCTCTAGAAGCACAAGTGATGAATGTTTTGGAAGGCGTTAAGTCTATTCTAGAAAAAACTCCACCGGAACTTGTGGCCGCTATCAACGATCATGGCATAATTCTTACTGGTGGTGGCGCGCTCATCGATGGATTAGACCGTGTTATTACACGTTCTATTGGAATCGCGGCATACCTTGTAGAATCTCCAAGATATGCAGTGATTAAAGGTGTTGCAAAGGCATTAGATGAAATGTCACAGCTTCGTGATACATTAGATGAGTTACAATAATATAGTTACAATAATATACCATGATGATGTAAGCTTAAATTGACGAGGTTATGGTCTACAGTTATTCTATTTTATGTATGGAGTATCTTTAGACTGTAACCTCGTTTTTCGTTTATTTTTTGAATTTTTCATCTTTATGCTGTATACTATAGTAAAAGTATATTGCGTAAAATTGATGTAATGATATAAGGCCATTATTATGGTTTGTAGCTATAGAGGAATTAAAGATGAAACGATATCTGTATATGACTTTTGCTGTTTTAGGTCTACTGGGTAGTACCGTTCCTCATGCTGAGGCCGGTAATTTAACAGGGGTGCGCGTATCTAATCATGAAGGTACAAGCCGAATTGTTTTAGATGTATCTGAAATGCCTGTATCTTGGACTCAATCCTATAATGAAGAAACACATGCTCTTACATTGAACTTAGGGGGCACTACAAATGCTTTAACTGGCCCCATATCACAAAATGATAAAAAAACGGGAGTTCTTAAAGGCATTGGCTTACAACCGGTTAATGGGGCCTTACGAGTAACATTAACAGCGAATAAGGATGTACAACATCATGAGTTTGCATTAGAAAAGCCTTCGCGTATAGTAGTGGATTTATTTTCTGGCTATGCGCAACAGACTACAAAAGATGTAAATAAATCTGTAACGTATAGCAAAATTAATAACACCGTAGCTGAAGGGAAAATTCAAGCCTTTGCATTGACCGTAGATAATGATTCACCTATGGTGGTGGCGCATGTTCCAGAAGGTAAACCATTATCTTCTGTTACTCAAGCTCATACAGCTATCATTGGAGCAAAGGTAAAAGGGGGCAGTTTTGAACGACCTTACTCAGTGGCGAGTGATGGAGCCATTGATTTAGAGCGTATTTCTAATCGTGGTACGTTACGATATACGCCTAATAGAGGATACTTTATAGAAGAGAAAAAACCTTTGCTTCAAGCTAAAACAAAGAATGAGAGTTTTGTAATCACCTCCGTTGATACGGTTCGTAAAGAGAATGCCTTGACCCTTTATACGTCAACTTATGGTCCTTCTACAAAGACCAATGAATATGGTTATGAAGTGACTGTAGCTAATGGCAAGGTTATTAGTAAACAAAAGGGAAATTCTAAAATTGGGGAAAACCAATATGTATTGTCTGGTCATGGCGAATCTGGAAATGCTTTACGAAAATTAAAAGTTGGAACACCTATTACGATTCAAAATAGAGAAGAACTTGCTCAAGTTAGTACTACCGGTGGAGCTAGTTTAGAAGTGGGCACTATGGTGATGAAAGGCGGTCGCTATGTAGGAGCTGATGAATCTAATAACAAAGGTCGTAGTTTCATTGGAACCACAAAGGAACATGATTTAGTTGTGCTAACAGTTGATAAATCCGAACTTCAATCTGTAGGTGTGACTCAAAAAGAAGGAGCTCAGTTATTGTCTAAATTAGGTGTTGTTGATGGCGCTGAATTATCAAATCAAGGTAGCATTGATATAGTTATCAATGATGATTATGTACACAAATCTTCTGCACCTATGAGTTATGAGGATATAGTAATCATAAAATAGATTCGTTGCATACAATTTTGTTTGAAATATTACTAATAATTTAGTATACTATAAATACATAACTAATTTTGTAAAAGGAGGGATCGTTATGAAAAGAGTAGTGTTAGCTTTAGCTGCATTAGGCATTTTAAGTGTTAGCTCTGTAATGGCGGCCCCTGTATCATACCAAAGTGTATTAACAGGTAAAGTTGCTTCTACAGTTTCTGTTGGTACTTCTGTAACAGAAGGCCAAACATTGGTGACTGTAGAGACATTGGCTGGTCCTATGGCTGCTGCTAAATCTACTGTAACTGGTACTGTAACGGCGGTTAATGTTACAGTGGGTTCAGACGTTTCTCGTGATCAAATCGTTGTCACTGTAGAAAGTAAATAAAGGAGAGAAGGAATGAAGTTTTCTCATTCTTGGCGTCGGTATAGAAAAGCGATACTGGCGCTTTTCTTCTGTACTTCACTTACAACTGTACAGGCTATTGATTTTATGCCTGTCAATGATGTAACAACAGGTATGGAAGGTATTGCAAAAACTGTAATCGTAGGGGATACTATTTCCACCTTTGATGTAAAGGTATTGGGTGTCATGAAGGATAAGGGACCATCTGGTCATCTTATTTTAGCCAAGTTTTCCGGACCCGTTATGGATCAAACTGGTGGCATTGCGCATGGTATGAGTGGTAGCCCTGTATATATAAATGGTAAACTTGTTGGGGCTGTTGCTTATGGCTGGGGGTTTGCGGATGGTACGATAGGTATGATTACTCCTATTGAGGATATGGTCAAACTATGGAATATACCATATGAGAAAAACTTATCTAAACCTTGGGATGATACACAATTGATTCCTTTAGGCACTCCACTTATGGCGTATGGCTTCGATGCGGCATCAATGGAATACTTTAAATCGAAGTTACCACAATATAAATATGAAACATATGACACCGCAAGTGCTAGTGGTGATGAAATTGCAAAACCTTTAGAAGCTGGTGGCTCGGTAGCGGCTTTGCTAGTTGATGGTGACCTTAAATTGGGCGCTATTGGTACTGTTACTCATGTAGATGGTGAAAAGGTTGTTGCCTTTGGTCATCCATTCTTAAAACATGGTTCTTCTAACTATTTTATGCACAATGCAAGTATCTTTACCGTTGTAAAAAGCTATAATGCTGCCTTTAAGCTTGGCTCTATGGGTAAAGAGATTGGTTCTGTTACTGAAGATAGAGGTGCCGGTATTGCAGGTGTATCAGGCGTGATTTCGCCAGGTATTCCATTGCGATTCCATTTAAAGGATATTGATATGGGCCGTGATAGAACTAGTTCCGTCAAGGTTATTGAAGATGGTGAAATGACACCAACTTTAGCAGCTACAGCCTTATACAATATGTTGAATAAAACATTGGATCGCAGTGGTTCTGGTACGGCTACAATTTCTTATACTATTACGCCAAAAGGGAAAGAACATAAGCCATTAACGCGGACAAATATGTTCTACAGCTCTGATTCCATTAGTGAAAAAGCAGTTGATGAATTTTATAATGTTATCGATGTGCTTATGAACAATCGATTCATCAACTATGAAATTTCGGATATTTCGGTTGAAACAAACGTAACGCAAGATAAGAAAACAGCCAAGCTTATAGATGCTTCTGCTTCGTCTACTGTAGTTTCTCCTGGGGATACTATTGTAGTAGATGTAACATTAGAACCGTTCCGCGGCGAAAAGGTTATTAAACAAATCTTCTTTAAGGTCCCAGAAGATCAAGCTATTGGTAAATATACTTTAGAGGTACGTGGCGGTGGCGAGATTCCATTGCCATACGTATTGGAAAAACAAAAGTATAATTTAACAGACGAAATTTTACGCCGTTTGAAAGTTCATAAAGATTTCGATGAGCTTTATGATGAGATTCAAAAGACTGATACAAATAATCAAATCGTTGTAGAATTTTTGGAAGATGGTATTAGCTTAGTTGATGAAGATGGCTCTCAATCTGTTAAAAAGGCTAAACTTAAAGATGTGGAATCAAAACCTATGCCAGGGGATGTAAAGAAAAAAACAGGTCAAGAAGATTTGAGTTCTAGTAAGGATGATGAAAAGAAACCTGAAAAGACTGCCGTTGATACTGAGTACATCGTGCAAGGTGATGGTCAATTTACGATTCATGTAATGAAGTCCGCTGATCGTGATAAAGAATTAGCAAAACGCGTCAAAGAAGCGAAACATCAGATTAAGATGGAACGCAAGTTAGAATTGGAAGATCAATCTAAAAAAGATAAAACGGATAAAGCTGAGTCTAAAAAGGACCCTAAAAAAGAGTCGAAAGAAACTAATAAAAAAGATGAGGCTAATGCTGGTGAAACAAATACACCTGAATAAGTTGAAACTGTAAGGGAAAGGGAGACACTGTTGAGTTGGCTAGAATCGATAGGTCGAGTCGTCATAAACGGCCTATCACAGATGGGTAGTGCTACATTATTAGTGTGGCAAACAATAAAACAATTAAAAATGATTAATCTGTGGCATGTATTTCAGCAGATGGCTCACCTAGGGGTAGACTCTTTGCCTATTATTAGCTTAACTTTGCTCTTTGCTGGTGCGGTTATGACTTTACAGATTACAGATGTACTCATTACCTATGGTGCTCAAAGTACAGTAGGTGGCCTTATGGCTGTAGCTATGGGCCGTGAATTGGGCCCTATCTTAGTTGGTGTAGTATTAGCCGGCCGTGTTGGCGCCGCCATCACGGCTGAAATTGGTACAATGAAGGTAACAGAACAAATTGATGCCCTACGTGTTATGGCTGTTGACCCTGTTGGTTACCTCGTGGTACCACGTGTAGTAGCGTGTATGATTATGGTGCCAATTTTGGCATTTTATGGTGTTGTTATCGGTATTGCCGGTGGTTACTTTGTAGCCACTGTTATCAAGGGTTTGGCGCCTAGTACATATTTAGATTCTATTCAAATGTTTTCTACCATTTCAGATTTCACCTTAGGACTTATAAAGTCTAGTGTGTTTGGTGCTGTCATTGCATTGGTAGGTGCTTATAAGGGCATGGAAACTAAAATGGGCGCAGAAGCTGTTGGTTTTTCCACTACTAGTTCTGTAGTAACTAGTATTATTCTAGTATTTGTATTAAATTACTTTTTATCTACATTGTTATTTTAGTGGATATTTTTAGAGGGATTTATGATTGAACTACGCAATGTTGTAGTTGCCTACGAGTCACGTGTGATTTTAGACTCTGTTAATCTCACTATTAATGATGGGGAGACGTTAGTTATATTAGGCGGCAGTGGTAGTGGTAAAAGTACATTACTTCGCTTATTAATAGGTTTACAACGTCCTACATCAGGGCAGATTATCGTAGATGGCACAGATATAACTACATTATCTGAAGATGAATTTAATACGGTACGAAGAAAAATGGGGATGGTATTCCAATATTCAGCTTTGTTTGATTCTATGTCGGTAGGTGAGAACGTAGCTTTTGGTTTGCGTCAACATACGAAGTTAAAGGATGACGAAATCAAACGCATTGTGGCAGAAAGACTTGATTGGGTTGGTTTAAAGGGATATGAGTCCTATATGCCTAATGAGTTATCTGGTGGTATGAAAAAGCGGGTTAGCTTAGCTCGTGCTATAGCACTAGATCCGAGTTTAATTCTTTATGATGAACCTTCATCAGGGTTAGATCCTATTACATCAGGTACGATTAGTATGCTAATTAAGGGGATGCAGAATCGGCTTGGTTGTACTTCTATCGTGGTAACACATGATATGCAGTCAGCATTTTATGTTGCTGACCGCATAGCTTTACTCGATCAGGGGCATTTTGTAGAAATTTCTGATACAATAGAATTTAAGAATTCTACAAATAAGAAGGTACAACAATTTATTCATGGTGAAGCAGAGCCGATTAACGAATCTGCGATGGGAGATATATAATGAAGTGGACGACGGAGGCCAAGGTAGGGGCTTTTACAATAATAGGTATAGTTCTATTTATTGCAGGCATACTATTTGTAGGCCGTATCGATATTTGGGCTAAACCGCAAATGACAATTACAGGTGATTTCACTCAAGTAAATGGCCTAAAAAATGGGAATCAGGTTAAATTTTCCGGCGTGGCCATTGGGACTGTTTCTGATATTGAAATTACACCGCGTGGCGTTGTGGTTAAGATGAAACTTGATGAAAAAACGCAGATTCCAAGTGACTCAATCTTTTCCTTGGGGTCAGATGGTTTTTTAGGTGATAAATTTATTCAAATTTCACCAGGACAGTCTAAAGTATATTTACAAGATGGTGACTCCGTTAAAGGTGAAGGCGTTGATGCTGTGGATAAGGCCATGCAGAGTGCACAAAAATTAATGGATGGTACTGAGAAGATGCTACAGTCTATTAATAGTATTATTGGTGATCCTGCAACTCAAAGTGCACTTAAATATTCTTTGCAATCTACAGCTGTGATGGCTGATAATGCGGTAGCTATTACACAAAATATGGCGGATGTAACGGCTCAGCTAAATCAAGCAGCACAGCAATTTAATGCTGATGGTAATGCAGGCAATGATATGCGTGCTATTTTAACTAATTTAAAACAAACTACTGATCGTGTAGATAATATGGCTCGTACCATGGAATCAACTGTAACAGATCCTAAAGCACAAGAAAATATTAAGGAGACTTTACATAATACGGCACAGATTTCAGCTCGCATCAATAAACTGATGGGCGGAAAGGCGTACCAAACGGATGTAAATGGAAATAGTGTAGAGGTTGGTATGACTGAAAAAAAGTCATCTACCAAGATTGAACCATCTGTAGATTTGTTGTATAACACAACGGATAATGAATTCCGTGTCAATGGTAGAGTACGTGCCTTTAACAATAAAGGAATGGCTGAAATTGGCCTTTCTAATATGGGTGATGATACTACTTTTGATCTGAATGCAGGTCGATTTATTAGTTCTAAATGGCTAGTGCGTGGTGGTATTTTTGAAAGTGAATTGGGTCTCGGGGTGGATTATAACCTCCGTGGTCCAGTGTCCTTATCAGCCGCGTTATATGACCTTAATCATCGTAAATATCGTATTCGTAGTGATATACGTTTGCATAAAGATACCTATGGCGTTATTCAAATGACCAGACCGTTCAGTTCTACGAATGGAGGTACCTATTTCGGTATTAAACAAGTATTCTAATGACTAACACATTTACTCTATATGAGTATGGAGGTACATATTATGAATAAAAAGGTTCTTTCCTTAGGTGTAATGCTTTCTTTAGTTACTACTGGTGCATTCGCCGCTGATGTAGTAACTACATCCGTTAACAACGGAGACCAATTAAGCAAATATCAAAAAGAAGCTATTCAATTAACACAAAAGCAATTAGCAGAAAAATCTGTTTTAGACAGTAAAACCTATGAACGTACATTAGCTTTAAACGAAGCCCGTACGGTTGATTTAGCATTAGCTAATAATCGTACAGCTAAGCAAACTAAATGGGGTTATGAAGCTGCTAAATCTGCAGTAAGCCAAGTAGCAGCTGGTAAGAATCCAAGTGTTAGTTATGGTTGGAGTGCTCAAAAAACGGGCGGTGACACAGGTAGTGGCAAATCTGGTAGTCATAACTTCTCCATTAGTGCGCCTGTATTCAATCCACAACTCGATGCAAGCATTGATTCTGCACGTTATACTCGTGAAGGTACTGGTGCTAGCTATGAAGAGGCTTTACAACAAGCAAAATATGATGCTCTTAACGGTTATTATACATTGATTATGAGCCGTAATATGGTAGATGTAGCACAACAAGCTGTTAAAGATTATCAAGGTCATGTAACTAATGTAGAGGCACAGTATAATGTTGGTTTAGTGGCGAGCTCCGATGTATTGGCAGCTAAAACAAATCTTGATGATTCTCAAACATCTCTTGTAAAAGCGCAAAATGCTGCAAATTTAGCAGAGGCGAACTTAAATCAAGTTATTGCATACCCTGCACAAACAGCTATTACTACAGCAGAGCATGATTTACAATATAAACCATATAATGTAACCTTGGAGCAAGCGAAAGCATATGCTATGCTTCATCGTTCCGCTCTTGTTAAATCAGCTCTTGATGTAAAATCTGCGGAAGAAGCTGTAAAATCTGCTAAGGCGGGTTATTTGCCTACGGTTGCTGTAAAAGCTGGTCGTGGCTATGGTGATCCAGATGGTTACTTTGGTACAAGTACAAAGTCCTGGAGTGTTGGTGCTAGTGCTACTTGGAACTTATGGGATGGTGGTGCAACACAAAATGCTATTAAAAAAGCAAATGCACAACTTGAACAAGCAAAAGAAGCTAACTTGGCCACTGTTGATGCTGTATTGTTAGCTGTACAAAAAGCATACTTGAATTTACGAGCTGCTGAACAAACAATCCAAAGTACACAAACTGCAGTCGCACAAGGTCAAGAAAGTTTCCGTATTGCTACGCTTCGTTACCGTGCAGGTGTTGGTACGAACCTTGATGTACTTGATGCAGAAACTAAGTTGACAACAGCTCGTAATAACTATGTAGAAGCTCTTTACAATTACAATATTAGCATTGCGGCTCTTGAACAATTAACAGGCGTTCCATTGTCTACACCTGTAGGTCAAGGGGCTGAAGTTATCGCTAATAGTGGCGCTGTTGAACAATTGGCAAAACTGGGCGGCAATCAATAATATGATCCTTAAAAAGACGACTTTGGTCGTCTTTTTTCTTGTAGTGGGCATTATAGATAATGAGTGTTATTGATAGGTTTTATAAAATTTATCCTGAAAATACTATAGTTATTACTGTGTCTGTGGTAAGATTAGTATATATATTTATATTATTCATAATGTGTATGGGAGTATCATTATGACCCGTAAAAAGTGGCTCCTTATCGGTGCAGCGATTTTAGGTTTGTCTGGTATTGTTGGTGCCAGCATCAATCCTATGGCTCAAATTTACATTGCACCTATGGTTAAAGAACAAGTAAATAATGTCATAAACGGATCTATAGACTATGATTCTCTCCGAATTAATTGGAATGGTGATGTTGTTCTAACAGATGTGATTATTAAAGATAGAGATGGTCATTTAGTTGGAACTGCTCAAGAGGTAGCTGTAGGAGTTAAATTATCTTCTTTGCCGAAGATTGTCGGTGGCAACACATCAGGGGCTACGGCTATTTCTAGTGTAATCGTTGAGGCGCCAGATTTTCATATATGGCAACTAGCTGATGGGTCGTGGAGTATAACTAAGTTAGTAAAACCATCCGATCCAAATAAGTCGGGTACTTTTGATGGCTCTGTGACTATTAATGATGGTCGCGTAGCGCTACGTACTAAAGATGGAATAAAGAGGAATGTAGAAAATCTTGATGGGACTATGGCGCTTGATATGAGTGGCATGTCTAAAGGTGCCTTTACTGCTGATGTAGATGGTTCCGCAATTACCTTGAATGGCAAAATTGATATGAACAATGTATCTAATTTTGATCTCTTTGTACAAGCTGATGAAATTGATACTGCTGGTATTATGAGTTTTGTTCCACTTCGTAAGGATCTATCTGTAACGAGTGGTAAGTTACAAGATTTACATTTAAATCTTAAAAGTGAAGATGGCAAATACATTATGAGTGGTAATGTAGGCTTTAAAGGTTTAACAGGCACTTATAAACGGGGTAATACAATTTATAATATTACCGATGGCACGGGTCGCATTATGCTTAATAATGATCAAATCGTTATTAGTCGTAGTTCTTGGAGGGTAAATGATCAAGTAACAAAGATCAATGGCTTAGTTACACTAGGCAAAGATGAAGAGTATTTAAATCTTAATGTTGTGGCCGATAAAGTAGATTTAGAGGCGATAACAGACGTCGGTGTTTCTGGTATTGTAGGTGGGCGTGCACATATTGGTGGTACGACAGTAGCTCCTCGTGTAGATGCAACGATTGCTAGTGATGGTATTTCTTATAATGGTTACTATATTGATCGTTTACAAGGTGATATTGTATATGATAACGGTTTAGTTCGTACGGATGATGTGCGCCTATCAGTAGGCGAAGGTAGTGCAAAGGTTAAGGGCCAATATGTGGTTGATACAGGGGATTTTGATACTACTATAAAGATTCAAAATTTACCTTTAGGCACTTTCACAAAAGATATGACCTCACCGGTTACAGGTAATATCGATGGTGAGATGCGTATCTTAGGAAAAAATAATCAAGTTACAGATGTTGTAGGCGCTGTTGAAGGTCGCCAAATAGGCATTCGCGGTGTTGTAGTTGATACTGCAAAAGCTAACTTTACGCATGCTGATAATAGTACAAATATGACCGTTGTAGGCACTATAGGAGATGGGGCGCTAAGCGGATATGGCTATATCCAAAATGGTAATATAGATGCCACTATTTCCGGTAATGCATTGCCATTGACCGCACTAAGTCCTATTATTGGTCAAGAGGTTGATGGCACCTTGAATACCTCTTTTGCGATACAAGGTACATTGGATAATCCAAATGTAATGGGCACTGTATGGGGTCAAGAGGTACATTATAAAGGGGCTCGATTCAATAATATCCATGGAGATATTAAGCTAGATAACCATATTCTCACTATCACCAATGGACATATTGGTGATGGCGATGGGGGCTATGATGTTAATGGTTGGTATAATCTTAATACAGATGTGTTAGATCTAAATGCCAAGGCTCGGGCTGCTCGTATTGAAAATGTGATTCGTACTGTTACAGATGTTCCTATTACAGGTTGGTTTGAAACAGACAATCATATTACAGGGACGGCTGCAAATCCGATTATAGAAGGTCGTGCTCATTTGTGGGATGGTTCTGCTTATGGCAAACTCGTGACCAATGCGTTTGCAAAATATAACTATCAGAATGATACATTAGAGCTTTATAGATTTGATATTGAAGGTTATGGTGCAACTATCACAGGTGGAGGTACAGTATCTAAAGAAGCAATTAATATTGATTTTGAAGGCAAAAAAATTGATATGGGCAGATTGCTCATTAATACGGATTACAAAGTTGATGGTTTGCTATCTGGTCGAGGACAAATTACTGGATCTGTGGATAACCCTCAATTCAATGGCTATATTTCATCCGATGCCTTATCAGTTAATGGGGAATTATTGAACGATATTCATGGTCGTGTTTATGCAGATAAATCGGTTGTAAATGTGCAAGATTTTACCTTTGCTGAAGCCGATGGTGGTCGCTACACTGCTAAAGGTGGTATGAAGTTTGATGATAGTAGACAACTATTTGGTGTATTAGATGTTACTAATGGTAGCGTAAAGAATTTGCTAACCTTGCTAGACCGGTCCAATGAACACATTGATGGCAAATTAAATGGTTCTGTTGAAATCGGAGGTACACGCGACAATCCAAGCGTTAATGTAACAGGCAAGATTAATGATGTAAGTATTGATGAAAAGATTGTTGGTGATGCAACTATCGATGCAAGTCTTGCTAATCGTAAATTCAAAGTTACAACTTTGAAACTGCCTGTTGATGAAGGTCTCATTGCAATAGGCGGTACGATGGATCTTGATGGTCAAGCGGACTTACAGGTTGCATTAAAGGATGTTGATATAGTACCGTTCTTGCCACTTATGGGTAAGGATATTCAAGCTACTGGTTGGGTGACTGGCGTTGTAAATATCACTGGGGAAACTAAGAATCCTAAAGTAGAATTATCCGGTGCTGTAGAGTCGGGGTCCTTTAATGGTGTTGGTATTGATGAAGGTTTTGTATTGGCTACAATGCAAGATCAAGTTATTCAGATTCAACGAATTCAAGGTGCCAAAAGTGGGTATAAGCTAAGTGTCTATGGTAAGATTCCATTAGCGGCAATCTTTACGTCTGGGTATATTCCAGCAAATGATAGCAAATCTATGGATGTAACTATTGATTTTAACGAAGCAGATATGGCTGTTATCCCTCTTCTTACAACTAGTGTTAAGGAGGCAACAGGTCCGTTAAAAGGCACGGTTCACATTACAGGCACTATTGATCAGCCTGAAGCATATGGTACTGTATCGGTACGTAATGGTACGATGAAATTGGCAAGTGTAGAAAATCAAATTACTGGTATTGATGGTGACTTAATTTTCTCTGGTCAACAAGGTGATTTCCAATCCCGTATTAATATGGGCAAAGGCTCAGCTGGTTTGGCTGCTAAAGTAAATTGGTCTGGACATACTCTTACTAATTACAAGGCGGCAGTTCAGCTAGAAGACTTAGAGGTTCGCAGTGAATATGTAAGAGGACCTTTGAATGGTGAACTTTATATTGCTGACCGAGATGGATTGCCGACCCTTATTGGTACTTTAAATCTTGAAAAGATTCAATTCAAAATTCCTCTTTCCTTACAATCTAGTGAAAGTACCAAAGATATGGGGGTGGATGTTACTGTTCATGCGGGTAAAGGTGTACGTTTATATGATCGCACCTTATACAACATGTTTATCAGTGGCGATGTTCATTTTGGTGGATCCTTACAAAATCCAACTGCTAGTGGTCAATTCGATGTTAGAAATGGCACGTTTAAGTATTTGAGCCATGTATTTAATATTACAAAAGGGAATGCTCATTTCGTAGGTGGCTCTTATTTACCAAACTTACAATTAGAGGCTGAAACAAATGTAAGTAATTACACTATTATGCTTGGCGTAAAAGGGACAGTGGATCATATGGACTTATCATTGTCCTCTAATCCTACATTGTCTAGAAAGCAAATCATTTCCATGTTGACCTTCGGCCGCGGTGCAGATTCAAATAGTAGTACTTTGACAAATGAAGATGTGAATGCTGTGGCTACAGCAGGGCTTCAAATGTTTGCTTTTGGCTATGTACAAGATGCATTACAAAATACACTTGGGTTAGACCGCATCAATATTACAACAGGGTCAATTGATCCCGATGAGCCAACTAATAGGGATACGGCAAGTAATTATAATATTGAAATCGGTAAATATGTATTACCGAGAGTCATGTTGACTTATTCTCAAGGTATTAATAACAAACAAAATAAATATGGTATAGAATATTCTGTTAAACGAAACCTTAAGTTCACGGGATGGCATACATCAAAAGGGAACAATTATATAGGTGGTCGTTGGACACGTAGCTTTTAAGAGTATGGCTAGAATGTGTAAACCCCTTAGGTATGCACATTCTAGTCATATTAATTTCATAAAATTTGTTTAATATAGTACTCATTCCAAGCAATTTATGCTATAATGATAAAGATTTATTAGTCTTTATAAATAAGATGTAAACTCTTTATGGGGATGAGTTCTAGGAGGAATTTATGTTTAAACCAAAAGCTTATAAAAGTATGCTTGCAGCGTCCGTGTTGACCGCTGTCATGGGGACAGGCAGTGTATTTGCTGCTGAGGTACAAGCTGGCTATACTCCAGATTTAAATAGCACAACGACGACTAATGCTGCTACAACAAATGATGCAGCTACTACACAAGCTGTTTATAATGCTGATGCAACTACTACAACTATACAAGATGAAACTGATGCAGCTATCTTAGCTGCTCGTGGTGATACGACTATATCTAGTGACGGCACTGTAGTAAAAGGTTCTGATGGAACTGTTACAGTCAATAATGCTGCTTTAAAAACTGATGATAAACAAGTAAAAATGGTATCTAAAACTACTGGTGGTACTGATCTTGATAAGGCTGCTGAAAATGGCCAAACTCAAGCTGTTACAACAGTAGAAGCACAATATGTTACATCTGCTAGTGCAGAATCTGTTAATCCTTACGTAGGTAAATTGATTACCGGTTTATCTATATCTGGCGTTACAGCTGAACAGCAAGCAAATTTGTTGCCAATTTTAACTGAAAAAGTTGGCGATGCCGTATCTGTTGATGGCGTATTTAAAGATGTAACTAATCTTGGTAATACTGGTTACTTCTCCGAAGTAAATCCTGTATTCACTTCCGTGCCTGAAGGCGTAAAATTGGACTTTGCCGTAACAGTAAATCCAGTTACTACTGGCGTTTCCTTTGAAGGTAATACTGTATATTCCTCCGAAGTATTGACTAAGTTCATGGACATTCAACCAGGTCAAGTTCTTAACTCTGTATCCGTAGGGCAAAAAGTTCAAGGCATTAATGCTGCATATGCTCGCGATGGCTATATGTTAGCACATGTTGATGGTGTCCGTGTAGATGACCAAGGCGTACTTCATATACACATTGTTGAAGGTATCGTAGAAGATATCATTCCAGCAGGTAACAAGAAAACCCGCAATAAAGTTATTACTCGTGAATTTGTTCAAAAGAAAGGAAAACCTTTTAATAAATTCTTGGTACGTCGTTCTGTAGAACGCGTATATAACTTAGGTTTCTTTGATGACGTAAACGTTCGTATGTTGCCAGGTGAACAAGATCCAAATAATGTAATTATTGAAATCGATGTATTGGAACATAAGACTGGTACCATCACATTAGGTGCTGGTTACTCTAAATCTGATGGGTTGATGGGTATTGTTGAATTCGGTGAAGATAACTTCCGTGGTACTGGCGATAAATTTAAAGTTCACTGGGAAATCGGTGGTAAGAAAAAATATAAGAACTACCAAATCTCCTACTTGAAACCTTGGATCGATAGCAAAGGTACATCCCTTGGCTTCTCCTTCTTCAACCGCGAAGATGAATACACAGATTACAATGAAGATGGTAATGAAGTAGCAGAATACAATAAGAAATCTCGTGGTTTCAATATTTCCTTCGGTCGTCAAACTGGGGAATATACTCGTGATTACTTGACATTAGAATCCCGTAAAGATTCTTATAAATGGGATGATGATGATAGCTCTGGTTTCCGTTATGATAAAAATGCGGGTAAAGGTACAAACTGGGATAATGGTTCCTATAACTTCGCATCTGACAACTATGTAAAAAATAACTTCGGTCGCATTAACTCTGTAACATGGCAAAAAGTATACGATTCTCGCGATAATATCTATGAACCAACTCGTGGTCGTCGTATTTCCTATACTACACAATGGGCTGGTCATGGTTTGGGCGGTGACTTCGACTTCTACAAATTCACAGCTGAAACTCGTATGTACAAGAAATTGGGTGCTAAAAATGTATTGGCATTCCGTGCACGTGCTGGTTTCATCCAAGGTGATGCTCCTTATAGCCAATTGTTCACATTGGGCGGAGCTGATTCCTTACGTGGTTATGAAGATGATCAATTCCGTGGTAAGAAGATGTACAATGCTACATTGGAATTCCGTTTCCCAATTGTTAAGAAAGTTAGCGGTGTGTTATTCGGTGATATTGGTGATGCATGGGATGCACCAAATGTTACATGGTATAACAGCAAAAAATCCTTTAACTATGGCGTTGGTGCTGGTGTTCGTATTACAACTCCAATTGGTCCTGTTAAACTTGACTATGGCGTGGGTAAACACAAAAATAAATTCCACTTCAGCTTCGGTACACAATTCTAATATAGTAAATGTATATGGTGAAGGCCTCTTTTTAAAGAGGCTTTCACCAATATCTCTATATGGCATCCTTTGATGCAGTGATTTAAAGAAATGAGGGCACTCTATTATGATGCGAATGATGAACAACAAGGCGAATGTAAAGATTTTTTCCATCGTCATTGCTGCAATTTTTATTGTTGGTATTGGTGCGTTAGCTTATACGCAAATGGCTTCGCCTAGTAGTAATAGTGGGACTAGTACTATTGGGGTTATCGATACATCTCGTATGTTGTCTCAAGATAATCCAATTTATATCTCTGCAGCTCAAGAGTATATGAGCTATCAAAGCCAATTACAACAAGAAACGCAAGCTAAAATTGATGCAGCACAAGATGATGCTACTAAACAAAAAATTGCTGAAGAAGCTCGTCAAAACCTAGCTAAAAAAGATCAAGAAATTGCTAAATCCGTTCAAGATAAAGCTATGGAGGCTGCAAAAGCGGTTGGTGATGCTAAAGGTCTTAGCGTTGTTATGACTAAAGACACTGTACTATACGGTGGTGTTGATATTACAGATCAAGTATTGAAAAAACTAGCTACTGATGCAAAAAAATAAACTGTAGTTCTATGTAAGGGAGAACGACAATGAACGGGAAACAACGATATATAGGACTAGTCATATTTCTCGTTGCTGCAATAAGTGCTATGGTTTGGGCCTATGGTTTTGTAACAAATCGCCAACAGGGTCCTGATGGTATGTCAATAGGTGTTGTACGCATTGATGATGTACTAGAGTTTAATCCATCCTATGAGGATTATAAACAAGCCAAAAATGAACTGGAACTTTTACAACGTCAATATGAACTTGAACAACAAGCCTTAAATGCCAAGTCAGAGACACAAGATAAACAGTTGAAAACGCTTGCACTGGATTCAACCTTGTCAGATGCTCTTACGGTCGAATTGCAAACTCGTATTGCAACAAAAGAGAATGAACTAAATCAGCAATTAAATGCAAAACGCAATGAATTGACTCAAAAGTATTTAGCTGAGTTAAAGGTTAGTACTAATGAATATGATCTGGAAATCGTAAACCTTCAACTAGACTTATATGCCTATGATGCACGTGTATATATAGATGATGCACAAAGAGCAGCGGCTATGGCTGAAAAAGCTAAAAAAGAAGAAAGATTAAAGGACTTATTAGCTAAGAGAAAACCATCGGATTTCGATGTAGATTCAATTAAAGCAAAGGTACAGGCTGAGCTTGCTCCAATGCAACAAAAAGGGCAGGAAGAGCTCAATCAATACGCTGCATCCCTACAGAAGGAATTAGCTGAGAAACGAGACTCCATGGTACAACAACAAGCACAATCCATCATTGCTAATAATAACCTGCCTGTGGCGCAAGAGTGGAATGATACATGGGCAAAAAAGCTTTCAGATAAAGAAGCTGAGGTGAGTGCACTTCATGAGGCTATTTTAGAAGATGTTCGTATGCGCGTAGCAATTATTGCTGAGGAACAACATTTGGATTTAGTCATCATCGATGATGGTGGTAATATTAAAGGGCTTGATATTACTGATGCAGTGAAGGCGTCCTATCGAGTTCAATAAGGAGTTATATTATGAATAAACGTATTAAATCTTTAGTATTAGGTGCATCTTTAGTAGCTTCTATGGCTATCTTAGGTGGTTGTGGTTCTAATAATGTTGGTTATGTTGATAGCGTGAAAGTGGCAAACAGTACTGAAAAAGGTATTGAAATTACTAAAGAAATCAATGCTAAAAAAGCGGAATTAGATGCTAAAATTGCTGCTGCCGATGAAGCATCTAAACAAAATGTATTTAATCAAGCGAATCAAGAATTAAATGCCTTTGCGAATGCAAAAGCGCAAGAATATCGTCAATATCAAGAACAAAAAATCAATGAACTTGTGAAAGAGAAAAAACTTGATGTTATTATTGAGAAAGGCGCTGTTGTTGGCGGTGGCTCTGATGTAACTGAGGATTTGATTACAAAAATGGGTAAAGCTTCTGACGATCAAATCAAAGAAGTTGAAAATGCAGCTAAAGCCCAAGAGCAACAAGATGCTCAGCAAAATGCACAACAAGCAGATCAAGCTGCAACAAGTACAACTGAAGCTGCACAATAATTGAAGATTACCACGGGGGAGGAGTTTGCCTTGGAAAAAACTTTACAGGAACTCGCAAATTTAGTAGGCGGTCAACTTATAGGGGATGAGTCTATTGTCATTACTGAGACACGTAGCTTTGAACAAGCGGTAAAACAATCCATAACTTTTGCAATTGGTGAATATGTTGAACATATTGCGTTATGCCAAGCGGGTGCTGTTATCGTTGAATCAGAAGTAAAAAATGCACCGATGGCGCAAATCGTAGTTGATAATGCAAAATCTGCATTTGCCCAAGTGCTAGAAGTATTCCATCCACCTGTTGTAGTTCCCCGTGAAGTGCATAGTACTGCTATTATTGGCAAGAATGTTACACTTGGTAAAAATGTAGCTATTGGTGCCTATTGTGTTATTAATGATAATGCTGTTATCGGTGATAATGTAACGATTCGACCTTATGTATATATTGGTCATAATGTACGAATTGGGGAAGATTCTGACATCTATGCGGGTGCTATCGTACATGAGAACTGTATTTTGGGTAAACGCGTTGTATTGCGTGCTAAAGCAGTTATCGGTGGTGAAGGTTTTGGTTTTGCCACAGAAAATGGTATTCATACGCATATTCCTCAAGTAGGCAATGTTATTCTTGAAGATGATGTAGAAATTGGCTCTTGCACTACTATCGACAATGCTACAATGGGATCTACCTTGGTACGCCGCGGTACCAAAATTGACAATCTTGTTCACCTTGGCCACAATGTTGAGATTGGAGAAGATTGTTTCTTAATCGCACAGGTTGGGATTGCAGGTAGTACAAAATGTGGTAACCATGTAATCTTTGCAGGACAAACAGGCTGTACAGGTCATATTACAATTGGAGATAATGTACAATTTGCAGGTAAAACAGGAATTACTGGCAATGTGCCTTCTAATTCTGTTATGGCTGGGTATCCAATGAGACCTCATAAAGAGTGGTTGAAATTGGCTGCTTACGAGAATCGTTTGCCAGAAATGGTGAAAACTGTAAAACAATTACAAAAAGAAATTGACGCTTTGAAAGCACAGCTTAAGGAGAGCTAATAATCCATGTATAGGTTTATGAAAATCTTTAGTGCCTTTATTTGCTTATTACCTAAAGGTTTGCAATATGCTATTGGTACATTGCTTGGTGAAATTGTGTGGTTAGTGGTGCCACCTAAACGCAAGCGCCTGGCGATAGGCCAAATTTTATTCTGTAATATTACAGATGATCCTAAAGAAGCTCGACGTATTGCGAAAGCTAGTACTACACGCTTTGGCCGTATGATTATTGATGTATTGCGCTATCCTGAAATTAAAGATGGCGCATACAAAGATATGGTGGAGTTTATTAATCGAGAGTACTTAGATGATGCCTTAGAAAATGGTCGAGGTGCAATTTTAGCTGCTGTTCATAGTGGTAACTGGGAACTTTTAGGTGGCGTTCTTGCTTCTGAAGGATATCCGCTGATTTCTGTGGCTATGAAACAGAATGGTGATGCCGATAAGTTTATCAATGAATATCGTCGGATTATGCATCAACATGTGACCTATAAAACAGGTGTTCGTGAAATGATTAATGAACTAAAAAAAGGTGCATTTTTAGGCCTTATTATGGATCAGGACCCTGGTGATGATGGCGTTCTTGCACCCTTCTTTGGCTATGAAACATTGACGGCTGCTGGGCCAGCTGTACTGGCTCGTATGCAAGATGTGCCTATTATTTTTGTAACCATACATTATAGTCCGTTTTCTGAGAAACATGAGATTGAAGCACATCCACCAATTTATGTGGAACGTACAGATGATAAAAAGCGTGATATAGCGGTAACAACAACTCGTCTAAATGAGTTTATTGAAGATTATATTCGGCGATATCCTGAAGATTGGTTCTGGCTTCATAACCGTTGGAAATGGACTCGTCGTTTTTATGGTGAACAAATAGATACACCACCTGATGTTTTTCAATAGTTAATAATTTTAAAGAGATTTTGTTTATGCGATTGTGGAATCTTCAAGATGAAACTGATTCCTACTAGCATGGATGAAATCTCTTTTTATTTTATAACTTATAACTTAGTGTTTAAAAATAGTCTATTAAAATTTTAAAGACTAAGAATAGTCTTTCCAATTAGCGTAATATATGGTAAATTTCTTGTAACGCCTATGCAAATAGGGTATAATACATATTGGTGTATAGTAAACGTGAATTCGGATTATGAAAGGACATTCTTATGAGTAAGCCACAACAAACAATAAAAAAGGCTGTTTCATATCAAGGGATTGGCCTTCATAGCGGTGAACCAGTATATATGGTTTTTAAGCCTGCACCTGAAGATACAGGAATTGTGTTTGTCCGCACGGACATTGAAGGGCATCCTTCTGTGCGAGCACACATTGATAATGTGACGAACACTATGCGCGCTACCACGCTGGAAAATGGTGAAGCAAAGGTATTTACTGTTGAACATGTGATGGCAGCGTTCAGTGCTATGAATATTGATAACTGTTATATTGAAATGGATTCTCCAGAACCTCCTGTAGGTGATGGTAGTAGTGCTATTTTTGTCAATCTTATTGAAGAGGCTGGCATTGAAGAACAAATAGCATCGCGTCATATATACAAAGTGACTCGATCTCATGCTGTTTATGATGGGGATCGTTTTATTGTGATTTTGCCATATGATGGCTATCGCATGACTTTTACATCAATTAACAGCCATCCGTTACTTGGTACGCAACAATGTGATTTTGAAGTATCGCCTGAGTATTTCAAAGCACACATTGGACCGGCTAGGACTATCGGATTTATGAAGGAATTGGAACAATTACAGGCCATGGGGCTTGCAAAAGGCGGTAGCCTAGATAATGCATTAGTCTATGATGATGAGAAATGTCTATCTATACCACGCTTTGAGGATGAATTAGTTCGCCATAAAGCATTAGATGTTATAGGGGATTTATTCTTGTTAGGACCGATTGAAGGCCATGTAATTGCTTTGAAATCGAGTCATGAATTAAATTCAAGATTGGCTCGCAGTATAATGGAAGAAATAAGGGAGACACAGCCATGATTCTTAATCACGAAGATATTTTAGAAATTTTACCTCATCGTTACCCAATGCTTTTGGTTGATCGCATTGTTGAGTTAGAACCTATGAAACGTGCTGTGGGTATTAAAAATGCTACATTCAACGAATTGTTCTTCCAAGGTCACTTTCCAGGGAACCCAGTTATGCCAGGTGTATTATTGACTGAAGCTATTGCTCAAGTCGGTGGTATTGCATTATTATACCCTGAGGAAAATCGTGGTCTTACTCCTATGTTTACAGGTATTGATAAAGTGCGTTTCCGCCATCCTGTAAAACCTGGCGATCAAGTTCGCATGGAGGTAGATATTGTTAAAATTAAAGGTAAAATGGGCAAGGTTGAAGGCCGTGCCTATGTTGGCGACAAATTGTGCGCTAGCGGTGAATACATGTTTGCCCTTGTATAATAGAATGAGGAGTGATTGTAGTGATAGTTGTAGGCATGGAAAATGCGAAATCCAACATCCATAGTACAGCCATAGTCCATCCAAATGCTAAATTGGGCAAAGATGTAATCGTAGGTCCTGGCGCTGTTATCGGCGAACATGTCGAGATTGGCGATGGCACACAAATCGGTGCACATGTTGTAATTGGTGGTTGGACAACCATTGGTAAGCGTTGTGAAATTTATCCTAACGCATCTATTGGGTTGGAACCGCAAGATTTAAAATTTAAAGGCGAAAAAAGCTATTGTAATATTGGCGATGAAACGGTTATTCGTGAATTCGTAACTATTAGCCGCGCTACTGGTGAAGGTGAAGAAACACGTGTAGGCAATAATTGTTTACTTCAAGCCTGTACACATGTGGCTCATAACTGTATCGTTGGTAATAATGTAATAATGAGTAATTGTGCTGGTCTTGCAGGGCACGCTATCGTTGAAGATCGCGTTGTTATTGGTGGCCTTGCAGGTATTCATCAATTTGTTAAAATCGGTCGTAATGCAATGGTTGGCGGGATGGCTAAGGTGGTACAAGATATCCCACCTTACGTAATTGCTGATGGTCAACCGGCACGTGTTATCGGTCTAAACTCTGTAGGCCTATCTCGTGCAGGGATTTCCGAAGATGTACGACGTGATTTGAAACAGGCATTCCGTATTATTTATCGTTCTGGATTCAGCTTATCTAAGGCGATTGAAGAAATGGAATTACAATTGGATTCTTCCGTAGAAATTGAAAATTTATTACGCTTCCTACGCAATGCGGATAGGGGAATTATGCGTACTCGTCGCGACTAATTATGAGGACCTCGTACAATGTACGAGGTCTTTTTGTGTGCATTATTACTAGTTGAGTTTTATATCAATGATAATTTACATTATATTTTTATATTTATAGAAAAGTTTTGATAGATATAATCGTAGATTTTTTAGTGCTTAAAAGGAATAAGGGAATTATAATAAAATGATGAAGAAAAGGGCATAAACCATGGCTTTTTAATGGTAAAAAGTAGCTATTTATAGTACAATATATTGTATATGATTATGTCTATTTTTAGGCCTTTTCATAGGGAACTTGAAATTACTAATTGATATATAGGCCGTGAGGCCATCTAGGAGGTATAGTCTTGGCAAAGGTAGGATTAATTGCGGGCATAGGTGTTTTGCCTGTAGAATTCATGCGTGCCGCTCATGTATTGGGCCACGAGGTGGTTGTTATCGGTGTGGTACCTGATATAGACCCGGCTCTAAAGGCTGAGGCTGATGCTTTCTACGATATTGGTGTTGCTAAACTAGGTAAAATCTTCAAAACCTTGAAAAAAGAAGAGGTTGAAGAGTTAACCATGCTTGGGAAAGTTACTAAAGAGATTCTTTTTAAAGGTCTTACGTTTCCTGATTTAAAAACATTAGGTGTTTTAAAGCGTCTTAAAAATCGTAAAGATGATACGATTATGCTTGCCATCGTTGATGAAATCGAACGAGAAGGCTTTAAAGTATTAGATCAAACAGCATACTTGAAACCATTTATGCCAAAGGTAGGAGTGCTTTCAAAAGCACAACCTACAGATGAGCAATGGGCTGACATTTGTTTTGGTTTTGAACTAGCTAAACAAATGGGGGCCCTTGATATTGGTCAAACCGTTGTTGTTAAACATAAGGCGGTCATGGCAATTGAAGCCATTGAAGGGACTGACAAGTGTATCTTGAGAGGTGGAGAACTGGGGCGCGGAGATGCGATTGTTGTTAAAACAGAAAAACCAAATCAAGATGTACGCTTTGATGTGCCGGCAGTAGGTATAAAAACGCTCATGTCTATGATTGATAGTGGTTGTAAGGTACTAGCTGTAGAAGCGGAAAAGACTATTTTCGTACAACAACAAGATGTGCTTGATATGGCAGATCGTCATGGTATTGTTATCTGTGCTGTTGACCAAGAATTTGTAAATTCCAGAAAGGATGCATAATGAAAGTCATGTTTTCCGCCGGTGAAGCTTCCGGCGATACTCATGCGGCAAGTGTAGCCAATGCATTGAGAGAAATAGATCCTTCTGTAGAAATGTTTGGTATGGGTGGCACCTTGATGGAGCGTGCTGGTGTTCGTATCGTGTATGATATTAAGAATCTTGGTGTCATTGGTATTGTAGAGATTGTGAAATCATTGCCAAAATTCTTTAAGTTGCGCACGTATTTGAAACGCGTCATGATGAAGGAGAAACCAGATATTCTCGTTTGTGTAGATTACCCAGGTTTTAATATGAAATTAGCTGCGGTGGCTCATGAACTGGGGATTCCTGTTTTGTATTATATTGCTCCAACGATTTGGGCATGGCATAGTAGTCGAGGTAATACAATCCGTAAGTATGTAACTAAGGTAGCATCTATCTTTCCATTTGAAGCTGAAGCATATCGCAAGTATAAATGTAATGTAGATTTTGTAGGGCATCCTTTACTCGACATCGTACATCCTACGATGACTAAGGATGTGGCCGAAGCATACTTTGGGGCTCGCAAAGAGGCTAAAAAGATATTGCTCATGCCTGGCAGTCGTAAACAAGAGGTTTTATCCTTACTTGATACGATGTTAAAAAGTGGTGAGCAATTGATGGCGAAGCATGAAGATATTCAATTCTTCTTGCCTCGAGCACATACAATTGATCGAAGTGAGCTAGAAGAGTTTATCGATGTTCATAAGGTGCCTGTTACGATTACGGAAGACCATACATATGACTTGATGCAGATTTGTGATGTGTGCCTTGCTGCATCAGGAACGGCTACATTAGAAACGGCGATGATGGAATTGCCAACGGTATTATTGTATCGTGTATCTCCAATTACGTATGGTATTGGTAAGATGGTTGTGAATGTAACACATGTGGGCTTGCCTAATATTGTAGCGGGTAAAGAAGTCATTCCCGAATTATTACAAGATGCTGTCACTCCAGACGCAATTGTGTCTTTGGTAGAACCATTGCTCAGCGATGTAGACAAAAATGAAGCTATGCGCAGTGAATTGCGCGAAGTACGTCATAAATTAGGTGAGCCGGGTGCAGTAAAACGGGTAGCACATCTTGTATATAATCTCGGTAAGGAGAAATGTAATGAATAGTTATTCTAGGCTCTTATACTTTGTAAAGCCTTATTATAAGCGAATGCTTTTTGCAGTATTCTGCATGATTGTCGCTGCTGCTGCCTATTTGGTAGTACCTTGGCTAATTAAGAATGTAGTAGACCAAGTATTAGATGAAAAGAATATGTTTATGTTGAACCTTATTGTAGGTGCTATTATACTCATTTTCCTAATTCGTGGCTTTGCTACCTATGGTCAAACTTATAACATGTCCTACATCGGACAGCGCGTGATTATCGATGTACGTGAGGCTATTTTTAATCATCTACAAAAATTAAGCTTATCCTATTTCGATCGTCGTAAGACGGGCGTTATCATGAGTAATCTTACAAATGACGTAGCTGCATTGCAAACGGCCGTGGTAGATAATTTGATTTCTTTTATCACTGAATCTGTAACACTTATCGGTTCCTTGGTGTCCATGCTTCTCATTGACTGGAAATTGACGTTAGTTACTTTTATTACGGTTCCCGTAGTTTTAGTGATTATCAATGTTTTTGGTAAGAAGCTTCGCGTGGCAGGGCATGATGTCCAAGGGCGTGTAGCTGATATTACGGCACTTTTACAAGAGGTAATTAGTGCAGTTCGCGTTGTAAAATCCTTTGCTCGTGAAGATTTTGAGCGTAAGCGCTTTGAAGATGAAAATGATCGCAATTTTAAAGCAGTTATCAAAGCTACTAAATTGACTAGCTTGTTAAGCCCAATGGTTGAGTTTTCTGCGGCAATCGCTGTAGCGGTCATCCTTTGGTACGGCGGTTACTCCGTAGTAACAGGTGCTATTACTGCAGGTTCTTTGATTGCTTTCTTGATTTATGCTATTAACTTGTCAAATCCCGTAAAACGTTTGAGTCAAGTATATGGTAATATTCAAAAGGCGTTGGCTGCTGCTGATCGTGTATTTGAAATTTTAGATACTAAAACAGATGTTGTGGAGAAACCTGATGCTATTACATTGCCTGCTATTACCGGCAATGTGGAGTTTAATGATGTTTCTTTCTCCTATGATGGAGAAAAGGCTGCCTTAGAAAATTTTACCTTGTCAGTTAAGGCTGGCGAAAGTGTAGCCCTTGTTGGTCCATCTGGTGCAGGTAAGACAACTCTCGCTAACCTACTACCTCGTTTCTATGATGTAACAGGTGGCTCTATTACAATAGATGGTTATAACGTGAAAGATGTTACTTTTAAATCTTTGCGTGAACAAATTGGTCTTGTACCACAGGAAACCGTATTGTTCAATGCTACAATTAAAGAGAATATCTTGTATGGTCGTTTAGATGCTACTGATGAAGACGTGTATGAAGCGGCTAAAGCGGCTAATGTACTTGAGTTCGTTGAGAAAATGCCTGATGGTCTCGATACGATTGTAGGTGAACGAGGCAGTTCGCTATCTGGTGGACAACGTCAACGCGTTGCTATCGCACGTGCTATTTTAAAAGATCCTCGAATTCTAATTTTAGATGAAGCCACATCTGCTTTAGATACTGAGAGCGAAAAGCTTGTACAAGAGGCGTTAGATCGTCTCATGAAAGGGCGTACGGCATTTGTCATTGCCCATCGATTGAGCACCGTTCAAAATGCTCATCAAATTGTTGTACTTAATCAAGGTCGCTTGGTAGAGCAGGGGACTCACCAAGAGCTATTAGCTGTTGACGGCGGATTGTACAATCATCTTTATTCCGTTCAATTCTCCAATAAAGGATAACCATGTACTGGATATATAACGTATTGCTCATATTTTATTGGATAGGCTTGATTCCGGTTATTTTATACCGACTTGCCTTTGAAGATGGCTTTTATGAGCGTATCAAACAAAGTGCAGGCTATATGCCCGCTTCGCTATTAAAGAAAATTGAAGGGCGTCGTGCTATTTGGATTCACGCCGCTTCCGTAGGGGAAATTGTGGCTACCAGTCCATTGGTAAAAGAGGTTAAAAAGGAATTTCCTGAAGCTGTTGTGGTTGTGTCAGTAGTTACTGCTACTGGTCATGCTATGGCTCATCGTATCATTCCTGAAGCAGAAGGAATTATATTCTTTCCCCTTGATTTGCCGTATTTAACTCGTAAAATTTTACATATTATTAAGCCGATTACTATTTTACTCGTAGAAACTGAAATTTGGCCAAACTTCTTGCGTATCGCCGAATCGGAAAACATTCCAGTTATGATGGTTAATGGACGCATTTCAGATCGCAGTATGAAACGTTATAAGTATATCAGTGCTTTTACGCGTGAAATGTTACGCTCTATTGAGCGTTTCTGCATGCAGTCCAAATTTGATGCGGCGTATATTGAAAGTTTAGGTGCTCATACACCTGATATTACCGTAACAGGTAATATGAAATACGATCAAACATATGCCACCGTATCATATGAAGAAAAACAAGCTCTTCTCGATGAATTTGGCTTTGGAAATAATCATCCTATCATTATTGCAGGTAGTACTCACAAAGGTGAAGAAGAGGCTATTTTTGAAACCTTCAAGCAAGTATTGAAAGAGTATCCACAAGCTCGTTTATTGATTGCGCCTCGTGAAATTTATCGCGGTCATGATGTGCAAAATATTGCAAAGCGTTATGAATTGAGTGCTATTTGTCGTAGCGATATGAAGGAGCCTGTTCATGAAGGTATTCCCGTTGTCGTTTTAGATACCATTGGTGAACTTGGCCGACTGTATAGCTTAGGCGATATTATCTTTGTTGGTGGTTCCCTTGTTAAAACTGGAGGCCATAATATTTTGGAACCAGCTGCACATGGTAAGCCAATTTTGGTTGGGCCTCATATGTTTAACTTTAAAGAAATTTTCGCCTTATTAAACTCTCGAAATGCTTGTGAGCAAGTGAAGAATGGAAAAGAGTTAACCGCTATGGTCTTGCGTTTATGTAAGGATAGAGACTTGGCTAAAAAGATGGGGCAAAACTGCCTGGATATCATTAAAGAAAATCGTGGTGCTACGCGGCGTAATACACAAGAGTTACGTTTGCTATTTGAGAAACATCAAATTATTCCGTAGTAAGACTAAATTTGTAGATTAGTTTACTGTATTACATAATAGGAGGCGTCACCTATGAGTGGGGAAGCATTATTCAAATCCATCGTTAGTGGTGAAGATCAATCCGTATTAGGTGATATAGCTCGCTCCAGTTTAGGCCTTTTGAGTAAAGGTTATGAGAAAGCTGTATCAATACGCAATGCTCGATTTGATGAGGGTAAAGGCGTTACGAAAGTTACAGTGCCTGTAATCAGCGTTGGCAACATTACGGCTGGTGGTACTGGAAAAACACCGATGGTGCGATTTATTTGTGATGTGCTTACTCAGAAGGGCCTTCATCCTACTGTTCTTAGTCGTGGATACCGTGCAGAAGATAATAACAAAAATATTATTATTTCTAAAGATGGAACAATGCTTGTAGAGCCATCTATCAGTGGTGATGAGGCTTGGTTACTGGCTAAGGTTTTACAAAAATCTAATGTAATCATTGGACGTGAACGTTCCAAATCTGCAGAAATCGCTATTAATGAGCTAGGTGCCGATTGTCTTATTATGGATGATGGCTTTCAACATCGTGCACTAGCAAGAGATATTGATATTGTACTAATCGATGCATCCAATCCGTTTGGCTATGAACATGTATTGCCACGGGGACTATTACGTGAACCCCTTAGTGGTTTACAGCGTGCGGATATTATCGTTCTTACTAAGGTTGATCAAGTAGCACCAGGTATTGTATCCGGCATTCGAAAGCGATTAACTCAGATGATTCCCAATATACCTGTCTATGAAACAACACATAAGCCGCAATTTATGTACACCTTAGATGAGTGGGCTAATGGTTCTGTTGGGGCTTCTGTAGATGCTTACAAGGAACAACGCATTATGGCTGTGAGTGGAATTGGAAACCCTCAATCCTTTACACAAACGTTAACTGATGTAGGGTATAACGTTGTTCATACCTTGCCATTTGGAGATCATCATGACTTTTCAAATGATGATGTAGTTGAGATTTGGAAACAAGCATTTGCTCATCAAGCTGATGCTATTTGCATTACAGAAAAGGATGCAGTTAAGTTAAGTCAGTTGCATGCAATTGAAGACTTGAAAATACCGATTCTGGTGCTATCTATAGGGATTGAATTTGTTTCTGGAAAACAAGAATTCATAGAAAATTTAGAGATTTAGTGTATAATAATAAGATACACGAATAACAGAAATGGGGTTTTATCGTGAAGTTTGGATGTGTTATTCCTGCGCGTTATGGTTCTACAAGATTACCGGGCAAACCATTAGCTGATATTGCAGGTAAACCTATGATTGAACGGGTTTATGCAAGGGTATCACAAGCTACAAAGACAGTATGTACAATTGTAGCCACTGATGATAACCGCGTATATTCTGCAGTACAACAGTTTGGGGGAACTGTTATGATGACAGATCCTAATCACCCTACAGGGACGGATCGATTAGCAGAGGTTGCGAGTCATTATACAGACTTGGATGTTGTTATCAATGTCCAAGGTGATGAACCGATGATTGATCCAAATCTTATTGATGACTTGGCACGTCTATTTGAGGAAGATCCAAACTTGCAGATGGCCACAGTAGCTACTCCTTTATTAGAGGAAGAGTACGAGGAGCCATCAGCGGTAAAGGTCATTTTAAATAATCGTAATGATGCGATGTATTTTTCTAGATCTTTAATCCCATATCCTCGCCATGATTTTGTGCGTCCGCCACTAAAACATATTGGCATCTATGCATATCGTAGAGAGTTTTTATTAAACTACGCTAAGATGGAGCCAACTCCGGCGGAGCGAACAGAATCTCTAGAACAATTACGTGCTCTAGAGAACGGTTATACAATTCGTGTTATTTTGACAAATAAACGATTTATCGGTGTTGATACACCTGAAGACTTAGCTCGTGTTAATGCAATTTACGAGCAAGAGGAGAAATAAATGAAAACAGTTCAAATTAAAGATATTACTGTGGGTGGCGGCAAGGGTTTATTTGTCCTTGCAGGTCCATGTGTTATTGAGGACTATGACCGCACATTAGCTATCGGTAAACGAGCAAAAGAGATATGCGAACGTTTAGGTGTTCCCTATATCTTTAAAGCTTCCTTTGATAAAGCTAATCGCTCTAGCTTTAGTTCCTTCCGTGGACCAGGTCTTGAGGAAGGGTTAAAAATGCTTGCTTCTATTAAGAAGGAACTCAATGTGCCCGTTGTCAGTGACATTCACTCTATCGAGCAAATTGAACCTGCAGCTGAAGTATTAGATATTCTACAAATTCCAGCTTTTTTATGCCGTCAAACTGATCTTGTTTACGGCGCTGCTAAAACTGGTAAATGCGTAAATGTTAAAAAAGGTCAATTCATGGCTCCTAAGGACATGGAAAATGTTCTTAATAAAATGAAAGAAACAGGTAATGAAAATCTTATGCTTACCGAACGTGGTTTTAGCTTTGGTTATAATAATCTCGTAGTTGACATGAGATCCTTCCCAATTATGCGTTCTTTCGACTATCCAGTAATCTTTGATGCTACTCATAGCGTTCAATTACCAGGTGGTGCAGGGACTAAATCTAGTGGTAACCGTGAATTTGTACCAAATTTGGCACGTGCGGCTGTGGCTAGTGGCGTAGATGGGTTATTCTTTGAAGTACACGATAATCCTGAGGAAGCATTGTCTGATGGTCCTAATATGTTGTATTTAGATCAATTTGAAGCTGTGCTTCGTGATTTAGTAGCTATTGATAAAATCGTAAAAGGTTAGGGGCGGTATTTGTGACTATTTTAGAACAAGCGGCACAGGTGCTTCATGAGGAAGCTCGTGCTATTGAAGAATTAAGTTCTCGTTTGGATCACAATTTTGTAAATGCTGTAAATATGATTTTGGCTTGTAAGGGCCGTGTAGTATGTACAGGAATGGGGAAATCTGGTCATATTGGTCGTAAAATTGCGGCTACCTTGGCTAGTACAGGGACACCGGCACTTTTTATGCATCCTGGTGAAGGCGTGCATGGTGATCTTGGTATGATTACTGAAGATGATGTAGTGTTAGCATTTTCTAATAGTGGTGAAACAGGAGAAATCATTAGTATTTTGCCGTCTCTGCGCCGCATAGGAGCTAAATTAATCTGTGTTGTAGGGAAACCAGAGTCTACATTAGCAAAAAATTCTGATATTGTATTGTTGGCAGAGGTAGAACGAGAAGCTTGTCCATTGGGTTTAGCACCTACTACAAGTACTACTGTTGCTCTAGCACTAGGTGATGCATTAGCAGTATGTTTATTGGAACGCCATCATTTTACTCCAGAAAACTTTGCTGTATTCCATCCAGGTGGTTCCTTAGGTCGCAAATTATTGTTGACTGTAGAAAATATCATGCATGGTGGCGATGATAATCCAACAGTATTTAGAGGGGCTACCGTTCGTGATGCACTCTTTGTAATGACAGAAAAAGGGTTAGGTGCTACAAATGTTATTGATGAAGAAGGACATTTGTTAGGTCTAGTGACTGATGGTGATGTTCGACGTGGACTTGATTCTGGCAGCAATTTTTTAGAATGGCCCGTAGAGGATATGATGACGTCTATGCCGCGTACGATTACAAAGGATAAATTGGCCGCAGAAGCGCTTCATTTGATGGAGAAAAATCAACCTCGCCCTATCACCGTATTACCTGTGGTTGATACTAATAATGTATGTCTTGGCATTGTTCACATTACGGATTTATTGCGTAGAGGCATTGTATAATGAATATTCAATGGATTGTTCTCGATGTTGATGGAGTTTTATCAGATGGCACTCTAATTTATACATCGACTGGAGAAGAGCTCAAAGCCTTTTCTGTAAAAGATGGTTTAGGCTTGACTGCGGCTCGTAAATCAGGGATAAAGTTAGCAATTATTACGGCTCGTGTATCTCCTATGGTAGAGCGCCGTGCAAAGGAATTGCATTTTGATGAACTTCTTATGGGGCATGCTAATAAAACTGAAGTATTAAGAGCTCTTTGTAAAAAACATCAAATCGACTTAGCTTCGGTTGCTTACATGGGTGATGATCTTAATGATTTAGGAGCTCTTCAACTCGTAGGTTTGCCGATGGCACCAAATAATGCGGTATTAGAGGTTAAATCAATAGCTAAATTTATTTCTACCGTCAATGGTGGACATGGTGCTGTTAGAGAGGCTGTAGAATATATCCTGAAGAATCAAGGTTTATGGGATTCTGTTGTTGCAGATTATGCGCGAGAGGCCCATGCTCATGGACAATAAAGGAGGTGGGCAGAATGAATAACGAATGGCAATACCATTTAGTTAAAGGCATTAGTTGGCTTGTTTGTCGACTACCATACAAGCTCATTTTGCTCATAGGCGCTTGTTTAGGTCCTGTATATGGGCTAATAGCGAAGAAGCAAAAGCTTAGAGGCATAAATAATATTAAAATTGGCATGAATATGAACGATCAAGAGGCGGAACAATTAATTAATAAGTTGTTCAAAAATCTTGGTCGCAGTGTTATGGAAGTATTATACATGCCAAACCTGACGAAATCCTTTATCAATAAACACATAGAGATGCGTGGTGTTGAACATTTAGAAAAGGCCATTGCTGAAGATAAGGGAGTTATCGTTCTTACCGGCCATGTAGGCAACTGGGAATGGATGGGGGCTGCTATGGCGGCTCATGGATATCCTTCCACTACAATTGTTAAGAAACAACCTAATGCTCAATTCACACGCCTTATGAATGAATATCGTGAGATGGTGGGGCTTGACGTATTTGCTAGTGGTGGCAACGAAATCGTTTCTGCTGCTAAGGCTTTAAAAAAGAAAAAACTTCTTGGATTCTTAGCTGACCAAGATGGATATATAAATGGTTTACCAGTTCCGTTTTTGGGACAAGATTCATCAGCTGTTATGGGACCAGCAACATTTGCAAAGAAATTCGGCTCTCCTGTAGTACCTATTTTTGCATCTCGTAAGCCTGAAGGAGGACATATCGTTCATATCTTGCCGGCATTACATTATGAGGAAACTGGCGATGAAGATGTTGATATGTATCGTCTAACTGAAGCCTGTGTACGTGTTACGGAAGAATTTATTCGTGAACATCCAGATGAGTGGCTTTGGTTCCAACATCGTTGGATGACTAAGATGGATCAAATTATTGATTACGATAAGAAGATAGCTATACGGGAGAGAGCGCATGAAAAACAATAAAAAGTTAATTGCCATTGTGGTCGCTATAGTATTAGCTCTAATCGGTCTTATTGTATTTATTATGAAAGACTCTAATGAGGCTAATTCCACTCAAAATCAAAGTGGACAACTCGTTAATTTCCAAGGTGCGGACTTGCAAGAGGAAAAGGATGGCAAGTTAGTATGGGCATTATCGGCTGAGAAGATTGAATATGACCCGCGTACAAAAGCTATCGTTCTGACCAATTTGAAAGGTCTGTTCTATCAAGATGATGTGACTACTACGATTACAGCTCCTCATGCTGTACTGACGGGTGATCGAAACTCTCTTGATATTGATCAAGGCGTTACTGCTACCAATACGGAAGGTGCAGAATTTAAAACTGAGGCCCTTCATTTTGATAACAAAACGAAAACATTGACATCTAAAACGGCTTTCACTTATAACAGTAAGGATGTAACCCTCACAGGTGACAAGCTTGAGGGCAATATGTCCTTAAAAATTATTAAAGCCATTGGACATGCGAAATTAACAAAGAAGTAATTGAGAGGAAATATGATGAATAAGAAAAAACAGATTGGTATGGCTATATTAGCTGTACTCATGACCGCATCTGTTACAGTTTGGGCTGCAAATGATCCGTTGACTATCAGCGCTGATACATTGTCTTATGATGGCAATTCAGGTCGTGCAGATGCAACAGGTAATGTTGTTATTACCCAAGCGGATAAAACTATGACTGGTGCCAAGGGTTGGTACAATACAAAAACTCAAGAAGCAAATCTTGATGGTGGTGTATCTATGATTGGTTCTGATATGGCCATGTCTGCTCAAGCGGTTCACAGTTACAATAATAATAAATTCACTGCTAATGGTAGCGTTCATTTACAACGTGCTGATCGCCAAATCTTTGGCGACAGTGTTGAGTATAGTACTGACTCTGAATACGGTCTTGTTACAGGCAATGCCCGTTTGATTGCTGAAGGGACAACCTTAACCGGTGATAAGGTAGAAGGATGGATGAAGGAAGTTCGTGCTGTAGCGCAAGGTAATGTTACCTTCTCTAATCCTGAACGAAACGTGTCTGGTTCTGCTGACCGAGCTACATATACACAAACGCCAAACCAAAATGATGGAGTGGTACTCTTATCGGGTTCTGCGCATGCCGTTCAAAATGGTAATGTACTGAATGCACCGGAACTGAAAATTCGTTTAGCTGATGATTCTGCTGAAACATTAGGTGGACGTAGTACACTCGTCATTGTTCCGAATAAATAAGGATAATATATGTATATAGAAACCAAAAACTTAGTTAAAACCTTTAGCGGACGCAATGTGGTAGATGGTGTAAGTCTACGCGTTGATAAAGGCCAAGTTGTAGGTCTATTAGGGCCTAATGGGGCCGGTAAAACTACGTCATTTTATATGATTGTAGGCATTGAAAGACCAAGTTCTGGTATCATTACCGTTGATGGCAAGGATATAACAAATATTCCTATGTATAAGCGGGCGGCTGAAGGGATTGGATACTTACCGCAAGAGGCATCAATCTTTCGTTCCATGTCTGTAGAGGACAATATTCGTGCCATGCTACAGATTACGGCAAAAAAATCTGATGAGATTGAAGCTATCGTGGAATCATTGATTGAAGAATTTCATATTGGACATGTCCGTGACCGTATGGGGATGCAATTATCTGGTGGTGAACGACGCCGTGTAGAAATTGCGCGTTGCCTCGCCTTAGAACCTAATTTCATCCTTCTTGATGAACCTTTTGCAGGTGTCGATCCAATTGCGGTTGCTGATATTCAGCAAATTATCTTACACGTTAAGAACCGAGGTATTGGTATCTTGATTACAGACCATAATGTTCGCGAAACATTGGGGATTGTAGATAAGGCTTATATTTTGAGTAATGGTAAAATCCTCCTAGAGGGTACCCCTGATGAAATTGCGAATGATCCAATCGCTCGTGAACATTATTTAGGGGATAACTTTAAATTATAGGAGGGGCTATGCGATTATTAGATAAATATATTTTAAAAGCTTTTGTAGGCCCATTCCTATTTGGGGTTTTTGCTTTTACTAGTATTTTTATTGGTACAGGCACATTGTTTAGGATTGCTCAATATATTACTGAATATGGAGCACCATTGTTGCTTGTTATGCAAGCATTTGTCTTGGCTTTACCAAGTATTGTTATTTTAACATTCCCAATGTCAGTACTATTGGCTTCTCTTATGACTTTTAGTCGTTTGAGTAGCACTAGTGAAATCGTTGTTATGCGTGCTGGAGGTCTAAGCTTTTTACGCTTGGCCATGCCTGTATATATTATTGCCCTCATCATTTCCATTGGGGCAGTAGCATTTAATGAATTTGTTGTACCTCGTACAAATCATATGTATCAAACGATTGTGCGCGAACAAATTATGAAAAATGCATCACCTCAAACACAAAATCATATTGTGTTAAAAACGATGAATGGTGATGAGCTAGGCACATTGATGTATGCTAAGAGCTATGATGCTGAAACCAAACAGTTGTCCATGATTACGGTTCAACAATTTGGGGAGGGCGGCAAGTTACAACAAGTTGAAAATGCTGATACAGCTATCTGGAATGGTCAATATTGGGTGATGCAGAATGGTATCATCTATGATTTATCAGCTGGTAATGGTGTTGAACGTACCATGAAATTTAAGGAGCAATCATTGCCGATTAAGTCTGCCCCAAAAGATATTCAACAAGATCAACGTAAGCCTGAGGAATTGACGATTAAGGAGTTACGTCACCAAATCAGAGCTTATAAGGCTGCTTATACTAATGCTAATAAACTTGAAATGGAAATGTACCAACGCTTTACAATTCCGTTGGCAAGTTTTGTATTTGCTCTCGTAGGTGCACCTTTAGGCCTTCAAAAGCAACGCTCTAGCTCATCTATCGGCTTTGGTATTAGTATTCTCATCATCTTTATTTATTATGGGGTGATGACCTTTGCTGGTGCTTTAGGGAAAGGTGGAGCATTGCCAACCTTATTGGCTGCATTAATACCGGATACATTAGGTATTATTGCAGGGTTGTATTTGAATTGGCGTGTATCGAAATAACAGATTGTATTCTTAGGAGAAAGGAGGGACATGATGTTAGTAGGTGTTAAAATCTTAATAATTATCGCTCTTATGGGTGGTCTCATTGCTTACATGGGGGATAAGCTAGGCACTAAAATTGGTAAACGTCGTATGTCCCTCTTTGGATTACGACCTAAGCACACATCTATTATAGTTACTATTGTGACAGGCCTTTTAGTTGCAGCAGCTACGGTTGGGGTATTAACTTTTACGTCTCAAAGTGTACGAACCGCATTGTTCGGTATGGATCAGTTGAGAGCTGATATGAAGCAGTTGAATAATGAGGTTGCTGCAAAGACGCAAGAACTGATTCGTGGACAGGCTTTGTTAGAACAAAATAAACAAGAGCTTGAAGAGCGGATGGCTGAGATCGAACAAATTCGCCGTGAAGTAGAGGCTACAAAAGCTGAATTGGCGAGTGCACAAGCTGCTAAAGATGCAACAGAAGCCGAACTAGCATCTTTACAAGCCTCTTATGCAGAGGTATCTCAAAAGGTAGCTGAGCTTGAAGCAACACGTGCTAAGATGGAAGCGCATATTAAGAATCTACAAAATACACAAGAACAATTGCAGAATGGCATCATTCATTTACGGGAAGGAACCATTCTCTTCCAAGTAGATCAGTTATTAGCACAAGCTGTTGTACGACCTGGTTTAAGTGAAGAAGATAGTAATAATGCTATTAAACATATTATCGATGATACAAATAAACTTGTTTTACGTCGCTTAGGTATAGAAGATAATGGTCAATCCGTTGTGTATGTAGATCGACAAAATGTTGAGGTAGCTACTCAAAAGCTAATCAATTCCAAGACTCCTATGGTGGTTCAAGTTGTGGCAGCCGGAAATATTATTTCAGGTGAACCTGCAGTTGCAGTTATTCAAGTATATCCACAACAATTTATCTATAAAAATGGAGAGGTAATTCACTCTACAGTAATTGATGGGGGTACTAATGCTCAATCGTCTATGCTTCAATTCTTGAAACAAGTAAATGAACGTGCTAAGGCAAAGGGGATTATTCCTGATTCCTTATCAGGTGATATTGGAACGATACCTGGTGATGATTTGTTTACAGCCATTAAAAGAATAAGTACTATGCGTGGCAAGGTTCATGTGGAAGCTTATACTGATGGCGACACATATTCATCTGGTCCTGTTCACCTCAAGTTGCGTATTACTCAAATGCCAGATTTCAATGATAAGGCAAAAATGTAAACTAATTAATATGATGAAGGTATGCTGTTTTCATACATTATAAAAGAAGGTCTTATGTAATTTTCAACATAAGACCTTCTTTTTATGTTAAAATATAACTACTGTACTTACAAAGGGGATAATCAAATGACTGAAAATACATATATTTTAGCAGTGGATCCAGGAAATGAGAAAACTGGCGTAGCTATACTTTCACCTTTCGGTGAGATGATATGCCGTAAAATTATTTCTTCAAATACTTTTAATAAAGATATTGAGCGTATTTTAACTGAATATTATGGTATTGTTCATATTGTTTGTGGAAATGGTACAAATCATAAACACTTGTATCCTTCTCTTCAACAAATTGGACGCAATCATAAAATTACAACTAGTTTAATCGACGAATCTCACAGTACAGAGGAGGCCCGTAAATTATATTGGCAATATAATCCTCCTACAGGGTGGCGCAAGATTATTCCTACATCTATGCAATTTCCACCAGAACCTGTAGATGATTTGACGGCTCTCGTTATTGGCTTGCGCTATACGAAGCAGTTAGCTCAGAACGAAGCGGCAATCAAAGAAGAAACTATGAGTTCAAGTGAGTTAGAAGAGAAAAGATTACATGCTATGGAGCAGTTATACGGAAAAGGAGATAATCATGACGAATGAAACTTCAATGCGTAACTGGTCAAATCTTATTATGCGCTGTGTAATGATGACTCTAGGTGCCTTAATATATACGATAGGGTTAGATTTATTCTTAGTACCCAATAGTATCATTGACGGTGGGGTAGTTGGTATATCTTTGATGGCTGCGGAACTATCAGGTATTTCTTTTAGCATTTTCGTAGTACTTTTCAACTTACCCTTTTTATATTTAGGCTATAAAGTAATTGGTAAAGGATTTACCTTGTCTACTTTGTTCTCTATTATATGGATGGCAATATTTTCTACCATTGCACACCGCTTTACACCTATTACAACTGACCCATTTTTAGGGTCAATCTTTGGTGGTATAATCTTAGGTATTGGGGTAGGGCTAATTATTCGTAATGGTGGCTCATTAGATGGATCTGAAATTGTAGCTATTATCTTTGATAAACGGTCCACCTTTTCTGTAGGCGAAATTGTAATGGCCATGAATTTAGTTATTCTTGGAGCAGCGGGCTTTGTATATAGTTGGAATAGTGCCATGTATTCCTTAATTGCTTATTTTATTGCTTATAAGATGATTGATGTGACCATCACTGGACTTGAAGAATCTAAAGGGGTTATGATTATTACCGATGCAGATAATTCCAAGATTATTGCTGATGCATTAAATGCTAATCTTAATCGTGGTGTTACTATTATGTATGGAGAAGGCGGGTATTTAAAACAACCGAAACATGTATTATATTCTGTAGTAACGCGGCTAGAAATTACAAGATTAAAGGATACCGTTTATGAAGTAGATCCTACAGCATTTATTACGATCCAAGACGTACATGATGTCTTTGGTGGGAGATTTACGAAAGGTGGTCATTAAGAGGAAACTATGAGTAATAAATTAGGTAGTACAATAGTAAAAGAAATATTAGATTGGATTTATGCTATTGCATTGGCATTAATCATTGCTATGGTAATTCATATTTTCTTGATTCAACCTACTAGAGTGTCTGGGGAATCAATGGATGATACATTACACAATGGACAATATTTGATTGTTACCAAATGGCATCATATTATGAATGATATGCCCGAATATGGACAAATCGTTATTATTGATAGTCGTGTTAATCGTGTTCGTACATGGGTGGATGATGTAAAAGAACCACTGATGAACTATGCATCTGTTTTTAATAAATCCGCTCAAACAAATGATGTATGGGTAAAACGTGTAATAGGTAGACCTGGTGATGTACTAGAGTTTAAAGATGGTTATGTATGGCGTAATGGAGAAAAATTACAAGAACCATATACAAAAGATACAAAAATGAATTATACCCGGTCTACACCTGTAACAGTTCCTGAAGGTCATGTATTTGTAATGGGGGATAATCGCAATCACTCTAGTGATAGTCGTTTTATCGGCCCAGTTCCTGTTGATCATATTCTAGGATTTGTTTCTTACGCAATTTAATAATCGTGAAAGCCTATCTACGATAAATTTCATCGTAGATAGGCTTTTTATAAGTTAAGAAGGATTAAGTTATGTTGTATCTTGTGAAATGTATACTAAATAAAATTTAGCAAGACGGCTAGGTCGAATCTAAATATATCACTTATCAATCTTATAGAAAATAAATAATTCAAACAAATGAATTAATATAAATTATAAGTATATCTAAATTTAATAAGTGATAATTATTAAAATTGTGGTTATAGATAATAAAATTATCTATTTTTTTAGACTATAAAATGAAATTTTGTAAAATTAAATTTTTAAAAATGCAGTAATAATCTATGTTTTTGGTATAATTTTTATTCATGAAAGAAATTTCATAAAATTTAGTTGTGTAAAATGCTTTACAAAGTTTTGGGGTGGTGGTATATTCACATCAACAGAAAGGCTACGCTACAAAGAAGTGGAGCTAAGATAGATAATTTAGTTGAGGAAACATGGACACTCCTAATACATCTTTCATAGTGATACTACTTATGTAGTGAATGTCTTCTGCAAATATAAATTCTTATTTATAAGAAAGAAGGAATTCATTATGAAAAAACAATTCGCAACAATGTTAGCAGCAACAGCAGTGTTAGGTGTAACAATAGCATTTGCTGCAAATCCATTCTCCGATGTAACTCCAGATAGTTGGGCATACCAAGCAGTATCCCAATTAGCACAAGCTGGTATCGTTAATGGTTATCCAGATGGCACTTTCAAAGGCCAAAACAATATCACTCGTTATGAAATGGCTCAAATGGTAGCTAAAGCTATGGCTAACCAAGATCGTGCTAACGCTGAACAACAAGCTATGATTAACCGCTTGGCAGATGAGTTCTCTAATGAGTTGAACAACCTCGGCGTTCGAGTATCTCGCTTAGAAGACCGTGTAGGTAATGTAAAGGTAACTGGTGATGCCCGTATCCGTTACCAAGGTTCTGAAGACAAAGGTGTTTACAAAGCTAATAGTAAATCTTTAACTGACGGCCGTGCACGTGTACAATTTAATGCTAATGTAAATGATAAAACACAAGCAGTTGTTCGTGTAAAAGGTAATTACGAATTTGGTGACTCTACTAAAGGTTCTCAAGCAACAATCGATCGTGCTTACGTGGATCACAAATTTGGTAGCAACGTATCTGCTAAAGCTGGTCGTTTCCAACAAACAATTGGTGGCGGTTTGATGTACGATGATACATTTGATGGTGCACAATTGAATGTAGGTAATGATAAAGTTCAAGTACAAGGTGCATATGGTTATATGATTGATGGTGCTGCTGATGGCAACTCCAAATCTGATAACCCATCTGTATCCTATGTAGGCTTAAAAGGTAAAGTTGGTAAAGAATCCTCCGTTGGTGGTTTCTATTCCAGATTATCTAGCGGCAACTTGAACCACAATGGTGTAACAGTTAATTCCGATAAACAAGATGTTTACGGTTTCAATGCGGACTTCCGTAAAAATAAATTGTGGGCTGGCGGTGAATGGTTGAAAGCTTCCAACGTAGATAATTCTCAAGCTTGGACAGCAGGTCTTGGCTATGGTAACTACGACATCGCTAAAAAAGGTACATGGGATGTGAAAGGTCAATACTTCAACCAAAAAGCTAATGCACCAATTGTAAGTTCCACTTGGGATCAAGCATATGATTTAACAAATACATCTAATGGTTACAAAGGTTACATGGCTAGCGTAGACTACGCAGTACAAGATAACGTAGGTTTATCCGCAGGTTATGGTTTCAACTCTAAAGACCAAAGCGGTAATGATCTTTCCGATTTCTATCGTGCAGAATTAAATTACAAATTCTAATTCCCTCACAAACAAAAAAAGACTTCTTCGGAAGTCTTTTTTTTTGTTGCATAAAAGTATTATGAATTATTTTATATATAATAATATATATATAGTAAAATGTTTTATAAATACATAATATTAAAAGTAATCGAATAATTTAGTGGTTATTAAGAATTATATCCCTTATATTATAGGATATATTTATAAAATCTTTCTGTATAGGACGATAAATTTCTTATTAATTATATATATATTAATAAGTTTAACTTAATAAAAAATATAATAAAAATTCTCAATTAATAGAAAGGGATATAAAATTAAATTTTTTTATGAAAAAAGTTATACCCTATAAAACTAGATATAATCTAATCTTGAAGATACTTTAAGTTATAAAAATAAGATATTGAGAATACAATTGAGAAAAAAGGGTTTACATGAAAAAATGGTTGTGCTAATATCACCGTACAAGAAGTAGCAAACATATGAAACGAAGAACTTCGATGTAGAATATAGCGAGGAAACATGGACACTCCTGAAATTCTTAATCTGAAGAGCTGAGTAGAATATGAATGTTATGACTTGAAACATTTTATTTTCTATTTTTTTCAGAAAGAAGGAATTCAACTATGAAAAAACAATTCGCAGCAATCTTTGCAGCAACAGCAGTTTTGGGTGTAACTACTGCATTCGCAGCTAACCCATTCTCCGATGTAACTCCAGATTCTTGGGCGTACCAAGCAGTTTCTCAATTGGCTAACGCTGGTGTTATCAATGGTTACCCAGATGGCACTTTCAAAGGTCAAAACAACATTACTCGTTACGAAATGGCTCAAATGGTAGCTAAAGCTATGGCTAACCAAGACCGTGCTAATGCTGAACAACAAGCTATGATCAACCGTTTGGCTGATGAATTCTCCAACGAATTGAACAACTTGGGCGTTCGTGTAGCTCGCTTGGAAGACCGCGTTGGTAATGTAAAAGTTACTGGTGATGCTCGTCTTCGTTACCGTGATGCTCAAGATGCTAAATCCAAATTCGATGCTCGTGCACGTGTACAATTCAACGCAAAAGTAAACGATCGCACTGATGCAGTTGTTCGTTTGACTTCTGGTAACTTCGAATTGGGTGACTCCAAAACTGAAGGTAATTCAAATGCTACAATCGACCGTGCATATGTTAACCATAAATTCGGTGAACGCGTATCCTTGAAAGCTGGCCGTTTTAACCAAGTTCTTGGTGGTGGCTTAGCATTTGATGGTACTTTCGATGGTGCTCAATTTAATGCTGGTAATGATAAAGTAAACTTCCAAGCTGCATATGGTTACATGGTATCTGGTGACATTGGTATGCTTAATGGCAAAACAAAAGTTGACCCTGATACTGGTGATATTGTATGGAATAACTCCTTATCTAAATCTGATAATGTAACTCATACATATGTAGGCTTAAATGGTAAAGTAGGTAAAAACACTACATTGGGTGGTTTCTACGATCGTGTAAACCAAGATTCTGGTTACAAAAATATCTATGGTTTCAACGCTGATGCTAACTTCGATAAAGTTTGGGTTGGTGGCGAATGGTTGAAAGCTTCTAACGTTGATGAATCTCAAGCTTGGACTGCAGGCGTAGGTTTTGGTAACTATGACATCAAAAAACAAGGTACTTGGGGCGTAAAAGGTCAATACTTCAACGCAAAAGAAAATGCTCCTATCGTAGATACAACTTATAACCACTTATATACTACAGATGCTAAAGGTTGGATGGCTTCCGTTGACTACGCTTTACAAAATAACGTAGGCTTGTCCGCTAACTACGGCTTCAACTGGAAAGATCAAGACGGTGATAAATTAGATAACTTCTACCGTGCTGACCTTAACTACAAATTCTAATTTGATAGTTAGTCATATGAAAGAGACTCCTTCGGGAGTCTCTTTTTTTGTAGATTGAAGATTAATATACACGGTGAATAGCTTAGAGCATTATCAATTTAATATAAAGAGTAAGTAGGATATTCTTTTCTAGCAAATAAATATAATGATAATATAGCTTTAGATTTATTCTTTACATTAGTGAATATATATTTAATTAATTAACAATACTAATGTAAAATTGAGATTTTAAATCTAATAAAAATTTTTTGTATAAAACTATAAAATGAAAAAATGTTCATGAAGTTAGATTTTTACTGCATTCATGAAATTTTTAAAATAGAGAATATTCAGTAATAAGGCTGAATATAGGTGTTAAGGCTTTACATAGAAAAAAGGTTGTGATACTATCACCGTACAGGTCATGATATATACATGAAATGAAGATCTTCGATGTAGAGTATGGTGAGGAAACGTGGACACTCCTATACATTCTTAATCTGAAGAACGAGTAGAATGTGAATGTTATGACTTGTAACATTTTATTTTCTATTTTTTTCAGAAAGAAGGAATTCAACTATGAAAAAACAATTGGCAGCAATCTTTGCAGCAACAGCAGTATTGGGTGTAACTACAGCTTTCGCAGCTAACCCATTCTCCGACGTAACTCCAGATTCTTGGGCATACCAAGCAGTTTCTCAATTGGCAAACGCTGGTATCGTTAACGGTTATCCTGATGGTACTTTCAAAGGCCAAAACAACATCACTCGTTATGAAATGGCTCAAATGGTAGCTAAAGCTATGGCTAACCAAGACCGCGCTAACGCAGAACAACAAGCTATGATCAACCGTTTGGCTGATGAATTCTCTAACGAATTGAACAACTTGGGCGTTCGTGTAGCTCGCTTGGAAGACCGCGTTGGTAACGTAAAAGTTACTGGTGATGCTCGTCTTCGTTATAAAGATGCTGAACATGCTAAATCCAAATTCGACGCTCGTGCACGTGTACAATTCAACGCAAAAGTAAATGATCGCACTGATGCAGTAGTTCGTTTGACTTCTGGTAACTTCGAATTGGGTAACTCCACTACTGAAGGTAACGCAAATGCTACAATCGATCGCGCATATGTTAACCATAAATTCGGTGAACGCGTATCCTTGAAAGCTGGCCGTTTCGGTCAAGTTGTTGGTGGTGGCTTAGCATTTGATGGTACTTTTGATGGTGCTCAATTCAATGCTGGTAATGACAAAGTTAATGCACAAGTAGCTTATGGTTACATGGTATCTGGCGATGCAACTGGCTTGACTAAAGAGGAAAATGTTACTGATCTTATCGTAAATGTTAATGGTAAAGTTGGTAAACATGCTATGGTTGGTGGTTTCTATGACCGTATTAACCAAGATGATGATGTTAGAAACGTATATGGTTTCAATGCTGATGCTAACTTCGATAAAATTTGGGTTGGTGGCGAATGGTTGAAAGCTTCTAGCCTTGAAGAATCTCAAGCTTGGACAGCTGGCGTAGGTTATGGTAACTACGACATCAAAAAACAAGGTACTTGGGGCGTAAAAGGTCAATACTTCAACGCAAAAGAAAATGCTCCTATCATTGATACTACTTACAACCACATCTACACTACAGATGCTAAAGGTTGGATGGCAACTGTTGACTATGCATTGCAAAACAACGTAGGCTTAACAGCTAACTACGGTTTTGATTGGAAAGATCAAAACGGTAATGATAAAGCTGACTTCTACCGTGCAGACCTTAACTACAAATTCTAATTTGATAGTTACTCATACGAAAGAGACTCCTTCGGGGGTCTCTTTTTTGTGTTTAATATAAAATTATATGAGGCTTTTTATTATAGTGTTTCATTAATGCTGTCTACTCAATTAATATAGAATGATTTGTCGATAATAGAGGATTTTGCATTTAATGAAATTTCCATGAGTAAACTTTCTTATCATTATTAGGGTTATTACCGCTTATTTCTATCTATAGTGCCACTATTAATGGTATAATAAAGAGTATTTAAAATTTCTATAAAGGCGACAAACATGAATTCTTCTTTTTCTCATATCAAAATGGTTGCCATCGATTGTGATGAAACTTTGGTGCGTAGCGATAATTCTATATCTGACTATACAGTAGATGTATTACATCGGTTGCAGCAAAAGGGTGTTGCTATTACGATTGCTACGGGGCGTATGTACCAAACGGCTAAGCCCATTGGTCAGGCGTTAAAGCTTGGTAATGTGCCGCTGATTTTATTTTCTGGTGGCCTCATTCAAGAATTAGAAACAGGATATAAACTATTTGAACAGACTGTTCCTATTGTAGCCGTACGTCGTATTTATGAATTAGCAAAACAATATGATTGGCATATACAATCTTATGTGGATGATTATTTACTATGCCATCATAAGACGTGGCAGTCTGCTCTCTATGAAAAACAGACTGGTGCTACGGCAGAATTTTTAGGTGATACGTTATATAGTTTAAACTCCGAACCGAATAAGCTAATTGCCATAGATACAGTAGAAGGAATTGACCGAATTATTGAAATTTTAACTCCTAGAGTTGGTGATTTGGTGACTCTAGTTCGTAGCCAAAAAGACTTTTTAGAACTCATTGCCCCTAATGTGTCAAAAGGGCGTGCCTTGACACAACTAGCTTTAGATAATCATATTAGTTTAAAAAATATCGTTTCTTTTGGTAATGCAGAAAATGATATTTCTATGCTACGTAAAACAGGTTATTCTGTAGCCGTTGAAAACGCTACAGATCATGTAAAATCTGTGGCTCATACAATTTGTGGCCACCATAATGACGATGGCGTAGCCCATTGGATTGAAGATAATCTTTTATAATGGAGTAAAACTATGGAAGCATTTCGTTTGTTAATAGTTACAGGCATGTCAGGTGCCGGCAAAACTCAGGTATTGCAAGCTTTAGAAGATATGGGGTATTTATGTATTGATAATATTCCCCCTGTGCTGATCCCTAAATTAAGTGAAATTTGCCGACAAGGTGGAGAACGGACTAATCGTGTTGCTCTTGTTGTAGATATTCGGGGGGGCGAATTTTTTGAAGCTCTTTCTTCATCTTTAGATACATTAAAAGATATGAAGGTAGATTTTGAAATTGTATTTATGGATGCTACAGATGAGACTTTGATTCGTCGATATAAGGAAAGTCGACGGAGTCATCCATTGGCTCCTAATGGGCTGATTACAACAGGGCTAAAGAAGGAACGCCAAATTCTTAACTCTGTGCGCCATAAAGCAGATTTTATTATTGATACCACTAATATGAAAACAGCCAGCTTGAAAGAGTATTTAAAAACGCGCTTTGCTCAAGTTGATGAAGCTCATGGTATGGCTATTACTGTAGTGAGCTTTGGTTTTAAGTATGGTATTCCTCTCGATGCAGATATGGTATGGGATGTTCGTTTTCTACCTAATCCATTTTATATTCCTGAGTTTCGTCATAAAACAGGTCGTGTAAAAGCAGTGAATGAATATATTCATTCCTTTGAAGTAACAGAGGAATTTAAAAGACGTTACTTTGATACTATGGATTTTCTTGTGCCAAATTATGAACAAGAAGGAAAATCTCAATTTATTGTGGCAGTAGGCTGTACAGGTGGTATGCATAGATCTGTAGCTATGGCAGAGGCTCTATATTCCCACTTGTTAGAAAAAGGATATCGTGTCACTGTTGAACATAGAGATATGATGAAAAATAATGTAGAAGAAGATTATAATCCTCATGAAATTATAACACTTGATAACTAGATAGGGGGGATTATGTTGCGAAAAGGATGGTTCCGGTGGCTAATTCCGGGTCTAAATATAAAACGTTGGCTTGCCCTATTTAGTTGTGGTGTAGGTCTTTTAATTATTGGCATTTCCTTGATGTTTAACTATCAATGGCTTGCGGTTCTTGAAGATATTGTACTTGCCTTTTCTTATAATATGACGGGCTTTTACAATTATAATGTACTCATTGCTGTAGGGGCTGTAGTATTATCGATTGGCGCTGTATTAATGCTCATAGGTACAAGTAAAGTTATAAAAACGATTATTCGTGCGGTACTACCTAATCCTGACAGCAAGGTATCGGATATTATCTTTCAAAATATCCGACTCGATAAGGGCCCTAAAATTGTAGTAATCGGTGGGGGTACAGGCTTATCAAATTTATTGCGTGGTTTGAAATCACATACATCAAACCTATCTGCGATTGTAACAGTTGCTGATGATGGAGGTTCTTCTGGCCGCTTGCGAGAAGATTTTCAAATGATAGCACCTGGTGATTTAAGAAACTGTTTAGTATCACTAGCTGAACAAGAAGGGGTAATGGAGAACTTATTCCGTTACCGCTTCGAAGGGGAAAATGAGCTTTCTGGACACAGCTTTGGTAATCTCTTTATCACTGCGCTCGCTCAAGTTTACGATGGAGATATTGAAGAAGCTCTTGAAGCGGCTAGTAAATTGTTGCGTGTCCGTGGTCGTGTAATTCCTTCCTCTACAGAGTTCATTAAATTACGTGCAGAGATGACAGATGGTACTATTGTAGAAGGTGAAAGTAATATACCACACTCGGGTAAACGAATTCGTCATATCTATAGTGATCCAGCATTGCCTAAGCCAGAGGGGGCTGCATTACGTGCCATTGATGAAGCGGATGTAATTATTTTAGGTCCTGGTAGTTTATATACAAGTATTATCCCAAATTTACTAACTGATAAATTGGCCTCTCATGTACGTGCCAGTAAGGCTAATAAAATCTATATTGCTAATGTTATGACACAACCGGGTGAAACCACAGGCTACACATTAAATGACCATGTAGAGGCTTTAATTGCTCATGGCGGAGAAGGAATTATAGATACTGTTCTTGCCAATGATGGGCCGTTGCCAATTCAAATGGTTGAACAATATAGTGCTGTAGGATCTGAACCATTGGTATTAGATACTAAAAAGTTACAAGACAAAGGAATTCGCACTATACGAGCTACCTTAATTAACCCTCAAAAACCAGCTGTTCACGATCCTGAACGGTTAGGTAAAGTTATTATGGATATCATTCATGCTATGCAATCTAACACTGAACCGCATATCTTAGAATATTATCTTCAACGAGATGATCATTAATGAGAAGGGATGTCCATGTCATTTGCAGAAGATGTAAAAAATGAATTATGCCAATATGAAGCCTCTAGTGATGCGGATGTGGCCATGAAAATTGAAGCGTCTTGCTTATTGCGTATGAGCGGATCTATCATTTTGGGGATGAAAGGTGCCGTTGGCATTCGTTTGGCTACGGCTAATAATGCAGTAGCTCGTCGGTTGCTTGGTATTTTGAAAAAGCAATACGAATTACCTACAAATGTATTAGTACGACAAGGTTTAAACCTGCGTAAAAAAAATATGTATACGCTCTCTGTGGAACCTTCTATAGAGGGGAGACAGGCTTTAGAGGATCTCGCTTTATGGCCTGTAACCGAACAAATCCCTCGCAGTTGGCTCAAATCAATGGAAGCACGACGTGCCTTTTTAAGGGGAGCTTTTTTAGGTGGAGGCTCTGTTAATAAACCACAAAGTGATTACCATCTTGAGTTTATGACGGGAAACGAGACCTTTGCAAGGGAAATTATCCATGTACTACGGTTCTTTCACATTCATGCGGGCTTAACGGAGCGGAAGGAAGAATATGTAGTATATCTTAAAGAAGGGGATGCAGTAACAAACTGTTTGCAAATCATGGGGGCTCAATCGGCGCTTATGGAATTTGAAAATGTGCGGATTATGAAAACCGTACGGAATCAAATTAATCGTCAAGTCAACTGTGAGACTGCAAATTTACAGAAGGTTGTGGATGCAGCAGTTCGTCAGGTAAAAGCAATCCGTATTATTGATAGAGAAATCGGTATTGAAGAATTACCTGAAAAGTTGCGCGTCGTTGCAAGACTTCGGTGGGAGAATCCTGAAGCGAGTTTAAAAGAACTTGAAGAGTTGATGGAGGGGAAACTATCTAAATCTGGAATTGGCCATCGACTAAAGAAGATTGAAGCATTAGCACTTACGTATGACCCGTTGGGGCTCGAAGAAGTATAGAGGTAATAATATATGTTTTCCTATAAATCAAGATATTGTGTAGCTGCGGCTATGGCTGCCATGGCTGCCCTTACAGGCCATGTAGAAGCTCGTGATATAGATTTACAATCAATTGGATATTTTCAGTTTTCTCCGTTGCCACCATCGTTGGTGTCTCAAACTGATACATTGCTCCTATCGGATAGTCCTGAATATGTAGGCCCCGTAGGAGGTACGTTAAGTGCAGGTACAATTAATGGCAATGGTCGTATCTATTTCTATCATGTAAATGAAATGGATTTACCTCACAAGATTGCTATCGTCTTAGAAAACCAAACGGCTTATCCAACTTCAGTACATGTCATGAGACAATTAAAATCTGTAGCTACACCTGATTATTTTGCAGCAGGTCGTGATTTGTCTCGAAAGGATTTGGAGCAACCTCTTAATGAAAGCCGAGATGCAAGACCATTATATTCTCTTAGCATCCCACCACAAGGGCGCCAATTAATCTTTAGTGACTTAGAAAATACACCGGTAAATCGAGATGCATTATTTACGGGTATTGTAGATATTAAAACAGAAGGGCCTATATTTGCGCGTGTCATGATGTTGCCTATGGGGATGGACCCTGTAGATGCGTCACATTGGGTGAAAAACCTTCCTATTGATGAAATACAATTACGCGGTACTTATACTGGTGCTAAGCGTAATATGGAGGTTACTACACCATTCGATACCTCTTTAGGTGGTGCCTTTGTAGAAATTGGTAATGACCGAGAAGATACGTTTATTAATGGTGTAGACGAAATGCAAAATAAAGCATTTGTTCGAGATCGTGGTAACTATGGCGTATCGTATACGTTAAAAATTCCTACAAAGGGGAATGAACCGTTTAGACTGTATTTTAACCCTCTTGGGGGACCTTATTCTGGTTCCTTTACGGTAAAAACATTGCATCAACAAGGTGCTAGAAGGGGGCAGACAGATACACGGACTTATCACATTGGTGGTGCAGATGGTATTTCCGCATTAGGGGAAGGTACTATATTAGATAGCCGTCTTTTAGGGAACTATAATGCGGGCGATTTATTAACATTAAACTTTATGCCAGCCGGTGCATCGAATTTGCCAATTCGTTTCTTGTTGATTCCTGAATCTCTTGCAAATCCACAAAAACATCAAACTATTGCTGTTAATGTACCAAAAGATGTTAAAGATATTTTAGGGAACCCAACTCAAGGGGGAACACAAATACCTGTAGGACCTGTAGGTGGTAAAGATGGAGATAAAGGGTCCGTAGATACTAAAAAATCTACTGTTGAAAGTCCAGCTAAACGGGCAGAAGTAATTGCTCATGAAGAAACTAAAAAGTTAAGCGATAAAGCTGTAGCAGATGTAAAAAAAGAAGCACAACTTAAAAAAGCAAAAGACGAGAAAGAAGCATTAGCTCGTAAAAAAGCTGAAGAGGCTCGACTAGCTGCAGAAAAAGCCGAAATGTTGCGAAAGGCTGCAGAAGCCAAGCATGCTGAAATTGAGCGCAAGATGGCTGAAAAAGCCGAAGCAGAGCGTAAAGCAGAGGAAGCTCGCAAGGCGGAAGCGGCTCGTAAAGCTGAAATGGCACGTATCGAGGCAGCGAGAAAAGCGGAAGCAGATCGGCTAGAGGCGGCTCGTAAAGCAGAAGAAGCTCGACTAGCAGCGGAAGCAAAACGTCTTGAAGAAGAACGTAGAATTGAAGCTGCTCGTATTGAGGCCGCACGCAAAGCGGAGGAAGAAAGAAAAGCGGCCGAAGCTAAGGCACGCTTTGAAGCGCAAAGAGCAGCAGAAAAAGCTGCTTTAGAGGCCAAAAAGGCCGAAGAGGAACGCTTGGCTGCTGAGGCCAGAGCTCGTTTAGAAGCACAACGTAAAGCCGAGCAGGAAGCATTGGAAGCAAGACGTGCCGAAGAAGCTCGTAAAGCAGCAGAAGCGAAAGCTGCTTTAGAAGCACAACGTGCTGCTGAGCAAGCCGCTCTTGAAGCGAAGCGTCAAGAAGATGCTCGTAGAGCGGCAGAGGCTAAGGCTGCTTTGGAAGCACAACAAATGGAAGCAGCAAGAAAAGCAGAAGAGGCTCGTCGTGCGGAGGAAGCGCGTAGAGTAGAAGAAGCTCGAATTGAAGCGGAACGTAAAGCTGAGGCCGCTCGCGTAGCAGCAGAAGCAAAACGAGCAGAGGAAGCACGCAAAGCTGAAGCTGCGAGAATTGAAGCGGCGCGTAAAGCTGAACAAGCTCGTTTAGAAGCAGAAGCACGTAGAGCAGAAGAAGCTCGGAAAGCAGAAGCAGCTAGACTTGAGGCACAACGTAGAGCTGAACAGGAACGACTCGAAGCAGCGCGCCGTGCTGAAGAAGCTCGCATTGCTGCAGAGGCTAAACGTGCCGAAGAAGTGCGTAGAGCCGAAGAAGCTCGTCGCATAGAAGAAGCAAGACGTGCCGAAGAGGCTCGTAAAGCAGAGGCGGCTCGCATAGCGGCGGAAGCTCGTAAGGCAGAGCAAGAGCGACTTGCTGCAGAACGAGCTGAAGCAGAACGTCAAGCAGCCGAGGCACGACGCCTTGCTGAGGAACGATATAAAGCGCAACTAGAGGCAGAACGTAAAGCTGAAGCTGCCCGTCAACAAGCGTTGGCTCAAGCTGAAATAGAGCGTAAAGCAAAAGAGCGTGCTGAAGCGATTCAACGTGTTCGAGATCAACAAGAAAGCGCTCGTCGTCGTGCAGAACTTGCCCGTCAACAACTTGAAGCCGAACGTAAGGCTGCTCAAGCATCTAAGAGGACTCCTTCCTTCAGTGAACTTGATGATATTCATGGGGATACATCAAATGTAACTATTCCAAATGCTGTATCCATTGATGAGTTGACTAAACCTAGACCGACTGCATCTCAAAATACACGTCGTCGTGAGCAACGTCAACCTCAATTGTCGCCAAATCAGCAATATGTGCAGATAAATCCTGTAGCGAATGAGCCGCAACAAGATCAAATGCCATATACTCCACAAAATGAACAGCAAAATGATGAAGAAAACCCACCAAGATTATATCCATTAGGTTAAGACCCTTAATTTCTAAAAAAGAAATTTTAGATTAAAGTTTAAGATATAGAAGTGTATTAATAGCTGTTTAAATATAGAGAGGACAAGCAATTTTATATGCTTGTCCTCTTTTTAAAATACATATGAATTTTGTGTTTTACATTGACTTTCAAAGGTGGATTCAGTACAATAAATAAAGAAATGCATATATGGTACGAGAGACCATTGCATAATACAATACCTTTTAATTTAGTCCAGAGAGGCTGAGAAAGGAATATAGTTGAAGTGCCCATAGGGGCTTCTTTGTGCAAACTATTTGACCTTTTGCCCTGGGCAAAAGGTCTTTTTTGTTACGTGAGTTAGGAGGAAATCATGGGACAAGTTAGCCTAAAAGGCAAAGATTTATTGGGTTTGCAAAATGTGTCACCTGAAGAAATCAAATTGATTTTAGATGTGGCAAAGAAAATGAAGAAAATCGTTCTTTCTGATGACAAGAAGGTTCCACTATTAAAGGGGAAATCCATTATCAACCTTTTTATGGAACCAAGTACTCGTACTCGTAGTTCCTTTGAGTTAGCCGGAAAATATTTAGGGGCTGACGTAATCAATCTTTCTCCTAGTGGTTCTTCCATGGGTAAAGGTGAAAGCTTCCGCGATACATTGTTAACAATGTCCTACATGGGCACAGATGCTATCGTAATGCGCCACAGCGCAGAAGGTGCACCTTTATACGCTACGAAAGCCGTAGATCCTATCATCATTAATGCAGGTGATGGCGCTCATGAGCATCCAACACAAGCTTTACTAGATATGTACTCTATCTTAGAGAAAAAGAAATCTATTGAAGGCCTAAAGGTGGTTATCCTTGGCGATATAATGCATAGTCGCGTAGCACGCTCCAACATTTATGGCCTTACAAAAATGGGGGCTGATGTACATCTAGCTGGTCCTCGTACAATGGTATATCCAGAATTTGAAAAATTAGGTGTTACCGTACACCATGATATTCGTGAAGCAGTGGCTGATGCAGATGTAGTTAACGTACTTCGCATTCAATTAGAACGCATTCATTCTGCATTGTATCCTACAAATAGAGAATATGCTCGTATCTTTGGTATTAACAATGATGTATTAAAATTAGCTAAAGATGATGTAATGGTAATGCATCCAGGTCCTATGAACCGCGGCCTTGAAATTGCACCAGATGTAGCATATTCTAATCAATCCGTAATTCAAGAACAGGTACGTAATGGCGTAGCTGTACGTATGGCTGTATTGTACTTAACTATTATCGGAGGTGACGGTAGTGAGCTTGCTTATTAAAAATGGTACGGTAGTTAATCCGGCAAAAAAACAAAACGAAGTAGCAGATGTTCTCGTAAAAGATGGTAAAATTGCAGCCATCGGTCAAAACTTGAGTGCTGAAGGTGCTGAAGTTTATGATGTAACAGGGCTTATCGTAGCACCTGGTCTTATCGATATTCACACACATTTGCGTGAACCAGGCCAAGAAGCTAAAGAAGATTTCCACTCTGGTACACAAGCGGCTGCTGCAGGTGGTTTCACACGTGTTGTCACTATGGCTAATACTAACCCAGTTGTAGATAATGCTGCACTTGTAAGAGGTTTACAAAAACAGGCTGAACTCACTGGCGTTGTGAAAGTAGAATTTATTGGCGCTGTATCCAAAGGCCTAGAAGGTAAGGAACTTGCTGAAATGGGCGATATGGCAGAAGCTGGTGTAGTAGCATTCTCCGATGATGGTCACTATGTAGAAAATGCTGCATTTATGCGTCGTGCCTTAGAATACTCCTCCATGTTTAATAAAATGGTTATCGACCATGCAGAAGATATTACATTGACTAAAAATGGCCATATGCATGAAGGTATTGTTTCTTATGAATTAGGTGTTATTGGTCGTCCTGCAGTAGCTGAAGATTTGGCTGTTGCTCGTGATATCTTGTTATCTGAAATGACAGGTGGTCATATCCATATCGCCCATGTAAGTAGTAAAAATACTGTAGATATGGTGCGCCGTGCGAAGGCTAAAGGCCTTAATGTAACCTGTGAAGTTACAAGCCAACATTTGTCTTTCACAGATGAATACCTACGCGAATATAATCCAGCATTTAAAATGGCTCCTCCAATTCGCTCAGAAGATCATCGCCAAGCATTATTAGAAGGCTTGAAAGATGGCACAATCGATGCGATTATTACAGACCATGCACCACATGCATACGAAGAAAAAGACCATGAATTCTGCTGTGCACCAAATGGTTTCAGTGGCCTCGAAACATCTTTGGCAGCGGTTATTACAAATGCATATGGTCCTGATAAACTTAGCATTGATCAAGTTGTGTACTATATGAGTACTCGACCAGCTGAGTTGATGCACCTTGATGCAGGTGTTCTTGAAGTTGGTAAGCCAGCGGATATTACTGTATTCTCTACAACTGAAAAGTGGACAGTAGATAGAAATAAATTTTATACAAAAGGTAAAGTTAGCCCATTTGATGGTATGACTGTTACAGGTAAAGCTAAACTTACAGTAGTTGATGGCAAAATTGTTATGAAGGAGGGCGTAGTCTTATAATGAAAGGCAAGTTAGTTCTTGAAGATGGTTCCGTGTTTGAAGGTTCCTTATTAGGTGGCGCCCCAACGGTAGGTGAAGTTGTATTTAACACAGGTATGACCGGGTATCAAGAAATCTTGACTGACCCATCCTATGCGGATCAAATTATTACATTAACCTATCCTTTAATTGGTAATTATGGTACTTTAAATTCTATCACTCAAGGTCCTAAGCCATATTGTAAAGGTTTTATTGTAGGTGAACTATGTGACTTTCCATCTAACTGGCAAAATGAGGGGTTATTTAGTGAGTATCTTCGTTTGCACGGCATCCCTTGCCTTTATGATGTAGATACACGTGCGATTACACGTGTTCTTCGTAACCATGGTGTAATGAAGGGTGTACTTGTACGCTCTGATTATCCTATGGAGGATATTCAAAAATTGTTTAAACAAGACTTGCCAACAGATCAAGTTATGCGTGTAACTACAAAATGGCAAGGTATGCGTGGCGATAAAAATGCTGAATTCCACGTAGCGGTAATGGATTATGGTGTAAAGGAAAATATCCTTCGCTCTCTAGAAGCTGCAGGCTGTCGTCTTACTGTATTTCCTGCAGATGCTAAGGCCGAAGATGTGTTGGCAGCAAATCCAGATGGTATCTTTTTATCTAATGGCCCTGGAGACCCTCAAGATCTTGGCTATGCAGTAGAAGAAGTAAAGAAGATGTTTGGTAAGAAACCAATCTTTGGCATCTGTATGGGGCATCAAGTATTGGCACAAGCCTATGGTGGGACTACATTCAAATTGAAATTTGGTCACCGTGGTTCTAACCATCCTGTACAAGATTTACGTACTGGTCGGGTATATATTACATCTCAAAATCATGGCTATGCGGTAGATGATACTTCTTTGCCAGCTTTTGTAGAAATTACACATCGTAGTGTAAATGATGGCACCGTAGAAGGTATGCGTCATAAAGAATTGCCAATCTTCTCCGTACAATACCATCCAGAAGCATCCCCAGGACCTACTGATAACCTATATTTATTTGACGAATTTGAAGACTTAATGAGAAAGGGAAAATAATATGACCTCAGAAGCAAAAAAAGTACTTGTAATTGGTTCTGGTCCAATTATTATCGGCCAAGCTGCAGAGTTTGACTATGCTGGTACACAAGCATGCCGTTCCCTTCGAGAAGAGGGTTATAAAGTAGTATTGGTTAACTCTAACCCTGCTACTATTATGACTGATACAGATATTGCAGACCGCGTATATGTAGAACCGATTAGTCTTGAATTCGTAACAGAAGTAATTAAAAAAGAACGCCCTTGGGGCTTGTTGGCTACATTAGGTGGTCAAGTAGGCCTTAATATGACCGTACAATTGTCTGAAGCGGGCGTATTAGAAAAATATGGTGTAAAACTTCTTGGTACAACTCTTGAAGCTATTAAACAAGCCGAAGACCGTGAACTCTTCAAAGAAGCGATGAAGGAAATTAATCAACCAGTTCCTGAATCCGATATCTTTAACGATCTTGAAGAAGCAGTAACCTTTGCTAATCGCATTGGGTATCCTATTATCATCCGCCCTGCATACACGTTAGGCGGTACTGGTGGCGGTATTGCCCATAACGAAGATGAAATGTATGAAATTACACGCCGTGGGTTGAAACTTTCACCAATTCACCAAATCCTAGCAGAACGTTCCGTTGCAGGCTGGAAAGAGATTGAATACGAAGTAATGCGCGATAGTGCAGATAATTGCATCATAGTATGTAATATGGAGAATATTGACCCTGTTGGTGTGCATACTGGGGACTCTATCGTTGTGGCACCAAGCCAGACTTTAAATGATATTCAATACCAAATGCTGCGTACCGCATCTGTAGAGATTATCCGTTATTTGAAAATCGAAGGTGGTTGTAACGTACAATACGCTTTGAATCCAAATAGCAACGAATATATCGTTATCGAAGTAAACCCTCGCGTATCTCGTTCCTCTGCATTGGCATCTAAAGCAACTGGTTATCCAATTGCGAAGGTAGCAGCTAAAATCGCAGTAGGCATGACATTGGATCAAATTACAAATGCTGTAACAGGCGAAACAAAAGCATGCTTCGAGCCTACACTCGACTATGTAGTAACGAAGTTTCCACGTTGGCCATTTGAAAAATTCAATTTGGCGGACCGCACATTGGGCACTCAAATGAAGGCTACTGGCGAAGTTATGGCTATCGACCGCTCTTTAGAAGGGTCTTTGTTAAAAGCAATTCGTTCCTTGGAGATCGGTTTAGACCATATTGAGCTTAAGAAAATCGCCCATGAATCCATGGAACAGCTTATCGAACGTTTACACTTAGTAGATGATGAACGTATCTATGTTGTGGCAGAAGCTCTTCGCAAGGGGATTAGTGTAGAAAAAATCCACTATATTACAAAAATTGATACATTCTTTATTGAAAAAATCAAAAACATTGTTAATGTAGAAAAAGCATTGGCTGAACAGGGCTTAACAGAAGATGTATTGCGCAAAGCAAAACGCTATTCCTTCACCGATTCTGTTATTGCTCGCTATGCTAATACAACTGTAGAAGAAGTTCGCGCAAAACGTAAAGAATGGAACATTCTACCAACATATAAATACGTAGATACATGTGCGGCAGAATTTGAATCTAAAACGCCGTACTATTATAGTGCCTATGCGCAAGAAGATGAAGTTAAACCACTAGGTGAAAAATCTGTAGTAGTACTTGGTTCTGGGCCAATTCGCATTGGTCAAGGCGTAGAGTTTGACTATTGTTCCGTACACTCATCTTGGGCACTCCGTAAAGCGGGTTACCAATCCATTATGATTAATAACAACCCAGAAACAGTTTCTACAGACTTTGATATTTCTGATTCTTTATACTTTGAGCCATTGACTGTGGACGATGTTATGGAAATCATTGATAAAGAACAGCCAGTTGGCGTTATCGCTCAATTCGGTGGACAAACAGCGATTAACTTGGCAGGCCCATTGGCTAAGCGCGGTGTAAAAATTCTTGGTACATCCGTGGATAGCATCGATATGGCAGAAGACCGTGAACGCTTTGATGAATTGTTGGCGAAACTTGGCATTCCTCGTCCAGTAGGTGCTCTGGTAACCTCTGATGAAGAAGCACAAGAAGCAGCTAAAAAGTTAAAATACCCATTAATCGTTCGTCCTTCCTATGTATTGGGGGGGCGTGCGATGGAAATCGTATACAATGATAAAGAGCTTGATGTATACATGAAGGAAGCCGTAGTAGCATCTAAGGAGCATCCTGTTCTTATCGACCGTTACATGGTTGGTATGGAGGTAGAGGTTGATGCTATTTCCGACGGTACTGATGTATGTATCCCTGGTATTATGGAACAAATCGAACGTGCCGGTGTTCACTCTGGTGACTCCATGGCCGTTTACCCAGCTCAACACTTGAGTCAAGAATTGATTGATCAAATTGTTGACTATACACGTCGTATTGCAGTAGGTCTTAATGTTAAAGGTGTGCTTAACATTCAATATATCGTGGCTGATGGTGAACTTAATGTAATCGAAGTTAACCCTCGTTCTAGCCGCACCGTACCATTCATTTCTAAGGTAACAGGTATCAATATGGTAGAATGTGCAACACGTATTGCGCTTGGTGAAAGCTTAAAAGATTTGGGCTTGCCACTAGGTCTTGTACCTAATAAACCTTATGTAGCTGTAAAAGCACCTGTATTCTCCTTCTCCAAAATGGGGCTTGTGGAAATCGCTCTTGGACCTGAAATGAAATCTACTGGCGAAGTTATGGGGATTGGTCGTACATATTCTGAAGCTTTATTCAAAGCTATCAATGGTGCAAACATGCGTATTCCAGAGGATGGTACAATTCTTATGACAGTAGCAGACCGTGATAAAGCAGAAGCTTGTGAACTTGCAAAAGGGTTCATCGATCTTGGTTATCATATTGAAGCAACTGGTGGTACAGGTAAATACTTTATCGAACACGGTGTTGATTGTAAGGTGGTTAATAAAATCTCTGAAGGTGATGACAACTGTGCTGATCACATTCGTCAAGATAAAGTGGATCTTGTACTTAATACATTGACTGCAGGTAAACGTCCTGAACGCGAAGGCTTCCAATTACGTCGTCTCGCTGTAGAAATGGGTACACCTTGCTTAACAAGTCTTGATACAGCACGGGAAGTATTGCGTGTTGTGGCGAATCGTAAAGATGATGCTAACTACTCTGTAGAAGCGTTACAAGATTTTGAATTGGAGTAATAACCATGAGTGGCTATGTAGAACAGGGCGAAGTCGTTCGCAATGAGCAAATAGGCTCTGATGTGTGGATTATGGATATTCACGCACCAAAACAAGCAGCAGAAGCAAAGGTAGGACAGTTTTGTAATGTTCGCGTAGCGGACTCTACGGCGCCATTATTGCGTCGCCCTATTAGCTATGCTGGATTCGATGCCCGAAAGGGTATTATTACCCTTTTGTATCGCGTCGTAGGTAAGGGGACTGAAATTATGACACGTCTCGTGCCTGGTGATACATTAGATTGTTTAGGCCCTTTGGGCGAACCGTTTGTAACATCTAATAATATGCTTCTCATTGGCGGTGGCGTTGGTATCGCACCGATGCTATGCATCGCGTCGCATTTGCAAAAACGTGAAGAAGCACAAGTTATTCTTGGTTTTAGAAATGAAAGCGAAACCTTCTGGGCTGATCTATTTAAAGATAGGCCTGTTACAGTACATATCACTACTGATGATGGTAGTGTGGGCATAAAAGGTTTCCCTACGGCTATTATGCCAGACCTAATTAATGCTAATTCCTTTACCTCTATCATGACTTGTGGTCCTATGCCGATGATGAAAGGCGTAGCTCAAGTGGCTAAAGAACTGAATGTGCCTTGCCAAGTTTCTCTTGAGGAGCGTATGGGCTGTGGTACTGGAGGTTGTTTAGGCTGTGCTTGTGATGGTGCAGAAGGTAAACGCTATAAGGTTTGTAAGGATGGTCCTGTATTCCCAGCTGAGGAGGTGTTCTTTTAATGCGTGAACGCGATTTAAATAACACCGTTACGCCTAATCCAAAGCTTGCTGTTGATTACTGCGGTATTAAGATGAAAAATCCTATTATCGCTGCATCTGGCACCTTTGGTAATGGCCCTGAGTATGCTGGGTATTTAGACCTTAGCAATGAGGTAGGAGCTATCTCCGTAAAAGGTTTAACACCAAAAGGACGTCATGGCAATCCTGGTACTCGCATTGCAGAAACACCATCTGGCGTATTGAACTGTATTGGTCTTGAAAATCCTGGAGCTGAACATTTTGTTAGAGAAATTCTACCAGAGCTTAAGAAATATGATGTACCATTGCTAGCGAATATGTCTGCTGGTACAATTGATGAATTTGCATGGATGGCAGAGACATTATCTGTAGATGGCATTGCAGGATTAGAAGTCAACGTATCTTGCCCAAATGTAGAATGTGAAGGCATGGCCTTTGGCGTAGATCCAAAGGTCGTTGAATCGGTAACTAAAGCGGTTCGTAAGGTAACGGATAAACCTGTTATCGTTAAGCTTTCACCAAATGTAACAGACATTGTAGAAATCGCAAAGGCTGTTGAAGCAGGCGGTGGTAATGGAGTAAGTCTAATTAATACCTTGTTGGGCATGGCTATAGATATTCATCGTCGCAAGCCTGTATTGGGGAACACTTATGGTGGATTATCTGGCCCAGCCGTAAAGCCCGTGGCTCTTCGCATGGTGCACCAAGTTTATAAAGAGGTAACTATTCCTATTATTGGTCTTGGTGGTATCATGACTGGCACAGATGCTATCGAATTTATGATGGCAGGGGCGCAAGCCGTTCAAGTTGGTACAGCTACGATGGTAGATCCAACAGCAATTTCACGTATTGCCCGTGAAATGAGTGAATATGTAGAACAATATAATCTTAACAGCATCACTGATATTGTAGGTGCTGTTCATCAAGTATAACAGAATCATATATACGGCGAGCTTAAACAACCATAAGATTTGTCGTTATATAGGATATGATACAAAAAGACCTAGTACATTTAGTACTAGGTCTTTTCTTATGTATTGAATTGGGGTCTATAATTACATAGATGCCAATTATATAGACTGTTAATGTCATAGTATGGTAATAATATGTATAATTATGATTATACATATGCTTTGTAGAAGTCAATAAATTGCTGTGCTACTGGGGAAAGTGCATGGCCTTTAAGTGTGATAAAAGCTTTTTTGAAATCCCCCGAGAATTCTGGCAATTTGATGCGGGCCATTTTGCGATGATTGATGAGTTCCTTAGCGTCCATTGGGACTAAAGAAACTGTACGACCAGAAGAGGCCCATTCAATAGCTGAGCTTTTTGTGGTGGTGATAGCTACCGCATTAAGTTGCTCCATATCTGTTAAGCTAGACTGCATAATCATTCGGACAGATCCACCAGAAAGGGATAGAGGACATTTTTTTATGTCTTCCCACGTGATGGTATCATGTTCACGATCTGTCCAGAATACATCACGGCGGAAAATAGCGTATAAATGCTCTTCTTGGGTAAGCAGAATATCAAATTTATCGATATCTACCATTTGAATATTGGCGATACCTAATTCGGCGCTACCGTTGATAAGTTGGGTCACTACATTTGTCATAAGTCCTTCATAAATTTCAAAATGGACAGATGGATATTTCATGGAAAAAGCTGGTAAATATTGCTGTACGATTGGCGTTGAACGAGATGCAGACGTCGCAATGCGTAAAGTACCTTCAATGCGTGAATTCAATTGTTGTACAGCATTATATGTAGATTCTTCAATAGAGCAGAGTTGTTGCGCTTTTTCGTAGAAGATTTTACCAGCATCTGTTAATTGCAAGTTTGATCCTCGTTGGCCGCGTTTAATGTTGATTAATTGAGCCCCAAATTCAGCCTCTAAATATTTCAACTGCTTACTTAACGCTGGTTGTGTAATATGAAGAATCTCTGCGGCCTGTGTCATATTGCCCGTTTGAACAAGGGTAATAAAATTGTGGTAGTAAGATGTATCCATAGAATCTCCCTATTATACACATAATATGATAAATAAAAATTATAACGAACTAAGTAACGGTCATTTCACATTTAATAAAATGCTATATATACTAAATTCAACAAAGTAATAGAAAGTAAATTGAGTTTTAAATTATCTTTCTATACTTATCACAAATTTTGATATACAACAAGAGTTAAGAAAGTAGGTACTACTATGGGCGTGGTAAAAAGAACCTTAGGTCAAGCAATTCGTAATTGGGAAGCACGTAGATTAATGACGGCTCGTAATAAAATTAGCCGGAAAAAACAATTAGAACGAGTATGGCCTTATCCTATGACTAAGGAAAAACGTCGTGAACTCGGTCAAGGCATAGCCGGTTTAGTTAATAACGGCAATTAAAAGTTTGGAATCTACTAACTAGATTATTTATCTAGTGGTAGTACCACCTCAATAGAATCTAATACAGTACAAGTAGCAGCTCCATGACTTATGTCTTGGAGCTCTTTTTGTATGCGCTCTACATCAGTAGGTGGTATTAGAATTGTAATGTCTACATATTCACCAAAGCTTGCTTCATAATGTAATTTTTCGTCCTGGACATATCTTTCTACTGCTCCATACAGCGAATAGTCAATCTTTGCTTGTAGTCGGGTTCGTGTTGTATGTAGTTCTTTAGGGGCAAGACGTAAGGTTTCCGCAACAGAGTGTGAATAGGCCCGAATCAAGCCACCAGCGCCCAATTTAATACCTCCAAAATAACGCGTTACGACGACGGCTACATTGGTAATGCCAGTCTTTTTGAGTACTTCTAGCATTGGTTTACCTGCTGTACCTGATGGTTCTCCATTATCGGAAGATCGTTGTTGTTCTTGCTGTGGTCCTAATGCATAGGCTGTGCAGTTATGACGTGCATCCCAGAATTCTTTATTGATGCGGCTTATAAAGGTTTGGGCTTCCTCTTCAGTCTTGCAAGGATGTACAGTTGTTATAAACCGTGATTTTTCAACAACATATTCATGGCGAAATTCTTTTGCTAGAGAAATAAATTCCACCGTAGGGCTTACTGATTCAGACATATATTCACCTCCTTTGGAATCAAAGCTTATGTTTATTCATCATCACTTTATTATAATCTATTTATGAAGGCTATGTATAGGTAAAAGCGGTTAATTCCCTTATAAAAAAGAAATAACCCTCTATATTTGGTAGGATATTGACGTAATGAGAATTTATGTTATCATTAAATATAGATATATGAGTAGTTAGTCATGTAATATGTTCATATATTGAAGTTTTAGAATATATTGAAACATTCTTAGTGAACCTGTTTATTGCTATTTTATTTACAATAGGATATATAGCTTTTTATAGATAGATGTTTAGACGTATATTTAAGTACATAAATACAAAATATAGTACGAATTTGTAATAATATAGTAAGTTGTAAGATAAGATATATCTACAGAGTAGAAAGGCCTGTGAATATGAGCGTAAAAAAACAAGAATTTGATATTACAGGTATGCACTGTGCAGCCTGTGTAAAACGTGTTGAAAACGTTGTTTCTAAACTTGATGGCGTAGAATCTGTTAAGGTTAACCTCTTAACTCGAAAGGGGAGCGTTGAATATAAAGACGGGGCTGCTGTAGATTCACAACAGATTATTGATGCCATTACGAATATCGGCTTTGGTGCTACAGAAGCAGACGAAACAAAGCAAGAAATAGAAAAGGTTAACTTAAAACCTCATATTACACGCCTTATTATTGCCGCCTGTATGGCGGTACCGATGATGATTAATATGACGTTACATCGATTTGGTATTCAGGCATTGCCTGTATGGGTAGAGTTTGTTCTTGCTACTATTGCTCAGTTCGGTCCTGGTCTCATGTTCTATAAGAGTGCTTGGAGCGCTGTAAAAAATGGAGCGCTTACGATGGATGTGCTTGTAGTAATGGGCACAACCGTAGCGTATCTATTTAGTATTTATAATTGGCAGTTCCACCCCGAACTAGGACCTCATGGAATTTACTTTGAAACCTCTGCGTGGCTTATTACGTTTATCCTTCTTGGTAAGCTGTTAGAAGAAATTGCAAAAGGGCGTACCTCTGAAGCACTTCAAAAATTAATTGCTTTACAACCTGCAACAGCTCATGTGTTGCGTGATGGAGAATTTATTGATATCCCTACATCTAAGGTGGTAGCGGGTGATATTTTACAAGTTCGTGCAGGCGAAAAAATCCCTGTTGATGGTACAATTACTGAGGGGTATTCCACAGTAGACGAGGCTATGCTGACCGGTGAAAGCTTACCAGTTGAAAAGCAAGTTGGCTCTGAAGTTATTGGTGCTACTATAAATCTAAGTGGTGCTTTTACCATGGAAGCAAAGCGTATCGGTTCCGATACGATGTTATCTCAAATCATCAAGGTTGTCGAAGAGGCACAAACCTCTAAGGCTAGTATTCAACGCATTGCAGATATCGTGGCTCAATATTTCGTACCGACTGTTATTGGACTTGCTGTTTTGACAGGTCTCGTATGGTACTTCATTATGGGAGATTCTATTAACGTTGCTCTCATTAACGCAACAGCGGTACTTGTTATCGCATGTCCTTGTGCGCTTGGCCTTGCTACACCAACATCTATCATGGTTGGGTCTGGACTTGGTGCGGAACACGGCGTGCTCATCAAGAGTGCAGAATATCTTGAAAAGGCGGGTAAGCTCGATGCCATTGTTATGGATAAAACCGGTACCCTTACACAGGGTGTATTGGATGTGACGGCTTTTAAAAATTACAATGGTGATGAAAGTACGAATATGTCTATTATGATGGCTCTTGAAAGTGGCACATCTCATCCGATTGCAAAGGCTATGGTTTACTACGGTGAAGATCAGGGCTACAAAGGTAAAGCTGTTGAACTTGAAAGTTTCACCGATGTACCAGGTAAAGGGTTACAAGGTGCCTACCAAGGCGTATCCGTACAACTTGGGCACAGTCGTTGGATGAACGAACTAGGTTATGATTTAACGGCGGTTCAAGAAGATATTTTACAATTTGAAGAACAAGGCGCCTCCGTATCTGTTCTCGCTGTAGATGGAGTTGTTAGTGCTTTGTGGGCTGTAGAAGACGAATTACGTCCAGAAACTATCGAGGTTGTAAAAGAGTTACATGCTCAAGGTATTGATGTATGGATGCTTACTGGTGATAATCGTCGAACTGCTCAATATATTGCTAAACAGGCGGGTATCTCCCATGTTATAGCTGAAGTATTGCCTCAAGATAAGGCTAGCAAGGTAAAAGAATTGCAAGATAAAGGTCTTGTAGTGGGGATGGTTGGTGACGGTATCAATGATGCTCCTGCTCTCGTTACGGCAGATATTGGTTTTGCTATTGGCAGTGGTACAGATATTGCGGTAGAAGCAGCCGACATCGTCCTTGTACGAAATGATTTACATACCTTGGTACAAGCAGTACGACTCAGCCGTAAGACAATGACCAATATTAAACAAAACTTATTCTGGGCATTGATCTTTAACTGTATCGGTATTCCGTTGGCCGCAATAGGTGCATTAAATCCAATGATTGCGGGTACAGCGATGGCATTTAGCTCTGTAACAGTCGTAGGTAACTCGCTTCGTTTGAAGCGAGCTAAAATTTAAGATTATACATATAATTGAATACTATAAAGCACCTATACAGGGGTATAGGTGCTTTATTATATCTACAGACATATAGTTAAGTATATATTTATATCTTATATTGAGACGTGAAATGGATATTTAATTTCTACGATAATGGTGTTTTTAGACGGCTTATGATTTGTTATACTGAATATAGTAATTGATTTAAAAGAGAGGTTCATGATTATGAAATTAAGTACTCGAGACATTGTCTATATTGGTTTTATTGCCGCGTTATGTGCAGTGGCTACTACAATTCGCATTGAAATACCAGGTGGCGCTATGGTTCATTTAGGATCGGCTGCACTCTTTACAACATCTATACTTTTTGGTGGATTATATGGAGGCTTGGGTGCGGCAATTGGATCTGCACTATTTGATCTCTTTGGTGGTCATACACAGTACATCGTATTCTCTTTCTTTATTAAAGGAATTGCAGGACTTATCGTAGGTGGTATGACTGCAGGCTATCTGCCACCCTCTATTACAAAACCAACTGCATCCTTTGGTCGTATTTTAGTAGCCCTTATTATTGGTGCTGTTTGGACAGCTTTAGGCTACTTCCTTGCGTGGTGGTTCGTTCTTGAAAGTGCGGTCGTGGCGGCTAGTAAAATTCAATACTCTTTGATTACAAGTGCCGCAGGGATTGTGGTTGCTATTGTATTAACCCCTAAATTACAAACGATAGTGCGCAGATTGTTTACTAAAAATTAATTGCTACAATGTCTTAGCATGTTTTAGTTAGGCACTGCTAAAAAAGCTATAATAATCTGATACATTGATAAATAAACTATCATATCGATAAATACAAAAGCCTTTAGTTGCTAAATTAGTTTAGCGTCTAAAGGCTTTTTGGTTAGGTTATTATTTTATAATTAGTGATTGTATTAGCTATTAAACTATTAGAAATTACAAAGGTCGTTTAAGTTTTCTGCCATTGTAGGGTGTGTGAAGATTTGATTTTTGAAATATGTATATGGAATGTTATTATCCATAGCCATTTTAATTAAGTTAATCAATTCTTCTGCGCCTTGGGAATAGAGTGTAGCGCCCAGGATTAAGTCGTTATCCGCATCTACAACAATTTTAAAAGCACCTTTTAAATAGTCGTTTACATGTGCTCTTGGCATGGTAGCTACGAGCATTTCCTTGGTTTTAATCGTATATCCTTGGTTGATTGCATCTTCTTCTGTAAGACCTACCCGAGAAAGTGGAGGTGTTAGGAAGGTAGTATAAGGTATATTTTTACGATCTTTTAAGGTATAGTGGCCGTTGCCTGTAAGTGCACCAAATACGATACGGAAGTCATCAAGAGATACATATGTGAATTGAGGACCACCGTTTACATCGCCGACTGCGTATACACCAGGAACGGAGCTTTCACAAGTATCATTAACTACAATAGCACCGCGTTCGTTAGTAGCGATATCAGTATGTTCTAAACCGATATTAGCTGTATTGGCTTTGCGACCTGTAGCATATAGAACAGCATCAAATGTATAGTTTTGATTATTAGCTTTGATAACTGGTTTGTTGTCATCATTGGATACAGAGTCTAATGTTACATTATTAAGAATGGTAATGCCTTGTTCAGTTAAGTACTCAGTAGCTAGCTCTTGAACGATAGGTTCTTCGCGTTTTAAGATGCTAGATTCGATGTTGAATACAGTTACCTTAGCACCAAGTTTTGCATATAGACTTGCAAATTCAAGACCGATAGGACCAGCGCCGATAACACCTAATGTACTAGGTTGAGTAGGTAATTGTTGAATTTCTGTACTATTATAGAAACCTGTAGCTGTATCAATGCCAGAAATATTAGGTTTAATCGCTACAGCACCAGTGTTTATAACGATAGTGTCAGCAGATAATATAATCTTATCCTCGCCAGCGGTAACAGAGATTTCTTTATTGCTAATAAATGCACCATGTCCAGTATAGACATCGACATGATCATTAGAATCTAACATAGTAAAGTTTTTATTTCTTAAGCGAGATGTAACAACTTCACGTTGATTTAATACTTGATCGTATGATAAGCCTTTTGATGCGGCAATGATCATCGTTTTAGTAGGAATACATGCGATATTAATACATGTACCACCGTACATTAGTGGATTTTCTTCAATCATGGCTACGGATTTGCCCATAGAGCCAAATTTTGCGGCTAATGTTTTGCCAGCCTTGCCGAAACCTAAGACGATAATGTCATATTGTTTGGTATTCATATAATACCTCCTGTTTTTTTATATTGAAAATATTAGATATTGATATTATAGCATATTATTATAGATATAAAAGTAGAAATTAGAATTAATTATCATTGATTATGAATTAAATTTGTCTAGAATGATTATGTTAAGGTAGTCAATTAGTTTATGGTTTTGTTCATTTAAGGGGATGAGATAGCTTGTATAACTGTGATTTATATGTATTATAGTAATGAATTAAGTGTGTTAAGTATTTCTACTTGACACATCTTTTTTTATAATGTACCATATGTAAAGTAATATGACTTGACAGTGATGGAGGTGGCGAAATGGAAGAACGAGTACTTATAAGTTTGCTCTTAGATTTCTATGGGCCATTGTTGACGGACAAGCAACGCATGTCCTTACAACTTCACCACGAAGATGATATGTCCCTTGGCGAGATTGCTGAGGAATTAGGCGTATCACGACAGGCTGTACACGATAACTTACAGCGTGCTCGACACATTTTAAATGATTACGAATCTAAATTGCACTTGGTGGCACAATATGAACAACGGGAAGGCTTGCTTTCACAGTTGAAAGCAACATTGCCTAAAGAGGTGTTAGCCGAAACCAAGGTGCAACAAGTATTGGCGCAAATGGAGGGATATTATGGCATTTGATAGCTTGTCAGAAAAACTGCAAGAAGCCTTTCAATCCTTAAAAGGGAAGGGCAAAATTACAGAAGATGATGTCAATCTTGCGTTGCGTCAGGTACGTACAGCTTTATTAGAAGCTGACGTTAACTTTATGGTAGCAAAGGACTTTGTTAAGTCCATTAAGGAAAAGGCCCTTGGTGAAGAGGTGTTCGGATCCTTGAATCCAGCCCAAACGGTTATTAAAATCGTAAATGATGAGTTAACGGCTCTCTTGGGTGGTACGCAAAGTCGTATCATGATTTCTAGCAAGCCTCCAACGATTATTATGCTCGTTGGTTTACAAGGTGCTGGTAAGACTACAACAGCTGGTAAACTAGCTGTATACCTACGTAAACAAGGTAAACGTCCGATGCTTGTCGCTGCCGACGTATATCGTCCAGCTGCGATTACTCAGTTGCAAGTTGTAGGTAAGCAAATTGATATTCCAGTATTTGCGGATGAAACACATGGTGCAAATCCAGTAGATATTGCGCGTCGCGCTGTAGAGCAAAGCACGCATATGTTGAAAGATGTTGTTATCATCGATACCGCAGGACGTTTGGCTATAGACGAAGTCCTCATGGATGAGTTGTCAAACATCAAAGCTGCTGTTCGACCTCATGAAATTCTGCTCGTTGTAGATTCTATGATCGGTCAAGATGCAGTAACAACCGCTCAAACCTTTAACGAAAAATTAGGTGTTGATGGTGTTATCCTTACTAAACTCGATGGTGATGCGCGCGGTGGTGCCGCATTATCCATCAAAGCTGTAACAGGCTTGCCAATTAAGTTCACTGGTGTGAGCGAAAAAATGGATGGCTTTGATGTATTCTATCCAGACCGCATGGCTTCTCGTATTCTCGATTTGGGCGACTTTAAAACATTGATTGAAAATGTACAAGGCGCCATCGATGAAGAAGAAGCTCGTGTAATGGCAAAGAAAATGGCGAAAAACAATTTCACCTTGGATGACTTCTTAAAACAGATGAACCAGGTGCGAAAGTTAGGGCCATTACAAAATATTATTGGAATGTTGCCAGGCATGGGACAAATTAAGGATCAATTAAAGGACCTTGATTTGAATAGTAAAGAGGTGCGTCGTATTGAGGCTATCATTACATCCATGACGGCGGCAGAGCGAGAAAATCCAAGTATTCTTAACGGTTCTCGCCGCAAGCGTATTGCATTAGGTTCTGGTACACAGGTCCAAGATGTAAATCGCTTGTTGAAACAATTTGAAGAAGCGCGGAAGATGATGAAGCGCATGCAAGGTTTACGTGGCGGTAAGGGCGGCTTCCCTGGAATGCCTAAATTACCGTTTATGTAATACATGGGCAGGGGCGCTGAACTTGTCCATCCACATCAGTATAAGGAGGTGAATTTCACAATGTTAAAAATTCGTTTGACTCGTTTAGGTGCTAAAAAAGCTCCTTTCTACCGTATCGTAGTTGCTGACGCACGTGCTCCACGTGAAGGTCGTCCTGTTGACACAATTGGTCAATATGATGCTACTAAACAACCAGCTATCGTTAATGTAGACGAAGAAAAAGCTTTGGCTTGGTTAGCTAAAGGTGCTCAGCCTACTGACACTGTTCGCTCCTTGTTCAAAAAACAAGGCGTTATGCAAAAATTTGCAGACGCTAAAAAGTAATTAATAGAGAGGCATACTGTGATGATAGAATTAATTTCATTAATTGCGAAATCATTAGTGAAGCAGCCTGATGCCGTTTCTGTTACCATGGTCCAAAAGGGGAATGTGGAAGTTTATGAACTTCATGTAGCCCCAGAGGATATGGGTAAAGTCATCGGAAAGCAAGGTAGAATTGCTAAAGCGATTCGCTCTGTGGTGAAAGCGGCGGCTATTAAAGAGAACAAAAAGATATCTGTTGATATTGTTTAAAAGGGAGTATTCCAATGGAAGAAATGACATTACGTGTCCCTGTAGCAGTAAAAGCAAAAGTAACAGATGACTTGAAAGCGAAAATTGTTTCCGATCTTGAAACTCGTCTTGATATGGTGAATAAAGATTTGGAAGCAATTGAGTTCCAAGCTCAACGTATTTTGGCTGATGCAGCTAAAGTTGATGCTACAAGTCTCACTGCTATTCGTCAACAAATCGACGAAGAAAAAAATAAACGCTTGGCTTTCAAAGAAGAAGTAACAGCTAAATTGAAGGATGCTAAGGAGTTGTCTTTAGGAACTGAAATTCCTCAAGGTACATTAGAGCAAACAGTTACCGTTAAAATCGGGGATAATTTGGATGCCTTGATGGGCGCTGAAATCCTATTAGAAGACGGTAAGATCGTTGCGTTTCGTCAATAATGAAACATAACGATTTCATCACAATAGGTGTTATCATCGCCCCGCACGGCGTGCGGGGTGATCTTCGTATTATGCCTCAAACCGATTTTCCAGAACGGTTTATGCATATGGATGCCTGTTACATCGATGGTAAAGAATACCACGTTGCATCCGCACGATTTCACAAACAATTTGTATTAGCATCCTTTAAGGAAATTCCTGATCGTAATACGGCTGAATTATTGAGTAAGAAAGAAATTCAAGTGCGCCGTGAAGATTTAGTGGAATTGCCAGAAGGTCGCTATTATATCTTTGATATCATTGGCCTTGAGGTACAAGATACTATGGGTAATGTGCTTGGCATAGTTACTGATGTATTACAACCAGGTGCTAATGATGTCTATGTGGTCTCTAAAGATGGGGAACCAGATCAATTATTTGCAGCCATTGAAGAGGTCGTTAAAGACATCGATGTGGAAAATAAATTGATGATCGTAGATCCGCCTGAATGGATATAATCCTTTGGGCGGTTTTGTTTTATCTACATATAGGTATATTATCGTAAAAGGTATATAATATAGCTATATATAGATAATACTAATGAGTTAATGTGAGTTAATAAGTACAGGGGACGGTTTATGCGTATTGATATTGTATCTTTATTTCCAGAGTTTTTTGATGCGTTTTTTAATCATTCCATCATAAAACGAGCTATCGAGGCAAAACGTCTATCTGTAGGTGTAACGAATCCTCGAGATTTTAGCCATAATAAGCATGGTCAAGTAGACGACACACCATATGGTGGCGGGGCTGGTATGCTCATGATGGCACCTCCTATTTTTGAAGCCGTAGAATCCGTTATTGCTCAATATGATAGTGATATTAATGATACTTATACCACAGATGAGATGTGTGATGAAATGAGTCTTATTGGTAATCCTAATGAAAGTATACGACGTCGTATTATCTTTATGGGACCTACAGGACAGCCTTTTACACAGGAGAAGGCTCGTGAATTGGCTAGCTATGATCAAGTGGTCCTTATTTGTGGTCACTATGAAGGTGTAGATTATCGCGTAGAGAAACATCTTGTAGATGAAACGATTTCCATTGGTGATTATGTATTGACCGGTGGTGAGTTGCCAGCCATGGTAGTTACTGATGCAGTGGCTCGCATGATACCTGGTGTATTAGGTGCGGCCAGTGGGGCACAAGAGGACTCTTTTTATGAGTCTCTTTTGGAGTGCCCGCAATATACAAAGCCTCCAGAATTTAGAGGGTGGGCTGTTCCAGATGTATTGCGCAGTGGTCATCATAAAAATATTGCCGCATGGCGTCAAAAGGAAGCACTAAAACGGACACGATTATTACGGCCTGATTTATTGGAACGACCATTAACAAACGAAGAAGTTAAGCTTTTAAAAGAAATTATTGCAGAAGAGTCTAGGCTATGAAATTTAAGTGTTATGATGTTGTAGAGATTCAGGGAAAACGATACGTAGTCGGGGAGGTCCTTTCTTATCAAGAGTTTATCGTTGATAAAACAATACGTTATGATCTTAATGATGAAAATTATAAAAAAGAACTAGGTGTTTCCAAAGGAGCTCAGTCTTGGACCGAATATGGTCTTATGCCCGTTAATGGGACGGATAAAAAATGGCTTACCATTGTAAACGGTGAAAAAGAATATTGCACTTTTTCTGAAACAGTTTTACGTTCAACCCCTCCTGCAGGATATAGACTACATGATAAAGGTATAGAACGTGTCGTAGCTGTGGAGGGGCAATCGAAGGCTAGAAGTGGCGACGAAGCAGATTATAAAGAATATAGAGCGGTTCAAAAGGATAAGACCTTTGTATTTTTTATAGAGAACTGGCGTGGTGGTTTAACAGATCAGGCTCAAGGCGAACGGATTCGTTTGTCTGATATACATCGACGGAGAGATCAGGCTGCACAAGCGGCGAGTAAAAAAGTGCGAAATGCAGCGCGCAGAAAAGAATGGACTCAATTGGGTCTAAGTTGGGGAATTATTTTACTCTTTTTGGGGTATTTGTTTATAGGAGATTTGTCTTGGCACGAGCTTCGTGATGAAGTGGGTTTTCCCTATACTATGGAGGAGCGCATTAAGGATTCCTATTATTATGAATCACAAGGTATAAAAGACGGTTTAAAGGTGTATACGTCAAAACAAGATCCTAATGCAACGGCTATCGATCTTATCGATGCCGTGTATGGCAAGGTTTATACCATTAAACAAGACACAAAGTCTCCAGAGAAGTGGATTGTTATTTATACAACGAATGAGGTATCTGTTATTAGTACGGTTAATGATACTACTTATGTTGAGGTCGGATTGCTTAAAAATTTGCCTGATTCAGAGGATACACGATTGGCGAATATTAGAAACGACAGTGACATATTGTTGCGGTATGCGTATATGGTGGAATTAAAGAATAAGCAGGGACGTCAGACTTTATTAAAAGAAATAAAAGATTGAAATAGTATTGATTCCAGTCACGAAATCAAACGAAGGAATATTTTATGTATGAACCAAGTAAGAATACTGTTTACATAGCCATAGCCTTTACATCTATAGCAGCTCTAGTAGGCGCTTATTCGTATTGGGATGATGTTAGCTATGCCCTATGTGATGTGGTTAAACCAGAATTAAATAATGGTGAAGTACGGCTCGTTGATGATGAAGGTAAAAGCTATACCTTGATTAATCATGGTGATGGAAAAGAAACGGCACTTTATGATGATGCTGAGAAGTCTGTTACCTTTCATCGCGATGAGAAAGGCAATATTATATGGGATGCAGGCTTAGCCAGCTTGATTCCGACTCTGGCTGTAGGGTATTATGCGTTTCATGGATTTTCAGCCCCAATGGCATATATGGATGCACCAAGTATGACTTATCGCGTTACGTCGCCTCTTACACCTTTTGATGCAAATACAGGCGCTAGTAAATCTAATAGTGAAAGAGTGGCTAGAACTATTAATGAAATGACTAGAAATCGTTACAATACTAAAACGAGTAATCGAGCACATAGAATTGGTGAAAAATATGGCTTTGGTAGTGTAGGCGCCCGAACTTCAAGCGGGACCTCCTGATGAAAGGATAAACAATGAAATCCTATATTGATGAGCTGGATAGAAATATATTTAATTTTGTGGAATATGAAGGATATGATGATCGGTATCCTTCATTGTCTATGCAGGCCTTTTCATCCGACTTTTACGATGAAATTCGCCATGCTTCACGTAGATTATTTCAAATATTTTGTAAAGCAGCAAAAGTATTTCAAATGGCACCAGATGACTTTGCTCGAAATATGGATATGCCAGACAATTTAATTCCTTACTTACATAAGTCGAATGCCTTAGGTTTACCGACGTGGTTATCTCGTTTTGATTTTGTTCTCGATATAAATGGCAATTTGCGCATGGTAGAACTTAATGCGGATACGCCATGTTTTCTCATTGAAAGCTATTATGCCAATGAAATTGGAGCTAATTATGTAGGACGAAAACATCCTAATACAGAATGCCGAAAAGAATTACATACATTTTTAAAGCGCATGTATGATGCTGTTTTATCAGCTAAGTATGGTAGAAATCAATATAAGTCTATGCTGGCAAATAGAGAAAGACTACCTAAGGATCCCTTTGTATTCTCCTGCTTTCATGATTATTTTGAAGACTACGGTACAACACAATTTCTTATGAAGGAATTAAAAACAGCCTGTCCTGAGGCAGACACGCGATTCATATCCTTTTATGATATGAAGATTGATGATGAGGGCATTCCTTTAGCTAATTGTAGTCATGCGACTCTATTGTATCGATTGCATCCTATGGAACTTTTAATTGATGAACAAACACCAGATAATGAACCTTTGGGTGAGATGTTTTTAGATCTTTACGAGGAGAATAGATTTGCTCTTTTTAATCCGCCAGAGGCAATTATTTTACAAAACAAATCATTTATGTCTTTAGTGTATGCGTTGTATTTAACAGATCAATTTTTTACGAAACCTGATCGAGATATAATCGAACAGTATTTGGCACCATCCTATTTTGAAAATGACTTTTCCGCTCTTGATGATGGACTTTATATTCAAAAGGAGATTTGGGGCCGTGAAGGAAGGCATGTACAAGTTGTTCAAAAACGTGGTGATACATCTGAGCTTTACATGGAAAAGCTAGTTGATAACTATGATGATATCATTTGTCGCGACAGTAAAAAGGTTATGTATCAAGACTTTATACAGCAGAAACGTTTTACTCATACAGTGGATTGTGGAGTGAAAGATGGATTTTTAACCTTATCCTGTTTTATGCTTGGTGATCAAGCTTCCGCGGTAGGATGCCGTTTTTCTCCGGAAGAGATAGCTGGTACAGAAGCATACTTTGTACCATTATTAATAGAGTAAGCGAAATATTATGAAATTTGTGACCATATAGTATGGGCAAACGAATGATAATAGGTGTATTTAGCAGCAGTCGTGCTTATGTCTACTTTAGCGAGGGTGCGTATGGAGTTTAATTGTTATGATGTCTTAGAGGTTCATGGCAGCCGCTATGTAATCACTGAGAAAATTAAATACATAGAGATTATTCCAAAAGCAGATAAGGAACAATCCTATAGGGGCCAGCCGTCTATGACAAAATCACCTGGTGATTATTGGCATGAATATGGACTGGAGGCTGTTGAGGGAATTGATAAAATATGGTTAACCATTGAGTACAATGATAATGAATGGTGTACCGTATCTAGAACATCTTTTCATACACGGCCGGGGAAAGATTTTACATTACATCAAATCGGATTAGAAAAGGTTGTCAACGTTGATGGTGAAAGTGGTGCCTCCGTAGGGGACCGCGCTGGATATAGAGAATATCAGCTACCATGTGAGGGTGGTGCTAGTGTATTCTTTGAAGAAGAGTGGTTTGAAGGTGAAAAAATGTTTGCCGAAGGGTCACGAGTGCCCTTAGTGAATATTCGCCTTTGTAATGATGCAGCCGCTCAAGCCATTAAGCAAAAGATGCGTAACAAATTTATGAGAAAGAGATTTAAATCTATCGCTTTTGGCTTAGGATACGCTGTACTATTTATGCTATTTCTGCTTGGGTTAGAGGATGACCTGTCTTGGCATAGTATACGGGATATGGTTGGGTTCCCTTATACCATAAAAGAACATATGCAAGATACCTCTGTGTATTATACAAAAGCAGACTCGGATAGCGACTATGTATACACGTCTTCGTTGGATCCCGTTAGCACCGCATTAGACTTGATTGATTCTGTGAATGGTGATATTAAGAATGAGCGGGATAACTTAGAAGAGGGACATGAAGTTATTGTATTTTATTCTGGGGACTTAGTGTATATTATTACCAATACGGATGGACAAACTAAGGTTAAGGTATGTGAACAATCAAAATTGACACAAGAGGATTGGAAAATTATTGATCATACATTAATCAGCTCTCATATACTCGATAACTATGCGACCATGGTTCGCCTACGGGATAATGCGGGACGCGAACGATTGTATCCTACTACCAATTCTGGCAATACATCCAATACAAAGTTATAATATTAGGAGGCTCATTATGATTTATATACCAGATGTATTATTGACAATTTTTTATGCTTGCTTTGGCATTATATTGATGTTAACGGCGAATACGGTTATCGATTTCTTCGTGCCTGGAAAATTTAGTGAAGAAATTAAGCGTGGTAACTGTGCTGTGGCGTGGCTTTCAGCGGGATCATTTATCGGTATCGGTGAAATTTTGCGCGCTGTTATTATGTCACCAGCCGTGACTACAGCTGATACTTCCTTGTTACATGGTATCGTAGCCAGTGTTGTATATGCTGTGCTTGGTATTGTATTATTTGTTACTGGCTATATCTTTATCAATATTTGGCATCGTAAATATAAATTATCCGAAGAAATCATGAGAGGTAATACCGCGGCAGGCATTCTCGTGTTTGGCATCTTCGTAGGTCTTGCCCTTGTTATTAGCGGTGCTGTGCACTAAGGGAGTGTTCTATGTATAAGCCAAGTAAGAAAACCATATACCTTACAGGTGCTTTCGCTGCCGTTGCTGGTCTTGTAGGTGTATATTCCTACTGGAATGATATCTCCTATGCTGTGTGCGACAAGGTTTACCCAGAAGCAAATGAAGGGGAGGTTCGATTAAAGGATAACCAAGGAAACCGATATTCTTTATTAAATCATGGTGATGGTAAAGAAACAGCCTTATACGACGATAATCGATCCGTTACCTTTCACCGAGATAATAGTGGCAATTTGGTGTGGGATGCGGGGCTAGCAGGGCTCTTACCAAGTATTGCTGCAGGATATTATATATTTCACGGTTTTAATCCACCTACTGCACGCATGGATGGACGAACCATGACATATCGCATAGCAGCACCATTACAAACGTATGAGGAGCCCTATGTATATACCGCATCAGGGTCGAATGTACATAGCGCTATGGGGCGGAGCTTTTATAGAACTTATGAACGCAATAGAAGTAAAAAGGCGTCTTCCATAGGACAGAAGTCTGGATTTGGTAGTGCTGGCGCACGGTCTAGTGCTTCGTAATGGATATGATGGCAATGTATGTTAATGAAGGTTAGTTTAGAATTTAGGAGATATAGTATTGGCTAATTTATATATCGGACTTGTTCATTATCCGATTATGAACAAGCATAAAGAGGTCATTACGACGGCCATTACAAATTATGATATTCATGATATTGCACGAGCATCTATTACTTATGATGTGTCTAAATATTTTGTGATTCACAATATACCTGCGCAGCGTGAGTTGGTGCGTACTATCATGGAACATTGGAAATCTGGATTTGGCTCTACTTACAATCCAGATCGTAAGGATGCTTTTACAGGTGTAGAATTGGTAAACTCAATTGCGGTAGCGGTGCGAACAATTGAAGACATAGAAGGTATAAAACCTATAGTAGCTACAACAGATGCTCGCACCTATGATAATACGATTTCCTATGCACGGATGCGTGAACATCTTGAAAATGAGGGGCGCCCTGTGTTAGTATTATTTGGTACCGGTTATGGTATGACAAAAGAAACGATGGAAAGCTTTGACTATATTTTAGAACCTATATATGGCCATGGTGAATACAATCATTTATCCGTGCGTAGTGCCGTATCAATCATCTTAGATCGGCTGCGGGGCGAAGCATGGTGGAATAAATAGGAGGCGTCTATGTCAGGACATTCTAAATGGGCAAATATTAAACATAAAAAAGGTAAAACCGATGCATTAAAAGCTAAATTGGCTACAAAAATCGGTCGTGAAATTACCGTTGCAGCACGCATGGGTGGTGCAGATCCAACTGGTAATATGCGTTTGAAATTGGCTTTGCAAAAAGCTCGTGAAAATAATATCCCTAAGGATAACATTCAACGTGCTATCGACAAAGGCATCGGTGCTATGGACATGAATGCATATGAAGAAATCGTATACGAAGGTTATGGCCCTGCCGGTGTTGCCGTTACTGTTGAGGTGATGACTGATAATCGTAACCGTGCAGCAGCAGATGTGCGCCATGCGTTCTCTAAACAAGGTGGTAACCTTGGTGAAAGCGGCTGTGTAGGCTGGATGTTCAAATCTAAAGGCGTTTTCGTTATCGATAAAGAAGGTCATGACGAAGATGAATTGACTTTGCTTGCTCTTGATGCAGGTGCAGAAGATCTTAAGTCTGAAGATGATGTATTTGAAATTTATACAACACCAGAGGATTTTGATGCGGTAGAAGCAGCGCTTGCTGATGCGGGTATCGAAACTGTAGTAGCTAAAATCACGATGATTCCAGATACAACGATTGAGTTGACTGGTGATGATGCTGTGAAAATGCAGAAAATGCTTGACGTATTGGATGATCTTGATGATGTACAAAACGTATATCATAATGGTATTTTGCCGGACGATGAAGAAGAATAATAATAAAGGGGGCACTCTATGGGGTGCTCCTTTTCTATTGAAATTAAACTCGGATATTTATTAAAGTTAAGAAAATTAATATGTCTCATATATAATTCATAGGGGAATTCATGAACTTCGATGTGAAATTATGCTATAATAAAATAGATTATGTAATGGAGGTAGGCGGTAGCTTATCTCATTTTTAAACTAAGGGGGTTGGGGTGCGCATTATAGGAATTGACCCAGGCACGGCTATATGCGGATATGGCATTATTGACGTGAAGGGTAGCAAACTAACACCAGTAGCCTATGGGGCTATTACAACTCCTAAGGAATTGACTGATTCACAGCGACTGGAAATTCTATTTAATGATCTTAGTGATTTATTGGAGGAATATAGGCCTGATAAGTTCGGTGTGGAGGAATTATTTTTTAACCGTAATGTAACAACAGCCATTAAGGTAGGGCAAGCACGTGGTGTTATTTTATTGGCTGCTGAACAACAACGGATTCCTATTTATGAATATACACCATTACAAATTAAACAAGCTGTCACAGGTTATGGTAAAGCTGATAAGAATCAGGTCATTTATATGACGATGAATATTTTGGGGATTCGTGAGAAAATTAAGCCTGATGATACGGCAGATGCATTAGCTGTTGCTATCTGTACGGCTCATAGTTCTCACAATGATCGATTAAAGAGGTTGGTATAATGATAGGGTATGTGCGAGGTATCGTAACACATCTTTTTAAAGAATCGTGCTATGTTGATGTACATGGCGTAGGGTATCGCGTATATGTGCCGACCACTACGCGTCAACAGCTGACAGAGGGCCATGAGGCGACGCTATTCACGTATCTTAATGTACGAGAAGATGCAATGCAACTTTATGGCTTTTGGACGGAAGAAGAATATGAGTTGTTTATACTCCTCATTTCTGTTTCTGGTATCGGGCCCAAGGTGGGGCTTGGCATCTTGTCAGGCATGACACCTGAGGCTTTCAAATTAGCGATTATCAATGGACAGGTACAGCAATTAACAAAGTTACCTGGTATTGGTAAGAAGTCTGCGGAGCGACTTGTTTTAGAGTTAAAGGATAAAATCGCTAAGATGACACATATTTCTGCGGAATCACCTGCGACTATTCAGCCTGTTGGTGTTGCTGCAAACGGTGCTGCAGGAGAAGCCATTGAAGCCCTCGTATCCTTAGGATACTTGGAACGGGATGTAGCAGATATTGTAGAGTCTTTAGATGATGGTAAGCGTGATGTATCTGAGTTGATAAAAGTCAGCTTAATTGAGCTTGGGAAAGGACGATAAGGATGAATGAAGAAGTACGCCTTGTCGGCAATGGCGAGCACGAAGAGGATATATGGCAATATAGCCTTCGGCCTAAGCTTTTTAATGAGTATGTAGGGCAAGAAGAGGCTAAAGGCAATCTAAATGTGTATATTCAAGCTGCAAAACAGCGTGGGGAAGCATTGGATCACGTGCTACTTTATGGGCCTCCAGGTCTTGGCAAGACAACATTAGCAGGGATTATTGCGAATGAATTGGGTGTTAATTTTCGCATAACTTCTGGTCCTGCTATTGAAAAGTCTGGTGACTTAGCTGCAATATTAACAAATTTGGACGACCATGATGTATTATTTATTGATGAAATTCATCGCTTGTCTCGTAGTGTAGAGGAAGTGTTGTACTCTGCTATGGAAGATTATGCTATTGATATTATCATCGGTAAGGGTCCAAGTGCTCGAACTGTGCGCATTGACTTGCCAAAATTTACATTGGTAGGTGCCACGACTCGAGCGGGTGCTTTGGCGGCACCGTTACGGGACCGATTTGGTATTATTAATCGGTTGGAATATTATAAACAACCAGAGTTAGAATTTATTGTGACTCGAGCCGCAGAAATACTTAATATTGGTATTGTGTCGACTGGGGCAAGCGAAATTGCACGTCGTTCACGAGGAACACCGCGTATCGCAAACCGTCTGCTTAAACGGGTACGCGATTTTGCACAAGTCATTGGTGATGGGGTTATCACTCAAGAAATTGCAGATGAAGCATTACAACGTTTATATGTAGACAAAATGGGACTTGATCGAATTGATCGACGTGTGTTGGAATGTATTATTGAAAAATATGATGGCGGCCCTGTAGGGATTGATACCATTGCGGCGGCTATCAGCGAAGAGAGAGATACCATCGAAGATGTGTATGAACCATATTTGATGCAATTAGGATTTTTAGGACGTACACCGCGTGGGAGGGTGGCTACTAAATTGGCCTATGAGCATTTAGGTATTTCACAGACAGGGAAATAACAATGAAAACGAAACGATTACAATTGATGATAATGGCCACTTTATTTTTAGGTGTAAACATTGGCGGTGCTTCTGTAGCACATGGAGCGACGCTGCAAAATAAAAGTGCAGTGGTAACGAAAAAGCCAACGCCAAAATCAACAGTATCTAATACAACTGTATCGAAAGTAAATACGACGAAGAAATCTAGTTTTCGTCCACTTGCTACTAAACCAGTTGCAAAGCCGGTCGCAACAACTAAAACGGTTTCTAAGTCAACTGCTACATCTACGGTGGTTAAACCTAGTGCAAAACCGGTTAATGTAGCAAAGCCTGCTACAGCTACAAAGCCGGTAACGATGGCTAAACCAGTTAGTGCAACAAAATCAACTAGTACTGCGAAATCTAGTACTAATGCAACAGCTACGAAATCAGCTGCTACAGGTAAAGCTACAACGGCTACAAAACCTGCGGCTTCTGCTACTGCAAAGCCAGCTACTAAACCTGCAGTTACTGGTGATAAACCTGTAGCACAAAAAAGAGCTACTGAAAAAACTGCTACTAAAAAGGTAGTAAAAACAACGGATGTGAATAGCATTCAAGCCAATACAGCAGTTATTACTCGCAACAAAGTGGGCTCCGTAGTGACGCCTGCTACAGAACGTAAAGAAAACATGCCAAATGTACGTGTTCTACTAGGTAGTCGTAGCTCCGATGCTACTGTTACATCTACAGCTAGTATGGTTGTATTGAACAGCGGCAATGGTCAAGTTAGCACAATCAGTGCTAATCGTGGTACATCTATTGGCATTCGCGGCGGCAAGATTGCTGTAAATGGAAAGGCTATTGATAGTGTGGTTACATTGAAGCCTGCAAATAGTGATGCACCATTCTTGTTCGAAGGTAAAGGTTATCGTGGCGGTTTAACATTACGTGCCAATAATGGAACCATGATGGTCATTAATTCTGTGCCCCTTGAGGATTACCTGTATGGTGTTGTCCCACAAGAGGTAGTACCGTCTTGGCCGGCTGCTGCATTAGAGGCACAAGCTGTAGCAGCTCGCACCTATGCTCTTCATACGATGGAAGAAAATAAAGGTAAATTCTACGATGTGAGTAATTCCACGGATCATCAAGTATACAGTGGTGTGAGTGGTGAATCTCAAGCTACCACAAATGCAGTAAATAAAACTAAAGGCGTAGTTATGCTTTATGATCAACGTCCTATTAATGCCTTATTCCATTCTGATGGCGGTGGCTATACAGAGGATAGTGTAAATGTTTGGGGAAGTGATGTGCCATACTTAAAAGGGGTAAAAGACTTTAGTACTGGTACATCTACATCGAATTGGACTGTTACTACCTCTCGTCAAGCTCTTGAAAGTAAACTTAATGCGGCAAGTAAAGGGGTAGGTAAATTGAAGAGCATTCAGTTGACTCCTCTTGGTAAGCCTGGGCAACAAACATCGGACCGCGGTGTATCAGGTCGTATAAAGAGTGCTACTTTCATAGGTACCTCTGGAAAAACTACTGTAGATGGCGATGCATTGCGTAGTATTTTAGGTTTAAAATCTACACTATTTGATTTCTATGTAAATCACAACCCTGCTAAAGGCACGGGAAAGGCATATCATAGCTTTACTGGCAAGAATGATACTGTTTATATTAAAGGCCACGGTTGGGGTCATGGCCTTGGTATGTCTCAATGGGGCGCTGCGGAAATGGCAAAGCGTGCTAATCCTGGAGATATAAATTATTACCAAACTATTTTGCGTCACTACTATAGTGGCATTACATTGAAGAAAATGTACTAATAAGGATTACGATGAAAGTTACAGATTTTGATTATGAATTGCCAGAGGAACTGATTGCTCAGCATCCTGTAGAACCTCGTGATACAGCACGGCTTTTAACCTTAGATAAGGTAAGTGGTGAAGTTAAACATAAAGGGCATTTTTATGATTTGCTAGAAGAACTCCATGAAGGAGATGTGCTTGTATTTAATAATACGAAGGTTATCCCTGCGAGATTATATGGACATCGTCAAGGTTCTGGTGGCAAGGTGGAGGTACTTCTACTCACACCATGTGGTGAAAATCGATGGGAATGCCTTGTTAAACCGGGGAAAAAATGTCCTATCGGGCAAGTTATAGAGTTTGATGACCGCCTAAGTGGAGTTATTATAGATAAAACAAATTTTGGAGGCCGTATCATTCAGTTCACATGCAACGGTGTGTTTGATGATGTGATTCAAGAAATTGGTGAAATGCCATTACCTCCATACATTCATGAAAAGTTAGAAGATAAAGACCGTTATCAAACGGTATATGCTAAGGAGAAAGGCTCTGCTGCGGCACCAACTGCAGGACTTCACTTTACACCTGACCTCTTAGAAAAGATTAAAGCTAAAGGTGTAGAGCTTGAGTTTGTAACCTTACATGTTGGACTTGGCACCTTTAGACCTGTATCGGCAGAGACTATTGAAGACCACGAAATGCATAGTGAGTTCTTTGTTGTACCTCAAGATACGGCGAATCGAATCAATGCAGCCAAACAAAAAGGGTCTCGTATCATTGCCGTAGGTACTACATCGGTGCGTACTCTTGAGTCTGCTACGAATGATGATGGTGTATTACAAGGTATGAGTGGTTGGACTCAAATTTTTATCTATCCTGGCTATAAATTTAAGATGATTGATGCGTTGGTAACGAATTTTCACTTGCCTCAATCTACATTGTTAATGTTGATTAGTGCACTAGCTAGTCGTGAACACTGTTTGGCGGCCTACGAAGAAGCTGTACGTGAACGTTATCGTTTCTTTAGCTTCGGCGATGCTATGTTTATACGTTAGGAGGGACTATGCCGAGTATTATTTATGAATTACAAAAGACATGTCCTCATACGGGGGCACGGGCAGGTTTATTGCATACGCCACATGGTACCTTCCAAACACCGATGTTTATGCCTGTAGGCACGCAAGCGACAGTTAAAACTATGACACCAGAAGAACTAAAGGCTATGGGTTCTCAAGTTATTTTGAGTAATACCTATCATTTATTTCTTCGCCCAGGGCCGGAGCTTGTAGAAGAGGCTGGGGGCTTACATAAATTTATGAATTGGGATCAAGCGATTCTTACTGATAGTGGTGGATTCCAAGTATTTAGTTTAGGCGATATGCGCAAAATTACTGAGGATGGTGTTACATTTAGATCCCACATTGATGGATCAAAACAGTTTCTATCTCCTGAAGTGGCTACAAAGGTACAAGAGCAATTAGGTTCTGATATTGCGATGGCTTTTGACGAATGTATTCCGTATCCCGCGGATCATGATTATGCGAAACGCTCTACGGCGCGTACCACGCGTTGGGCGCATCGTTGCCAAGAGGCTCGTAAAGCTCATGACCGGCAAGGCATGTTTGGTATCGTTCAAGGTGGCATGTACAAAGACTTGCGCAAACAAAGTGCGGAAGAACTTGTAGCTATGGATTTTGAAGGTTATAGCATCGGCGGTTTATCCGTTGGGGAACCTCATGATTTAATGAATGAAATCTTAGAATATACTACGCCATTATTGCCAACTAACAAGGCTCGTTATTTGATGGGCGTTGGCACCGCAGATTGTCTGGTAGAAGGTGTAGCACGTGGAGTTGATATGTTTGATTGTGTATATCCAACTCGTGTTGCTCGAAATGGGATGGCCATGACCTGGAATGGTCGCCTTAATATTCGAAATGCTCAATTTGCTCATGATTGGGGTCCTTTAGAAGAAGGTTGCCAATGTTATACATGTAAAAATTATTCCCGTGCATATATTCGTCACTTATATAAGGCAGAAGAGATTTTGGCATTACGCCTTGTAACATATCATAATCTCTATTTCTTATTAGAGTTTATGCGTCAAATGAGACAAGCTATCTTAGAAGATCGGTTCCCACAATTTAGAATGCAATTTTGGGATAGCTTTAAAAAATAGTAATTAAGTCTAGTCAAATTTATATTAGGTGGCTATACTAGAAAAGAAATACATATTTATTAACCTAGGAGGATAACATGGGAGATATTCAACAAATCTTGCAAACTAGCTGGCCTATTTTGTTAATGGTAGTGATTTTTTACTTTTTATTGTGGCGTCCACAAAAGAAACAACAAAAAGAGCGTGCTAGCTTGTTAGGTAGCTTAAAAAAAGGCCAAAAAATCGTTACTATTGGTGGTATTTATGGCGAAATTGTTGAACTTGATGATGAAAAAGTCAAGGTACAGGTATCTGAAAAAGTTGAATTAACATTTGCTCGTACAGCAGTTGCTAATGTACTGTCTAAGAAAAACAAGGAAGAAAAATAATGAATACAAAGGAAGCAGTGCGCCAGGCGTGTAAGTCTCAGCGCGCTGCTTTATCCGTTGCTGATTGTAGGTCGTGGACGCCGATGTTGACGAATCAAATCGTTAATAGTCCTGAGTATATATCGGCAAAAAACATTATGGCCTATTTGGCGATGCCTAAAGAGGCCAATTTAGACGATGTGATTCGTCATGCTTTAGAACATGGTAAATCTGTATACGTTCCAGTATGTACTGATAAGACGACTATGATTGCAGTTCGTCTTAAGTCTCTAGAATCTATCACTCGGGGTGTGTTAAATATACGTATTCCCGCTGAGCCATACGATATTATTGATCCGTGTGACTTGGATTTGATTTTAGTGCCTGGTGCTGGCTTTGACCGTCAAGGTGGTCGCATGGGAATGGGGAATGGGTATTATGATCGATTTCTCAAGGAACTTTCACCAAGTACATTTATGGGCGTATGTTGGACTGTACAATTATGGGAAACACCAATCCCAATGGAAGCATTAGACCAACGAATGAGTAAAATTGTGACAGAGCAAGGCATTATACATTGTGTATAGCAGAAGGGAGCAACTATTTTGAACGGTAAAGCTATTATCAAGTTTTTAGTAGTCATTGCTGCCATCATTGGATTATTTGCGTATTTTATTCAACCATTAGCAGGCTCTTTGAAACAAGGCCTAGACTTGCAAGGTGGTACGCATATCGTATTGGAAGCAGAGGACTCTGCGACTGGTACAGCTGACAATGATGCAGTGGAACGGGCGAAGCAAATCTTAGAACGTCGTATTAATGAAATGGGTTTATCTGAACCATTGGTACAACGTGAAGGTGCTCGTCGTATTATCATTGAATTGCCAGGTGTAAAAGATCCTGACGAAGCGATTAAACGTATCGGTAAAACAGCGGTCTTGGAATTTAAAAACGACCAAGGTCAAACCGTTATGACTGGTGATGACTTAAAAGATGCGAAAGAAGAGTTAGGTCAAAATAAACAACCACTCGTTGCTATTGAATTAAGTGATGAAGGGGCTAAGAAGTTTGCTGATTTAACATCTAAAAATATTGGTCGTCGTATTGCCATTACATTGGATGGTAAAGAATTGACTAATCCTGTAGTACAACAAGCAATTACAGGTGGTAAAGCCACTATCTCTGGTAGTCAAAGTTTAGAAGAAGCTAAAGACTTAGCTATTTTATTACGTTCCGGTGCATTACCTGTTAAAATTAATGTATTAGAAGTGCGTACAGTTGGTCCTTCTTTGGGTCAAGACTCCAAGGATAAATCTGTTGTAGCCTTCAGTGCTGGTATTGCAATGATCATGATTTTCTTGGTTATTTTATATCGTTTTTCTGGTATCGTAGCTAATATTGCCTTACTTGTATATGTTATGCTCTTATTGCTCGTATTAGGCAAAGGCTTTAATGCGACTATGACATTACCAGGTATCGCGGGTATTATCTTATCTATGGGTGTTGCTGTAGATGCGAATATTCTTATCTTTGAACGTTTTAAAGAAGAGGTGTTCTCTGGTAAGTCCATGCGTGTAGCTATGGAAGCCGGTTTCAGTCGTGCTTTAGCAACAATTACAGATGCGAACGTATCCGTTATTATTACGGCTGGTATCTTGACAATCTTAGGTTCTGGTCCGGTAAAAGGCTTTGCTATCAGCTTAGGCGTAGGTGTTGTGGTAAGTATGTTCACAGCGATTACTGTGAGCCATTTCTTATTGCGCTTACTTATTGACTGTAACTTTACGAACCATCCATTCTGGTTTGGTGCGAATATTTCTCCAAGCACAAGTGCTGACGCATTTGCACCAAAATCGTTGAAAGGAGGTAAACGCAAATGACATTAGACGTAATTAAACATCATCGTTGGTGGTTTGCTATTTCCTCCACACTCGTTATAATCAGCTTAATTTCCATATTTACTAAAGGGTTTAACTTTGGTATTGATTATACTGGTGGTACGATTGTTGAAGTTGTATTTGATCAACCTGTAGAGGTTAGTCAAGTTCGTGACGTTCTAAAAGAATATAATCTTGAAAATGCACAAATTCAGCTTTCTGGTGATACTACTGGTGATACAGCAGGCGAAGACGTAATGATTCGTACACGTAATCTAGAGTCTAGTGAAAGTGCCGCTGTTGTTGATTCTTTGACTAAATCTATTGGTAACAATACAGTTAAACGTATTGAAACTGTAGGTGCTGTAATTGGCTCTGAGGTTACAGAACATGCATTATTGAATCTTGTTATAGCATTCGCAGCATTAGCTCTATATATTTCTTATCGTTTTGAATATAAGGTTGCCATTTCTGCGTTAGTTGCCATTTTCCATGACTTGATTATGGTTCTTGGTGTTTTCTCTTATTTCCAACTAGAAATTGATGCATCCTTCTTAGCTGCCATTCTTACGGTTGTAGGTTACTCCATGAATGAATCTGTAGTTATCTTTGACCGTGTTCGTGAAAATACGCATACACATAAACGTTCTGATACATTTGCAGATTTGGCGAATGCGTCTATTACACAAAGTATTCATCGTAGTTTCTATACATTGGCAACAGTTATGTTTGCCTGTGTATCCCTTTATTTATTTGGTGGAGATACTACAAAGAACTTTGCTCTTTGTATGATTATTGGCTTTGCTAGCGGTGCGTACTCCTCTATCTGTGTAGCTACATCCTTGTGGGTTATGTGGAAGAGCCGCAATAAAAATGACGTACGTAATCAATAATAAGTTATAAATTATTATTGTGTTAATGATTAAAGTACAAGAACCTCTCTTGATTTATTTTTAGAGAGGTTCTTTTATTTTGCCATCTTTTATTATGTAAAACGGTATAGGTATTTTACAGATAACAGTCATTTTTAACTATATAAAATTTAAAAAGGCTTGTTCTTGAATTCTATAAGATAGAGGCGTAAAATGGCTAGGTGACACGATACAAAAGGGAGATACAAATATGGATTCAAATAGATTATGGAGCCCTGCTTTTACTAATTATGGTATTAGTAGTGGTATTTTATATATGACTCAATATGTTCTCGTAGCGGCATTGCCAATTGTAATCACGTCTGAACTGAGTGGCAGCGATCTCGATGCGGGCTTAGCGATGACATATTTTCAAATTGGTACAATTTTATGTAGGATTTTTGCAGGACGATTAATAGATGGTCTTAATAAGCGTATTGTTCTATTAATATCAACAGCCTTGTTTTTCATTATTATGGGATTATTTAATTTTACTACATCCTTAGAGGCTGTTTTCGTACTACGTGGGTTACATGGTGTTGTGTTTGCCCTTGGAACAACTGTAATGGCTACTCTAGCAGTATTAGTATTACCTCCTAGTCGAAAAGGTGAGGGAGTTAATATGTTTGCTATCTTTTCAAATATAGCAATGGTATTAGGACCTGCTATCGGCCTATATGCTTTATCGTCATACGGTAGTATGGCATTGTACATATTTTTAACGGTTATGACTGGATTGGCTATGGTCTTAAGTAATATTATTCCCCTATCAAAAGAGTTAGCATTACCTAAACAATCAAAATATAAAGGTTGGCATATTTCCCAGTTTATAGAAAATAAAAGTTTACCTTGGGCTTTAATGGGCTTATTTATTGGGTTTACCTATTCTGGTGTTTTAGTTTTTATACCTATAGAACTTAATAGCATGGGGGCAGGAATATGGGGAAGTGCTTTCTTTGCTATTTTTGCGTTGATGATTATTATTAGTCGACCCATAGTAGGAAAAATATATGCTCGATATGGTTCAAAAATTATTATCTATACAGGATTAGGATTATTTATACTAGGCTTATTTGTATTGGGATTGGCTATAACCCCATTAGCTATTCTATTCACCGCTTCGTTATTGGGGTTAGGCTATGGTGCAGCACAACCTGCATTCCAAGCGCTGGCTATACAATCAGCTCCTATTGAGCGTGCGGGTGTATCAACAGCAACATATTTTTTAGCATTAGATATAAGTGTCGGTGCTGGATCAGTTATACTTGCAGTATTAGCTAGTGCTTGGGGCTATCAATATTTATATATGTTCACTGCATTGGTTATGGTGATAGCACTTGCTTTGTATCATATATGGGTAAAAAGATATACTCCTTTAGAACTATAGATATTTTAAGGTAAAAATTGGTAAAGAAGTATTTAACAAGTTAAAATGGGTTTTAATGAGATATTATATATAGAATGTTAAGAAAATAATGAAAGAAAGATGAAAATGATAAGGCGGCAATTTTATATATTGACGTTTATTATATTTATGCTATACTAATACAAGTCATTAGGACACAGCTCAAATGATAAGTATAAAAAACTTCTTAAAAGTTAAAAAAAGCACTTGACGTAATGAGCTTAACTTGATAGAATAATCAAGTCGCCAGTTGATGAAACACTTCGACGAAAGAATGTGTAGACTGGTACAGATCTTTGAAAACTGAACAATGATAGGTAATCAATCGAAATGATTGAACATATGCCAGAGTGCGGGTTTTGACACAGTCAAAACCAACCATAATTCAAAGCTACTTAATGGTAGCGACAACAAAACAAATGAGCTATTCAAATAGCTTCAAGATATCTTGGAGAGTTTGATCCTGGCTCAGGACGAACGCTGGCGGCGTGCTTAACACA
>NZ_JAWFZJ010000003.1:0-444054 GCF_032550495.1 Veillonella parvula | reverse complement strand
GTGATTGCAGCAGTCAAAGTAGTTTTACCATGGTCAACGTGACCGATTGTACCGATGTTAACATGCGGTTTCGTACGTTCAAATTTTTCTTTTGCCATTAGGATTATATCCTCCTTCACAAAAACAAATTACATTCTAGTATTAATATAATATATTAACCCTAATTTATCAATGGAATATAAGATTTCCTTACCTATTATTATACCATATATACAAAGTCTTAGAATAGCATGTCATATGTAAAGAAATAAAAAAATCCCCACCAAGGTGAGGTTTAATGGTGGCGGCACACGGATTTGAACCGCGGACACACCGGGTATGAACCGATTGCTCTAGCCAACTGAGCTATGCCGCCATGTATGGAGCTAGTGACCGGGATTGAACCGGTGACCTTATCCTTACCAAGGATACGCTCTGCCGACTGAGCTACACCAGCACAATGAACGATCATTTCACTGTGGTTTTTATGGTTGCGGGGACAGGACTTGAACCTGCGACCTTCGGGTTATGAGCCCGACGAGCTACCAACTGCTCCACCCCGCTATGAATGGTGGAGGGAGAAGGATTCGAACCTTCGAAGTCGAAGACGGCAGATTTACAGTCTGCTCCCTTTGGCCGCTCGGGAATCCCTCCATAAATAAAATGGAGCTGGCGATAGGAATTGAACCCACAACCTGCTGATTACAAGTCAGCTGCTCTACCTATTGAGCTACGCCAGCATCATTACGACAAGATGAATTGTATCACCTAGCACACTAAGTGTCAAGAACATTTAAAAACTTTTTTGAAGTTTTTCGTTCACTGTGGTCACTCTTAGTGCTTAATCATAATAACATGAAACGATACCCTATGCAAGTATTTTGTCAAAAAAAATTTATATTTTATCAATCCTCTATAAAATGCCTCGTTTTCAGTATATATCCAGTAATCAACTTTTATTTACTAGTATATTCTTTATATACCTTTACATAGTTTCATTCCTTACCAGTCCATGTCTGCTAACATCCATATTTCAGGTTTACTAAAATCAAATAATAGGAAATTACAAAACTATATTTTTTACCTAATAACTGTAATTATATAACTAAAAAAGGAGATAGCCCGCTATCTCCTTCTATACATTTATAGTTTTCCCTATATTCAACCAATATGTTCAAACATACATTTAGTCGATTGCAATAACATGATCTGGATGTGCAATACTAACTACAGCATGTTTAGGATTATTGTTATGTTCTAAGTACAACTGATCCCCTTCAATATGTCCACGCCAGCCAACGACAATAGGATACTTCTTACTAATAGTTTTTAACAACTCAAATGGTTTTAGATTTAAGATAGGTGCAAAGAATACATTAATGCCATCTAGCAAGACTACTTCCGTATCGCTACGGCTAAGAGCACGGCAAATAACTTCTTCCGCTAATTGAGGCCGTTCATCACGAGGCACGAGCAAAAACTCTTCCTCGATGAGTTGCTTAGCTTCCAAGTATTTCCAGCCCTTCTGCTCAGACAATTCACGAATTAGCAAACTTTTACCAGAACCTGGACCACCAACGATAAACAATATACGTTCATCATCACCTTGAATCTTTTCCCAACGTTCTTTTACATCTTGTACAGTAACCATACCCTTTGCCTCCTCGCTGTGACCTATCCTATTTTACAGGACGGTCAGATAACATAACGGATTTGATATATTGGTTTTTATCATCTAGGGCAAACTGTAAATAAGAGTTGCTTGCCGCTGGATTTTTATATTCATATACGGTAGACGTCCCCGCCTTTGTTGTAGATTCAACAATACGAGTTGGCATACCATACACAAAGAGCAATAAATATTTGGTATCACCCATCGCGATTCCACGACGTGTAGGCGTATAAACATTTAATAATACGCGATTGATAAGATCTTTTTTATCTACACTCACACCGTATTCATTATAGCCAATAAATGTGGAGCCAAACAATATGCCTTGATGTTTCCAATCATTATTAGGATCATTAACAAAATGGTCATTCAACTTGAAACCACGCAATACAAAATCATCAGCCGTAAGTGTACCAGCTTCAAAATCATACACTTCAGCTTTCGGCAATCCAAACCTAGGCCATACTTGTCCACTAATAATGTCTACAGCCTCTATATTGCTTTGTTTAATGGTGAAAGCAATATATTCTTTTTGCTGACCAAGCATAGATTGTTGTTGGCTATTACTATTTGTATTCTCTACAGGACTCTTAAACTCCTTTTTTTGAGGCAATGAATTTTCGGAATGCCCCTCATAAAGGAAAATATACGTCTCATTTTTCTTATCACGCCACATCGCATTAGGACTGCCATAGGCAAATATCAATTCCATCCGTGTGCTACCAGGGCCAATGTCACGTACTGTATTAGCGCCTTTTTTCGTACTATGAATATTTGTAATAGTATTTGGTTCAAAGAAGTAAGTCGCCCCTTGACCGCGCAATTGATTGTTAACCAACAATTCTTGAGCAGGTCCAGTATATACAGTTACTGCTACATCTTTCATGTAATACGTAGTAAAGTTATCACGTACCTCAGTTTTTTCTACATCTTTTGGGACTTCAAACTGATTCCCCAATCGGTATGTGCCAATAGCATAGTCATCTTGAGAACCTAAAGGCGGTAAACTGTTTGCCGTATAAGACTTACCAATATCAGCTAAATTATTCTGAGTGATACTCGGCAAAGGACCTTCGTTCTCACTAGCCGCTTGCCAGAATTGTATAGAATCACCAAATTCAGTTACAGCCATTTGCTCTGCGAGCCATCCAGTTTTAGAACCTTCCTGTTTCGTTTTTGGGTCTAGCTTAACAACTCTAACTGGTGCATTATCAAGGTAAGACAAGCTATCAACCTCACCAGTTCCATCTACACTACCATCATTGCTCGCATTAGCGGAATCTTGAGCTACAACGTTAGTGTCATCAGTAGTTTCTACTGCAACTGGGTTAACAGTGGAAATGGCAGGCTCTGCTGCATAACTGATTGTAGTAGCACACAAGCCCACAAGGAGGGCTGCTACAATACGGCTCTTCATAGAATAGTTCATCGATTATTCTCCAACTGTGCACGCAACCAATTCAACCATGTTTCAAGACCGTTGTGGGCCGTGCAACTTACTTCAAAAATTTCTCCATTTGGATTCAAATTACGTATATCTTGTATTGCCTTGTCTTTTTTAAATGGTACATAAGGCAATAAATCTATCTTATTAATGAGAATAGCCTTTGACTCTTTAAAGATTAATGGGTATTTAAGAGGCTTATCTTCACCTTCAGTAACAGATAATACAGTTACCTTCATGCTTTCACCAATCTCAAATTCTGCAGGGCATACAAGGTTACCTACATTCTCGATAATGATCATATCGAGTTCATCAAGATTTAAATCACCTAGTGCATCTTGAATCATTTGTGCATCAAGATGGCAACCTCCCACTGTATTGATTTGAATAACAGGAACGCCTAATTCATGAATCCGTTCCGCATCCTTAGCAGTAAATAAATCACCTTCAATAACAGCAAGGCGGTAATCTTTTTTCAAATCATGTAAAGTTGCCTCCAATAGAGATGTTTTACCAGCCCCTGGAGAACCTAATAGATTAAATACAAAAATATTTTTTTCCTTAAACAACTGTTGTAAGGACTCTGCAATGGCATCATTTTTTGCCAATACATTAGTTTTAACTTGAACTTGCATGCCTAACCTTTCTATCAATCGATATCCATGGAGGTCACTTGTAGTTCGCGGCCACCAATGGTTTGTACGAAATGACTGTCACAATAGGGACAGATAAACTTATAATTTTCTACAGGAAATGTTTTATCACAATCCAAGCACTTTCCTTCAATAGGAATCGTATTAATTTCTATACGCGAACCTTCTGCTGCAGTCCCCTTTGTAACGGCTTCCCAGCAAAATAGGAGAGAATCTGGCTCTACTCCACTCATAAGGCCCAAATCGAGTTGAACGGAATGAATCACAGATGCATCGTGTTGGCGCAATGTATCGAGGGCTACATCAAGTATACCTTCTGCTATAGACATCTCATGCATGGTATGCCTCATATACAGCTTCAAGCATCATAGTAGTCGTTACAGAGCCTACACCACCAGGCACTGGAGTAATTGCAGACGCAATATCTTTTACCGCTTCATAATCAACATCGCCTACCGTCTTACCTTCTAGTTCATTAATGCCTACATCGATAACAACAGCACCTGGCTTAATCATATCTGCTGTAATCATATGAGCACGACCCGCTGCAGCAATAACGATATCGCCACGTTTTACTTGTTCTGCCAAATCAGGGGTTCTGGAATGGCACATTGTAACCGTACCATGTGCACCAAGTGTCATAAGAGCTACCGGCTTACCAATCACTTGGCTACGACCGATTACTACCACATGTTTACCCTCTACAGGAATATCATAGTGGTTTAAAATCGCCATGCACGCCTTGGCAGTACAAGGGGCAAAGCCACCTTTACCGGCAGTTACAAGACCAATATTATACGTAGTTAGACCATCGATATCTTTTTTAGGATCTAGCATATCGATAAGAGCCTCTGTATCAATGTGTTTAGGCATCGGCATTAACGGTAAAATCCCATGAACAGCCGCATCATTATTTAATTCTTGCAATGCTGTAACTACTTCATCCTGTGTAGCCGTTTCAGGTAATTGTTTTAACACAAAGCCATAGCCAAAGTTCTTGGCTGTCTTTTCCATAAATGTAGCGTACATATGAGCACCGTGGTCTTCACCAACGAGTAATACTGCCATAGTAATTACAGAGTCGCCAACTGCTGCAACTTTTTCTTGTAAAATCGCCTTGTGAGCGTCTGCTACTGCTTTACCGCGTAATTCGATCATAAGTATCTCCATTCATTCAAACTATCTATAAAATAAGGTGCCTCCGGAGAGGCACCTAAGTCTCTTATTCTATTATATAACGAACTGTCTATAATTTCTAATTATGACCGAATTCGTTTTATCTACGGAAATGAACAGTAATTGCTGTACCAGCCTGAACAGTTGTACCGCTACTTTCATCTTGAGATGTAGCCGTACCAGTTCCATCCGGTTTAAAGGCAAGTCCCGCCTTATGTAACCAATCACGCACTTCACCATAGGTAAAACCAGTAAAGTTAGGCAATGTAACAGAACCATCACTTCCCGGTTTTGGTTCAGGTAATGTATTAGCAGCTTTAACAGCTACTGGTGTACTTTCTTTAACATACGGACTCATTTGGTAATACCGTACAAGTTGAGATACGATGTCCTTAAATACAGGGGCTACAATTTGACTACCATAATAAGAACCCTTTTGTGGGTCATCAATAACGACAAGAACTACAAATTTTGGATCCTCTACAGGGCCAAAGCCAATAAAGGACGCAATGTATTGTCCGTCGAGATAACCGCCATGTTTGGTATCTAGTTTTTCCGCCGTACCAGTTTTACCGCCGAAGTGATAACCTTCTACCATCGCTTTTGTACCGCCACCTTCGGATACTTCTTTTTCTAGAATATCTACAATGGTTTTAGCGGTTTCCGCCGGAACTGGTTGTCCCACAACAGATGTTTCAGTCGTACTTGTAACATCGCCTTGAGAGTTACTATAAGACTTGATGATATGTGGTTTCATCATAGCCCCACCATTAGAAAGTGCACCAAAGGCGCGAACCATTTGTAATGGTGTAACCGCAATACCTTGACCGATGGACATAGTCGCAACGTCTAGCTTACTCATATCCTCTGGATTATACAAAATACCTGCTCCTTCACCAGGCAATTCAATACCTGTTTCAGAGCCAAAGCCATAATCACGTATATATTTCGAGAGAATATCTGCACCTGTTAATGTACCAATTTCAGCCATACCAGTATTAATAGAGTACTTCAAAATATCTAGCAAACGAACAGGACCATATCCCTCACCATTCCAGTTTCTAATGATATGTCCATTGGCAGCGAAGGCCCCTTTATCGTTATACACAGTGTCTAACTTCCATTTGCCTGCTGCAAGAGCTGCAGATGCAATGATAGGTTTGAATGTAGAGCCTGGTTCATATAAATTGGTAACCGCAATATTTTTGAAAGCCTCTTCACCACTTTGGTTGTAGTTATTAGGATCATAACTTGGACGATTGGCCATCGCTAATATTTCACCGTTCTTTGGATCCATAACGATAACGCTGGCATGCTTAGCTCCTGTATCAACCATCGCCTTATCAAGAGCGCGTTCTGCAATAAATTGAATTGTTGCATCGATGGTTAAGGTTACGCTTTTACCCTTATCTGGTAAAAATTTAGATAATACGGAACCAAAGATGGCATTCCCTTTATTATCAGTAGCTACAATTTCTTGTTGTACGCCCCCCTTTAATTCGTCATCAAGAACCATTTCTAGACCATCAAGACCTTTATCATCAGTGCCGACAAAGCCTAATACTTGTGCCGCTAAGACACCATTTGGATAATAGCGCTTAGATTCTTCAACGAAATTGAGGCCTGCAATATTATTATCCTTAATAACTTGTTGTACCGCTTTTGATTTGTCTGCATCCATCATACGATTCAACCAGACAAAGGCGGTATCCTCTTGCAAAGCTTTCACAATATTCTCTTTTGACATCGTTACATACGGTGAGATGAGATCCGCAATCTCTTGAGGAGACTGTTTAATCATCTTCGGATCCGCATATAAAGATTTTGTAACTACACTCATCGCCAAAGGCTTGCCATTACGGTCATAGATTGTACCGCGCGGCGATTGTAATTTTCTATCTACTTGAACTTGTAATAAGTTTTTCTTCTCTAGGTCAAAGGTATCAAAGACCTGTAACTGTGCTAAACGTCCGATAAGGACGAAGGCAACGGTCATGAGTATGGCAAGGCACCACGTAGTGCGACTCCAATCACTCATGCGTAATAACGCTTTATTTAATAACTTCATCATTTCTCCACTGGACGGCGTAACTTATGGTCTAATGCGTCATATAGCGCATCTGGTTTATTAGGAATAACCCCATTTTGTACCTGACCTAATAAATACTGCAATCCTTCCCCTACTTGTTTCCCAGCGAGCTTAATCACTCGTTCGTCATAATTTAAGTCCTTGGTATGTACAGGCATCTCTAAACTAAGATCTGCCATACATTCTCCAAAGGCTAATGTTCCGTCTGTAGACGAGTAAGGTTTCCCACAACCTAATACATCGGCAGCACAAACCTTAGCTAATTGCTCCCATGCAGTGCGCATAATTTGGCTATCTCGGAATTCACCACTACGGGCTTCCTTGCGAAGCCATTTTTTCTCATTTGCATCGCCATTTTGTACAAAATAGTGAAAGCGCATGTGGTTTTTCACAATCCACGCCACGCGTTTTACAAAGGCCTCCGGATATCCTAGTCGGGTTAATAACGTTTCTGCCATCTCCGCTCCTAGTGTATCATGCCCACGATCCGTAAGGCGTCCATTGATAACAGCACGTACCGCTGGCATTCCCTTTGCCACATCATGTAATAAGGCACCCCAACGCAACACCAAATCCGGCTCCGTATGGGACACAACGGCTAATGTATGGTACCAACCATCGAATTCATGAAAGTCCTTTTCTTGGGGCAAATTCACGAGATGATATAGTTCAGGCAAGATGGGAACCTCCCGAGCCGCACCATTTTCTACAACACGACAAGAGCATTCTGCCAAGCGGGATTGAACAAGGACATCAAGGCCTTTAGCCACCGCAGGCTCTAACATGAGACGATTAATCTCATTTCGTACACGTTCTAAAGACAAGCCAGGTACGCGGTGAAAAGCCTTGGGCATAGCCTCTAATAGGTCTTTACTCGGCAAAAAATCCAACTTCGCCACAAAACGGCACGCTCTAAATAATCGTAACGCATCTTCTTCAAAACGTTCCTGCGCATTACCAATGGTTCGTAACGTCTTATGTTTAATATCACGTCGTCCACCTACAAGGTCTATAACTTCACCATAACGGTTCATAGCCATGCCGTTGACAGTAAAATCACGACGCAACACATCTTCTTCTAAGGTATCGGCATAAGTAATTTCTTCGGGACGATGGCTATCTGCACCATATCGTTCTGTTCTATATGTAGCGATTTCGTATTGCTTGCCCTCTAATGTAGCTACCACTACACCAAAAGATTTTCCTACGAGGTCTGTCGTTTGAATATCATGACCGCGAAGAACCTCAATCACTGTATCGGGACGTGCAGACGTCACAATATCGAAGTCATGTGGCTTTTGATGCATCAAAATATCGCGCACAGCGCCGCCTATGATATAAGCTTCATGGCCGGCTTCTTCTAATACGGTCAATATTCGATTTGCTTGTTCCATCATACACGCTCCTTTCTGAACTAGTCTAATCTTTATTTTACTACAAATGAAAGCATGAAAAAAGTGCAATCCTTATAAGGATTGCACTCGTTCTGCAATAGCTGTACCTGTCGGTGTCACCGCAAGGCCGCCATCACTTGTTTCACGCAATGCTGCCGGCATAGCACGGCCTATATTATTCATCGCTTCAATGACTTCATCTGGTGGAATTTGGCTTTCAATATTCATTAACGCCATTTCTGATGCAGTAATAGCATGGACTGCATAAAAGCCATTACGCTTAACACATGGCACCTCTACGAGCCCTGCTACCGGATCACAAGCAAGCCCCAATAGATTTTTCATGCACAATGCGATAGCATGACCTACTTGACGTGGTGAACCGCCCATCATTTCGACAATCGCCCCTGCTGCCATACACGCAGCCGTACCAATTTCCGCTTGGCAACCGCCAACAGCACCAGCAACACAAGCGCGATTTGCTACTACATTACCAATACCGGACGCAGCTAAGAAGCCTTTTACCACTGTAGCTCTATCTAATTGGTAGTGGTCCGCTACGGCTTTCACAGCACCAGGCATAACACCACAAGAGCCAGCCGTAGGACAAGCAACAATGCGGAACATCTTTGCATTTGCCTCATTTACAGCAATAGCATACGTCATTGCCTTATACGCAATATCACTCATAAAACGAGGTGTTTGCCCATTAAGCTGTGCCGCTTGACCACCGGACATACCAGAAGCCGTTTTCTCCGCATAAGCTATCCCATCTTGAATGGAACTTTCAAAAATATCTAAGCGATTCTCTATTTCACGAACAACCGCGTCTTCACTGCGGTCGTAATTCTCTAATTCATAACGCAATACTACATCGCCAAAAGAAATATTGTTTTCCTCACCTAGGCGAATAATATCTGCAATTGTATCATATGCATAACTCATCATTCGCCCTCCTATAATGCTTCAAAGGTCATCACATCCTGGATGCCTGGAAACTCGCGCATAAACTGAACTGTAATAGGATTTACCACCGTATCTGTAGTAATAACCATGACTGCATCCTTATGCTTGCCCTTACGGAATACGCGCATCGTAGCGATGTTAATATCGGACTCGCTCAATGCTTGGCTCACAAGAGAAATCGCACCAGGTCTATCCTCATGGAACACAACGAGCGTAAACTCATCTCCTGTAATGGACATATCATTTCCATCTACTTCGGTAATCATAATCTGACCACCGCCGAGAGAGCGACCAATAACAGTCATATGACGATTATGCTCATCATACATATCAAAACGCACCACATTCGGATGCCCTACATCAAGAGGAGACTCAATAAAAGCAAACTCCATCCCCTCTTTTTTCGCTAATTCATGGGCAACTCGGATGTTCGCATCATCCTCTTTATAACCTAATAAGCCGCCAATCAAAGCACGATCCGTACCATGCCCTTTATAAGTTTTTGCAAAAGATCCATATAATGTTAAATCTACCTTTTTAGGAGTAGCACGAAAAATACACCGCGCCATCTTGCCTAGTCGCGCAGCACCCGCTGTATGCGAACTAGACGGACCAATCATAATAGGCCCTATAATATCAAAAATACTGTTCATACATACCTCTATATACACATAAACCATGTGAAAAAATCCTATTTCACCTATAGTATAGCAACCAATATCGAGCCTTGTCTATATGCACATTAGGGGCATATTTGTTTGTCTACAGAGGACTACTATTCTTATGAAAGCTGTTCTAAAACTTTGTATATTGATGGGACGCATCCATATCTACAGTTATAAAAGGGAAAGACTATACTTATGCAGCGACATCTCCCCCTCACCTCACTATTCTGATGAAAGCTATTTTATGAGTTTGTATATTGATGGGACTTATATTTCAGAAACGTTTTACTTATGGGCATAACCTATTGAGGGCCGACTTACGCTGAGTATGGAGGCATGAGATAGGTTATGCCCATTAGTAATCTAGTTGTCGCAATACTGTCAGGCCCCATCAATATACAGCCACTAACAGATAGCTTTCACAAAAAAAGTAAAAAACGCACCTTAGGCGAACCTAAGGTGCGTTATTTATAACAACAGTCCTAAATCATAAAAGAGAGGGGAAGTAGGACTGTAGTTAATAAGTTAATGGATCCTATTAACCCAAGATAGCTTTCAAGTCAGCTTCTGGAGTTGTAATTGGATGTAATTGGAATTTTTCTACCAAAATGTTCAATACATTGCTGGAGAAGAATTTAGGCAAGGAAGGTCCGATGTAGATGTTGCGGATACCCAATGCCAACAATGTTAACAAGATACATACTGCTTTTTGTTCGTACCAGGACAATACCAATGTTAATGGCAAGTCGTTTACGTCACATTCAAATGCACCAGCCAAAGCTACTGCTACTTGAATAGCGGAGTAAGCATCGTTACATTGACCCATATCAAGGATACGAGGGATACCACCGATTTCACCGATGTTAAGGTCATTGAAGCGGAATTTACCACAAGCCAATGTCAATACTACAGTATCATCTGGAGTTTGTTTTACGAATTCTGTGTAATAGTTACGGCCTACTTTAGCACCGTCACAACCACCAACTAAGAAGAAGTGTTTGATTGCGCCAGCTTTTACAGCGTCGATTACTTTATCAGCAATACCCAATACTGTACCGTGACCGAAACCAGTAGTTACTTCGTGACCACCGTTGATGCCAGTGAATTCTTGAGCTTCTTTGTAGCCGCCCAATTCGATTGCGCGTTCAATAACAGCGGAGAAGTCTTTAGTGCCATCAGCTTTTTCTTCTACGTGTGCACAGCCGTCGAAACCTACCATATCTGTAGTGAAGATATTAGCTTTGTAGTTTTCTTTTGGTGGCATAATGCAGTTTGTAGTGAACAAGAATGCGCCAGGAACGTCAACGAATTCTTTTTGTTGGTTTTGCCATGCAGTACCGAAGTTACCTTTCAATTGAGGATGTTTTTTCAATTCAGGGTAAGCGTGGCAAGGTAACATTTCACCATGAGTATAGATGTTTACACCTTTACCATCAGTTTGTTCCAACAATTGATTCAAGTCGTGAAGGTCATGACCAGTTACAACGATGAAAGGACCTGGTTCTACAGTCAAAGGTACTGTAGTTGGTACTGGAGTACCATATGTTTCAGTGTTAGCTTTATCAAGAATAGCCATGCATTTCAAGTTGATTTGACCGAATTCCATCAACAAGTTCAACCATTCTTCAGCACTGTGGTCTTTAGCGAATTCTACCATGCCTTTGATGAACCAAGCATCAACTTCAGGATCATGGAAACCAAGGCGTGCAGCATGCCATGCATAAGCAGCCATACCACGCATACCTAACAATAATGTGGAACGAAGGGATACGATATCTTCTTCACCTTTCCACAATTGTTCCCAATCGAAGTTTTGAGCTGCGCTATCGATTTTTGCATGATAAGCGTTTACTTCGTCGATGAATTCTTGAACGCGGTCTTCAGAGAAGTTTACGTTTGTTACACACATGAACAAACCACGCATTAAATAGTCAACGCCTTCTTTAGTTTGGCCTTTTACGTCTAAAGCGCGTGCTAAACCAACTAAAGCAGCAGTTAATTCGTCTTGTAAGTTAGCAACTGGTGCAGTTTTACCACATACACCTTGTACAGTACAGCCGCCTGGTGCTGCAGATTGTTCGCATTGATAACAGAACATGCTCATTTAAAAATCCTCCTTTGCGAGACTTCCTCGCATTCAAGCTAGATAATATAAAACCTATACATTACACTGATGAATTATCAGGTGTCTGATTGATTACATTTGAAAGTATAACGTAAAGATGATACAATTTCTGTAGCTTGAGCAACAAATAAAAAACTTTTTCAAAATTTTTACCTGGCTCCCCTTTCGGAACAGGTAGGTCATTTGACCTTATACTATTATTATACAATAATCATTTTAATTTACTATAGACTTCGTCACATCGGAGGCGACCATGAAGCAAATACTTTCAAATGACATTATCAACCAATATCTACCTAACCTAATTAAATGCCCTTTATTTAATAAGTTGGGCGAACCTGAACTACGCAGTTATTTAAATAATGCGAAAGTTATTGTGCATAGCTATAAAAAAAATGATTTTATTGCCCTCTCTGGGGATCCTATGGAAGGCATTGGCGTTATTCTCGAAGGCAGTGCGTTACTGACACGTGAAAATGTTATGGGCCAACGCGTTATTATGGCTAACCTTGAACAGTCTGATATTTTTGGTGAAGCATTACTATTTAGTAAACAACCATTATGGCCTGCTACGATTAAAGCTACAAAGGTTAGTAAAATTATGTTCATTCCTCTTGAAACATTTATTGATACATTGCCTGATTGCCAACAATGCCAAACAAAAATCTTGTCCAACCTATTGGAGGACTTGTCTGAAAAAGCTATTCTCCTTACAAGAAAGGTTCATTATCTTACCTTGAAAGGTATGCGCGAGAAGATTTTCGCGTACTTAACAGACATTTATAAACGTCAGCAGTCTACAACAATCCATTTGCCACATAACCGTGAGCAAATGGCAGAGGTACTCAATGTATCTCGCACAGCACTTAGCCGCGAACTCGGGCGCCTAAGAGATGAAGGCATTATCGATATTACAGGCCGTACAGTAACACTAAAAGACGTGGAAGGAATAGAAGAATTCGGTTTTAATAGCTTCTAGCATATCTTTTAACCTATAATAAAACTAAAAATATACAATAAACGTAAAAAGGTCTCCCTATATAATCTAGGGAGACCTTTTAGTATACAGTTATTATTTCTTTAGTATTAGTTCTTTAGTGTTAATTTTTTAGTATTAATTCTTTAGTATTAGTTCTTTACAATTAATTTTACACATTAGAACCAATGAGATAAATCGAATTCTTCACCAATCGTAGCTTTCACATGAGCACGACCTAAATATAGGCCAAGTAATGTTAAACTGATTTTAGACATTGGCGTGCTATCAAAGACATCAGCTAAGTCCAATAGAACCGGTGAAATATCATCCATGATATCACGCGCCTCTTGTCCCCTGAAAGCAGTAGGTTTGCTCTTCATCAGAGCTAAAAGATCACGTTGAACCATAGCATTAGAAATTCGTGTTTGTCTAAAGAATTGTGGTGCTAAAGACTCATCTACCAAGGCTAATTTATAAAGATTGGAGTTCAAGCTACGCACCACATAACGTGGATCCACACCATGACCATCTGTAGCACGGAAGAGTTCTTCCTTAGAGAAACCACGATAGTTGAATACAAACGGATATGAATTCGACAACACTTGGCATAAAGTGATAGGCTCTTGTTCTTCTTGTGTACAGCGTAAATAGTCTAGCTGGCGATAGAAGGAATCATTTCGAGGCAAATCAGAGATGAATGGCTCAATATATTTTTCCACATAATGTTGGAAATGAATCAATCCATAGTTATTAGAGTTTCTAGAATATTGTAACAATAATGTTAAGGCCATAACTTGGAAGTGACCTAAAGTTAAATGAGGTAATACACGTAATGCATCAAAAGCTACGAGGTATGGCGTACTAGATTTAGGAGATTGAACCACATCTAGAAAAGCACCTAACGCAGCGGACTTCATCCACTCTGTATTTGTAGCGGCATATGCCTTTTGCATACTCATCAACGCTTCTTGAATAACAATATTCTCTAGTAATGCATTCACTTCAACAATTTTTGTAATATTGAGAGCTGCTAAAGCATCTCTTGTAATAGATTCTACATAGTGTTGCGTATCACCATGTAACACCCCAAAGGAATGAACAAATGGTGCTATAGCCAACTCAACGCATTTATCCTCATGCGCCGCTTTTGCCCATTGACCATGCGGTTCCTCCTCTTCAGTTAAACTTGTTGCCGCCAATTGTGCTTCAATTTCAGAAGCATCAAACAAACGCGTTTCATCTAATACCGATGGGCCTTCCGCGGTTTGTATTTCGTTCGCACCACCTATCATCTGCGTAGCATCTATGCTATCCGCTTCATCAGCTTCAAAGGCTTCCACAGATTCACCCATAGCAATTGTATCTTCAACAGAGTTTGCGTTATTGAGAAGTTCATCTGTAACAACATCGAGGACAATAGTTTTATCCACCAACGGAGTAACACCTTGATTAGCTTGATTAGCTTGCTTAAGATCTGATACGGCTGTCATCACAATGGTTTCATCCCCTATTGGTGTTCCATTATCCGAACCTATTGGTGTTCCATTATCCGAACCTAATGCTAACGCATATTCTCCCTCTGAAACATGACTTGAATTAGACTTTAGAGTACTTCTTTTATTATAAGAGGTATCTATAGGATCAACCAGAGGTTCAGCCGGTTCTCGCTCTTCACCGACCACCGTTTCAACTGTATCCGGAATTGATGCAGTATATACATTAGTTCCACTCGTATGTGTGATTGTTACATTGCCCTCTTGCGACTCCGTTGCAAATATAACATCATTATGCGCTTTAGGATTATTTTTATTACTTATGTTTTTATAGGATTTTTCTTTTGCCTTACTTTCACCATCATCACCGCTAAATACAGCATAGCAAACAGCAAAGAATCCCAATGCCACGACGGCTAATACAAAATACGGTATTAGGTTTGACATACTATCCCCCTACATCAATGCTTCATTATATACAGCACGCTCACCGCCAATGCTCTTCGGACGAACACGACAAGCCGTCACATGTGCTTTCCCAATTTCTTTCACACAAAGACGTACAGGCACTGCAACGTGTTTCATGTGCATACCAATGAAAGTATCTCCAATATCGATGCCTACATCAGCTTGAATAAATTCAACCATCACAGGATCATCAAAATATTCGTACGCCATCACAGCCAGGGCACCACCCGCATGACGTTGAGGAACAACATTAACTTCCTCCTCCCATGTCATGGCGCTACGGTCCATAACAAGTGCACGATTAATATGTTCACAACATTGAATAGCCAAGTTAAGTCCTTTAGCCTTAACAGCATTGTATATTTCATCAAATACGACCTGAGCCACATCAAGGTGAGAGTCAGTGCCGATTTTTTTACCTACAATTTCGCTAGTGGAACAGCCAACAACGAATAATTGACCTTCGCGAACCTTTGCTAAATCAAGTAATTCAGCCATCGCGTTGCGAGTTGACTGACGAATAGTTTCTACAGAAGTCATGTTATCGCCTCACTCAAATTGAATGTATAAAATCTATATGTATATTATCATAAAACCGACAGAATCGGTAGACTAAACTCTACACGTAACGGATGAACATCTTATGATTATAGCTTAACAACAAAAAGAGGCTTGCTTTAGCAAGCCTCTTTCAATCACTCAATGGTGATATTAGATTTTTCTGTAAGGTTTTTGGCCTAATTCGTAGAAGTTATTACCTTCAGTATCGCCAACCACGATGCAAGGGAAATCTTCAACAGTCAATTCAGCCAAAGCTTCTGGTCCAAGTTCACCATAAGCAAGTACTTCATATTTTTTGATGGATTTTGCAATCAATGCTGCCGCGCCACCAACTGCTGCGAAGTATGTGCAACCATTTTTCTTCATGGATTCAACTACTTCTGGTTTACGGGAACCTTTACCAATCATGCCTTTGATACCTTGGTCAAGCATTGTTGGTGTGTAAGCATCCATACGACCGGAAGTTGTAGGACCAGCGGAACCAATTGGATCACCAGGTTTTGCAGGTGTTGGTCCAAGATAATAAACGAATTTATTTGTCCAGTCGATTGGTAATTTTTCACCACGCGCTAAAGCTTCAGTCATAACTTTATGAGCAGCGTCACGAGCGGAGTAAATTTTACCAGTGATAAGAACGCTATCACCAACTTTTAATTTGCGGGAAAACTCTTCATTATATTCTTCAGTATTAATGCGAATTGATTCAGCCATTGTTTTTACCTCCTATCGATTAAAGTACTACGTGAGCATGACGAGCAGCATGGCACATGATAGTAACTGCAACAGGAAGACCTGCGATGTGAGTTGCACCCCATTCGATGTTTACACCGATACAAGTTGTAGTGCCACCCAATTGTGGTCCAATACCAGTTTTGTTAACCATTTCCATGATTTCTTCTTCTAATTTTGCATAGTCTGCATCTTTATGAGGTACGCTAATGTCACGAAGCAACGCTTTTTTGGACATAACTGCTGCTTGGTCCATAGTACCGCCAATACCAATGCCGAGTACAATTGGAGGGCATGGGTTAGGACCTGCATGTTTTACGATTTCAAGAACTGCATTTTTAACGCCTTCCACACCATCAGCAGGTACGAGCATAGCTACATCGGATTTATTTTCAGAACCGAAACCTTTTAATTCTACTTGAATATCTACTTTATCGCCAGGAACGATTTCAGTATAGATGATTGCAGGTGTGTTATTTTGTGTATTTTTACGATTGAACAATGGTTCAGCTACAACGGATTTACGAAGATAACCTTCAACATAACCAGCTGCAACACCAGCATTGATAGCTTCTGTAAGATCACCACCAACGAAATGAACATCTTGACCAACTTTTAAGAATACCATAGTCATACCAGTATCTTGGCAGTATGGACGATCTTCAGCATCGGCAATTTCTGCATTTTTAATAATTTGATCAAGAACGATACGACCTACTGAAGACTCTTCTGTTTCACGTCCTTTTTTCAAACCTTCATAGATGTCTTTTGGCAAGTGGTAAGCTGCGTCCATACACATTTGACGGACTGTTTTTGTGATTTCAGATACTTGAATCTCGCGCAAGATAATCCCTCCTCAGGAAAATAGTTGAATATTAATTCTAATACCGATGAGATAAAATAAAATTCTCAAACATATGAAAGAATATCTATCTCAAACCGATGAGATTAACTCTATACATAAATCGTAGCACACAATATAAGGGGATTCAACGCCTTACCTATACAGTTTTCTCAATGCTTTTTCGGTTTTTGAGAATTGTTTTCATGAATATTTTTGTATATATTTCGGTTTTTCAATAGGCTATATAGACCTTATTCTCTAGTCACTAAAATAGCCCTGCATTGTGATAAAAGTCATAGTCTATCATATATCAATAAGATTTTTATATCTTATATTTTTACCTACTTTATTATATATAGATTTGGTTTAAAATGAACCACAAACATAGGCTATATCTAATAAGATAAATACGCTTCTTTCTTAACTGATACTACTTTTCAACTAAATCTTTTAAACTTTTCTATAATGCATATGTATACCGATTATCTTCAATATACTTATATTGCTAACTCCCATGCACTTGAAATCATGCAATCACCTTAGAACACAGTAAATATCTATAGTTATTAAGCTCTATAGATTTTATTAATTTTAATGACTCTCTCATCAAAATTATTGATAACCAATTTTATTTATAAAGTTATGTCTTTTAGTCATAATTAACAGTATCTATTTTATAGTGTTCTAAAAAAAATGCTTGCTTTTATAATTAATCTAACATATAATAACAATCGTACCATTCCTCGATAGCTCAGTCGGTAGAGCAATCGGCTGTTAACCGATCGGTCGTAGGTTCGAGTCCTACTCGAGGAGCCATTCTGGCCCGTTGGTCAAGCGGTTAAGGATTCCCGGACGGGTCACCACATGGACGATTAGCTCAGCTGGGAGAGCGCCTGCCTTACAAGCAGGATGTCGGCAGTTCGATCCTGTCATCGTCCACCAGACTAAAGAAGCAAGCTGTTAAGCTTGCTTCTTTTTTTTATATATATGATATAATAATATAAATTGTATAATTTGTAATTTTAAAAGAGTTTTATTAAGAGGAGGAATTATGTTACATAACTTCGGACTCTATAAACGTCCACTACTTACAGTACTTGCTGTACTACTCACAACTGCATTTACAACAGCTAGTGCTGCTATGATCGATTTGAGTCAATTAACACCAAATACAACGCAACCTGTGGCTCTTAGCACTATACAAAGTAACACAAGCAATGAGGCTTCTACATTGCCCCCTAAAACAAATATGGAGCCTGTCATAAAAGTAGCTGCAACACCAACAACTACACCAATTTCTGGAGCTTCAGAAAAAGCAACTATTAATGCTACTAGTACAAGTCATGATGGTCACTTGGAAAACTTTCCAAGCCGCAAAGTAACTATTGTTGTACCAGCAAATTTGCGCAATGAAAACACAGCTCAATTTGGTCACTACATGACAGATCGCTTATCAAATACACTTAAATATCCTTACTATGATACAACCATTGTAAGTACTAACACACCAACTGCAGAAATTAAAGCCGCTGATCTTGCTCAAATTGCAGAGGCCCAAAATTCTGAAATTGTTATTATGCCTGTGCCATTACAAGATGTATATGTACAAGTTAATACTATTAACAGCCCAGATCCATACAATAAGGATAATCATGAAATTTATATCGCTGCAAAGGTTAATGCCCTTTTATACTATTATGATGTAAACGATAAGGTAATCCATACTGTTCGTACGGGCTTCAACCAAACTGATGACTCTTTAACTATGCCAACACATAAATCAGTTTGGAACAAAGTTATGACTATATTACTTGATAAATTACCATACAAACGAATTCCAACAGACCGTGACCGTTACCAAGCACCTGGTATTAATTCTGAGGCACCTGTTGTATTAGATTTTCAAGTAGAACAACCTAAGAATACTGCATACTCCTTAAAAGGTGTGAGCGTCTTGTAGATAAATTTATAAAAAAAAGGCTAGCCAGATGGCTAGCCTTTTTCTTATAACATTTTTGTAACATGCAAGCGCAGTAAAGCACGTTGCAATGCTGCTTCCGCTCTTTCTACATCAATATCAGGTGTAAGATTTGATAACCGGCCTTCTGCACGCTCTTTAGCTCGACGAGCACGTTCCACATCAATGGATGTTGGATCTTGACAGTCAGGGGTTACAATACTCACCTTATTATGTTCAATTTCACAGAAGCCACCAAATACAGCATATTCACGAGATGTTCCATCTGGTTGATCAATGCGTAAAGGTGCTAAGTCTAATGCAATAATCATAGGCGCATGATTTGGCAAAATACCAAAACCACCATCGATAGCTTTACCTACAAAGAATGTAGATTGGCCTTCGAATACAATCGCATCAGGTGTAATTATCTGTAGGGTCATAGGTTCCGCCATGGATTATTCCCCCTTCTCTTGCATTTCCTTTGCTTTTTGAACGGCTTCATCTATGGTACCAACCATGTAGAATGCACCTTCTGGCAATTCATCATGTTTACCATCCAAGATTTCTCTGAAGCCTCTCAATGTTTCGGACAATGGCACATATTTACCAGGAGAACCGGTAAATACTTCTGCTACGAAGAATGGTTGACTCAAGAAACGTTGAATCTTACGAGCGCGAGATACAGTGAGTTTATCTTCGTCAGACAATTCTTCCATACCGAGGATTGCGATAATATCTTGAAGATCGCGATATTTTTGCAATACTTCTTGTACGCCACGAGCCACTGCGTAGTGCTCTTCACCAAGTACATGTGGGTCCAAAATACGGCTTGTAGAATCCAGAGGATCCACCGCCGGATAGATACCAAGTTCCGCAATGGAACGAGACAATACTGTTGTCGCATCCAAGTGAGCGAATGTCGCTGCTGGAGCCGGGTCAGTCAAGTCATCGGCAGGTACATATACAGCTTGTACGGAGGTAATAGAACCTTCTTTTGTAGATGTAATACGTTCTTGCAATGCCCCTACGTCATTAGCCAATGTAGGTTGATAACCTACGGCAGATGGCATACGACCTAAGAGGGCGGATACTTCGGAACCCGCTTGGATAAAGCGGAATATGTTATCAATGAACAAGAGCACGTCTTGTTTTTTCACATCACGGAAATATTCAGCCATTGTAAGGCCTGTAAGACCTACGCGCATACGAGCCCCTGGTGGCTCATTCATTTGTCCATATACGAGAGCTGTTTTGTTGATAACGCCGGACTCTTTCATTTCGTTCCACAAGTCGTTACCTTCACGAGTACGTTCGCCTACGCCGGAGAATACGGAATAACCGCCGTGCTCTGTAGCAACATTGTGAATCAACTCCATGATCAATACGGTTTTACCTACACCAGCACCACCGAAGAGGCCAATCTTACCACCTTTTACATATGGAGCGATAAGGTCAACGACCTTAATACCTGTTTCCAAGATTTTTGTGTCTGGAGAAAGGTCATCAAATTTAGGTGCAGGACGGTGAATAGGCCATTTTTCATCAGCCACAACTGGTGCTGGATCATGGTCTACAGTTTCACCAAGTACGTTAAAGATACGACCCAATACACCTTCCCCTACAGGAACGGAAATTGGAGCACCAGTATCTTCTGCTTCCATATTACGTGTCATACCGTCAGTAGAACTCATGGCAACGCAACGAACTGTATCGTCGCCTAAGTGTTGCATAACCTCTACTACGATTTTTTGTCTATCGTGTGCCTTGTGGTCATGGTAGATGTGGATGGCGTTGTAGATAGCTGGTAAATGACCAGCATCAAAGCGCACGTCTACAACTGGGCCGATGACCTGCACAACTTTACCAATATTATTACTCATCGACAGATGTCTCCTTATCTATTGCAAGGCATTAGCGCCACCAACGATTTCAGAAATTTCGTTTGTAATGCTAGATTGACGCAACTTGTTGTATTCAAGGCCTAAGGACTCAATGAGTTCCCCTGCATTATCTGTAGCCGATGTCATGGCCGTCATACGAGCACCCAATTCACTAGCTGCAGATTGTAACAATCCATTATAAACTGTAATTTCTAAGTATTTTGGCAGCAACGCCTCCAAGACGGATACAGCGGACGGCATAAAATCATACTCTTCGCCTTTTACCTCATCTTGTGGTTGCTCTATTGGCAACAAGCGCTCAGCCTGTGCAATTTGCGTCATAGAATTTACAAAACGTGTATAGATCATGATGACTTCGTCTACTTCATGACGTTCATATAGTGAAAGTGCTTCATGCATGATGGCACGCGCATGTTCATAGGACGGTTTATCAGAAAAGCCCGCATAAGACTTATCGATGCGAATACCTCTAGATTTCATGCTATCTCTAGGCTTTCTGCCTGCCGTGATAACACGGTATGTATCAGGAGATTTACCATGTAATTGTTCCATAGCAAATTTCAACACATTAGACGAAAATGCCCCTGCAAGACCTTTATCTGCACCTACTACAATATAGCAAGTGCGCTCTACAGGTCGCACATCTAAGAGAGGACTTTCAAAGCCTTCTAAATCACTATTAGACATATGACGCAAGATTTGCCCTATCTTTTCTGCGTAAGGACGAGTAGCTTCCGCTTTTGTTTGTGCCCTACGAAGACGAGCAGAAGCTACCATCTTCATCGCTTTTGTAATTTGTTGCGTATTGGTAACACTTTTTATGCGTTTTCGCAAATCTTGTGCACTAGCCATACATTACGCCTCCTTACGAGACACTAATGTATGTGTAGAGCCAAATGCTTCAACACATTCTGGGATTGCTTGCTTCAATAGATTTTCAGTTTCTTCGTCAATTTTCTTAGACGTTTCAATGTTAGTGATGATTTCAGGGTAATTTGCTTTTACATAACGTAAAAGTTCAGCTTCAAAGGACAATACATCTGCCACTTGAATATCTGCTAAGTACCCTTTAGTACCAGCGTAAAGGTTGATAACCATTTCCGCTACACTCATAGGCTCATATTGACCTTGTTTTAACATTTCAGTTAAGCGTTCACCACGATCAAGTTGAGCGCGTGTAGCCGCATCAAGGTCGGAACCAAACTGAGCGAAAGCAGCCAACTCACGATATTGAGCAAGGTCCAAACGCAATTGGCCCGCCACTTGCTTCATCGCTTTAGTTTGTGCGCTACCACCTACACGGGATACGGACAAACCTACGTCAACAGCTGGACGAATACCAGAATAGAACATATCTGTTCCCAAGAAAATTTGACCATCAGTAATGGAAATTACGTTTGTTGGAATGTATGCAGATACGTCACCTGCTTGTGTTTCAATGATTGGCAACGCTGTAATAGAACCTCCACCAAGTTCAGATGAAAGTTTCGCAGCCCGCTCTAATAGACGACTGTGTAAGTAGAATACGTCACCTGGATATGCTTCACGCCCTGGTGGACGGCGCAATAATAGGGACATAGCACGATATGCAGCCGCTTGTTTTGTTAAGTCATCATATACGCATAATACGTGTTTACCTTGGTACATAAAGTATTCACCCATGGCAACACCAGCATATGGTGCAATGTATTGAAGAGGTGCACCTGTGGAAGCACTCGCAGAAACTACGATTGTATATTCCATAGCGCCTGCTTCTTCAAGCTTTTGCACTACGCGAGCAACCGTAGATTCTTTTTGACCAATAGCTACATAAATACAAATAACATCTTTGCCTTTTTGGTTCAAAATAGTATCTAAGGCAATCGCAGTTTTACCTGTACCACGGTCACCGATGATAAGCTCACGTTGACCACGGCCGATTGGTACCATCGCATCAATCGCTTTAAGACCTGTTTGCAATGGTTCATTTACGGATTGACGATCCGCAATACCAGGTGCTGGATGTTCGATAGGACGACGTTCTGTAGCTTGAATAGCACCCTTGCCATCAAGAGGTTGACCAAGAGGGTTTACTACGCGACCAATCAAGGCATCTCCGGCAGGAACGTCCATAATTTTGCCAGTACGGCGCACTTGGTCCCCTTCTTTAATCAAGAAGTCATCACCTAATAGTACGGCACCCACATTATCTAATTCTAAGTTCAAAACCAAGCCATATACGCCGTGTGGTAATTCTAGCAACTCACCGGCCATGGCTCTTTCAAGACCATAAATATGGGCGATGCCATCCCCTACGTCGAGAACAGTACCCACATCATCGACATTGAGGTCAACATCATAGTCCTGAATCTGCTGTTTGATTATAGCAGTGATTTCTTCAGGCTTCATTTTCATATATACCCATTCACCCCTATCTAATAGAGTTCGTTCTTAATAAAGATTTTTCTAATTCCTCTAAACGACGAGATACAGAGCCATCAATGCGTTTATCCCCTACTTGGATAATAATACCACCCATAATAGATAGATCTTGACGCACAGATAAAATAACATCTTTCCCTGTTACTTCTCGTAATTTAGCTTGTACAGATGCTTCTACATCAGCTGTGATTGGTTCTGCTACAGTTACAGTAGCTTCCAAAATACCACGAGCCTCTCGTGATTTTTGAATAAACGCTGCAATGGCCTGTGCAATATAACGATGGCGCCCGCGTTTAATCATCACATAGATAAAGTGTAAAGCAACTTTGTCGATACTAGATTCAAAGATGGAACCAACTAACTTAATCTTTGCATCTTCTGTAACGATTGGATTTTCAAGGAATAAACGAAGTTCAGGCTGTTCCGCCATAACGGACGCTACATAACCTAATTGCTCCTCCATGAGTTCCAAAATATTTTGTTCTTGAGCTAATTCAAACATAGCCGAACCATATTTATCTGCTACAATTTCTATGCTCATCGTATCACAACCCTATCGTTTTACTATCAAGTTGACGAATAGCGTCTTCGATCAATTTTGTATTAGTTTCGCTGTTCATATCTTTAGCAACAACTTTACCAGCCATAGCTACAGATAAAGATACCACTTCGTTACGCAAGCTGTTCATAGCACGATCGCGTTCGATGGCAATATCTTGACGAGCACGATTTTTTTCTTGTTCAATTTGCTCGCGAGCTGTTGCCAATTGTTCTCGTGTAGTATTTTCTGCTTCTTGAATTGCTTTTTCAACAATTTGTTGTGCTTCTACACGAGCATTAGAAATTTGAGCTGCATAATCAGCTTTAAACTTTTCTGTCTCTGCACGGGCTTGTTCAGCAGCTTCTAAATCTTTAGCAATTCGTTCTTTACGTTCTGTCATCATAGCCAATAATGGTTTATATGCAAAACGCGCCAATAGCCAAACTAATATAAAAAAGTTCAACATTTGAGCAAGAATCGTTCCAAGGCTTAAGTCAACCAAGGTTATTCCTCCTCGTTATTATCTGAATAACAAAATAAACGCAACTACTACACCGATGATAGGCATCGCTTCGATTAAACCAATCGCAACGAACATAGTAGACATCAATTGACCACGCAATTCAGGTTGGCGTGTAATACCTTCAATTACTTTACTAGATACAAGACCGTCACCGATACCTGCACCAATGGCACCACAACCTACTGCGATCGCTGCTGCTAATGCGAATAAACCTTGAGCTTCCATAATATATCCTCCATATATAATAATTAATGTTCCTCACTAAGAGCCATCCCTAAATAGGATGCTGTAAGAACGGTAAAAATAAAGGCTTGAATAATGCCGATAAACAAACTAAAAGCAATCCACACCCATGGTACAGGTACAAACCAAGGCAACTTGTATAATACTTCTAACAAAATTTCACCAGCTACGATATTGCCGAATAGACGGAAAGCAAGCGTAACAGGTCTAGCGATCTCTTCAAAGATATTAAGTACTAGCAAAGCCTTATAAGGTCGTACAAAATGCTTAAAGTAAGATAAGCCTTTAACTTTAATACCCATAACCCATACTACTAATGTACTACATAAAGCCAATGCAACTGTAGTATTGATATCAGATGTTGGTGATGTTAACGCCTTAAGTGTAGGCATTAAGCCTAATTCATTTCCTACAAAAATAAATAAGAAAAACGTAAATAACAAGGAACTCACCATCGGCCAATGACGACCCAAGTTCGGAGCTAATTGCCCCTCTAAGCCTTCTAATATAGATTCCACTATATTTTGCAAGCCTACAGGCACCAATTTACGTCCTCGGGTGGCTAGTATTGTTATTAATATTACAATAGCCATAGTAACCCATGTAGCAATCAAGGTATCTATATTAAATGTCAACCCCAACCACTGCACGACCTCATGGTGTCCCGCATGTAATACCACGTTCTCAACCCCTTTCATAGATATAATAAAACCTAATATATTTACAATTAATATAAATATAACATATATGTATCATCATACATCGTTATAGATATATAATCAACACTTGAAGGGTAAGCAATTCCAATTAATCATAAATATAATGTATACAATGCATAATTGGAATACCTTTGTTGTTCCTATTTTAGGTCATTTTAGAACTAAAACTGGCAACTGAGCCACCAGTACACAGCATATAATGCAGGCTGAATAAGCGCGATACCTATAAACATGCTAACAGCCTCTACACCGGGAATTTTCAGACCTAAGACCACTAGAGAGCCTACTAACATAAGGCGCCAAATCATCTGTCTACGAGATTTACGTACGGCTTTATAAGGATCTCCTGACACAATAGATTGTCCATGCAAAGCTAGGCTAAGTAAGTAGAGAACCATTATAAAGATGCCCCAAAGCCATCCCCATAGATACTGTTCTAAGCCACATAAAACTTGTATTATACTGCCCAAAAAAGCAATAAAAAAACAAGTCAGCAGCACTCGCACTATGAATTTTATATATTGATTCATACATACCTCACTACTTAACTTGTTTATATAACATATAAAACCCTGTTATAGCTCCTATTAGGCCAAATATGACCATGCAGAGTGGTTCCGTTTGAAGCCAAGTATCCAATTTATAACCTAGCCAAATAAATCCTCCTATACAGGAGACCAGTGTGACCCCCGCTGATGTTGCCATGGCGAGGGCTTTCACAAGATCCTTATCCATATTATTTACCAAATCGTTCAGGACGATTAGGATTGCCTAAGAACTCATGGCGCAACGCTTGGATGATGCGTTCAGATGCTTTACCATCACCATATGGGTTAACAGAGTTAGACATCAACTTATACGCTTCAGCATTGCTCAATAATTCATAAGCGGCTTTATGTACCGCATCTTTATCAGTACCTACAAGGCGAACGGTACCTGCTTCTACTGCTTCAGGACGTTCTGTCGTATCACGCAATACGAGAACTGGCTTACCAAGAGCTGGGGCTTCCTCTTGAATCCCACCTGAATCAGTCAAAATCAAGTAAGATTTAGCCATCAAGTTTGCAAACGGTTCATAGTCAAGAGGATCGATTAATGTAACACGATCCACAGAGCCAAGCTCCTCTTGTACAACTTGGCGAACTTTAGGATTTTTATGTACAGGGAAAACAACTTGAATATCTTCAAATTCATTAATTAAATCGCGAATGGCTTGATATACATGGCGCATAGGTTCACCTAAGTTTTCTCGGCGATGTGTGGTAACAAGAACCGTACGTTTTTTAGGATCAAGAGCATTAATAGCTGCATCATCGAATACATAGTTGTCTTGTACCGTCGTATCAAGAGCATCGATAACAGTATTCCCTGTTACATAAAGATGTTCTGTATTAATATTTTCCTTTTTTAAATTGCTTTCAGAACTAGAAGTAGGCGCAAAGTGATACGTCGCAATAGACCCCGTCAATTTGCGATTCATCTCTTCAGGGAACGGAGAGTAAATATCACCTGTCCGTAATCCTGCTTCCACGTGACCTACAGGAATTTCTTGGTAGAAAGAAGCCAAGGCACCAGCAAAGGTAGTTGTAGTATCACCATGAACGAGTACCACATCAGGTTTTGCTTCTTCTAATACATCTTTAAGGCCCATCAAAGCACGATTAGTTACATCATATAGTGTTTGACCTTGGCTCATAATATTTAAATCATAGTCTGGGGTAATATTAAACAAGTTTAGTACTTGATCGAGCATATCTCGATGCTGTGCCGTAACGGTTACGATAGGTTCCATATCTGGTGCTGCTTGTAATGCTTTTACAAGAGGAGCCATCTTGATAGCCTCAGGTCTTGTACCAAAGATTGTCATAACTTTTAACATAGTTGCCTCCAACGTAGTAGGATAGAAAAAATGGGGCGCCAAGCGCCCCACAGATGGTTATTCCTTATGAGAATCATCAGTATTCTCCAAGGCTTTAGCCAATTCATCGCGATCAAAGGATATGGTATCATCCGAGTCGCTGCGTTCAATTGTAGGACGTGGTAACGGATGCCCTGCCGCATCACTATGCATGATAACGCCAAGACGTCGTGCAATATAAATACTACACAAGAAAATTACTAATACCAAGGTCGCGCCGACCCAAGCATTAACCTCTGCAACGATAACAGATACACCGCCGAAAAGAGCTGTTACTGCATACATCAACAATACAGCTTGCTTTTGTGTTAATCCTTGTGCCAATAAGCGATGGTGAACATGACCTTTATCGGGTTTAAAGATGGGACGTCCACTGATTTTACGGCGCACAATGGCAAATAAGGTGTCTAAAATAGGCAAGCCTAACACAATGGCAGGTACCACTAGAGCAATCATAGCAGCTGTCTTCACAGCGCCCATAACGGAAATAGCTGCTAATGTATAGCCTAATAACATGGATCCCGTATCACCCATGAATATTTTTGCAGGATTGAAGTTATACCGCAAGAAACCTACAGTCGCACCTGCTAAAGCAAGAGAGATACAAGCAAGATCAGTTTGACCAAGTTGCAATGTCATTGCACAAACAGCGATACATGCGATAAAGGAAATACCTGCAGCCAAGCCATCAAGGCCATCGATGAGGTTTACAATATTTGTAAAACCAACTATCCAGAAAATAGTCAATGGAATAGCCCAATACTTGAGATATACTACACCACCCCAAGGAAGGTTAATGAAATCTACTCGAATATCATAAGCCACCAGGATAGCGGCTGCTATAATTTGGCCCATTAACTTAGTTTTTGGCTCAATTTGTTTAATGTCGTCCCAAATACCAACTAGCACCAAAATGACTGTACCAAGGACAAACCCAAACAATTTATGATCATGCGGAATGGAATCGTTAAAAAGAACCGATCCCACATAACCGAGAAAGATTGCTAATCCACCAAGTCGTGGAATCGCACCATGATGCACCTTTCGAGCATCAGGCTTATCTATTGCCCCAACAGCAACGGCAAAGCGTTTTACCAATGGGGTAAGTGCAAAGGTTATGATGAGCGCTACTGCAAAGGCCCACACATAATCGAGCACATATTCACTCATAAGACACCTCCAACAAGTAGGTTGTAAAAACGGATTAGTTCGTTAAGCTACGAATAGGAGCAGGAATTCTGCCACCGCGGGCAATGAACTCGGCTGCACTATATGGACTCACTTCGATAATAGGAGCATAACCTAATAATCCACCAAATTCAACAACCTCTCCAACAGTCTTACCAGGTACAGGAATTACACGAACCGCAGTTGTCTTATTATTAATCATACCAATTGCTGATTCATCTGCAATGATAGCAGAAATGGTATCAGCAGTAGTGTCTCCAGGAATAGCAATCATATCAAGCCCTACAGAACAAACACATGTCATGGCCTCTAATTTATCAAGTGTCAAACTGCCACAGGATACAGCATCAATCATGCCTGCATCTTCCGAGACAGGAATGAATGCACCACTAAGACCACCTACGTGAGAGGAAGCCATAAGACCACCTTTTTTCACCGCATCATTAAGTAATGCTAGTGCCGCTGTAGTGCCATGACAACCACAAGAGGACAAGCCCATTTCTTCAAGAACATGAGCTACAGAGTCACCTACAGCTGGCGTTGGCGCCAAAGATAAATCAATAATACCAAATGGTTTACCTAGGCGGCGAGATGCCTCTTGCGCTACCAATTGACCTACGCGCGTGATTTTAAAAGCAGTACGTTTAATCGTTTCTGCTACAACGTCAAAGGATTGACCTCGAACAGATTCAAGCGCATGTTTTACAACGCCCGGGCCAGATACACCTACAGAAATAGCACTATCCCCTTCTGTTACCCCGAAGAAAGCACCCGCCATAAATGGATTATCCTCTACAGGATTACAGAATATTACGAGCTTAGCACAACCAAGAGCATCATTATCCTTTGTAAGCTCTGCAGTTTTCTTAACGATGATTCCCATGTCTCGCACTGCGTCCATGTTAATACCAGTTTTAGTAGAGCCCACAGCAACAGAGCTACAAACGATATCCGTAGTTGCCAGCGCTTCAGGAATAGAGTCAATCAAAATGCGGTCAGCTCGAGTGGCGCCCTTTGTTACAAGCGCAGAAAAGCCGCCAATAAAATTAACACCTACATTTTTTGCAGCACGATCCATAGCTTCCGCCACAGGAACATAAGATGTTAAATCACTACCCCCTGCAACTAGAGAAATGGGTGTTACAGAAATACGCTTATTGATAATAGGGATGCCGAATTCTCGCTCAATATCTTCCCCTGTAGATACAAGATGTTCTGCCTCTTTTGTAATACGGTCATAAATACGGTCACACAGCTCTTTACCAGAACTAGATGCACATTCTAGCAAGCTAATCCCCATCGTAATAGTACGCACATCAAGCTTGTTATCGTGAATCATCTGATTCGTTTCTAAAATATTGTCGATAGATAACATAAGTGCCTCCTATCCTACGCGGTGCATACTTAAGAAAATATCAGCATGTTGTGCACGGATTTCAACACCTAGTTCTTTACCTTGATTCGTCAAAGCCTCTTGGATAGCTGTAAGATTTTTCATATCTTCAGACTTAGTTTCACACATCATAATCATATTGAAAACGCCATCAAGGATGGTCTGATTTATCGACATAATATTTACACCGTAGTTAGCGAGTACGGTACTAACCCCAGCAATGATACCAACGCGGTCTACGCCGACAACGGTAACAACTAATTTCATAACATCACCTTCTCTAAGCACTACAAGCTATATAGCCAGTATAGGGCATTCAATAAACTATATTAATATATTATAACACATTTATTATTTTTCATGAGTAAAATCTTTATGAGTTTTCTAGTGAAAACAACATGTTACACTTCGTCAGACAAAGCACTTGTTACAATCTCTTCACCAGCAGTTAACAATGCGATAAGACCTTTATCCCCTTTATAGCTTTCACCATAAATTTTATATAAATCTTCAGTGCCAGATGGGCGTGCTACAAACCATCCTGTTTCCGTTTCCACACGAACACCATCGATAGGCATATCTTTATACAGAGAAGTAGTGCGAACATTAGTAATCGCATCACCATCTACTTCGGTAGCCGTAATGGAGCTTGCATTTAATTGTTTCAACTTAACCTTGGCCTCCTTTGTACAAGGCGCATCAATACGACCAAAACGAGGATCGCCACACCCTACAACAAGATTATTATAGAGTCGGTCAACAGTAGCCCCCATAACGGCATACATTTCCATCGCAAGGAGAGCCATTACCATGCCATCTTTATCAGTAGTCCATACGGTACCGTCTTTTTTAAGGAACGATGCACCAGCAGATTCTTCACCGCCAATACCAATCTCACCATCGAATAATAGGGAACTAAAATATTTAAAACCTACTGGAACCTCATAAACAGGAACCTCTTTACTAGCAGCCCATTTATCAATCATAGTGGTACAAACAACGGTTTTACCGACCCCTTTATTTGTCCAACCACGAGTCGTAAACAAATAATCCGCCGCAGTCACAAGAAATGCGTTTGGAGAAGCTAGCCCATGCGGACTAACGATACCATAGCGATCATAATCAGGGTCATTCCCAACAGCGAGATCATAATTACCAATTTGTTTAATTACGTCAGCCATGGCATATTCAGATGAGCAATCCATACGTACCTTACCATCATGGTCATAGGTCATAAAGCTAAAGGTTGGATCATACTCATCATTAATAATATCTAGGTTTAGATTATACCGCTCTTTAATAGCACGCCAATAACCTAGTCCACTACCGCCGAGGGCATTAACGAGGACCTTAGGTTTTGCACTTTGGATTGCCTCCATATTAATGATAGAAGATAGTTCTTCTACATATAGACCTTTATAGTCATATGGAACCTGTTGGTCGGGTTCAATATTGTCGATACTAATACGTTTAAATCCTTCTAATTCACAATATGCGTGAACATATTCATTGGCACGTGTTTCAATCCATTTAGTAATCAACGTATCCGCTGGACCACCATTGGTAGCGTTATACTTAATGCCACCATTATCTGGAGGATTATGAGACGGCGTAATCACGATACCATCCGCCTTATCATCGTGGCTTTCATTATAACGAATAATAGCACGAGATATAGATGGTGTTGGCACGAAATCCATATCGGAATCAACCATTGCCGTTACACCATTGCCAGCAAGGACCTCTAGAACCGTCACAAGGGCTGGCTGAGATAAAGCATGTGTATCTTGACCGACAAAAATCGGACCTGTAGCGCCGAATTGACCACGGCCATCACAAATAGCCTGTGTAATAGCGGCCACATGTAAATCTGTAAACGTACTATTTAAAGATGTACCGCGATGGCCAGATGTGCCAAAGGATACGAGTTGTGTCGGATCTGTAATATCCGGAGTATTATCAAAATATGCATCCACAAGGGTTTGCACATCGATAATATCTTGTTCTTGTACAGGCGTACCTGCTAATTTGTGAGTCATAGAAACCTCTAATCTTATCTTGAGGGCAAGCCCTCTCATTTTACAACCTTGATATTCAATCAATCACATTAAATTATTTTCAAAATGTATGTATCATTCATAAAATATTATATTTACGCATAATTAATATAAGATGACAACAGCCAGAGATTTATCATAATTCTTTATTTTAATTTGTTACAACTATTTTCATCTATTACAACATTATTGTTCGCTTCGGTAGTTATATCTTGTGATTTTAGCTGTTTAGATATTTCCGCAGGAACAATAGGTTGAGTAAAACCTTGACCGATAACCTCTTGGGCATCAGTAATCAAGATAAACACATTTGGGTCCGCTTCTTGAATAACCTCTTTCAATTTATTTACCTGCAGCAAGTTGACTGCAACCATCACAATTTGCTTAGGCGTCCGTGTATAGGCACCAATACCATTAATAATAGTGGCACCACGACCAACCTTATTGATAATACACTCACATACTTCATCGGTGCGATAGGTAATGATAAAAGCAACTTTACGTTGATTAAACCCGATTACCACCTTATTTGTAATAATAGTATACACATACACACTGATAAGAGTTACAGCTACCGCTTCAAGTCCAACAACGCCGACAGCAACTAAGAGGATGGCACAGTTGATAGCGCTATTAATGGACCCCATTTGAAGGCCATAATATTTGCGAACGATAAGTGCAATTGGATCAAGTCCCCCTGTATTACCACCTACACGGTAGACGATACCAAGCCCTAGTCCAGTTGTGATACCTGCCATCATAGAACTGAGTAGTGGATCCTTAATGATCATGTCATATTGCAAGAAACTAAACAGATCAATCATCCACGATAACATGAGCGTACCATACAAGGTATTAAGCACTACGCGTTTACCAAGCCACTTCCAAGCAGCCCAAAATATAGGGACGTTCAAAATAACGTTCCAAGAACCAACGGATAATCCCGTTAGATAATACAAAATCAACCCTACCCCACTAATACCAGTACTAACCAGTTTGTGAGGTAGTACAAAGGCATCTAAACCAGCACCAAAAATTGCACAACCAATAGCAACTATGACACATTGATAGACAACATCTTTATACTTGGCGAACATAGCTCCCTCCAAATTGCCATTTCACTATAAATATTCTATAATGAACTAATTAAAACATACGCTGTTTACAATGCTTTTAATAATCAAACAACAGGTATATACAAAATCATCATAAACCACTTAATGGTTATTTTCAATCACTTTATAACAGTATAAAATAAACATATAAACTGCATATATTTTGTACATTACAAACGAGGCTATTATGAGTAAAAGTTTTGAGCAACTCGGTTGCAGCAAAATTAATATTGGGCTTGCTATTACAGGCAAGCGTGACGATGGATACCACGACATCGATTCTATATTTCAATCGATTCGCCTTAGTGATTCTATTTATTTCGCTAAGCATCATTCCGTAGTATTTTCTGGTGGCGCTCCCGAATTGCCTGACTACATGCAAAAACTCGTAAGCTATGGAGAAGATAATCTCGCGCTCAAAGCGTTACGCGTCATACAGGCCTATACGGGTTGTAAAGCCGGTGCCGCCATCCACCTATTAAAACGCGTTCCTATTCAAGCGGGTCTTGGTGGCGGTAGTGCAGACGCAGCAGCCATGTTATTAGGTCTCAACCGCTTTTGGGACTTACGGCTCACACAAGAGGAACTTTTAAACATTGGTGCCTCACTAGGATCTGATGTGCCGTTCCTACTACAAGGTGGTACAGCTCGCGGAACTGGTCGTGGCGAAGTGTTAACCTATAGCCAATCGCCAGAAGCACATTGGCTATTACTAGTAAAGCCAAAGGTATCTATTTCTACAGCGGTTGCTTATGGTCGCTTCAACGGTAAATCTAATGCCACCACCAAAACAATCGATACCGTTCTGAACCATCTTCAGAATAATGATTTACAATCTGCTTTCACTAGTAGCGCTAATACTTTCGAAGAATTATTATTCCCAGATCACGAAGAACTAGGAATATGTAAGGAGTTTTTCACTAGCCGTGGTTACCCAACCATCATGACAGGAAGCGGTCCTACGATGGTAGTATTACTTAACAAACCTATGGAAGCCTTACAATTACAAGAAGAGATTAAAGCAGCTGGTCATGATTGGCTGTCACTCATTACTAAAACATGTACACAGGAGGACTTAGTATGACAAAACGGTTACAACCTATACGACTCGATGCGTATAAACCACTAAGAGAAGTGGTAAGTGAAACATTGCGTCAAGCCATCCAAGATGGGGTGTTAAAACCTGGGGAGCGCCTCATGGAAATTCCCCTTGCCGAAGAGTTAGGTGTAAGTCGTACCCCCATTCGTGAAGCCATACGTAAACTTGAACTAGAAGGCTTTGTCGTTATGGTTCCTCGTCGCGGTACCTACGTTGCCAACATATCTTTAAAGGATATTACGCAAGTATTTGAAATCCGTTCTGCCCTGGAAGAACTTGCGGCAGGCCTTGCAGCAGAACGCATTACAGAAGAGGAAATCGAAACGCTGGAGAGAATGCTTGTAGAAATCGGCGATCATATGGAAAACAAAAATATGGAATCCGTTGTGGCTGCGGACGTAGAATTCCACGAAGTCCTCTACCGCGCATCTCGTAATGAAAGATTGGCGGATATTGTTCACAATTTGCGAGAACAAACCTACCGCTTCCGTAGTTTTTCTATGAACCAACCAGGTCGTCTTAGAAAAACTTGGGAGGAACATCGTCAATTAGTGGAAGCCATCGCCTCTCACAATGCCGCACAAGCTCGTAAACTAGCTCGAATTCACATGGAACATTCTGAACAAACCTTGTTGCAAGGAATGGAAGAGTCACAAGAATTTACTAAGGCATAAAAAACATCCTACAAAATACTATATAAAGCAAAATCCTTCCTATTTGTGAAGGATTTTTGTTTTACATAGTCTATAGAAATTGATACAATATCATTGATTATTATGAAATATGGATTTTTTTATAGGAAAGGGAGTTTTTATGGAAGCAATGCTTAATGATGCTATATCTACCATAAACGGCTATTTATGGAGTTATTTCATCATTTTTATTCTTATCGGCGCAGGCCTCTTCTTTACGATGACAACGAATTTTGTACAAATTCGCATGATTAAAGAAATGATTCGCCTCGTAATTAACGGCGCAGGTAGCTCTACAGAAAAGAACCATGTATCCTCATTTCAAGCATTCTGTGTTAGTACCGCATCTCGTGTAGGTGTTGGTAACATCGCAGGTATAGCTATTGCCGTTGTACTTGGTGGCCCTGGTGCTATTTTCTGGATGTGGGTTATCGCACTCATCGGTGCTGCCACGGGCTTCATCGAATCTACATTAGCACAAATCTACAAAGAACCTGTTGCTAAGGGCGGTTTCTATGGCGGACCAGCTTACTATATTCGGTATGGTCTAAACAACAAGGCATTATCTGTTCTATTTGCTATTTTAATCAGTATTACCTATGGTTGGATTTACAATTCTGTACAAGCCAATACTTTGGCTGCATCTCTCCAGGTATTTAACCTTGATGTGTCCTATACAGGCGCTGTAGTAGCAGTCCTTCTTGGTATTATCATATTCGGTGGTATCAACCGCGTTGCAAAAGCATCTGAAATCATTGTTCCTATCATGGCGATTCTATACATTGCTACTGCATTATTTGTGGTAATTATGAATATCACCCAATTCCCACATGTAATCTATACTATTTTCGCCTCCGCATTTGAGCCTGTTGCAGCAGGTGGTGGCTTATTAGGTGCTACTGTTATGAATGGTATCAAACGGGGGCTCTTCTCTAACGAAGCCGGGGAAGGTTCTGTTCCAAACGCAGCCGCTACGGCAGCTGTTAACCACCCTGTAGAACAAGGTCTTGTACAAGCATTCGGCGTATTCCTTGATACATTCATCATTTGTACAGCTTCTGCTTTCATCGTACTCATCGTGGGTGATTACAGCACTACAGGTCTAACAGGCATTGCTCTTGTACAACATAATCTAGCTCAACAACTTGGTTCTTGGGCGCCTACAGCCGTAGCCATTTTCATCGTTATGTTCTCCTTTAGTTCCTTAATTGGTAACTATTACTACGGTGAAATCAATATCAGCCACTTAACAAATAAACGATTTTATCTACATTTGTTCCGTATTGGCGTAATTCTTATGACATTTATTGGCTCTGTTGCCTCTCTAGATCTTGTATGGAATCTAGCCGATTTATTCATGGCTTTCTTAGTATTAACTAACGTAAGTTCCATCGTACGCATGGGTCGCACAGCAGGTCTTGCGCTTGATGACTATATCAAACAACGCAAGGCAGGTATTGAAACACCTGTATTTAACCGTTCCATCCTAAATCACAAATATGGCATCGTATGGTGGGGCGATGGTCAAACTACAGACTCCTCCGTGCCTCCTACTCCGATTGAAGATACAGTGGAAAAATAAAATATATTTACCTATGAGGCTGGTGAAAGTATCTTTCACCAGTCTTTTTCGTATAATCTTTAAATTCCTATAATCTTTAAATTCGTATAATCTTTAAAATACTTTATTAATACATACAGATGGGTCTATATTCTTTGGAATATAGATTTTTATTTTTTGTAAAAGTATCCATTTTCATAGATAAGACTATCCTCCACCAAGAGATTTTAAAGTGACAGATATCACAGTAACCATCTATATTTTTCCTACTTTTAAAGGTCAAAAACTATAGAATATATTTATAAAAATATAAAGGGTATTCTATTTATAATGTCGAATACTTAAGTATGTGAAAAATTAGCACTAATTAATTTACTCTGTTATCCAGGAGGTAATTATGAGCGGTTATAACCCATATGAAAACATGTTAAACACATTAGACGTAGCAGCTGAAAAGCTCGGCTATACTCGTAGTGAATACGAAGTGTTACGTCACCCAGAACGGGAACTAAAAGTAGCGGTTCCTCTTCAATTAGATAATGGTGAAGTTCGAGTATACGAAGGCTATCGTTGCCAACATTCCACATTACGTGGTAGCGCTAAGGGCGGTCTTCGTTTCCATCCAGATTCCGACGAAAACGAAGTGCGTGCACTTGCGGCATGGATGACTATTAAAAACGCTATCGCTAACATTCCTTATGGCGGCGGTAAAGGGGGCATTAAAGTCGATCCAAAAACTTTAAACCCTCGTGAATTAGAACGCTTAACTCGTAACTTCGTACGCCGTATTGCACCTATCATTGGTGTTAATACTGACGTTCCTGCTCCAGACGTAAATACAAATGCTCAAATCATGAGCTGGATCGCTGACGAATACAGCACATTAAAAGGCGAATGGAGCCCAGGTATCGTTACTGGTAAACCAATCGAAGTTGGCGGTTCCTTAGGCCGTAATGAAGCAACTGGTCGCGGTTGTCTCATCGCATTGCAAAGCTATCTCGCTAAGAAAAACTTAGATATCAAAAACCTTACAGTTGCAGTTCAAGGCTTTGGTAACGTAGGCTCCGTAGGTGCTCGTCTCATTGCACAAGCAGGTGCAAAAGTTGTGGCTATCGGCGACGTAAGCGTTAACATCTACAATCCTAACGGTCTTGATGTTGAAAAAGCATACGAATATGCTAACTCCCATGGTCGTTCCCTCGAAGGTTACAGCGAACCAGGCATGACTACAATTGGACCTCAAGAGTTATTGGCTCAACCAGTTGATGTATTGTACATGGCGGCCCTTGAAAACCAATTAAACAAAGATAACATGGAAAATATCCAAGCTAAGATCATCTTGGAGGGCGCTAATGGCCCTACTACTAATGATGCGGATAAATACTTCTATGAAAAGGGCATCGATATCATTCCTGACGTGCTTGCCAACGGTGGTGGCGTAGTTGTATCCTACTATGAATGGGTACAAAACAAAGCTAGTTTCTACTGGACTGAAGAAGAGGTTAATGAAAGATTAACTAAGAATATGCAAAATAGCTTCGAAGCTGTTTGGGAAATGCAACATAAATATAATGTACCACCTCGTCAAGCAGCGTACATGGTTGCTCTTGAACGACTCGTAGTTGAAACTAAATGGCGTGGCTACAACTGTTAAACTCCTATACCTCCATACATGTTAGCCATGAAAAAGGCGTAAGCTCAATGTGAGCTTACGCCTTTTTATTTACCTAGATACATAATCAAAACATCTCTTGAGATTCAATTATTTACTTAGTTTTATCAATAAAACCACTTATTATTTAAAAGCACCTAACAAAGCAGCCACACTAGGACGGCTCATCAAAGCTTTCACCAATACAGAACCAAGAATCGCTGGAATAGTTTGACCCACGATAAGGTTCAATACTAATGGCCAGTACGGTAGGCCAAGTAATGGGCTGAGCCACAATGGCACACATAGTGCAGGCACAAAGACAATGGGAATCATTGCCCACCAAGCGCTGAGACCAAGCTTGCGCATCCCTACGATGATGCCTGTCGTTACTACACCGACACCAAAGCCCCCTACCATATCGAAGATACCAAGACCGCCGAATAGGAAGTTAGAAATGAGGTTGCCAATCCCCATGGGAATTACCAAGAACGGAAAGGCATAAGCAAGTGCATATAATGATGTTGCTATACGAATTTGATACGCCCCGAAAGAAACGCTTTGCGTTATATACAATACAACGATGTACAATGCCACAACCATGGCAGAAATAGTCAATTTGCGTGTAGAAATCATAACACTCACCTCCTCAAAATAAAAAAAAGCATGGCAAAACTACCATGCTTACAATGCTTATGAATTTCCGTAGTTTTGTTTAGAGACAGGATGGTTTCAAACTGTCTTATTTAGTTGTCGCCTTTAGGCAGTACTAATATATCATATATCTAATATTTTCGCAATTAATTGGGATTAAGGCGGACTTGTAGGATCATCTACGATTATTATCAAGATTGTAAGGTGGGGGTGGTGGCAGATACCTTTTCTCATCGCTCCACTGGCGAACCGGTCATCGGCCGAAGGCCTCAACCTGCCAAAGTCGCTCTTTGAAAAGGTATCTGCCACCACTTCAAATTTAGCAACTCTACTTATACCCTAATACTAGTGACGTACAAGTCCGCCTTAAATCACATATACATGCTACTCTATTAGAGTATATGCAAAGTAGCCGCCTAAAAGGCGACTACTTGTCTAAGCCAGTTTATGGGAATTACAATGCTGGGTCTTCGACTCCGTTTGCGTGAAAGGCTTTGGCTCTGTCGATGCAGGTACCGCAGTGTCCGCATGGTTTGTCTCCGCCTTCGTAGCAGGACCAGGTTAAGTGGTATGGTACGCCGAGGCGTAGACCTTCTTTTACGATGTCAGCTTTGTTGGAGTTAATGAAGGGTGCTTCTAAGGAGCATTCTTTACCGGATCCTTCAAAGATGGCGTCACCCATGGATTTGTAAAAGTATTCCGTACAGTCAGGGTATGCATTGCCCGCCGCATCATCACTATGAGCACCATAATAGATATAGCCACAATCTAAGGATAACGCCAAAGATGCTGCGGCGGATAGGAATAAACCATTTCTAAACGGTACATAAGTGCTTACTATCCCTTTGCCTTCTATATCTTGTTGTTCTTTGTAGGAACCTTGCGGAATATCTTCACTAGATTGTGCTAATAAGGAGCAGTTACTAAAGGCAAATAACTTAGTAACATCCATCGTTTTACCTTCCATGCCATAGTACTCTAAAATAGCTATAGCAGCCTCTAATTCTTTACTATGTTTTTGACCATATTGAATCGATAAAGGCACCACATTATCTTTGCCAAATCGTTCAATGGCAAGGGCCAAACAAGTAGTACTATCTACGCCACCACTAAAAAGAACTACGGCCTTTTGTTTTTGAGCCATATTATCTCCTTTTCTATCACAACAGCCTCATCCGTAGATGAGGCTGTGCTTTTACATTCACTGAAATTTTATAAATCAATAACCAATTCTACTGGACAGTGATCAGAGCCAAAGATTTGTTGATGAATCTTCGCTTCTTGGATTTTATCATCAAGGCGTTTAGATGTGATGAAATAGTCAATTCTCCATCCTGTATTCCGTTCACGAGCTTTCCCCATATAGGACCACCAGCTGTATTGCTCAATAGCATCTGGATAAAGGTGACGGAATGTATCTGTAAAACCTGCCCCTAAGAGTTCTGTCATCTTTGCACGTTCTTCATCGGAGAAGCCCGCATTTTTACGGTTTGTCTTAGGATTTTTTAGGTCGATTTCTTGATGTGCTACATTGAGATCACCACATAGAATGACAGGCTTTTTCTTATCTAATTCAAGTAGATAATTACGGAATGCATCTTCCCAAGTCATGCGATAATCAAGGCGAGCTAATTCACGTTGGCTATTCGGTGTATAACAGCATACCAAATAGAAATTATCGTATTCAGCAGTGATAACACGACCCTCTTGATCGTGTTCTTCAATACCGATGCCATTAGTTACGGACAATGGCTTAATACGCGTGAATACAGCCGTGCCACTATAGCCTTTCTTAACTGCACTATTCCAATATTGCTCATACCCTGGCAACTCCAAAGAAATTTGATCGGGTTGCAATTTTGTTTCTTGCAGGCAGAAAATATCTGCATCTAATTCATTAAAGGATTCCATGAATCCCTTTGTTACAGCGGCGCGGAGGCCGTTTACATTCCAAGAAATTAATTTCAATTCTTACTCCTTTATAATACTTCGCATCAATCTAATACTATTCACCGTATTTAACTTGGTGAAAGTCTCTTTCACATAGAATATACATCAAGTTTTTGCTTACCGTAAGCTAATTTAAGGATTATATGTTAGCAATACTACTGCTTTTTATGTTTTTTAGCATGTCTTGCTTCGGCACGAGCCTTGCGGGCATTTTCATTTGCTTTAAGATCGCTTTCACGTTTCTCACGGAAATAGTTAGCCACCGCCGACAAGATAAGAATCACTAATACGGTTACATTAAACATACCCGGTCCGAAGGTATAGATGTGATAACACAAATAACCAAAGGCAACGACTGTTAGTAATTGTTTTAATAGATTCATTCGCCCTCCTAAGTTAGTTTAATGTTTCTACACCTGTACTAAGCGGGAAGCCTTCATACGTTACCCAGTCACTAGAACTACCAACATATAAAGCAGATTCAAGCCCTACTTCACTCATGGTTAACAACGCATTGCACGCAGTCACACCAGACCCACAGTACGTTACAACTGGCCTATTTTGGTAGATTTCGTTGTAATACTCAGCCTCTAAATCTTTCAAGGATTTAGGACCATCTACGGTATAACCACTTTCATAAAAATGATTAACAGCCCCAGGAATATGTCCTGTCATACCATCCATCGTATCCACTTGAGATCCATCATAACGGAATGGCGCACGAGCATCAATAATAACATGATCTCCGCTTTCACTAGCCTTGAGTACCTCATCACGACTCATAACCATATCCGTTTGCAACTCATAGTTAAAGATAGATGGTTTAGCAGGTAACGGCGTCGGCTCTTTGGTTAAGAGATGGCCCTCTCGAACCCAACGTTCAATACCACCAGACAAAACACGTACATCTGTTAAGCCCATGTAACGTAACGTCCACCAAAGACGACCCGCTAAAAATAGCCACGAATCATATACTACAACCTTTGAGTTACGAGTGATGCCATAAGACTCAAAGGTATGAGCTAACTGTTCCATATCTGGCAATGGATGACGACCACCATGCTCGCCTAAAGGACCAGTCAAATCCTTGTCTAAATCTACCGCATAAGCCCCCTTAATATGGCCTTTTTTATAATCTTGATACCCTCTAGCATCTAAAATGATGACCTCATCGAGACAAGCTAATAATTCTTTAGGAGTGATAAAATTTGACATATTGTACTCCTTTCTTTGATTATATCGAAAAATACAAATCTTTTAATATTATTATATACGACTACAACAGGATATACAATTTATTTTGGTATAGTAAAAGTTATTTATTCTTGCGATGTAACAACTAGAGTAAACATAAAAAGCCCCTATCTTAGATAGGGACTTTTAGGTAATTCAATGTTAAGCTTATAAACGTCTATACATTTCATCTACCGCATCAATATCAGCAGGTAACCAATCTACAGAATATAAGGTTTCTTTAGATAGCCATTTAGCAGCTTCATGTTCTACTAAGGTAATATTAGAATCATTTTTCAACGAACATAAATAACAGTGCATTGTTAAATCAAATTTTTCATAACCGGTATATTCGATAGTAATAATATGCTCTTGAATATTAATATCAGCTTCTAGTTCTTCTTTGATTTCTCTAATAAGAGCTACTTCATGGGGTTCACCAGGTTCAATTTTGCCACCCGGAAATTCCCAACCATCTTTTAAATCACCATATCCACGCTGAGTTGCTAATATGGTATTATCCTTTTTTATAATAGCTGCTACAACTTCAATTTGTTTTCGTTGTTCACTCATAAATATCCTTATCCATTAACAATATAATCATAAATATCATCCCGTACAGGTACTTCGAGTACATATTCTAACTCTACCGCCGCAGTACCATTAACCATAGAAATTTCTTTAGCATTTTCCTGACCAGTAGAATGAATCGGTCCCAAATAATAAAACTCTTTAGACTCTTCATCATCCTTGTTTTTTCTCACAAACAAATGCATAGCAACACCTAGTTCATCAGCATTAAATGCGGTTTGTACATCATCAGAGGCAAAGGTTCTCTTATTTTTAGAAATAGCTTTTAGTAATCCTGGATTCTCAAATCTATCCTCGTATTTAATGGTATCTTGAATATCATCTGCTTTATGATAATTAATAAAAACGGGATATGTCTTTGTTTCTTTATGGAATTTATAACCCCCAATGTTGAGAGGAACTTCGTTTTGAGGCCACTCTAATAATTGGCAAACCTGTTCATACGTATATTTTTCATATAATGCAAATGGTGTATTACCATAAATATTGTCTTTGTACTTCTCATTGAACTGCTTCAATCCATAAGCAATAAGCTCTTGAACTTGTTCCTTAAAATTATTATCCTCTAAAGCCTGTTTAAAGATTCGAGATATACCATAGCTACCATTGGAAAATTCAATAAATTCACTATCGGCAAATGTCTTTTGTGCTACTTGAACACCAAATTGATTTGTCATCATATTGATGAGATTAACACGTCCATATTCCGATAGGTCTACATTATAACTATCAAATAGCTCTTCGGAAACATAATTAATCACATCATCACAACCATCTAGTAATGCTTGCAACAATAGAAGCTCTCTTACACGTATACCGATCGTTAATTTCTGAGATATAAAATGTAGCATTCTCTCCTGAACCGGTGTAAAGGATATATCATAGTCCTTATCCTTAACCTTTATCAAGAAATGATGATATGACTTAAATTTATTGAAAATTCTACTAATATCAATCGAAGCATGATCAGCAAAATCAGAAATTTTAGGAATACGACCTAATTTGAAGCGTAAATTAAAATAAGCTTCTTTAATTAATTTCATATCGGAAAATCTTGCCGTATCAATAGATTCATAAATGCGTTGTTTTGCAATTTTATCAAAATGTACAGTTGATGTACCTGGAATAATACGATTGCCAGCTTGTACATAACGACGCAATGTATCTTTGTTATAGCTTCTATCACCAGATAAGGCTAATGGAATCATAAAATTATTTGTATAATTTCCAATGAAATCCAAGATAACTACATATTCTTTATCTTCAAATTTACGAAGACCACGTCCAAGTTGTTGAATAAAGATTATAGGGCTTTCAGTTTGACGTAGCATAATAACTTGATTAATTTCTGGAATATCAACACCTTCATTGAAGATATCTACGGTAAAGATATAGTCTAGCTGTTCATCAATACGACCTTGGTACTCTCCTGTGCCAGTTAATCGAGCAATTGCTTTCTCCCTAATTTCTTGACTGTCTTCACCAGTTAAACATATCGTACGATAAATACCACGCTCATTAAAAGCATTAGACAGCTCTTTTGCCTCAACTCGATTACTACAAAATACTAAGCCCTTAACACGACTACCACTATGACCAAAATAGCGAATCTTTTCTACAATTTTATCTACCCGCTCTTTTGTAGACAAGTTTGAAAAGGATACCTCCAAATCAGAAATATCTTCTTGAGTATCTACCCATAAATCACTAATACCAAAATAATGAAATGGACATAATAAATCTTCTTCTAAAGCCTGTTGTAATCGAATTTCGTAAATAATATTATGGTCAAACAATTCATATAAATCATAACCATCTGTACGTTCCGGGCTAGCTGTCATTCCCAATAAAAATTGAGGATCAAAGTAATCAATGATGCGTTGGTAACTATCTGAACCTGCACGATGCACTTCGTCAATAATAATACAGTCAAATTCCATTGGATCATACTGTTTCATTACATCATTACGGCCCATCATTTGCATCGTAGAGAATACATGAGTCGCATTATAGTATTTAGCATTCCCAGAAACCAAACCAAATGTAATGGATGGATCATTATAAATCCGCTCAAAGCTGGCAATCGCTTGTTTTGCAATTTGCTCCCGATGTACTAAAAATAATATTCTTTTAGGCTTCATTTCTCTCATAGCAAAAGCCGCCGCATAGGTTTTGCCGGTACCCGTAGCAGAAATCAAAAGGCCTCTTTTAGCATTATTAGCCCTTAGTTCATTGAAGTTAGCAATAAACTGTTGTTGCATACTATTAGGTTCCAGTTGAAGCAAATCTATTTTTCTAAATTGCTCTGCTACAGTCCTTTGTGAAGTTCGCTCTGGACGCACCCATCTTGGTTTATACCAAGGAATAAAATCTTCATAAAGAATAGAAAATTTTGAATTCCAATACAAGTCAAATTCTTCCGTGATTTCTCTAGCATAGGTATCACTGCAATGAGCTTCAGATCGAGTATTCCATTCACGATTTTTCTTTAATGCATTAATAGTTAAATTAGAACTACCAACTATAATCTGATAAGATTCATCTTTTCTAAAAATGTAGCCTTTTGTATGAAATCCATGACCACTACCTTGTGTAGTGCAATACACTTTTAACTCAATATTATTTAAATTTCCTAAATCTTCCAAAACTTGTGGACTATTAAAACCAAGATAATCCGTCGTTAACACACGTCCTCGGACGCCACGTTCTTCTAACTCTTTAAGAATTGGTTTTAATGTTAATAAGCCTTCTGGAGTAATAAATGCTACCGATATTAAAAACTCATCACAATTGCGTAATCCATCTTCAATAGCAGATAATACATTACGCCCTTCCCCATTAGCAATAAGTTCCGAAGATGTAGCAAAATTGATTAAATGATTCGATTCTGACATAACGAACTCCCCATATAATGAATACTATACTTGCTATTATACCAGCCGCAGCTGCAACGTCTAGAGAGTATATAGTTTTACTTTTAAAAGTATATTTTTATAACAGCTTACAGCCTCATTCATCGTTTAATCGCTAATTATAAATATAAATACATGTCCAAATCTAACATTTTCATCTATTCCTTATAATTATCATATCTATACGTCTTTTTTGCCACGTAAAGTTGTGATATAATGTAAATAATTACTCTTAGGACATTAGTCTGTCCAAATGGATCCAAAAGAGTTAGTGTGTTTTCAAGGAGCGTGCGCAGTTGAAAAAGGGGTACATCAAGTTAATAGCAGCCATTGTGCTTGGTGCTGCTATTATCGGTGGTGGGATCTATGGGGTGTATACACTCTTATCATCCAATACAACGACAATTTTATATCGATCAACCGTTGACGATAAAATCAACGCCATACGACCTTATATTGTTGCATTAGATGCATATAACTCATACAGTGTAGCCTATGCTAGCCAATTACAGCCAACTCTTGAAGAGTTGCGCAATGGGTCTCATAATACGACGATTACCTTACCTAAATATAAGGAACTTAAAGCTGCATTAGAGGTAGCAAAACAAGATAGTTCTACGCCCTACGAAGATGTAAACCAAGCAACAAATGATGTCCTCGTAGTACTTGATCAAATTATTCCTATTGCTGATCAGTTGCAATCTTACTATGTGGAACGTCGTTATGAAAAGGATAATTATAAAGGTAGCGATGAGCTAGCAGCTCAATATGTACCTTTAGCAGAACAGTTCTACGCTACATATAATGCATTAGACTTAGCTTTAGATAATCGTAATAATGAGCTTTATAACGAACGCATGACTGAGTATCAGGGAGAAAAACGGGAAAATGCGGTTAACTTTATAGAGATAAATCTCATAACAGCACAAACTATTGACCTTATTGATCCAGATGGGAATACAGACACCCAAAAGGTAGAATCAAACTTACAACAAATTACACAACGCCTCAATAAATTACAACCTGGTACTACACCAGAAGTACAAAATGCGGTAAGAGAGTATCAAGACTCAGTAAAAGAATTTGTTGCAGAGGCACGCAACTACATTATTATCAACTCATCTTATGGCGAAGCTTATACGCAATTATTTATCAAGTATAATAAAATGATTGGCAAGGCCAATGCAGTTAACATGGCAGACTTAGATGTAACAGAAAAAAAATAATATTTAGATAACACAAAGGACTAGCCCATGCGAGCTAGTCCTTTTATTTTTATGTAAGCAACAAACTTTATTTCTTTTTCAAATCTTTTGTAATGATGTAATATTCAGACGGTGTTATCTTGATACCATCAATATGTTTATTACCTACAATATTAATTTTAGGATACCCAAGGAATAATGCTACAGCGTTATCTAACATCAGTTGTTGCGCATTGATAACCGCATTACGACGCACCACTGGGTCGCTACTGCTTTCACCAAGAGCCAACAATTCATCGAAACGAGGATTAGAGAAGCCAGACCCATTAGTTTCAACGCCTGTACCCCAATATTGTTTCAAGAACCATACTGGTTGACCCGTATTAGCGGTTACAACACTGGAGATAATCATATCATAATCACCAGATTGAGATAATGTGTCGATAACCGCATAATCTACGATTTTAATTCGTAAATCTACACCGATTTTTTTGTAGTCCGCTTGCAATGCTTCCGCATATAATGGCAATTCAGGACGAGTTGTGTAGGCATAAAAATCAAGTACGAGGTTTTCACCATCTTTATCGACAATGCCATCACCATTCGTATCTTCATAGCCTTCCCGTTTAAGTAATTCTTTAGCGCGCTCTACATTATATTTATTAGGATCGCGTAATTGGTTAAAGCCATAATCGATGGATGGTGGCAATGGAGCCTTACCAGCTACGAACGTATCTTTCATGAGATTTTTCGCATAAGACTCGCGGTCTGCCGCTGCAATGAGGGCTGCACGAAGATTTGGATTTCGTAGTTTCCCCTTTTGCCCCATACGAACAAATACATCACGCAAGGAAGACATTTCATAGATAGTGAAGTTCTTATCATTTTGGAAGATACTATATTCACCAGGTCCAATGCTAATAGCCATATCTACATCACCAGATTGTAATGCCATAGCACGCGTATTCGCATCATTAATGGAAGGAATCTCAACCTTGGCAAAGCCTGCTTTACCATCCCAGTAATTATCATTACGTTTTAGTTCAGCACGCTCTTTTGTGAAAGAGGATACTACATATGGACCAGTACCAATAGGACCTTCCTTTGCAATATCACGACCATTCGCCTCTGCTGTCACATCCATAATCAAAAACAATGGATCTCCTAACAAGTTGGGCAAGTTATAATATTCCTTGTCAGTCTTGATGGTCAACTCCTGACCGTTAGCAGTAATTTCTGTATAGTTAAAGAACGTTTTTGCTCGTTTACTTTTAGCAAAAGTTCGTTCTAAAGATGCTTTTACCGCCTCAGCTGTCAAACTATTACCATTTGAGAATTTAACTTTATCATTGATGGTGAAAGTCCATGTTAACTTGTCATCACCTTGCTTCCAAGAGGTGGCAAGCCAAGGCGTTGCTTTCATTTGATCATCAAACTTGATAAGCGTTTCACCTATACCAAATCGTACAACGGCCCAACTAAAATAATTTTCCGTTGGTTCTAATGTGCCAGCAAAACTAATAGCCCCTACCTTTAATACATCATTAGATGAAGCAGAATCTTGATTCATACAACCAACAGTTCCGAGCATAGTCACACCAAGGGTCATACCAATTAGTAAAGCCTTGCGTAATCCTTTCATTTATACACCTAACCTTTCTACACACATTAACTATCTATTTATACTCAGATACTCACTATTTTTTGCATTAACATAATCTAGTAAATATAACCTGCTTTTACAATAGTTAATATAAAGAGAATCTATGTACATCACTTCATATGAGCATATCTTGTTATACCCATAGGGGTATATTTTATACAGTCAACTATACTATATATTAGGTGTTAACACAATGTATAATTTGAGAAACATTTCAATATATCTATTAAAAAATTTCATATCTTAACTATGCATAAAAATAGCAGTTAGTCTTGAAACTAACTGCTATTTTAAGTTTACCTATCCGATGTAACTCTCTACATTTCAAATTTATACTTTTGAAATTTTGAAAGTAAATTTTCCTATTAAGCTTCTAATGCAGCCTCATCCAAGGTAAGCGGCTTATGATCTTGACCAATTTCAAAGATAGAGCTCAATAAAACCTTTGTATATGGATGTTTTGCATCCGCCAAGTGGAAAGCATCTAGTTCTTCAACGATAGCACCTTTGTACATTACGACCACCTTGTGGCACATCGTACGAATAAAGGCAATATCATGAGCAATAAATAGGTATGTTAAATTTTTCTTTTTTTGTAAACGCGCCAAAAGGTACGCAATGGAGTCTTGTACAGATACATCTAGGGCACTAGTAGCCTCGTCTAACACGAGGATTTCGGGCTCTAAAACGATAGCACGAGCAATGGCAACACGTTGGCGTTGACCACCAGACATTTCATGAGGATAGCGATGCATAAACTCGCGAGGTAAATCTACCATTTCCAGGTAGTCACCTGCGATTTGCTCTTCTTTTCCCTTTTCAAGAAGACCAAAATTATAAAGTGGCTCAAGAATGATATCTTTAACCTTCATACGTGGGTTAAAAGCTGCAGATGGATCTTGGAATACCATTTGAATCTTTTTACGATATTCTTTCGTTTGTTCAGAATTCATATGTTGAATCTCTACACCATCTACATAAATCTCGCCTTCCGTAATAGGAAGCATTTTCATGATCATACGAACCAATGTTGTTTTCCCAGAGCCAGATTCCCCTACAATCCCAAGGGACTGACCTTTTTCGAGAGTTATATTAATATCCTTACATGCTTCGAGTTCACCACCAGTGGGAAGTGGGAATCGTTTACATACATTTTTTAATTCTACTGCGTAGTTAGTCAATGTAACGACCTCCTCCCAATGTTGGTACAGCCTCTTTTAATTGTTTCGTATATTCATTAGATGGATTTTCCAAAATGTCTTTAGGAGTACCTGCATCTACGACACGGCCCTTTTTCATAACGATAATGTAGTCTGACATATACGCCGCTACACCAAGATTATGGGTTACCATTACGATTGCGGAGTTATGCTCTTTAGCTAGTTCAAGCATTTGCATAACCACTTGAGATTGTGTTGTTACATCGAGTGCAGATGTCGGTTCGTCACCGATGAGTAATGCTGGGTCCAATGCTAACGCCATAGCAATACCAACACGTTGACGTTGACCACCAGATAATTCGTGTGGATAACGGCGCAATATATCCGCTCCATTAGGAAGAGATACAGATTCTAATAACTCAATTGCTCGTCGATCACATTCATCATTAGTGATTTCAATATGAGATGTAAACAATTCTCTAAATTGTTTACCAATGCGAACAATTGGATCTAATGCACTACCACTATCTTGGAAAATCATAGCCATATCTTTACCACGTATGGCTCTCCATTCTGACTTAGATAGGGTACGAAGGTTGTGACCGTTAAAGATCATTGTACCGTCTGTAACCTCACCACCTACAGATAATAAACCCATGAGGGCCCGGATTACAGTAGTTTTACCGGATCCGGACTCACCTACAATGGTTAATACCTTACCGCGTTCCAAGGTAAAGTTCACATCCATAACAGCAGGCACACCTTGGTACGCAATGTTAAGGTTTTCTACAGTTAGTATGTTTTCTGCCATTATAGCTCCTCACTATTTTGTAATTTTGTTAGTAATCCAGTAGTAATCACTTGGGTACATTACAGCACCTTTCAAGTAAGAACCTGTAACGATATTAGTTTTAGGATAGCCTAAGAATAATGCAGCACCATCATTCATCAACAATTGTTGAATTTGCATTGCGTAATCACGACGTTTTGCTGGGTCGAATTCAGTTTCAGCTGCATCTAACAATTGGTCAACTTGTGGATTGGAGTAACCAGAACCATTTTGAGGGTTGGAGCCATTGTTGTTAGTGTGCCAATAGTTAGCCAAGAACCAGATTGGATCACCTGTATTAGCTGTTACAATGTTGGAGATAAGCATATCATAGTCGCCGTCTTGACCCATTTTATCGATCAAGTTATAGTCAACTGTTTTGATTTTCATATCGATGCCAACCTTTTTAAGGTCTGCTTGAACAGCTTCTGCATAAAGTGGTAATTCTGCACGAGAGTTATATACTATGAAGTTGAATGTTAATGGTTTGCCATCTTTATCAAGGATCCCATCGCCATCAGTATCTTTCCAACCATCTTCAGCCAACAATTGTTTAGAACGTTCAGGATTATACGCATTAGGATCTTTCAAATCGTTGAAGCCATAGTCCATGGATGGTGGAATTGGAGCAGAACCAGGAATAAATGTACCTTTTAACAATACATCAGCATAGTTTTTACGGTCTGTTGCAGAGATAACTGCAGCACGAACTTTGTCATCCCCAAGAATACCTTTTTGATTAATACGGGCCAATACGACACGAAGAGATGCGATTTCATCTACTTTGAATTTATCATTGCCTTGGAATAAACCAATTTCACCAGGACCGATGTTAACAGCCATATCTACGTCGCCAGATTGTAAGCTCAAAGCACGCGTATTAGGGTCATCGATGGAAGGAATTTCTACAGTTTTAAATGGTACTGTACCATCCCAGTAGTTTTCGTTCGCAGCCATTTCAGCACGTTCTTTAGTGAAGGATTTAACTACATATGGGCCTGTACCGATAGGACCTTCCTTCGCAAAGTTACGGCCATCTTTTTCAGCTTGAACGTCAACGATTAGGAACAACGGATCCGCTAAAAGGCCAGGCATATTAGGATATTCTTTTGTTGTATGAATAACTAATTGTTGACCATTAGCTTCCATAGAGTCATATTCGAAGAATGTTTTCGCACGATTAGACTTTGCAAAAGCACGTTCAATAGACGCCTTTACAGCTGCTGCATCAACTTTTTTACCATTGGAGAATTTCACCTTATCATTGATTGTGAAAGTCCACGTTTTATGATCTGGGGATACTTCCCATTTAGATGCAATCCATGGTTGAGGTTTCATTTGTTCGTCAAACTTAGCCAATGTTTCACCTACACCATAGCGCATTACAACCCATGCGAAGAAGTTTTCTGTAGGTTCTAATGTGGATGCGAAGTTAGTAACGCCTACTTTTAATACATCTTTGTTAGCAGCACCATTATTATCAGACCCACAACCAGCTATGAAGGAACCCATCATTACAATACTAAGACCTGCTAAAAGGGCCTTTTTCCAAGATTTTTTCATGTAAAATCTCCTTGTACAATTACATACAAAACATAAAAACATTTAAACATCAAGACTATGATAATCCAAAATAGTCAGTGATGGAAAAACCATTATTTATACCTATTCACATAGAAGCTTTTACAAGAGAAATTACCACCAAAAGCTTTCAAAACATGAATAGATATACTATATTATCCTTGGTTTTTAGGATCCACTACATCACGTAAGGAATCGGACCAAAGATTAAAAATAGCAACCACGATAAGGATGGACATACCAGGGAATGCCATGAGCCATGGACTCGTTTGCAAGTACTGGCGACCCTCGTTAAGCATAAGACCCCATTCTGGAGTCGGTGGCTGAGCACCAAAGCCAAGGAAGGATAAACCTGCTACCTCAATCATGATAGCCCCGATATCTAATGCACCTGTTGTAATAACGAGAGGCATAATATTAGGAATGATATGACGTCTGATGATGGCCGTCGTAGATGCGCCCATCATAACAGCAGCCGTTACATATTCCTCACCGCGCACCTTGAGCGTCATAGAACGTACAATACGAGCATATTTTGCCCAACCTACAACAGATAAGGCTAAAATCGTATTTACAATGCTACCACCTAGAATACCAGCAATAGCAATAGCCAATACGATACCAGGGAATGATAACATAATATCAGCTAGGCGCATGAGGACCATTTCGACTTTGCCGCCAAAATATCCTGCTATAGCACCGATGATAGTACCAATGCTCACCATGATAACGACGATGGATACGCCCATGAACAAGGATAATTGAGTACCATAAATGATACGAGATAATACATCACGTCCTAATTTATCTGTACCAAACCAATGTTGGCTGCTTGGTGCTTGCAATGCCTGATTTATATTTGAGGTGAAAGCATCGCCCGGTGCAAGCCAGGGTGCAAAGATAGCGATGAGAACAATGATAATCATCAACCCACTATAGAAAGAGAACAATTTATGTTTTTGAATAAATTCTGCCATTATGCTCTCTCCCTTTTCAATCTAGGGTCTAATAAGATATATGATGCATCAACCAATGCGTTAATACACATATATGCTAAAGCAACCCACAACACAAAACCTTCAATCAATGGATAATCGCGCATAGTAATAGCATAAATTGCCATATTCCCAAGTCCCGGCCAAGAGAATACCATTTCTACGACTGCCACACCACCTAGTAACCAACCAATAACAACACCAAGAATAGTGATGAGTGGTAACACCGCATTAGGTAAAATATGACCGAATAAAATTTTTATCTCACTAACACCGCGAGCACGAGCGCCAATAACATAATCCTTTTGCATTTCCTCAAGGATAACGAGCCGCACTTGACGCATGTATTTAGACCCAACAACAACTGCCAAAGTAATAGCGGGCAAAATAACACCAGACGCAGTCACTCGAGAGGATGCAATCGGTACAAGGCCCAATTTAAGACCGAAGATGTAAATCAGTACAAGACCTAACCAGAACGTAGGCATAGATACGCCTACGAAGGATAGAAATCTCAACACATAATCAACCCATTTGTTACGATTTAAGGCGCTTATAATACCTGCAGGCAATGCATAGAGCAGCGTAAATACTAAAGCCGTACCCGCTAACATTAATGTACCTGGTAAAGCCTCCAACATACGATCTACTACTGGTTTTTTAGCAGAATAACTCATCCCTAAATCACCTTGTGCGGCATTGACGACCCAGTTTGCATACTGTACTACAAATGGTTTATCTAACCCAAGCTGAGCTCGAGTTTCATCGATAAGCTCCTGAGATACGATAGTATCTGCCGTTTCAAGTAACATCGTTACTGGGTCACCTGGTGCTAAATAGGTGAGACAAAATGTCAAAAATGTGATGCCAAACAAGGTAACAATAAATTGCCCCAATTGTTTGACAAAGCGTTTGCCCATAGGCGCCTCCTAAACTCTCTAAACACTAACAACAATTCAAATGACAAACTAATGGTACTAGCTTTTTTATATAGCGATGAAGCTTAAAGGCTAGGGAACGAAAAAAGGTTAGTCGCCCGACTAACCCAAATTAAGCACAGCATATGTATACCATGCCTTTAGAGCAGGCTTTCTGACTCTGATTCATCGCAACATTTCGGCCTTCCCAGTTTCCCAGTGACCCTATAATGAAACCTTGCTCCTCATTACAGCTATTTGCATAGTATGGGTTTTTCACCCATTTTCCTCTTTTACGCTCGGTAAATACCGACACTCACTAGTTCATTCATTTTTATCGATTATAAATATACTATATTAACACTCTATTTACAATACATATACCCCTTATGGGTATATATATTTCACGTATTTTCAATATAATTTTTATACTGATAAAAAATATTGATTAGTGATTAAATTCACAATCCTGCATAAAACCATATAAATTAACTTATATAAATAATTTTTTATTATATTTACTGTATAAGACGGTATATATATTAATTTTAATAATAACAAAGCAACGTAAAAACTTTATTATAAAATCTTTTTATGCACAGCAAAAATTTGATTAATAATAAAAATGCTCTTTAAGTTTTTTCAAATTAGACACTCATGAATTATAAGTCTAATTTATAATTATCATAAAAAAGAGGCTATTACCGAAGTAATAGCCTCTAATAAGACGAGATGTATTCAGTTAATCAATACTTTGTTGTAAGCGGTGTGCTCTGCGTGTATCCCACGCTTTACGCAAAACATAAATCACCAAACCTATGCTTACTGCCACTGCGCTACCTACCATAGCATCAAAACCACATGCGTAGATTGCATATAGACAATAAAGAACGCCTATACCGAACAAGTAATTAGAGCGTTTAATACGACTTTCAGCTACGCCAGCCATACGCATCATTGTAGGTACTGCCAAAATGCACAATACATACGGTACTACGTTAGTTACAACCGCTAAGTTTACTAAGATTTCAAATTGCTCACGCAAGGATTCGCTTGCAGTGAATAAAGTAAGTAATGTTTCAACAGCGAGTAAAATCAATACACCACGAACAGGAGCATCTTTGCTATTTACACGAGCGAATATTTTAGGGAAGTAACCATGTTCTGCTGCACTTTTGAAGACGCGAGACAATGTGAATTGCCAGCAAAGCAAAGCGCCAAAGCAAGAAATAACCATAGCAGCCATAACGATGTTTGCAATTGTATCATTGAACATGTATACGAATGTCAAACCGAATGGTGCATTAGAATTTAATAAATCAACGTTAGGCACAATACCTGCCATAACGTTTGTGGACAAGATATAAACCACGGCCACTGCTAATGTACCCGCCACAGTTGCGATAGGTACGTTTTTCTTTGGATTCTCAACAGCATCAGCATTAGCCGCTGCGGACTCAAATCCTAGGAAGCCCCATAAAGTTAGGGAAATAGATTGTTTTACCGCATCATAAAGCGGAAGATCATTTGGGTTCCATGCCGCCCAATAAATAGATGGATCAAACCAATACCAGCCGATTGTACCGATTAATAAAACCGGAACAATAGAGCCCCAAATAGTCATATTGCTGAGTCGACCTGTGAAACGATTCCCTCTGAAGTTTAGAATCGCTGCAAACCACAAGAGCACAATTGTTACCTGACTTGTTTGTGTCGCATTGAGGTCAACGCCAAAGAAAGCTGCGCCATAACCTACGGCAGATACCGCGATGGCGATATTAGCAATGATGAGAGATATGCTGTAAGCATAGCTCGCCATAAAATGTCCAGTTTTACCGAAGCGATGTTCTGCATAACCGCCCATGCCCCCTTGTTTTTGGGAGAACATACCCGCTTGAGCAAAAATATACGCTAGTAAAAGCGCACCCACAGCTGTCACGAGCCAAGATAAAACTGAAATAGTACCAACTTGAGCCAAATTAGTTGGTAACATAATGATCCCAGCTCCTAGCATATTGGCTGCTACCATTGTGGTTAGCTGGAATACAGACATTTTTTTAGCGGTGGTTTTCATGTATCAATCCCCTTTCACTAAGGTGAATTTTTTCTCGTCCATAATTCACTTAAAATATATATACCGCTAAGTAAATCCAGTTCGTGCTGTGATGGGCTTGAATGTGAATTTACCGTTTTTATTCTTATTACGAGTTAAATAATAACACCTATGAAACCAAAATAAAAGTACTTTATTGGCGGACAAGCTATATTACACGAATTGAATAAATCATAGGTAATTTATCATCAAAATTGAACAGAACTCATTTTAATTGTGGCAAAGTATATTTTTACCCTATTTTATTCTGTGTATAGATGTAATTTTTCCTATCTATCACGGTTATAGTGTCCTAGTACAAGACTATTATTTCCTCACAGTCCACTATATGTGTACACACAAATGCATCATTTTAATAGTGAATTATCAATTAGAATTTTGGGATTTATAGGTATCGTCTAGCTTTTAAATAAAAAATCGATATACATATAAGTATAATAGGCAATATTAGTCCCTTAATGAAATCCTTATATGTATATCGATCTTATTTTTTCAGATTTTATTGATAACTATTCTTTATTTTTATCTACTGCTTATTCCGCACTAAGCTCTACTCTTGTACAGATTCAACGATTGCTTTCCATTCAGCAATTTGTTTTTCCTCAGCAACGATAATAGCTTTACCATTATTGCGTTGTCGCTCCACACATTCTGGCGCCGTACCAGAATAGTTATTACGACCTGCAACACAAGCTTCAATGGAAATGGCATCAAGAATATCCGCATCAAAGTGATGAGAGATTGCTTTGAAGTCCTCTATCGATAAATCAAGAAGTACACAACCTTTTTCGATGCAATGATGCACCGCATTACCTACGATTTCATGGGCTTCACGGAATGGGACACCTTTCTTCGCAAGATAATCTGCCATATCCGTAGCATTAGAGAAGTCGTCATCAAGGACTGCTTTCATATGAGCCCCATTGACCTTCATACCACGAATCATAGCCGCATTAATGGACAATGCGAAGTGTACTGTATCAATAGCATCGAAGATACCTTCTTTATCCTCTTGCATATCCTTGTTGTATGTAAGAGGCAAGCCTTTCAAAGTTGTTAAAAGGCCTAACAAATGACCATAGGTACGGCCTGTTTTACCACGAACCAGCTCGCAAACGTCAGGATTTTTCTTTTGCGGCATAATACTAGAGCCCGTGCAGTGAGCATCATCAAGTTCAATAAAATTGAACTCATTGGTAGACCACAAGATCAACTCTTCGCTAAGACGACTCAAATGCATCATTACTAGAGATGCAAAGGACAAGAATTCAACTACGTAGTCACGGTCAGATACGGCGTCCATACTATTTTCGTAAATACGAGAAAAGCCCAAAAGCTTTTGCGTATATGTTTGATCAATGCCGTATGTAGAACCAGCTAATGCGCCGGCCCCAAGTGGCATGATGTCAGCATGTTTGAATACCATCAACAAACGATCAAAATCACGTTCCAACATAGAGAAATAGGCCATCATATGATGCCCAAACAATACAGGTTGAGCCCGTTGTAAATGCGTATAGCCAGGCATGATAACATCACTATACTTTTCAGCTGTTTCGATGAGAGCCTTCTGCATATCTACGATGAGTTCACCCATTTCCACAACAGCTTTACGCACGTACATGTGCAAGTCTACTGCACATTGGTCATTACGGCTGCGGCCTGTATGCAAACGACCACCAGCTTCACCGATATCATCAGTAAGGCGTTTTTCAATATTCATATGAATATCTTCAAGAGCCACGGAGAACGGAAACTCTCCTTTATCAATCTGATTTTTAATCTTCGTTAAACCTACTAAAATAGCATCTCGATCTGCGTCGGAGATAATATGTTGTTTTGCCAGCATAGTCGCATGAGCCTTGCTGCCTGCAATATCTTCGGCGTACATCCGCGCATCAAAAGCGATAGAGGATGTAAAATCCTCTACCGCTTTATCAGTGCCTTTTGTGAAACGCCCGCCCCACAATTTAGCCATTATTTACCTGCTTTCTCTTTCATCAATGCATTAATTTTGAGAGGTAAACCGAACAAGTTGATGAAACCTTCTGCATCAGATTGATCGTATACATCATCTTCTTCGAATGTTACGAAATCTTCGCTGTACAAAGAATATGGAGAAGTACTACCTGCAGAAATGATATTTCCTTTGTACAATTTAAGTTTTACTTCACCTGTTACAGTTTTTTGAGTTTCGTCAACAAACGCTTGTAACGCGTTCATCAATGGTGCGAACCACATGCCATCATATACGAGTTCAGCGTATTTGTTAGCAATGAGTTCTTTGTAGTGGTATGTAGCTCTGTCGAGGCATAGGTATTCAAGTTCTCTATGAGCATACATGATGATAGAGCCACCTGGGTTTTCATAAACGCCACGGGATTTCATGCCTACCAATCTATTTTCGACGATATCTACAACGCCTACACCATAGTGTGCACCGATTTCGTTGAGTTTTTCTAATATTTGTAATGGAGTACCTTCTTGACCATCTACAGCTACAGGTACACCTTCTTTGAAGGATACAGTTACATAACCAGCTTCATCTGGAGCTTGTTCAGGTGTATGTGTTACCAAGTACACATCATCTTTAGGTGCATTTGCTGGATTTTCAAGATCGCCGCCTTCATGGGACAAATGCCATACGTTTTGGTCCATAGAATATGGATGAGATTTTGTAGCTACAACTGGAATATCGTGTTTAGCAGCATATTCCATACAGTCTGTTCTAGATTTCAAATCCCATTCTCTCCAAGGAGCGATGATTTTCATGTTAGGAGCTAATGCTTTGATAGTCAACTCAAAACGAACTTGGTCATTACCTTTACCAGTCGCACCATGAGCGATTGCATCAGCGCCTTCTTTTTTTGCAATATCTACAAGAATTTTACCAATTAAAGGTCTCGCGAAGGATGTACCTAATAAATATTTACCTTCATAAATTGCACCAGCTTTTACAGTAGGCCATACATAATCTTTTACAAACTCTTCCTTAGCGTCAACGATGTACGCTTTAGATGCGCCAGATTTGATCGCTTTTTTCTCAACTGCATCATAATCCTCAGGTTGGCCCAAGTCTACACACACTGCAATAACTTCAGCGCCATAATTTTCTTTCAGCCAAGGAATGATAACAGAAGTATCTAAGCCACCAGAATATGCGAGTACTACTTTATTTGCTTTACCCATGATAACACCTCATAAACCACTATCTATTTAGACTCATATAATCAATACAGTATCAGATAATTGTGAAAGTACCGTGGTATCTTCTATTACCGACAAGCATTTTCTCCTTCTGACAAAAAATAGTATACACCTGTATAATTATAAATGCAAGTATTATTTTTATTCACTTTAATAATATATTTCTTTTCCGAACTAATAAAAAACTATATCTAGTAATCGAACACCAGATATAGCTTATTAAATATATTAAGTTATTCTTCCACAAGCTCTAAGTCCTGTTCATACGCATAGTCTGCTTCTGCTTGTGTAATCATGCCTTGGTCTACCATTTGTTCGAGCACCAGCTTTTGTCGAGCTTTAGCCCCTTCATAGTTCGTATAAGGATCTAAATAGGACGGTGCATTAGGTAATGCTGCGAGCAAAGCGCTTTGCCCCAATGTTAATCGACTGGGACTCGTCCCAAAGTATCCGTGAGCTGCTTCGTAGATACCATAATAATTATGACCATAATATACGGTATTCAAATACATGGTAAGGATTTCTTCCTTAGAGTAATAATGTTCCATTTCACTAGCGAGAATCGCCTCTTCTACCTTACGACTCATGATGCGTTTCGAGGAAAGGAAAAGATTTTTTACGAGTTGTTGTGTAATAGTACTACCGCCTTCCAGCGTTTCACCTGCTATGGTATTTGTGTACAAGGCGCGAATAATACCGAGTACATCAATAGCTCCATGTTTATAATACCGCTTATCCTCAATAGCAATTAATGCATTTTTTGTATACTCAGGAATAACATCCCCTTTCACCCAATGCTCTTTTGAAACACGTTGATTAAGAGCTATCTGTACTTTATCTCTAAATGTAAACAGTCGTATAATTCGATCTGTACGACTGAGCGTGTCTTCACTTTGTTCTATTTGTTTTTCAACAAGTGTATGAGCTTTACTCTCACGATTTGTCCCTTGAAAGCTATGGTATCCGTCATATATAAACATAGCCAAAATCATGACCACCACGAATACAACTAGGTTTCGAAGGTAGCGAAATACTTTCATTTCTTTCACCTATTTCTTAAAGGTCTGTAATATAAACACATGTAAATATAGGTTTATAATCTAGCCATCTATACAATACCTTATATACATATACAAATATAAGGTATATTAAATGTATTGTATCACATCAATCAAGAAGAAGATATGTAAAACACTAGTTTTTACGTCCACTCATAGTACAAATATATTTAATATATCTTAATAACGGCACGATACTATATATCTATAAATACCGATTAATGCATATTAGTTATACTTATTAAGTTGTATTAAAAACTTTAAATAGAGTATAATATATGAGATGATAAAAACATGCCTATGGAGGAGTAATATGAAACAGTGTATGGATTCAGAAAATCTGCATCGTCGATTGCGTAAAATCTTAGGTCAAGTGCAAGCTATTGATCGAATGATTGAAGAAGACATTCCCTGCGAAGATGTGTTGAGCCAAATTAATGCAGCTAAATCTGCACTACATAAAGTAGGACAAGTAATTCTTGAAGGACATATCAACCACTGCGTACGAGATGGTATCGAACATGGTGACGTAGAAAAAACCATTAGCGACTTTACAAAAGCTGTAGAACGCTTTGCAAATATGGGTAAATAAAAAAGGACTCTACAAATGAATTGCACCCAAAAATTAGACATAATTTTGGGAGATGCAGTTCAAAATGTAGGGTCCTTTTTATTACCCCAATATTAATCGTGGTTAGTTGTTAAGAATTCGCTCAATGCAGCGAGTACATCATCTTCGTCAGCACCGTCAGCAGTCAATGTAACGGATGTACCTTTTGTAGCCCCCAAAGTCAATACAGTTAAGATAGACTTAGCATCCGCTGTTTTGCCATTGGCAGCGATAGTCACTTTGGAAGTGAACTTAGTAGCCAATTGTGTGAAGGCTGTAGCAGGACGAGCATGTAAACCAGATTCGTTAGTAATTTCTACTGTTAATTCTTTCATGATAACCTCTTTCTATCTCGATAGGCAGAGCCTATCTCATACATTCTAATAGATATATTGTATCAATATCAAGTATTTCAATTCAAGTATATTACATCTTATTTGCTATATAATGATTCTATTTAAGGCAAAACTGGATTATAATAAACCTTTTTCAGCTAATACAGATTTAGCGTATTCTGTAATTTCTTCTGCTGTGTCCATAGTAAGTGCTTTATTTGCCACCTCTTCACATTCTGTTTTGGAAACAGAACGCAAAATATTTTTAATAAGAGGAATCGAAGACGCCGTCATGGAGAATTCGTCGAGACCAAGGCCCAACAGAATCATGGTCGCCACAGGGTCGCTAGCAAGCTCGCCACACATACCGGTAAATTTACCTTGTTCATGACTGGCATCAATGACGTGTTTAATAAGACGTAACACCCCTGGATGCAATGGTTGATACAAGCTACCAATTGCTTCGTTCATACGGTCTACTGCCAATGTGTATTGGCAAAGATCATTCGTACCGATACTGAAGAAGTCAACATATTTAGCAAGGATTGGAGATATAACAGCTGCCGCTGGTACTTCGATCATGATGCCAACCTTGATATCCTTGTTAAAATCTTTACTCTCAGCCGCCAGCTCCTCTTTACATTCATCAAGCATAGCATTCGCTTGTTTCACTTCCTCAACGGAAGCAATCATAGGATACATGATGTGAATATCACCAAACGCACTAGCACGTAACAAAGCCCGCAATTGTACCTTAAAGATATCTGGACGATTTAAGGATATTCGAATAGCACGGTATCCTAGGAATGGGTTCATTTCACTTGGTAAATCAAGGCATTTCAATTCCTTGTCTCCACCGATGTCCATGGTACGGATGATAACAGGCTGTCCCTTCATATCTTGGGCTACCTTTTTATACTCTTCGAATTGTATTTCTTCTGCAGGCAATTCGTCATTTTCCATGTAAAGGAATTCTGTACGATACAAACCAATACCTTGTGCGCCCATAGTGAGCGCATGTTTAGCATCCTTCGCCTTACCAATGTTGCCGAATAGTTCTACATGATGACCATCAATGGTAGTAGCTTCAAGATTAGCGGATTCGCGCAACCGTTTTAATTCCTCTTGGAACGCCAACGCTTGATTTGTATACTCCGTCCAATCCGCATCAGATGGATTGATTTCCACGATACCATCCGTACCAAGAACGACTGCCTTATCGCCATCTGCAAAGCTTTCAATATCACCAACGCCCATAACTGCAGGAATCTCTAAGGTGCGAGCCATAATAGCCGCATGAGATGTAGGGCCACCTGCTGCCGTAACGATACCTTTTACTACCGCTTTATCAAGGGATGCCGTATCAGATGGTGCCAAATCATGAGCCACCAAGATAACCTCGCCAGAAATATGTGATAAACCGCGAGGGTTCATGCCTAACATATTACGCATCAAACGATCACCGATATCCTTAATATCTGCGCCTCGTTCACGCATATAGGCGTCTTCCATGCCGAGAAAGATATTTGCAAAGGTTTCAATTGTTTGAGCCGTAGCCGCTACCACATTCATATGGCTAGACTCAACAAGGGATTTAATTCCGTCAGATAAGGATGGGTCTTGAGCAATTTGCATATGCGCTTCAAAAATAGCCGCCTCTTCTGGCCCCATTTCATCCAACGCTTTTTTACGAATAGTATCCAATTGTTTTAAGGTAGATGCCATAGCAGTTGCAAACTTGCCAATTTCTTCTTCTACCTTGTCTTCCGTTACATTGTAATCAGGAATGACAATTTCCTCTTGAATATATCTATATACATTGCCTACTGCAACGCCACGAGATCCAGAAATCCCTTGAATTCGCATATGTGTTCCTCTTTCTATTACGATTAACTACATTACTCTTTATTTTATCATTTCTCTGTTAAACAATAAAGTAATCCAAATACCTATACTCCCTTAAATAACCGTCCCATATGGGGCATTTTTTGTTTTACTATAACTCTCAATAAACGTTGTAAGCTTTCCTTATTTTCCCTTTATTTTGCTATAAATTTATACGATTCCATGCCATGCTTAGGACCTATTTATGATATAATATTATAATATAGAATATATAATAATAAACATATGAGACTTTCACGGGCTTCATGGTGAAAGTCTTACTTATTGATAGGAGACTTTATGAAATTAACGAAAATGCATGGTCTCGGCAATGACTTCATCCTCTTTGCCGACCCACAAGGGACGTCTAAAGACTACACAGACCTCGCCATCCGCCTTTGCGATCGTCGCACGGGTATTGGTGCTGATGGTCTTGCTATCCTAGTTCCTTCCGAAACCTGTGATGTGCGCATGCGCATCATCAACTCCGATGGTAGTGAAGCAGAAATGTGCGGTAATGCCATCCGTTGCTTTGCCAAATACGCTTATGAACACGGTGAAACAACGAAGGAGACTTTCACCATTGAAACCTTAGCTGGCGTAATGAAGCCTACATTGACTATCGAAAACGGTATAGTCACACAAGTTACTGTAGACATGGGCAAACCATTTTTTAAGGCCCAAGACATTCCTATGAATGTAAACATGGATAAGGTTATCGACGTAGACCTCAATGTAAACGGTGAAACCGTAACAGTGAGTTCTGTATTGCTCGGTGTGCCTCATACGGAGGTATTCATCGACGACATTACAAAAGCCCCTGTTACAACACAAGGCCCTATCCTTGAAAAGCACGATGCCTTCCCTGCCAACACCAATGTAAACTACATTGAAGTGGTAAACGACAAACACATCAAGGTGCGCACATGGGAACGCGGCGCTGGCGCTACTTTAGCTTGTGGAACAGGATCTTGTGCCTCTGCCGCTATGTCCTTTGAAAAGGGCTTAACAGGCCGCGAAGTAGATGTGGAACTCTATTTAGGAACATTGCATATTTCATACTTGGAGGATGGCACGGTGCTCATGACAGGCCCGGCTGAGGAAGTCTTCGAAACAGAACTTCCTATCGATTAAAATGAAGTGGTTACAACTTATATTAAATGCGTTCCTAAGGTACCAACAGGGTCGCACACTCATACCACGGAATATAGAGCCCCTTTTGGGACTACTTGCATCCATTCTCGTCATCCTCATAGCCGTAGCCAATAGCATCGCTATTGGTTATGCCTTGATTGTCGTATGGAGCATCATGGCCTACGTGTTCTACCGCAAAGGATATGCCCTAAAAGAATTATTAAACCTATCTTGGACAGGTGCGAAAACATCCATCATAGTGATGCAAATCTTCCTTCTCATCGGTTGGCTCATCGCCATGTGGCAAGCAGCAGGCGTTATTCCTATGATTATCGCCACAGGTATCGATTTAATTGATCCATCCATCTTTATCGTCTGTGCCTTTTTAATAACAGCCATAGTGAGTATGCTGTTAGGTACTGCACTGGGCACTGTAGGAACGATAGGCATCGTACTCATCACCATGGCAAGAGCTGGAAGTATTCCAGAAAATATCGTAGTTGGTGCCATTATTGCAGGTGCTTACTTTGGTGATCGAAACGGTCCACTATCCTCTAGTGCATCTCTTGTAGCGGCCTTGACCCATACAAAGGTATCGACGAATATTCCCATTATGTTTAAAGATGGTATTCCAGCACTCATCATCTCTACAGTGTTGTATCTATTACTATCTCAGTGGTACCCACTCAATTACGAAAATAGTTTACTATCCGATACAATTCACTTTATTTTCAATATCGATTGGACATTATGGATTCCAGTCATCATCGTCATTGGTCTATTGCCTTTGAAAGTATCTATCCGTTGGCCTATCGGACTCAGTGCATTAGCGGCGGCCATTCTAGCCTATACCAATCAGGATGCGAGCCTCTCAGAGTTGGGATGGTATACCTTAACAGGCTTTGAACTACCGCACTATAATCCACTAGCTAATATCATTCATGGCGGCGGTCTACAAACGATGTTTATCCCTACCCTTTCAATTTTTATGGCTACTGCCATTTCAGGCATGCTCGAAGGGGTTGGCTTCTGGAACGATATACGACAACTGTTAGAGCGAGCTAAAACACGGAGCGATGTATTTGCTGCCAATGTAGGTCTTGCTTTCTTAACAGGTGCGGTTGGATGCAGCCAAGCTATTGCGGTAGTTATGACGCACTCTATTATGCGTATTACCTACGCACAGCGAGGTATTCAAGACGAAGATGTAATGCTAGACTTTGAAAATAGTGGCATTCTCATCGCTCCATTACAACCATGGAATATCGCTGCCTACGTGCCCATTGTCATGATGGGTACAAGTTCAACAGGTTATGTACCATTTGCCTTCTTCCTATATCTAGTACCACTCATCTATTGGTTACGATTACGGAAGCAAGATCAACCAATCATACGCTAATTAGTATTATCTCAAAAGGGGAAATTGTATGATTTATACCATTACCTTTAATCCAGCTCTCGATTATATCGTGCGCCTTGATCACCTCAAGACGGGTACTATTAATCGCACCATCCAAGAATACGTTCTCGGTGGTGGCAAAGGTATCAACGTATCTATCGTGCTCAACAATCTTGGCATGGATACGACAGCACTCGGCTTCATCGCAGGGTTTACAGGCGAAGAAATCGTAACACAACTCAAGAAATTCGGCGTGAAAGAAGATTTCATCCGGCTTCGCGAAGGATTAACCCGCATCAATGTTAAGGTAAAAGCCTCTGATGAGGAAACAGAGATTAATGGCCGCGGCCCAATCATTGCTACCGACGAATTAGAAGCTCTATACAAACAGCTTGATGCGTTGACCGAAAAGGACACCTTAATCCTTGCTGGCAGCATTCCTTCTAGCCTACCAAGCGATATGTACGAACTCATTATGGAGCGCTTACAACATAAAAATATTCGCATCGTAGTCGATGCTACAAAGGATCTACTCACAAAAGTCTTGCCTTATAAACCATTTTTAATTAAGCCAAATAATCACGAGCTTAGTGAAATCTTTGGGCGCACTTTATCTACAAAAGATCAGCTTGTAGAAGCAGCAAAAACATTGCAAGAGAAAGGCGCACAACACGTGCTCATCTCCATGGCTGGTGATGGTGCTATTTTGGTGTCCGCTGACGGCACTGTATATACCAGTCCTGCCCCTAAAGGAACTCTCGTGAATTCCGTGGGTGCTGGCGACTCCATGGTAGCCGGCTTTATTACGGGCTATGAAAAGACGGGTGACTTACAAGAGGCGCTCTATTGGGGTATCTCCAGTGGCTCTGCCTCCGCTTACTCTGAAAACCTCGCAACCCTTGAAGAAGTAGAAACACTGCTTTCACAAGTACGAGTTAAATAGTTTTATATTTTATGTGCATCAAGGAGTACACATATGAAAATCACTGATCTATTAAAACCTCAATCTATCCTACTGAATGCAGATCCTGTCACAAAAGCTGACGCCATTTACACCTTAGGTGAATTGATGGACAAAGGAGGCTATTTGACAGACAAGGCAGAATATTTAAAAGCTGTCTTCGCTCGTGAAGAGTCTGGTTCTACAGGCCTTGGCGACGGTATTGCCACACCACATGCTAAATCTGCAGGAGTAAAAGAACCAGGCCTCGCCGCTATGGTTGTACCTAATGGGGTAGACTTTGAAGCATTAGATGGTCAACCTTCTCGCCTATTCTTCATGATTGCGGCTCCAGAAGGCGCCGCTGACACTCATGTTGAGGTATTGAGCAAACTAGCAACTATGGTGATTGACCCAGACTTCAAAGAAGCCCTAATTCAAGCGGCTACTGTTGATCGATTCTTAGAGCTCATTACAGCTAAAGAAGAAGGAAACTTTGACCCATCCGTAGAAGGATATATCAAACCAGCAGAGGATCAAAAAGCAACCAGCATTACCGATGCTATCGAAGCAAAGGCTACAGAAGCAATTGAAAAGGTAGCACCTAAGATTTCTGTAGATAACCCGCATTATGATGTACTTGCTGTTACTGGCTGCCCTACAGGCATTGCACATACCTATATGGCGGCTGAATCTTTAGAACGCAAAGCTAAAGAAATGGGTGTTTCTTTAAAAGTAGAAAAGAATGGTGCATCTGGTGTTAAAGACGCTCTTACAGCAGAAGAAATCGAGCACGCTAAATGCATTATCGTAGCTTCTGACCGTCAAGTAGAGATGGCACGCTTTGATGGCAAACCTATGATTCAAACTAAGGTTGCGAACGGCATCAATAAAGCGGAAGAGTTATTGCGTGAAGCTATGGCTGGTACAGCACCTGTATACCATGCTTCCCCATCTGACAAAAATGGTGCAGTGGCTGCATTCGATGCGGCAGATAACTTTGGTCGTCAAATCTACAAACATTTGATGAATGGTGTCTCCCACATGTTGCCATTCGTTATCGGTGGCGGTATCTTAATTGCCCTTGCCTTTTTATTCGATGTATTCGACCCAGCAAATCCTAAAAACTTTGGTTCCGGTACACCTCTTGCAGCTTTCTTAATGCAAATCGGTGGCGCTTCCTTTGGCTTCATGTTACCCGTATTAGCGGGTTACATCGCTATGAGTATTGCGGACCGTCCAGGTCTTGTAGCTGGTTTTGTTGGAGGCTTATTAGCTAACCAAGGTGGCTCTGGTTTCCTAGGTGCATTGATTGCCGGTTTCGCAGCAGGTTATTTGGTATTATTAGTTAAGAAATTAGTATCTGGTTTACCTCAAGCCTTAGAAGGTACAAAACCGGTTCTCTTCTACCCTGTGCTTGGCGTATTATTCATTGGTATCGCCATTACCTTTATCATCAATCCTCCTGTATCCGCACTTAACCACTGGTTGATGGACTCCTTGCAATCCATGGGCACAACGAGCCGCGTATTGTTAGGTCTTATCTTTGGTGCTATGATGTCCGTTGACATGGGCGGCCCTGTAAACAAAGCGGCTTATGTTATCGGTACTGGTGCTCTTGCAACTGGCGAATACGGTATTATGGCGGCTGTCATGGCAGGCGGTATGGTTCCTCCATTGGCAATCGCTCTTTGTACTACATTCTTCCCTAGCCGCTTCACAGAGGCTGAACGTAAATCTGGTATCACAAACTACATCATGGGCCTTTCCTTCATCACAGAAGGTGCCATCCCATTTGCAGCAGCCGATCCAGTTCGCGTATTACCAGCTTGTATTATCGGTGCTGGTACAGCCGGTGCGTTATCCATGTTCTTCGAATGCACACTACGCGCTCCACACGGCGGCATTTTTGTAGTACCAACAATTGGTAATCCACTACTATACCTTGCGTCCATCGCAATCGGTTCCGTTGTGGCTTGCTTTATCTTAGCACTTGTAAAGCCAAGCTTAAAAAATAGTATCACAAAATAAATCATTAAAATTAACCATCAATTATAGCTTATATATGATTGATTGATGGCTGATAATTGTTGATTGTTTATGATGAGTTTCGACGATTAGCAGTTAGTAACTAATAGTTAACATTTAGCGACTAATTGATTAATGACTCTTATCGATGGTGAAAGCTGGTGTCACACCAGTAGATATAGTAAAAGGACTAGAATATACGTATTCTGAACTGACCTAAAATTGGACACAATTTTGGAACAACAATTCAGAAGTATACGTGATCTAGTCCTTTTCTGATATTCAAAAATAATTAATATTATTTTATATTTTATAATCTAGACTACTTTCAAAAGTGGAAGCAAGTCCTCAAAATTGTACAATCACATCGATTTATGTTAAACTATATAAATATTAATAAACTTTAAAATTATAAACTATTATTAGAAATCTAGTTCGGAGAGCTAATTCATGAAATCATCCAAAAATTGTAAGGTCACTGCTGCATTTCTTGCTGCAGCTGCATTGGGTGGTGTTGCCCATGCAGAGCCTACACTTAACATGAATGATTTAGTAGGTACGAGTACCAGTGCTGAATCAACGACACAGAGTCCTACAAGTGTAGCAACTCCAGTCGTGAAACCAATTGCAACTCAGCCAGTCTTACCAGCTACACCACAACCGGCCACCGTTGTACAACAACAAACACCACCGATGGCACAACCTCAACCATCCTACGTGATGCAACCAGCAACGGTTAGCCCTGTACAAACTCAACAAGTTACACCATTGCAATCAGTACCGCAACAAGTAGTACCAATGCAATCTCAACAACAGGTTCAAACTCAACCGCAGTATGTTGTCAATAAAGATACAAAGGCTGTCATGGAACCTACATTAGCAATGCACAGTTTGATAAATGTACAGCGAAAAACTGAACCTGTTACTGTAGAAAAACCAGTAGATGGTAAGCAACAAGTACAAACTACACAAGTACAGCGTACGCCTGTTGTTATTCAACAAGAATCCATAGCGCCATTAACTGTATCTAATACTACAGTAACAAAAGCCGTGGTAGCCAAACAAAGACTTACAATTCGCGATATTCAACGTGCTGAGCGCGAGCGTTTAGCTCAACTAGCCGCAGAAGAAGCAGCTCAACAAGAAAATGTATCACAAGTTGATCAACAACAACTCGCTCAAAAACAAGCTGAAGCGCAACGTCAAGCGGCACTAAAAGCACAACAACAAGCAGAAGTCCAACGGCAAGCAGCTTTGCGGGCGGAACAAGAACGTGTGGTAGATCAACAAACCGAGGCTCAACGACAAACGGCTTTACGTACTGAACAGGAACGTATTGCGGCTCAACAAGCAGAGCAAGCTCGTATTGCAGAAGCACAACGTCAAGCAGCAGAGCAACAACGTATTCGCATCCAAGAAGAGCAACGCCGTATGGCCCTACAACAAGCTGAGCAAGAGCGCATGGCGGCTCAACAAGCTGAGGCACAACGTCAAGCAGCTATTAGAGCGGAACAAGAACGTATCGCTGCTCAACAAGCCGAGGCTCAACGCCAAGCAGCTATTAGAGCCGAGCAAGAGCGTATCGCCGCTCAACAAGCAGAGGCGCAACGCCAAGCTGCTATTAGAGCAGAGCAAGAACGTATCGCTGCTCAACAAACCGAGGTTCAACGCCAAGCGGCTATTAGAGCTGAGCAAGAACGTATCGCTGCTCAACAAGCAGAAGCGCAACGGCAAGCCGCTATTAAAGCTGAACAAGAACGTATCGCTGCTCAACAAGCTGAGGCTGAACGCCAAGCCGCTTTAAAAGCTGAACAAGAGCGTATTGCCACTCAACAGGCTGAAGCTCAACGCCAAGCAGCTATTAAAGCTGAACAAGAACGTATCGCCGCTCAACAAGCTGAGGCGCAACGGCAAGCCGCTATTAAAGCAGAACAAGAACGTATCGCCGCTCAGCAAGCCGAAGCGCAACGCCAAGCAGCTATTAAAGCTGAACAAGAGCGTATTGCCGCTCAACGGGCTGAAGCTCAACGCCAAGCAGCTTTAAAAGCTGAACGTGAGCGTATCCTCGCTCAACAGGCTGAAGAAGAACGCTTAGCGGCTGAAGAAGCAGCTCGCCAACGTGCTGAAGCCGAAGCAAAAGCTAAATCTGACGCAGAGACTAAACAGGTTCAAGAAAGTAAATTACCGCAATCTTATGTAAACGCTCGTAATGAAGCTTCCACAAAGGGCTCTACTGTTACAGAAGAGAAAAATATTCTCTCCCAACCAATTGAACCCCCATTGCAAGCTGATGCGTCTGCAAAGATTAGTCTTGCTTTCGACGCGAAAAATTACGAATCTATGTCTACGACAGTAGATAATAAGGAAATCAAATATCGTGCCTTCGAGTACATCCCTTACGTGGCTAATCCAATCGACATAGATCAGCAATACATGAACATTTATGTACCAGAGGAATATTTCAACAACGGCACTATCAACGGTTACAACACCCAAACAGCCCCTATCTTCATGCCAAATGCGGTAGGCGGTTATATGCCAAGTCAAGCTATGACTCCAAAAATGGAAAATGGTAAACCTAACAGTGTTCTTTACGCATTATCCCGTGGTTATGTAGTAGCTTCCCCTGCTACACGTGGTCGTACCAATAAAGCTTCCGATGGCAACTTCATCGGTAAGGCCCCTGCAGTAATCGTTGACTTACAAGCGGCTACAGCCTACTTACACGCTAACGATTCCGCTATGCCAGGTAATGCAAACCGCATTATCACAAATGGTACAAGTGCAGGCGGTGGTGTATCCTTGTTACAAGGTGCAACTGGTAACAGTTCCGACTTCCAACCATATTTACAAGCATTAGGTGCAGCTACAGCGGCAACTAATGTATACGCAGTATCTGCGTATGCCCCTATCACTAACCTTGATGCGGCTGATATGGCTTACGAATGGAGCTATAATGGTATCACATCCTTTAACAAAGTAACTATGGGCCAAGGCGAATTACCACAAGCTAATGTAGGTGGCAACTCTGCTCCACCACAACGCACGATGCAACGTGTAAACTTGAATGCAGACGATCTATCATACTCTAAAATGCTCAGCGAACACTTCCCTGATTACGTAAATAACTTACAATTACGTGACTCTCTAGGTCGTGTACTAAAACTTGACAAGAACGGTAACGGTACTTTCAAAAATTATGTAAAAGAATTTATTGTTGCTGCCGCTAATAAAGCAGCAGCTAAAGGTACTGATTTATCCAAGCATACATACCTTGTACGAGATAATAAAACAGGAACTATCAAAGACATAAACTGGGAAGCATATAACCACTTTGTAAGTCGCTCAAAAGCGCCTGGTGCCTTTGACTCTCGTGCTAATGATACAGGTGAAAACAATCTATTTGGTACAAGTACTACAGATAATAATCACTTTACCATTACTGCTGCATTACACGATTCAACAGCTAACCAAGATGTATACGTAGAAAATGCTAAGATCGTTACTATGATGAACCCAATGAACTATCTTGGTTCTCCTGCTGCGACAAATGCACGATTCTATCGTATTCGTTATGGCACAGCCGACAGTAATACATCTGTTGCAATTCCTTTAATCGTAGGTACACGTGCTCAAAACCTTGGGTACAGAGTAGATATGGCAACACCATTTAATGTAGATCACTCTGGTGACTACGATTTAGAAGAATTATTCAACTGGATGGATAATATCGTTAAAAACGGTAGATAATCACAATTAAATACATACCAAAATACTAAAGGAGCTACCTAGTAGTTCCTTTTTCATATACAATTATAAATTTTCTTGTGTATTCAATTATAAATGTTATTGTGAAAGTCCCTCTCCGACTATGAATAATCTGCACCATTATTTAATCAGTACATCACCCTATTATAATAATAAAAAAATTCAATCAAAAAAGGATGCCCCCTGTAAAATACAGGGGGCATCTATGTGTTTGAGCCAGGTAAAAGCAATTATTATGCTTTCACCATGATAGGCGATTAAACTTCAGGGAACAATGCTGTAGATAAGTAGCGTTCGCCTGTATCAGGGAGAATTACTACAATATTTTTGCCTTTATTTTCAGGGCGTTTTGCCAATTCTTGAGCCGCCCAAAGCGCAGCACCAGAGGAAATACCTACCAATACGCCTTCTGTGTGACCGAAAGCTTGAGATGTAGCAAAAGCATCCTCGTTAGAAACTTGGATTACTTCATCGTAAATGTTAGTATCCAATGTATCTGGAATGAAGCCAGCACCTAAGCCTTGGATTTTATGAGGGCCTGGTTTACCATTAGACAATACAGGAGAATCTGCTGGTTCTACGGCAACCACATGTACATCAGGGTTTTGTTCTTTCAAGTAGCGACCTGCACCTGTCAACGTACCGCCTGTACCAACACCAGACACGTAGATATCTACAGTACCATCAGTATCTTGCCAGATTTCAGGTCCAGTTGTTCTGTAATGAATTGCTGGATTAGCTTGATTTACGAACTGACCTGCTTCAATAGCACCGGCTGTAGCCGTTACGATTTCCTTAGCTTTTGCAATAGCGCCTTTCATGCCAAGAGAACCGTCAGTCAATACGAGTTGCGCGCCATAACCAAGCATTAATTTACGGCGTTCAATGGACATCGTTTCAGGCATTACGATTACAACTTTATAACCAAGCGCAGCACCTACAGCAGACAAGCCAATACCAGTATTACCAGATGTAGCTTCTACGATTGTGCCGCCTGGTTGTAATTCACCAGATTCAACTGCAGCTTGAATGATTGCTGCTGCGATACGGTCTTTTACGGAACCGCCTGGGTTGAAGTATTCCAATTTTGCGAAAATATTAGCGTTTGCACCATATTTTTTACCAAAACGTGTAGCAGCTAATAATGGTGTTTTACCGATTAATTCAACAAAAGATTTTGCAATTTTAGACATAGTGGTCACTCCTTATTAAATAGAACCATCCCAATTATCATATTTTGTATCAAGTTTAGCATAGGTCCCATCAATTACATCTTGAAGGGTTACGTTTTCTAAATAATCATGAATATAGTTTTGTAATCCTGCCCAGAAACCAACAGTCCGTTCGTTGATCACTGTATCAGTACTCACCCCTTCATCAAGGGTAGAGATGATAGCCATAGATTCCTCTGTAGCAAGCAAAATTTCAATAATTGTATATTCTTTAGGACTTTTAGATAAGCGATAGCCGCCATACTTACCGCGGATACTATCCACTAGTTTTGCAGCGCCTAAACGAGCTACGATACCTTCTAGGTATTTTTCAGATATGCCTTGTCGTTCTGCCACAGATCGCAAGGAGACAGGTTTATCTTGACCTTGCTCTGCCAAATCGATGAGGACCATCAATGCATACCGACCTTTTGTGGAAATCCTCATATATTTTGCCTTTCTTTGTAAACGTTAGTGTTAAACACACCCCATATTATAAAGTACTTATATTATATTTATAAAACCTTTCATATTAATAGGAATTAATTTCATTATAGACCACTCACTATAAAAATGCAAGAACTTATTTCCTACTTTTATAAAGGGATATTTACTCATTCTATATTTATTGAGTTTATCCTATATTTTAACTTAATAACTTGCCTCGTAGAAAGCTCAAGTTATAATACTTTTGTTAATTCGCAACACAACGAAGTAAGGATAATCTTATAACACAAAAGGACCAGCCCGAAGGCCAGTCCTTTTGCGTATAGTTTGTAGTTTGTTATATGAGGTTTACCATGATGAATTGGAGAGGGTTCATCTGGTATTGGGACTTACCGTATCGTCAGGAAAACGATGCGCGCCCGTGTTTATGTCATTTGAGGAGTTATCTAGATTACTCTAGCATTTAAGTATAAGTTTCTTAATTAGATTTTACCTACAAGATCAAGACCTGGTTTCAAAGTGTCTTTACCTGGCTTCCAACGTGCAGGGCACACTTGATCGCCATGTTTAGCTACGAATTGAGCAGCTTGTACTTTGCGAACCAATTCTTCAGCGGAACGGCCGATACCCATATCATGAATTTCTGCTGTACGCACGAAGCCTTCTGGATCTACTACGAATGTACCACGGTAAGCCATAGCAGATTCTTCTTGGAATACATCGAAGAAGTCAGCCAATTCATGTTTTTTGTCAGCTAACATGTAGTACTCGATTTTATTGATGCTTGGAGAAGCATCAGACCATGCTTTGTGAACGAATTCGGAGTCACAAGATACGGAGTAAACTTCGCAACCCAATTCTTTCAACTCTGCATAAGAGTTTTGTACGTCTTCCAACTCAGTAGGGCATACGAATGTAAAGTCTGCTGGATAGAATACGAATACAGACCATTTACCCAACACGTCTGCAGTGCTAACTTTTACCAATTCAGGTTTTTTGAAAGCATCAAGTGTAAATTCAGGAAGTTGTTTACCAATAATAGACATGTTATGTCCTCCTTATTTGAGTTCCATATTTAACGAATATATTTATATTGGTGTACTTAACACCATATCTATATCTATCTTTGTCTATATAATAACAAATATCATTCAATATTGCAAGCGTTATTTTTAAATTTATCGATATATTTTCCCAACTTTTTTCAATGTAAGCAAAAAAAGAAGAAAGATGCTCATTTCTGAGCACCTTTCTTTTTTTTACGTACTACAATAGACTTACTGTTCACAGTAGCGTGATCAAAAGCGATTAAATCCGCTATATTAGCAAGCCCTCTTCGTGCTATGTGACCAGTTGTAGATTGTTCTTTTCCCGATTTACCATATACAAACTGCTCTAGTTTGAGTGCAGCTAATATAAATAAACCTATAATAGATAAAATAGATTCCATCGCTTTAATCTATTTTTTTAGTTCTAAGATTGCATCTACGAAACCACGGAATAATGGATGTGCATTATTTGGACGAGATTTAAGTTCTGGATGTGCTTGTGTACCAATGAAGAATGGATGATTTTTTACTTCAATACTTTCAACGAGACGGCCATCTGGAGATGTACCAGAAATTACGAGTCCTGCATCAGTCAATTGTTGACGGTATTCATTGTTGAACTCATAGCGATGACGATGACGTTCATAAATCAAATCTTCCCCATAAGCTTCGTGAGTTTTCGTACCGGCTTCCACTTTGCATGGATAGATACCTAGGCGCATTGTACCGCCTTTTTTATCTACATCAACTTGATCACTCATCAAGTCAATTACTTTGTATTTAGCATTTTCATCGAATTCGCTAGAGGTTGCTCCTTCCATGCCACATACGTTACGAGCAAATTCCATTACTGCAGATTGCATGCCAAGGCATAGGCCAAGATATGGAATATTGTTTTCACGAGCGTATTGGATTGTGCGGATTTTACCTTCTACACCACGGGAACCAAAGCCACCAGGCACGATGATACCTTCAACACCTTCAAATACCTCTTTAGGATCTACAGATGTATCATCAAGTTCTTCGGAGTCAATCCAACGAATATTCACTTTAGTACCCGTAGCAATACCAGCATGATCTAGAGCTTCAACTACGGATAAATACGCATCATGCAACGCTACATATTTACCAACAATAGCAACTGTAATATCTTTATTAGGATTCAAAATCTTATGAACCATTTCTTTCCATGCAGTCATATCACATGGACGATCTTCAAGACCTAACTTTTTGATAACAATATCGTCAAGACCTTGCTCTTGCATCATCAATGGCACTTCATAGATAGAGCTACAGGTTTGATTTTCAATAACTGCTTCAGGTTCTACGTCACAGAACAAAGCAAGTTTTTCTTTCATATCATCAGAGATATGTTTCTCACTACGACATACCAAAATATCTGGTTGAATACCGATGCTACGCAATTCTTTTACACTATGTTGTGTAGGTTTTGTTTTCAACTCGCCTGCGGCATTGATGTAAGGCACCAACGTAACGTGAATGTAAAGTACATCGTTACGACCTACTTCTTTTTTCACCTGGCGAATAGCTTCCATAAATGGCAAGCTTTCAATATCACCTACAGTACCGCCGATTTCAGTGATAACTACATCAGCATTATCCTCTTTACCTACACGGTAAACATTTTGTTTAATTTCATTTGTAATATGTGGAATTACTTGTACAGTGCTACCTAGGTAATCACCTTTGCGTTCTTTATTGATTACAGACCAATATACTTTACCAGCTGTAATATTGGAACGTTTACTAAGGTTAATATCGATAAAGCGTTCATAATGGCCCAAATCAAGGTCAGTTTCAGCGCCGTCATCTGTTACAAATACTTCACCATGTTGGTAAGGGCTCATCGTACCCGGATCGATATTAATGTATGGGTCAAATTTTTGAATCGTTACATTGAAACCGCGGTTTTTTAGTAAACGACCCAAAGATGCTGCTGTAATTCCCTTCCCAAGAGAAGAAACAACGCCGCCAGTTACGAAAATATACTTAGTTGCCATGATGCCTCCCACCTATTACATTTTTTCCGGAGCGGAAATACCTAAAATACCCAAGCCTTGACAAAGAACGAGGGCAATCGCTGTAATTAATCCAAGACGAGCTTGTTGTAATGCTGGATCTACGCCAATGATACGACCTTGACGGTAGAATGAATGAAACATACTTGCCAAATCGTATAGATAACGAGCAATACGATGAGGTGCACGATGTTCAGCAGCTTGAACGACCTCTTCCGGATATTCAGCTAATTTCTTAATTAATTCTAATTCCATTTCACTTGTAAGCGTTGTGAAATCAGTTTCACTATAATCGCCAAATGCGATGCCAGCTTCACGCACTTGGTTGTAAATACTGTGAATACGAGCATGAGCATATTGGATATAATACACTGGGTTGTCATTACTGCGAGATTTTGCCAAGTTAATATCGAAATCAAGTTGGCTGTCTAAGGAACGCATCAAGAAGAAATAGCGAGACGCATCTACGCCAACCTCTTCAATCAATTCATCTAATGTAACGCTATCACCACTACGTTTAGACAATTTAACAAGTTGTCCGTCACGGAACAATGCTACCATTTGTAATAGCAATACTGTTAATTTATCAGGGTCATAACCAAACGCCGCCATAGCCGCTTTTACACGACATACATAGCCATGATGGTCAGCGCCCCAAATATCAATCATCTCTTTGAAACCACGGTCATATTTATTGCGATGATATGCAATATCTGCCGCCAAATACGTAGGAACCCCATTATCACGAATAACTACGCGGTCTTTATCATCACCATAATCAGTAGATTTTAACCATAAAGCACCGTTTTTTTCATAAACTTTGCCAAGGGCCTTTAATGCCTCTACGGAATGATGAATCTCATCAGTTTCATGAACTGTACGTTCAGAGAACCAGTTATCGAACGTAACGCGGAAGTTTCTTAATGTTTCCTCTAAGCGAGCTAATTTTTCTTTTAAGCCCTCTTCCTTAAACAAGGCTACACGATCTACTTCGTTCATAGCATTTAATTTATCAAAGCCTTCGCGTTCTGCAATCGCTTTCGCTGTTTCAATAATATCTGGGCCACGATAGCCATTTTCAGGGAACACTAAAGCCCCTTCTGGAATATCAAACTCAGGCATAGAACCGTCTTCATTGCGTTTAGGTGGGAATACTAATGTAGCACCTTGTAACTCTTGGAAACGGTACTCAATGGAAATAGCCATGTTGTCGATTTGATTACCTGCATCATTGATATAGTACTCGGATTGTACATTATAACCCGCTGCACGTAACAAGTTTACAAGAGCACTACCGTACGCAGCACCGCGACCATGACCTACGTGCAATGGTCCTGTAGGGTTTGCACTTACGTACTCTACTTGAATCGTATCGCGCGCACGCAATGGTTGAACACCATACTCAATACTAGCATTCAAAATGGCTTTTAACGTATCGTACACCATATCAGATTTCAAAAAGAAATTAATAAAACCTGCGCCGGCAACCTCAGTACGTTCAAGCCAATCAAAGTTCATATGACTAATCAAAGCTTCAGCAATAGCTCGAGGATTTTGACGAGCTACACGAGCGGATTGCATAGCGATGTTTGTAGAAAAATCACCGAATTCCTTTTGAGGTGGCACTTCGAGAACGATTTCTGGATATTCCCCAGCCGGCAAATCACCGCTGTTAATCGTATCTTGTAATGCCTGTTCAATCCCCGATTTCAGGATTTCCTTCATGTCCATGCTCTATATCCTCCCGCACGTCTATATCTAACTGATTATAAAATTGCCATTCACCTTCAACGGAAATATCATATCCTAAATGAACATGACCTACGCCATCATGAAAGTCTACTGTTAATTCATGAGTATTTACAGCCATATGTAAATCACCATATGGTGTTTCATATACGGCTTCGCGTTCTTCACCACGGACGTATTGATGACGCATATTGACAGCCCCTGTTCGAAGCAACACGATAGAATCATCATGGATTTTAATGGTCGTCTTAACCCCATCCAATCCAGTCACACTAGATTCTTCATAACGCACATATTGAGCACTACCCTTTTCATGTGACGTACCTGGGGAAATCAGTTCCACTACGGTATCCTTGCCATCCATATCTCGTTGTACACTCTTTACGGACACTAGAACCCGCTTCATTTTTAACCTCCATGGTAGTAATTAATCATCATATTATACCATAATCAAGGACTATTTTGCACCCTTAATGAGTCTCAATTTCTTAGTCTTCGTCATCCGTTTAATAGCATATTCTCTGCGTTGTGCTTCTTGTTTTTGGTGAAAGCTTTCAGAATATACCAAGGTCACAGGACGACGTCCTCGCGTATACTTTGCACCGCCTGAGATATGTCCATTGTGAGCATCTATTCGACGTTTGAGATCTGTAGTCCATCCACAATACAAAGAATCATCAGAGCAACGCACTAAGTAAATATAGTGCATTTCTTTTGATTCATCGCCTTGAACACTAGCGTCGTTCAAGATTGTATCACAATCTACAATTATACCTTGTACCTCTTGTGTAGATGCGCATTCACCAGAAAGAGACTCTTGAGAAGTACTTTTCTTATTTGCCATTTTTCGCATCATCAGTAATCGGCTCCAATGTAATGGTATTGATGATTACTGGTTCTACTGGCTTATCATTGCGACCGGTTTTAACCTTGCCGATTTTTTCAACTACATCCATGCCTTGTACTACAGTACCAAAGATGGTGTGTTTATTATCTAACCAATCCGTAGGTCCCAAGGTAATAAAAAATTGAGATCCTCCTGTATTAGGACCACGGTTAGCCATGGCTAGAACGCCCATTTTATTGAAGTGTAAATCATTGGAGAATTCATCAGGAATTGTATAGCCTGGGCCACCAGCACCTGTGCCATCAGGATCTCCACCTTGAATCATAAAGCCTTCGATAACACGGTGAAATGTCACACCATTATAGAAGCCTTTTTTCACGAGATAATCAAAATTTTTGACCGTAATCGGCGCTTTAGACCCTAACAAACGAACCTTAAATTGACCATAGTTTGTATCAAAGATAGCATATTCATCAGCAATTGGTGCGTTTGTAAAATTGGGCATAGCTACAGTTTCTGCTTTCACGGTGTTACCTTGTGGTTGTTCACCACTGTTTGTACCGCATGCAGTTGTACCAAGCACTGTAATCCCCAACATTGCGCATAAAGCCAAGCGTTTCCAGTTCATATGTCCCCCAAAATACTAATATTATATTTAACTAAAATGTAGATTTAAAATTTACATAGAAAAACCGCTCAACCCATGAGCGGCTCTTTTTTAGTATATCATATTATGGCACTATTGAGATTAAAAATATAAAAAAATAATATAACAATAAATAATAACAACAAAAAACAGAGCTTCAAAGGAGCTCTGTTTTTGTAATCCTCAGATAATCACGTAGTTAATTCGATTATTTAGAGTCAAATTGGTCTGGGGTTGTATTGTTATAAGACTCAATATAATTATTGAAATTCTCAATCATGTCGTTAAGGTTGTTTTCATTTGCATCGTTAAGTACTTGACGAACAGAACCAACTACAGAGTTATAAGAGTTAACAAGCACTTCTCCACGATCATTATTTATGCTCTTAAGCAATGTTTGAATTTCATTAAGTTCTTTTTCTACAGCTTGTTTGTCTGCATTTTTAGGAGCTTTTTCTACATTTTCTACAAGAGTAGTCAAGCGAAGCGTAGATTCCATTGCTGCTGCATAGCCTTTTTTACCGTCTTTTTTCAATTTTTCGATTTGTTTCTTAGTTTGTTCGGTGTTAGCTTTGTTAAGAGCATCATTGAACTTCGCATAAGCTGCATCAAATTTTTCTACTTGTGCTACGTATTTAGCTGCTAGTTCTTTACCTTTAGCACCACCATCATTCATATAGGCTTTAGAGTCATCATAAGCTTTCAAATCTTTGAATGTTGGTACTAATTCATTAAGAATATTTAATACATTATCGCGTTCTGTGTCAACTTCTTTAAATGTAGAACCTTCTTTTTTAGATTTTTCCAAAGCATCTTTTAAAGTATCATAGTGAGGTTGACGACCAATAGCACCTTCTTGGAAACCACCCTTTAGTTTAGCCAAACTATCTGCATAGTTTTGACCCCAAGTTGCATTATCACCATTGAAGCGATTTGTTGCATCAATAAGTGTATTAAGCTTAGCAGCTGCTTTCTCATCGCTACCGCCATCAACTACGGAGGATACTACGGAGCCAATGCCACCCGCTTTATCACTGCCACAACCAGAAACAAATAAACCTGCTGTCAATGCCGCTACACAAAGTAAAGTTGAAAATAATCTGCGTTTATTGTTCATATCTTCTCTTCTCCTTTTAACACATGAATATTGAACTAAGCGCATTATACTAACTATACTACACCAATTCTGTAGCCGCAGCTACAAAAATAAATCTTCATATAAACTTCACCTGGCTTAGGGGCATTAGCGATAATTAATCAATCCATTTAAAATGCTTACACGCATTATAAATGCCATCTTTATCACAGTCTGTAGTAATATAATCAGCCTTTGCCTTTAATTCAGGGCGCGCATTACCCATAGCAATATTTAGCCACTCAGGCCTAAACATAGACAGATCATTATACCCATCACCAAATACAACAGCTTGATTTGGCTGCATTCCAAAGTGTTCAAGCATATTACGAATACCCAACGCCTTTTCCATAGGCTCATATAGAACACAGCCATCACCATAACGAATGAGCTTATGTGTCATATGCTCGATATCCTTCTCCTCTTCCTCTCCTTCCTTGAAAAACACATAAATCTTATAAAATTCTTCAACACTATGAAAGTCAAAATTAGGGTCTACAGTTGTTTTAAATACATCCCAATTTGGATGCCACTCTAAAATTTCCTTATACGGCGTAATACGACCGAGTTTATTACGATCCGTTACGGCCCAAGGAATATTATGTGATTCTAAATACTCTAAATATTTAATACATGCATCACGATCCATACCTATCATGGATACCAATTCATTATTAACAGTGATACTGTGACCACCATCTGCTACGAAATCAGTAAGGCCTGCTTGCTCTGCGAAACGCTTAGCATCCACTTGAATACGACCAGTTGCTAAGGCTACACGATGACCACGACGCTTTAACTCATCTAAACTGTATTGAGCACTTTCAGGGATTTTACCTTCAGGCCATACAGCTAAGGTATTATCGATATCGAAAAAGAAAAACTTCTGTTCCACAGGCCCTCCTAATCGCGTCCACTCATCAGCTTAAACCGCTCTTTTTGTTTTACATCTGGATATTTTTCATGGTCCACATCACTCAAAAACATATCTAGTGGTCGTACATATAAGTCACGTTGATCATATAATTTTTGATATACCACGAACTGTTCACTCGTTTCCGAATGAGTTGCAACATCTAACACGTAATAGTACATGCCTTTAAAATGACGATATAAGCCACCCTTTACAATTTCTTGCATTTATAACCTCATCACATAACATACACAAATAGTTACAAACCATATTAATCAAGAGATTCCATATATTGAATAGCCTTAGTCAACATATCTGCTGTAATTTTATATGGAGATACATCAATATCATGAACAGATGTAGCCTTTTCAACAATTCGAGGAATATGCGATGCAGTAAGATCTAATTGTGAAAGTTTAGTAGGCCAACCTAATTCGCGATATACTGGCAACCACCGTTGTAACTCATCCATTTGTTGGTCAACGGTTAACAAAATAAGTAAGCCATAAGCTACTATTTCACCATGCAAATGATTTTCTTCTGTTTCTTTATTAGTAACACAGCCATAACATACAGCATGAGCCATGTTGCTATTATATGCCATAGGAACACAACCTGATACAACACCGGTAGTAAAGATAACAGTCATAGCAATGGTATCAAAGGCATCACTACGTTTATTAGCTTGACTATCTTTATAGGCTTGTATACCATGTGCTAAAATTGGTTCACTACACATAGAAGCTAGAGTAAGGCCTAACTGAGTATTATAGTCTTGCTCGCGACTGCGAGCAGAAAGATGAGTTTCATAGTGTTTTGCAATAGTATCTCCCATTCCTGCCCACAAGTAACGGCTTGGTGCTTCTACGAGAATATCAGCATCAATAAAGCAGTGCACAGGAGGATGATTTACAAAAGCTACGTCATCAAAAGTATGATCTGCCGTGTATACAGCTGCCACTTCTGACGTTGCCGCACAAGTAGACGCAATGGTTGGAATTGTAAAGAATGGTTTATCATCTAACTCTATAGCTACTACTTTTACCGTATCCATGGCCTTACCACCACCAACAGCAAACAAAAAGTCCGCATCTTTTACAGATGCCATTTGTGCAATTTCCTTGCCTCGAGCAAAAGTACACTCTCCACCAAAGTGGATAATATCTAGCACCTTAATCCCCGCTTTATCAAGCACTGGACGAATGTGTGGCAAAGCTTTAGAAAGAGCTGTTTCGCCACCGATGATAGCTACAGACTTGCCATATAATTTTGTAAACTTTGGAATAGCGTCAAATACATCATGACCTCCAAAACTATAACTAGGTAAACAATGAGTACTACGCATAAAATTTCCTTCCTTCTTTTATCATTTATATCCTTATTTATCCTTATTATAGAAACTTCTACACACAAAATCAATTTTATATGACAACAATCAAAACATAAAAAGGCTCTATACTCTCACAAAATGAAAGCATAGAGCCTTTATCTTTATTACTTATTATCGGAAGCAAGACCTTTATGGATAAGACCCACAACAAAGCCTAATACCGCAAAGCTTACCCAGCCCATACCAGCACTTTGAAATGGAATATATTGAGCAAAGAGCTGTTCCAAAGCTGTAGGTGCAATACCTGCAGTTTCAAGACCAGTCATGAGGGCAGAGATCATTGTGAAAGCCATAGTCCATGCATATACGCAACGACGACCACCAAACACATTATGAAGAAGTGCCAACAAGATGATTACGATAGTCAACGGATACAAGAGCATCAACACAGGGATTGCTGCACTGATGATTGTTTTCAAGCCAAACATGCTAAGACCAAACGCCGCTACAGAGAAAATTACTACATATAATTTGTAACTAATCTTTGGCGTCAACTTGTGGAAATATGTACCGCAAGAAGTGATAAGACCAATACTTGTAGACAAGCAAGCTAGCAAAACGATGATAGCCAAGATGATTTGACCGAACTCACCAAACAAATAGTTAGCACTTACGGACAATACAGGAGCCCCTGTCTCGAACAAACCAAAGCGTTCAACACTAGTAGCACCGATATTAGCGATAAATACGTAAACAATACCAAGAAGACCTACCGCAATAGCACCTACCTCCATTACCGTTTTTGTAATCACAGCACGAGATGTAGCACCGCTAAGACGAACAAAGTCGATTACAAGAATAGCAAATACTACGGAAGCTAAGGCATCCATTGTATTGTAGCCATCTAGGAAGCCTTGTAATACAGCCGTTGGCGCATCACCATATGCCGGTTGTGGCACCGCATAACCACCAAGTGGAGTAATAAAGGATTTAACAATTAACAACAGAATTACAAGTAGTAAAGCTGGTGTCAAAATATTGCCGATACGGTTAACAAGTTTTTGCGGACTAATAGATAACCACAAAGAAATACCAAAGAATAATGCCAAGAAAATTGGTTCCATATTCATGCTTAAACCTTCAGCAAAAGGTTTAATTGCGATTTCATAAGCTACAGTACCAGTACGTGGCGTCGCAAACATTGGACCAATACTCAAGTATAAAGAAATTGTGTACAACAAGCCATAAATCGGATGAACACGACTTGCAAGTTCTTCAACATCTTTACAGGAAGAGTAACCCATCGCTGCAACACCTAAGAGTGGAAGGCCTACACCAGTTAATACGAAGCCGAGCAAAGCCCAACCTACATTATCACCAGCATGTTGCCCTAAGGCCGCTGGGAAAATCAAATTTCCTGCCCCAAAGAATAGAGCAAATAACATCATACCTATAGCCAAATAGGCACGGGTCGACAGATTGTCGTTACCATTCATAAATGTAACCCCCTTTAGGTCAATAAAATAATATTACTATTATAATCTAAAGGAGCTAAGGTATACAAGAAAAATATCCTCACTATTCTATATCCGTATAATGTTATTCCCATAAGTAAAAGGATTTAATTTTTAAATATAGCTGTAAAAGCATGTGACATCACACATCTTATACATATTCGTTCATGATATGGTAATAAACTATTATCTATGAAAGGTTTCTTATATGAACTTGCACATCATAGAAGGTACTACCCCAGCCTTGATCTGTGGGACGAGCTGCGGTAAGCGCATTGATTGCCACATGAGGATCACTCGATTGGGATTGCCACCATACACCTAGCGTTACCAAAGTCCCCCGTTGCACTTCATCGTCGTAGTAGGCTTTAATTTTTACACTGCCACGATTGTTATAGATTTCTACCTCAGCACCATCGTTTATGTTATACATTTTTGCATCTTCTGGATGAATGCGAAGTTTCATCAACTCAGGATCATTAAAGTCTAATTCGCAGAAGCTAGAGTCCAAAATTCGAATATCATTACCGATTATGAGCCAAAACGGTGCATTGTCACCATATGGAGGCATATACCGAATTAATGGTTCTACATCTTGCGGATTATATAATTCAATTTTTCCAGACGGTGTTTTGAAATCCATCTTATAATTTTCAGGTACCGTCATCTCCACAGGCTCACCGTTTAAAATCAACTCTTGGTCCCTCTTGGATATACGACTCGAAGTGTGCACAATTTGTTCAATAAGCTCTCTTTCACTAAGGTTAAAAAATGCATCCTCCAACCCCATACGTTTTGCTAACTCGGCGATAACTTGCCAATTGGAACGAGACTCCCCAACTGGATCAATCAATTTGTAACCCGTACCAATTGTGTAATGACCATAAGAATTATAAATATCATCATGCTCTACAGATGTTGTGGCCGGCAAAATAATATCCGCATATTTACAGGTATCCGTAAAAAAACGCTCATGCACAATTGTGAATAAGTCATTACGCATCAAACCTTTACGAACTATATTTTGATCCGGTGCGGTAATGGCAGGGTTTGTAGAAAACACATATAAGCTATGAATCTTAGTGCCTTCTGGATCGGTGAGCATTTCACCCAGTTTAACCATCGGCATCAATCGTTTAGCTGGTGCATGAACATGTACCTGTTGCATCACTTCTTTACCAACAAATTTACTACCACTTGCACTCGATAGTAATCCACCTCCAAGATGTTGCCACGCCCCAACCACTGCAGGTAAAGCATTAATAGCACGGCATGTCATAGCACCATTGCCATATCGAGATAGTCCACTGCCGAGACGAATAAACGGCGCTTTTGACTTTGCGTAAGCATGAGCAAACTCAGTCATCCGCTCCACGGAAACACCGCAAATTTCAGCCGCTTTCTCCGGTGTAAAGTCAAGCAACACATCTTTTACTAACTCATCGTAGCCTTGCACATGTTGCTTGATAAAATCTATATCTGCTAAACCGTCACGATGAATGATATGGAGCATACCTAATGCTAGTGCCCCATCACTTCCGGGTTTAACAATAATATGTTCATGAGCTTGGCTAAAAGTATAAGTTTTATGAGTGTCGATAATCCAAACGCGAGCACCCTTCTTTTTCGCAATGTTCACATCATGTAAAATATGAACATCTGTGGCTGTCGCATTCATGCCCCACAAGACGATAAGATCACTATGCTGCGCCTCTTGTGGTTTGATCGCTAAGGTATCACCGTAAACAGAGCGGAACCCCGCCTGTTTGGCAGGAGAACAAATACCTCGATCTTGGTCTGTAGCACCAATGCGACGGAAGAAATAATCTGCCGCAGGACTTTGAATAACTCCCATTGTTCCTGCATAAGAGTACCGCAAAATACTTTCACTGCCATAAGTATCAATAGTTTCTTTGAAATTATTGACAATTGCATCAAGGGCTTCATCCCAACTAATACGAGTGTACTGATCTTCACCAATGCCCTTTTTACCAACACGCTTCATAGGGGACTTCAAGCGTAACGGAGAATGTATTACTTTTTCATAATGTGCCATCTTAGGACATAATGTACCTCTTGTGAAAGCATGATCTCTATCCCCCCGAACAGAGATTACTTTATTATCATCAACTGATACGATGAGACCGCATGCATCGGGACAATCGTATGGGCATACAGATTTATATTCTTTCATAATAAGCACCTCGCTTATAAATTGTATAAACTATAGGATGTATATTTATATTATATTATAGTATGACTCGTATAAGTATAACCTTTTGCACATATTCTGAATTAAAAAGGTTTTAGAATTGATTATTTTATGTATATCAATGCATTCAATTATCACATTACATTTATGACCTCATCATTTATTTTGATATATATAGTTAAACATTTCAAGTTTTATCGATATCTATCCATTATCATTCTTGTCCAATGCCTAAACAGATATACTAATAAGTTCTATAAAAATACCAAAATTCTTCAAAAAAATCATGCAATCATTACTAAAAGTCATAACCATATAGTTTTAGGTATAATCAGACATTTTAATAGTGTCGTATAGATTATGTGACAAAAATCACCGGTACGTATGCGTATTTAGTAATGTCGTTCAGACTGTAAGACTATTCAATCTCACTTGTTTCTGTGCTATACTGACAGTGTCATTTGAGAGGATATAGAACTCACAAGAAATCATTTTGAATTCATGATTATCTAATGTGAAGTAGCTATATCAGGTACATATTTTCTGAAAAGAGGTTTTAACGATGGCAGACGCAAAAAACACTGTGTTATTCCCTTATGAAACACTAAAAAAATTGAGCATGGACGCTTTCCAAAAATTTGGTTTCTCCGAAAAAGAAGCTGACATCATCCAAGACGTACTTTTGACTTCTGACTTGTTCGGTATTCAAAGCCATGGTATGCAACGTATGGTTCGTTACCATAAAGGTATCACTAATGGTTTGATTAAAATCGACGCTAAACCTGAAATCGTAAAAGAAACTCCAATTTCTGCAGTTATCGACGGTCATGACGGCATGGGTCAATTATTGGGTCATAAAGCTATGGAAATGGCTATCGAAAAAGCTAAAAAATCCGGTGTTGGTATCGTATCTGTACGTAACTCCAACCACTACGGTATCGCTGGTTACTATGCTAAAATGGCATCCGACCAAGGCTTAATCGGTTTCTCTTGTACAAACTCCGAAGCAATCATGGTTCCTACATATGCTCGTAAAGCTATGCTTGGTTCTAACCCTATCGCTTGGACTGTACCAGCTGATCCAGTTGACTTCTTCTTCGATTGCTCCACTACAGTAGTAACTCGTGGTAAACTTGAAATGTACAACAAAATGGGCAAAGCTACTCCAGATGGCTGGGCTGTTAATAAAGACGGCGTTCCTTCCACTGATGCAGCTGAAGTATTGGGCAACATCTCCCGTCATGAAGGTGGCGGTATCCTTCCTTTAGGTGGTGCTACAGAAGTTCTTGGCGGTCACAAAGGTTATGGTAACGGCATGATTGCTGAGTTGTTCTCCTCTATCTTGTCCCAAGGTGGTACTTCCAACAAATGTATGGTTGGTGGTAAATCCAACATCTGTCATGGCTTCATGGCTATCAACCCTGAATTCTTCGGTGACCCTGCGGAAATCAAAAAACACTTCTCCCAATTCTTACAAGAATTACGTGAAGCACCTAAAGCTCAAGGTCAAGATCGTATCTATACTCATGGCGAAAAAGAACATGAATCCGTTGAAAAAGTTAAAGCTGAAGGCATCCCTGTACTTAACGGTACAATGCTTGAAGTTCAAGACCTTTGCAATGAATTAGGTCTAGACTTCAAATCCTACTTCGGCGATTATGTACCAGAAGCTCCTGCTACAATGTTCAAAGGTAACTACTAATACCTAAACTTAGTAATGGCCCTAACAAGGACTTGTAGTTAGTACAGAAGGGGACATAAACACTGTTTATGTCCCCTCTCTTATGTTTTTAACCTCATAGGCTATGAGGTTAAAAAATTTTATGTACTATATCAATTTTTATGATAAGTATATCTGTTATTTTATTGTAAGCTTTTATTTTAACTGAACTTTTACAAATTAACATCATAGCGATTTATTCATCAATTAAATTGATTAAACTACGTCGTCCTGTTGAGCATATATTTTTGTTTTACTTGAAAGGATGATCTTAGAAATGAGTGCTATCACCGTTCTATTAGCGCTATCTCCAATCATTTGGTTGATTGTAGCGTTATCCATCTTGAAATTACCTGCATGGCAAGCAACAAGTGTTGCTGCGATTGGTTCTTTCATTATCGCTATTACAGCATTCCAAGCTGACCCATTTATTATGGTCACTGGTGCCCTTGAAGGTGCCGCATTGGCAATCTGGCCAATCCTATTAGTTATTACAGCTGCTATCTTCGTTTATAACTTGGTAGTACATACGAAAGCAATGGAAACTATTAAAACCATGCTTTCTTCTGTAACATCTGATACTCGTGTACTTGCATTACTACTTGCATGGGGCTTTGGTGCCTTCATGGAAGGTATGGCTGGCTTCGGTACTGCCGTTGCAATTCCTGCAGCTATGATGGTTGCCGTAGGTTTTGACCCACTTAAATCTATCATCGCATGTCTCGTTGCAAACTCCGTACCAACAACATTTGGTTCTATCGGGATTCCAACAACTACATTGGCATCCTTAACAAACCTTGATCCAAGCCATTTAGGTACATTCATTTCCGTACAATTGTTCTTGCTTAACCTTATCGCTCCATTCTTTGTTGTTATGATTATTGGTGGCGGTATTAAAGCGTTAAAAGGCGTATTCCTTGTAACATTGCTTTCTGGTTTAGCATTAGCAGTTCCTGAAACTGTAATCAACGCTGTAATGGGTCCAGAATTATCCGTAATTTCTGCATCCATCGTTATCATGGCAGTTATCATTGGTTGTGCAAAAATCATGCCTCCTAATGATCCTAAATACGCAGTTAAACAAACTGGCGAAGTCCCTAAAGTTTCTGGTGGCGAAGGCCTTGTAGCTGCAATGCCATTCATCTTAATCTTCGTATTATTGTTATTAACTTCTAAATTGTTCCCTGCAATTAATGGTCCTCTTGCGTCCATTAAAACATCTGTACCTATTTATCAAGGTGCTGGTGCAAAACCTTACACATTCGTATGGATTGCAACTCCTGGTATTATGATTTTTATCGCTGGTATTGTTGGTGGTTTCATCCAAAAAGCAAAAGCTGGCGAAATCTTCGGTACATTGGGTAGCACAGTTAAAAACTTGAAATTCACATACCTTACAATCATCACAGTTGTTATGACAGCTAAATTGATGACTTACTCTGGTATGACTGCAGACATTGCAAAAGCAATGGTTGCTGGTACAGGTACATTGTATCCTCTATTCGCTCCTATCGTGGGTGCGTTGGGTGCATTCTTAACTGGTTCTGGTACAAACTCCAACGTATTGTTTGGTCCACTTCAAATCGCTGCAGCTCAAGGTTTAGATCCTACAAACTTCGAAGACCTTGGCTTCTGGTTGGCAGCAGTTAACTCCGGTGCAGCTGGTATCGGCAAAATGTTGTCCCCACAATCCATCGCGATTTCTATTGGTGCCGTAGGACCTGCTTTAAAAGCATACCTAGAAAACCACAAAGAAATCAGTGCTGAAGAAGCTCATAAACTAGAACATGAAATCGAAGCAAGCGTTATCATGAACAGCGCATTCAAATACTTCTTGATCTTCATCGTTATGCATGGTTGTATCTCCTTCTTCGGTCAACATTTCATCCATGAAATTCACCACTTCTTCTTCTAAGAATTAGTGAAACAAAAAGAACAGCTCGTAATGAGCTGTTCTTTTTATTTGTATTAAGATACTATATTTTATTCTTACTAAATATAATTAAAAATACTTGCGTTCAACTTCCCATTTTGTGAAGTTGCCACTAGCTGCATCGATTTCAAAGTCATATTCGTAACCATTGTATCGAATTTCACCTTCGTATTCCAATCTACCATGATCATAGTCATGCCCAAATTCAGTTACATTAGCTTGTGTTGCTCCTGGCACGCGTGCCAAGGCACGATTTAATGCCTCTTGCTCACCAATACTTTGAGCAGACGCAAATATTGTCAATCCAAGAGCAGCTACAGCAGCCAATACCAAGGCTTTCATAAATTTTCTCATAATAACCTCCTATATACGATAAATTATATTGATTTTTTTAGATTTACTTTATACATTTATTCTAATCTATAAATCAAAATACATCAAACACGAACTTTTGATATAGAACCACCTCACAAACACTATACGCTACGTTATTATTTATATACTCATAAAAATATTTTATATATAAATACAAAAATTTAACCTAAGTAAAATAGTATATAAAGGCTAGAAGTATATATGGGCTAGAATAGAAAAAGCTTTTACATATAAATCTATAGAATAATTTATCAAATTATGTTACAATACTTCTCATTATAAGGCAAAATTAAATGCAGTCTGCGAAGTGCGATTCGCAGACTTTTATTTTTCTCACTTTAGTATAGGAGGGTTTTATGACTCAAGAAAGCTCTGCTAAAGTCTCTTTCATCTTAGTAGTATTCCTCGGTCTGTTGACGGCGATTACACCCTTGGCAACAGATCTTTATTTACCGGCATTACCAATTATGCCTGGGGAGCTGAATACAACAGCTTCTAATATTCAAATGACCATAGGTGTTATGACCTTTGGTGTCGCCTTAGGACAACTATTTGGTGGCCCCATTAGTGATACAATGGGGCGTAAACTCCCCCTTATCGTTGGTAATTTGCTGTGTGTCATCTCTGGTATCATCTGTGCCTACGCACCTAGTATTGAAATACTGTTACTAGGTCGATTTTTACAAGGCTTAACAGGATCTATTGGCGTTGTTATCGCGAAGGCTATCGCTCGAGATTTTGCATCTGGTCAGGAATTAACCAAACTCTTTGCATTACTTATGATGGTTAATGGCCTTGCGCCAGTACTTGCACCATTAGTAGGTGGCCAATTACTACTCTTTACTACATGGCGCGTTATTTTTATTATCCTCGCTGTATTCTCAGCCATTCTATTAGTAGGTTCTCTTCTCTTCCGTGAAAGTTTACCCAAAGAAAAACGTATTGCAGGTGGTATCACTACATCTGTAAAAAATTATCTTACGCTGATGAAAGATAAACCATTCCTTGGGCAAACACTAATCCAATTCTTTGCTTTTGGTGGATTCTTTGCGTATATCTCAGGTTCATCCTTTGTATACCAAAACATCTTCCAACTATCTGCACAAGAATTTAGCTATCTCTTTGGTATCAATAGCTGTGGTATTATCTTAGCTAGTGCCATAAGCGCTAGATTAAGTAATGTAATCACAGTTCGACAATTACTAACATTTGCCCTCTGGCAACTAACAATCGGCTCCTTGCTATTCTTAATAGCTATGCTTTTCGAATGGCCACTTATTCCTGTAACGACCATTCTATTCTTTACCGTATGTACAGTATCCCTATTTGGCTCTGCCTCTTTCTCTATGGCAATGGCTAAATACGGTAAAATGGCTGGAAGTGCCTCTGCAGTACTTGGCTTTGCTAGCATGTTCTCTGCAGGAATCGTATCTCCATTAGTTGGTATTGGTGGGGAATATACGGGGATTCCCATGGGGATTACAATGCTAGTATGTGCAGTGCTTTCCTTATTGTGCCTATATGGTTTGGTAGAAAAAGAATAATCTCTTTTATACATTTGTATGAGCCCCACAATGGGGCCCGACTACAACAGAATAATATTAGTATATAAATAAGATCCCCCTTTCCTTGCTCAGTACTTCGTAAAATCGCTTCGTAAAGGGGGATCTTATTTATATTAATACTACCTGTGAAGGCGTCCCATTGTGGGACTTTACAAGCATATTTCAAAATAGATTAATTCTTTAACTCTACAAACACCTAGGCATAATAACGAAAACCACCTACACAACTGATTGTAGGAGAAAGGAGATGTGCCATAGGCACATCTCCACATTTCTCCCCCCTCCTCTATCCAGTTATATTTTCAATGGGACATCTTCATAGCGAGCGTTTATAGAAAAGAACACAGCCCTCTCTCCTCTTTTTCCGTTAGATGTATTGCGAATTTTTTGTGAATAATGAGATAAAAAAACGATGGAGCTATTAGATATACAGTAGATTGAATCATTTACATTTTATAATGGGACATCTTCATAATTAGCGTATATAGAAAAGAATACAGCCCTCTCTGCAGCGATTTTACGGAACGTAGTGACGTACTGAGCCAAGAGAGGGCTGTATTTTTTCTATACTAGTAATATGCAGTTGTATTCGGGCCCCATTATAAAATGTAAGAGACCTTATCACTTATTTACAGTAGCTCCATCGAGTTACACAACTATTAGTTTAGCAAAAATTCGCAATACACTAACTACTTACTCGAACATTGTCGATAGTAGTAGTTTCAATCGGTTTGCTTGATTAACCGCACTGGATCCTGGATCGTAGTCGATAGCCGCAATTCGCACGTCTGGGTAGGCAGCGGATAGTGTTTTCACCATACCTTTACCTGTTACGTGGTTCGGCAAACAACCAAATGGTTGTAAGCATACAATTTGTTTAGCTCCTTTTTCGATGAGGTCGATCATATCGCCTGTGAGGAACCAGCCTTCACCACATTGGTTACCAAGTCCGATGAATTGAGCTGCTTCTTTTGCTACTTCTGTCATACGTTGTAGCGGGTCAAAGTGTTTTGACGCTGCTACGGCTTTTGCATATGGCAAGCGGTAGAGCTCAAGGGCTTCACGAGCCAATGTACCAAAGAAGCCAGATAGCCATGTACCATCAAGGTGCTTAGCACGGTATGTGCTATCCATTGCACAATACAAGAAGAAATCTAGCAAGCCAGATGTAACGACTTCGCCGCCTTCCTTTTCGATAAGCTCATTAATATGATTGTTAGCACTTGGATGGAATTTAACGTAAATTTCCCCTACGACACCAACACGAGGTTTTTGTACATCTTTATTAATTGGCAAGTTATCAAAATCATGGATGATTTCTTTGATGTACTTATTATATTGTCGAAGACTGGCAGATGTAATATTATCACGTAATTTTTTAATCCAATAATCACATAATGCATCGGTAGAACCAGGATTTGTCTCGTATGGCCGTGTGGCAAGAACACATTGCATGAGCGCATCACCGTATACAACAGCTTGAATCATGCGATGTAAGAAACCTTTTGTCAACTTAAAGCCTGGTTGGCGTTCCATATCACTCGCATTAAGAGATAGAATAGGTACTTGTTTCATACCAGCATCAATCAATGCTTTACGTAAGTAACCGATGTAGTTTGTAGCACGACAACCACCACCAGTTTGAGAGATGATAACAGCCGTCTTATCTACATCATATTTACCGGATAATAGTGCGGACATGAGCTGCCCTACAACGATAATCGCTGGGTAACATGCATCATTATTAATGTATTTTAAACCCACTTCGATATCGTCACGCGTAGGCGCTGGCAACATTTCAAAGTCATATCCTTCATTTTTGAGAACTGGCTCTAAGAGGCTAAAATGCAATGGTGACATTTGTGGTACCAAGATTTTATAAGTCTTACGCATTTCTTCTGTAAAGACAACGCGATTGTAATCGTAAGTTGGTAATTTCTCTACCACTACCTCTTCCGGCGCCTCAGGATTATGATGACGACGCAAACTACGTTCCATTACAGATTGCAAGGATCGCAAACGGATTGTCACGGCTCCAAGGTTTGTACCTTCATCGATTTTGAGCAAGGTATGGATTTTGTGGTTTGCTGAAAGTATATCTTTTACCTGATCTGCTACGATAGAATCCAATCCACAACCAAAGGAGTTAAGCTCTACAATTTGGAATCCTTCAGTTCTACTTACAAATTCAGCGGCACGATATAGGCGACTATGGTAGGACCATTGGTCTACAACGCGTAAATGCTTGATTTCATTGCCTAATGGGGCAACGCCATCTTCTGTAAGAACAGCCATACCAAGAGATGTAATAAGTTCAGGAATACCGTGGTTAATACCGGAGTCTAAATGATATGGACGGCCAGCCAATACGATTGTCGGAATTTGTTCTGCCACGAGGCGAGACACAGTTTTCTTTGTCGTTTCACGGTAAGACGCTTTGCAGTTTTCCTGCTCTTCCCAAGCGAGGTCTACAGCCTTAGCAATATCCTTCTTCTTTACGCCTAAGAAATCCAATGCTTTCACAAGGGCCGGAACAAGGGCTTTTTTATCAGCTAGCGGCAAGAATGGTACGTGGAACGGAGTATCGCCCAAAACCTCTTGCATATTATTTTTGATAAGTTCTGGATAGGAAATAACCATTGGACAATGGTAATTATTGTCGCGGCTAAATTCCTTAGGGCCATGTTGAATACAAGGGTACCAAATAAAGTCTACCTGTGCATTCGCTAAGTCGCGAATGTGACCATGAACAGCTTTTGCTGGATAGCAAGCCGTATCGGATGGAATCGTATCGATAGCCTTATTGTATTGATCCTTAGTCGTATAATCTGAAAGGATTACTTCATAACCCAAGCTATTGAAGAATGTAAACCAGAATGGGAAGTCCTCATACATGTTGAGAACGCGAGGAATACCTACACGCATTTTACCTTCAAACTCTGGAATGTTTTTCTTCAAGTAGTAATCAAAGTAACGACGTAATTTTACATCTACCAAGTTAGGAACTGGTTTACGTTTCTCTTGGATCATATCGCCAGCACCGCGATCACAACGGTTACCCGTTACGTACGTACGACCATCGGAGAAGGCATTAATAGTAAGCATGCAGTTATTTGGGCAAAGGCCACAATTGCGCATTGTCGTAGATACTTGTAAAGAATTAAGGCCTTCACTATCTAGCAATGTACTTTCACCCTTTTGCAACTCTTCCGCCGTTTCCGCGGCAAGAAGAGCCATACCGTATGCACCCATCAAACCAGATACATCAGGGCGAATCACCTCTACGCCCATCAATTTCTCAAAGGCACGCAAAACAGATTCGTTATAGAACGTACCACCTTGTACAACGATATGATCGCCTAATTCTTTAGGGTCTTTCACCTTGAGAACCTTATAAAGGGCATTTTTAATTACAGAATAAGCAAGACCTGCCGCGATATCTTGTACCGTAGCACCTTCTTTTTGAGCCTGCTTAACCTTAGAGTTCATAAATACGGTACAACGAGAGCCTAAGTCGATTGGCATAGGTGCCAATAACCCTTCTTTTGCGAATTGATCGATTGGAATTCGTAGACCAGATGCAAATGTATCAATGAAAGAGCCGCAACCAGATGAGCAAGCTTCGTTCAACACGATATCTTCGATATACCCATCACGAACCTTACAGCATTTCATATCTTGACCGCCAATATCCAAAATAAAGGATACATCAGGACAGAAGAATCGAGCCGCACGATAATGAGCCATCGTTTCTACTTCGCCTATATCGATGCCGAGGGCGCGTTTAAGAAAGGCCTCACCGTAGCCGGTTACGCCAGAGTGTGCAATATAGGCGCCTTTTGGCAATAATTCATATATTTTCTCGATGATTTCACGAGATTTTTCTAACGGTTTACCATGGTTAGGACCATAGTGAGAGAAGATAATTTCCTTATTACTATTAATGAGTACTACCTTTAGCGTAGTAGAACCAGCATCAATCCCAAGATAACAAGGACCTTGAGCATCCTCAATATTCGCTTTTGGCGTTACCGCCTTAGCGTGACGAGCACGAAATTCTTCTAATTCTTGTTCATTCTTAAATAGCGGATCGACACGGTCTGTAGCTTCCATAGGAATACCGATAAGTGCACCGATTTCCTTTGTCAATTGACCGACAGTGATCTCACGGCACTCATCTTTCATCAATGCCGCCCCTAAAGCAATGAACAACTCACCATTCTCAGGGATAATGCGATGCGCTTCATCCAACTCTAAAGTATCGCAGAAGCATTGGCGCAACTCGGATAAGAATGTCAATGGACCGCCAAGGAATGCTACATTACCTTCGATTTTATGTCCGCATGCAAGGCCAGCAATCGTTTGGTTTACAATTGCTTGGAATACGGATTTTGCAATATTTTCATGAGATGCGCCTTGATTTAACAAAGCTTGTACATCTGTTTTAGCAAATACGCCACAACGTGCCGCAATTGGATAAATCGTATCAGCATTCATGGCTAATTGATTAAGACCAGATGCATCTGTCTGCAATAAGGTCGCCATTTGGTCGATAAAAGCACCCGTACCACCAGCACAGGAACCATTCATACGGTGTTCCGCAGTTTGACCTAAATACGTAACCTTCGCATCTTCACCACCAAGTTCGATGATAACGTCTGTTTCTGGATAGAGGGCTTTTACAGCTCGCGTTTCAGCAATCACCTCTTGTACGAATGGGATGCGCACCTTTTCGGCCATAGCCATCCCACCAGAACCAGTAATACATACATGAACAAGAGCGTCTTCATGACCAACTTGAGCCTCTTGTAGCAAGGTATATACTGTGTCCAATATGTTTGCATAATGGCGTATGTACTTTTTATACAAATAATTATCGTGTTCGTCCAATAATACAACTTTAACCGTTGTAGACCCCACGTCAATCCCCATGCGTAGCATGTGCTGCATAAATACCTCTCTTTTTAACGACCGTATGACCACCTAAGTGACCATACTTATTTTTGTGAAAGTCTCACATGTAATATGTACAACATATATACTGTACTAAGCATCTAAAATAAAAATTAAATTAGATAAGGATATAATACTTTCACCAAAATATCTAAATTTTTAAATATCCTATCTTTATTATACAACAACAGCAGTTAAAATCTAAGTTATTTCTATATCTAAAATGTTATAGAAAATATGTTAAGATTTAAATTACAAAGTCATATATATAATAGGATGTAAAAAATATTATACCATTTTACAATGAAAAATAACGTAACTTTTGCAACATAACAGGACAAATCAAATATATTAACTGCATTAGACAATATGCAATAGATAAAAACTAACCCCCAAAATGGATTCCAATTTGGGGGTTAGTTCATAAGATAGTATATCTTATTCGTATCTATAAAGTTATGTCATGAGAGAGTATTGTATTAAATACATATATGTTATTAACGATCATTGATTAAAACGCTGGAATAATAGCCCCTTTGTAATGATCTTCGATGAACTTCTTAACTTCTGGAGATTGTAATGCTTTAGCTAATTTTTGAATAGCTGGTTTATTTTCATCACCAGGGTTTACGGAAAGAAGATTTGCATATGGAGAATCCGCTTTTTCTACGAATAAGCCATCTTTTGTAGGATTAAGACCTGCTGGCAATGCATAGTTAGCATTGATTACAGCTGCATCTAAGTCTTGAATGGAACGAGGAATTTGAGCTGCTTCCAACTCTGTAATTTGAATGTTTTTAGGGTTGCTAGTCACATCAAACGGTGTGTTAGTCAAACCAGTTGGGTCTTTCAATGTGACAAGACCTGCACTTTGCAACAAGAGAAGTGCACGAGCACTGTTTGTCGGGTCAGATGGAATCGCTACTTTTGCGCCATTAGGCAAATCTTTCAAATCTTTAATTTTTTGAGAGTAAATAGCTAATGGTTCGATGTGAACTGGTGCAAAGCTTACGAAGTTTGTACCATGATCTTTATTGAAGTTATTTTGGTAAGGCACGTTAGCAAAGAAGTTTGCATCTACTTCATGGCTAGATAATGCCATGTTTGGTTGAATGTAGTCTGTAAATTCAATGATTTGAAGATCTACACCTTCCTTAGCCAATAAAGGTTTAATTTGATTTAAGATCTCAGCATGAGGTACGGGGTTTGCTGCCACTTTTAACACCTCTGCTTTAGAACTACCAGCACTGCTGGAACTTGCGTCATTTGTGGAAGAACCACAACCACTAATCAATAAGGACGCGCCTAGTACGGCCGTCGCTGCTAATGCTAACCATTTTTTCATGTAATCCTCCTATCTACGATGAACACCTACATCTATTGACGAGGACTCATGCGTATACAACACACGTAGATATGTTAATAAATCTATATATTCTTACACTGTATCTACATTTAATTATTTAATAATTTCGATGTGGTTAGTATAGCAATTTAAATCCTACTCGTATAATAGTTTTTATATATCCATGGATATAACTTTAAACTATAGCAAGATAAGAGTAATTACATTTAGCTATGCCAAGTACATAAAAACGGTACTAAGATGATTCCCCGTACTACTAGGTAATATACCTAATAGGTACAATCAAACTTAGTACCGTTATAAATATCGCTCTATATAATAAACAATCTAATCAAAATCAAAAGATTCAATTATAAAGTTGACGTTGTTTGCTCCACAGAAATAGTTACAGGTGCTGATAATTTAGCCTCTAACCAAGCTTTTATTCGTTCCGAATCTGCATCAGATACAGTGGACGCGGTATGGATAATCACCATATAGCGATTCGCTTTAGGCTGTTCTAAATTATCTATCAAAGGCATGCCTTCCACTCTGCTTACAAACGGGAATAACGCCTTTGCTTCAGCTTCTGTCGTTTTCATAGTGTTTATAGTTTCACTTACTAGTTGATAAGTCGGCTGGTACAGATTACTCAAGTTTGTATATTTTTCATGATCCTCCGAGGCTTTATTCAAGCTCGTCTTATCCACAGCAGATTTTTTCTCATCTACACTATTAACAAATCGCACTGCATAAGACTGCAAATACTCGTCTTTCTGTAATTTATCATCCAACTGGGATCGTTCCTCTGAAGTCACAGGAGCTCCTACAACTACTATATCTACTAGCTTATTCACTCGGTCCAATGAATAATCAATCACTAGTCGACGCCCATCTTGATTAATATTGGTCTTAATAAACTGCTCTATATGATTTGACTCAGAATACTTGATGGTCATATCATAGCCTGCATAAATGCTTGGTATAGCCATAATAAGACCAATCACAAGAAATATTAGCTGATTACGACGATTAATCTCTTCTGCTTGCTTATGGGATGGCAAACTATATACACCTTTTAAAACAATAAAAGATGCAAAGAAGATGAAAAATGCATTTATAAAGAATAGATACCCAGCCCCAAAGAAATAATGCCAATTTCCATTAGCCAGTCCATATCCTGCCGTACACAGTGGTGGCATAAGTGCAGTCGCAATCGCTACCCCTGGTATGACATTATCTAAGGTCTTACGCGTTTGACCAATAATCCCAGCTAACCCACCAAATATAGCAATGAATACATCAAAAATATTCGGTTCTGTACGCGCTAATAGTTCAGATGTAACTGTCTGAACGGGGGAAATATAAAAATATAAAGCAGATGCCAAAACAGCAATCATAATCTGTAAGGACAATCTTAAAATAGCACTTTTCACAACTGTAAAATTAAGCGTAGCGAAGCCAAAGCCAGTTGCTAGAATCGGTCCCATCAACGGCGATATAAGCATAGCACCAATAATAACGGCTGTACTATTCATATTCAACCCAATAGAGGCAATAAACATGGAGAGGATCAGGATAACCAAAGCAGGTCCCTTAATCTTAGCCCCACCTATCAACCTTTTAGCAATGGTTGCATCATCGGCTCGCTCAAAATGTATATCAAAGTATTTATTTATTTCCATTCTTCTTCCTTATAATTTCATCAGCTCTGCAAAGGTGCCCACATTTACAAACATATGCTGCGTTGTTTTTAGCATTTGAACCATCAAGATGGCCCCCGTGCCTTCTCCCATCGACATTTGTGCTTGAATAGGAACCATGTCTTGAGTGATCCCCACCTCAGCCAAAGCGATTTCCGTACCTTTTTCTTTAGAATAATGCGATGGCAATGCATAGTCCTTAATACGAGCGTTTATGTGCGTTGCACAAGCAGCTGCCACAGATGTTATAAAGCCGTCAATAACAAAAGGCTTTTCAAAATCTACACAAGCTAGCATCGCCCCAAGAATAGCGGCAATATCAAAGCCCCCAACATGAGCTACGATTTTACGAACTCGGTCAGGCTCATGTTCAGAAGCCATATTGTTCTTATGATGCTCTAAAACAGACCGAACAAAATCAATTTTACGCTTCATCAGCTCTGGTTTGTCTGGCCAGGAACCAGGGCCCACGGTTTCCGTTGGCTTAGCTCCAGTTAATGCAGACAAAACACAAGCAGAGGTTGTTGTATTACCCAAGCCCATTTCACCAAAGGAGAACAGATTGATTCCTTGTTCTACATAATGTTGAATCCGTTCATATCCAGCTTGAAAGGCGCTATTAAATTCATCCTCAGCCATGGCAGGATGGTTCAAAATATTCTTTGTACCCTTCGCTACTTTGCGATTCACACCGATGCCATCATCTGAGGCAATGCCTACATCCACGACCTCATAAGGAATATTATTAAAGTTGCAAAATTGTGTGGCTGACGAGCGACCGAGTAACATATTACGGGATTGCTTTTGTGTCACCTCATAGTTATAGCCCACATAGCCTTCTATATTGCAACCATTATCGGCAGAAAATATGATATGCTGTGGTCGAATTTCACCATTAATCTCGCCCCATGCCGTACAAATCTTACGGAAATATATTTCCCATAAACCAAGACCACCTGGGATAAGGCATTTTGGTTGGAGAAATTTATTTAATTGTTTCTCTATCGGTAATACTGACTTATCTTTCATTTTATTCTCTAATCCGCACCTAATATGCCAACTAGCCTTCTATTAATTCGATATTATTCTATCTGAAAGTATAACATAAAATGCATATCTAGTAATGTGACTATTATTAGTTTTTAGAAGTATAATTTAGTTTTGAAATATAGTATTCTAACGGCATTATTTCTAATCGAAATTATCATTACACAATTACAACTACTCTAGTAGATAAAAAAGGTTATCCCCTTACAGGATAACCTTTTTTATCTATATAATGATGTATTTCTTACGCTTCTTTTCCCTCTAGAATTAAGCACCTTGGAATTGAGGCATATCGTCGCCACTAGAGTCGTCCAATTTACCTTGAAGGTCATGGTCAACCATGGCACATACAGATGCATCAGACCATACGTTTTCAGCGGTTTCAATCATATCGATAATCGTATAGATTGGCAAGATGATACCAAGCAAACCAATTGGTGCACCGATGGAACTCATCAAGGATAAGGTTAAGAAATAACAACCCATTGGAACGCCCGCATTACCAATCGCAGCGAGAACAGCAATAAATAACCAGGCCACCATTGTGCCCATAGTCAATTCCATTCCCGCATTTTGCATTACGAATAAAGATGTGACAAGAATGAAAGCTGCGCAACCATTCATATTAATAGTTGTACAAATTGGCAATACGAAACGAGCTACTGCAGGATGAGCTTTCAAATTATCCTCAGCAGATGCTAATGTAACAGGCAATGTTGCAGCAGAAGATTTAGTAAACAACGCAACGGCTACGGCTGGGGACATTTTGCGGAATACATCCACAGGGTTCAAACCGCGGAATAACAAGAACAATGGAATTACGATAAAGAATTGGATCAAGTTACCACCGATAACAACAGCCGTATATTTACCTAAAGCACCAACAATTACGCCCGCTTCGATTTGCGCAGATAATTGACCTGCAAAGGCGAGGATACCGATTGGCAATACATAAAGTAATGCTTTAATCAATGTAAATAGTAATTCTTGTAAACCAAATAAGACTTTCAACACCGCTTCACGATTTTCAGTGCGTGGCATGAACGCAAAGGCTAAACCAACGGAAGCAGAAATAAACATTACAGACAATACATTGGCTTGTAAGTATGGTTGCAAGATATTGTTTGGAATAACAGATAAGAAATGATCGTAATACGTAACATTGCCAAGTTTTTCAGGCACTTGAGCCGCACCGGCACCGATTACATCAATTGGCAAATTACCTGGTGCAATCCACAGGAATAAGCCAAGTCCTACAGCTGCTGCACAAATCGTGGTTAGCAAAGTATACACTACGGCATGACCAAAGATACGACCTGTATCCTTTTTAGCACCTAGCATGGATAATGTAGTAATTACTGCTAAGGATACGGTTGGAATTGCGATAAATTGAAACAAACGGGTAAAGATCGCTGCAATAAAATTAAAGAGCTCATTTAAAGCCGGAATATGTTGCCATCCTAAGATAGCGCCTATGATGAGAGCTCCCATCCATAAAATGAACTGACGCAATTTTCCTTGTCCACGACTTTTCAAGGTAATCTCTTGCGCTAGGGCATCGACATTTTTGTTGTTTTGATCTGCCATGATAACACCTCTCTACAAACTAAACTATATGAGACTATAAAAAGAAACCCCAGCCCTAGGGCTGGGACAGTGAATATCCGAGTCTCTCTTTAATTCACATTATAGAGATATGATTTAAAATTGTCAATTCCAATATTTGAACACATTATAATATATTCAAGTATTATTTCAATTTTTTATAGACATTCTAATAAAAACTAATGATACATATCTATATCTACAGTAATCATTCGCGTTCGCTCTGGATTAAACATAAAGTAAATGACTCTAGGCTGATCATGATCAAAGTTATGGTAAACAACATATACTATATATTTCTCAGCTGATATCCGAGTACTATAATAATAATCTTCCTTAGGATCATCACCGATACTCTGTGTACCATCAATTACCCAGGGAAATAATTTCCAGTTTTGTCGTTGAACGGTAATAATCTCATAATATTCATTCACGTCACTAACTAATAAATTTCTATCCTTTGGATATGTAAATGAATTAAGTGCTTTAAAGGTACTATCATTTTTCCTGCCATTTACAAACGAATACCAAGCATGAGATTTAACAGTTTCCTCATACTGTGAAATAGTAGCTTCATCACCATCTAATACCAAGCAACTATAACTCCCACCCAATCCAATTACCTCAGCAGAAGAAACCACTTTCAAGCTCTCTGGTAAAGACTTAGGTGTTTGTAATGGAGCCGGAATATACCCCGCTTTAGATGAGGGCCATGTAGAGTGCCACTGTTTTGTATCATAATGAGATACCCCTATAGCAGAAAATGCTAAATTAACAGCTAATGTGGGAAGCATACACAGAAAAAAGATTACATAAAAATATGTTAAAAATCTTTTTCGTATAGCTTTCTCACTATCAATTACTCCACATTTTTCAAACAATAACACAATCGTAGCTACTAACAAAATCAGATAGTATAACCCAGAATATGATATCTCATCCGAAAACAAAAATGTTAGTACCCAAATAATTATAAAGAACCATATACTTTTTCTATATGGAGGCTCAGTAAACAAATTCTTTAAATACATTAAACACTGTCGCATATACACTCTCTACAATCGAATTTGTAAAAGTCTTAAGTATTTTAATTCGACTGATAAAACACAGCTCGAGTCCCATCATCATTGATTAACAGTTCTACAAAATGAGGCCTTTTTATATCACCATTATCTACAAATACATATAGTCTATGATTACGAACGGAGCTAGTACTTTGATTAACCACCGTTTTTGTTTCTTTTCTAGGTGCAAAGCGCAACCATTCAACAAAATCTCGCTTAGGTAGATTTATTGGCTCTTCATTTATACTTTCAATAATATTATATTCACTCGGATGAGATATTGACGTTTTTCGTTCTCCCGTATTTAAATCACGTAAAACACCATGCTTATCGATTTGTACTTGATAAGTAGCTTGTGCCTTTGCAATTTTCTCATACTGTGCAATAACTGCAGGGTCCCCTTCTAAAACGGTATATTTCGTAGGATATGCACCCGCCCAAGCTAAGTCATCACCAGATGCTGAGGCTCTAATAATCCCTTCTGGAAGTACACTAGGACGCTTTAATCCTTCTGGTAATTCATCACTATCAGGCCAACCACGTTTCCAATCCATCGTACTAAACTCAAAACCATCAGTTTGATCACGAGTCGTTTGAGTATCATACTTAAGCCAATCAGCTACAAGCCAAGATATACTAAGGGTTATGACAATAAATAAACCGCAAGCTAGTCGGCTATGGGCTTTTTCAGATATGGTTCGTTTCTTAAAGCGACCATATTGCAGTAACACACTCAATACTATGGCTATACCAAAAACCATGTATGTAATAGGTGCTATGTTAAATAGCGCTACCACAATTGCAAACAACACGCATAGCATAACCGTTAATAGGCCATAAAATCCTTGAAACAAAACTCTCTCCTATCATGACAATACTTAGAACATTTTCTTATACAACATTTCTATATCTTCCCGACTCACATTGGCCATTGTATTAGCAATATTGCCGGTTGCTACGACATACACGTTATCGACAAGCCAAGGAATGTCTTCTTTTGTAAAACCAAGTTCTGTAAGGTTTGTAGTAAGGTCTAGGTCATGTACAATCAAGCGTAATGCTTCACCTAGTTCGGATCCATCTCCGTGGTTGAATATGCGAGCTAAGGCACCAAACTTATCAGGGTTTGCACTCCATGTATATTCCACCGCAACAGGTTCAATAACGGCAAGGCCTACACCGTGAGTAATATCCTTAAGCCCACTGGCAGGATGTTCCATGCCATGAGCAAGTGTTACACCGGCGGTATTAATAACCATGCCTCCAATTGTGCTAGCCAATGTAACGGACTCCCAAGCTTTTGTAAGTTGAGTTTCGTTGAGAACAGCTGATTTACTTTCAGCCTTTGCTTTCACATGTTTATATAGAGGCACAAGATATTGTGCTAACAAAGTTACAGCATAATGAGCTAATGCATCGGTAAAAGGTTGTGCCGTTTTAGATGTATAGGCCTCGATATTATGACAGAGTGCATCAAAGCCCACAGATGCCAATACATGAGGAGGCATAGTGCCCATTACAGCAGGGTCTACAATGGATACCTTCGGAACGATGGCGTTACAACGCAAGGATTTCTTATCTCCTGTTTTGGGATTAGTAAGTACACCAAAGCCATTACCTTCGGAGCCGGTGCCACAGGTTGTGGGAATTACAATAAGAGGCAACGCCTTATCACTGGTTTTACGGTTAAATATATAGTCGTTAATGTCACCATCGTTAACGGCCATAAATGCAATGCCTTTTGCACAGTCCATGATAGAGCCACCACCGATGGCAATGACCATATCACAGCTTTCAGATTTAGCTAAAGTAGCGCCGTCCAATGCAGTCGTTGTTAAAGGATTGGCATCCACTTGATCAAACAATACATGTTCAATATGTGCCGCATCAAGTTTTGCTGTCACACGGTCATATAGTCCAGATTTTTTGGCACTTGTCCGCCCTGTTACGATGAGTGCTTTATTGCCATAATGCTTAACAAAATCAGCAACACTATCGACTTTATCCCAACCAAATTGGATATGTACTGGTAAAAAATAAGAGAACTCCATGTGAACGACCTCTTTTCTATAAATACTAGATCTTAATGTTATTGTAATGTATATTCAGACGCCTGTAAAACCTCATAGGACTTTCACTAGAAAACATGTATACTACAGATAAGAGGGGACATTTATTTTTATAAAGGGAGAGAATCTATGAAATCTGCAATTACACATTTATGGTTTTCGCTGCGTGACCTAGCAACGCAGTCACCTATATTACTGGCATTAATTGCCGTATTTTCATGTACACCGTTTTATCTAGAGCAAGATTGGTTTGCCGATATAGACCTTTGGTTCTATGGGCTGTATTTCTTCATCGTCATACTACAATCATATATAACACGAGATCGAAAGTTCTCCATAGTATATACATTATTAAGCATAGCTATCAGCGTTGGTCTATATACGATTCATGAAACGTACCATCACATACGAGGCATCGAGCTAGCCACAGAAAACATATCATATCTATGGCTGTACTCTATGATTGCTCTATATTTTACATCGCCTGGAGAATACTACATCGGCGAAATCATCAATCGCCTGAAACGGATTGGTATTACCATTGTTACATCAACACTGTACAATGTCGTCATAATCATGACTCTATGGTTTTTCTTCATCATTCTGAACAAACCATTTACCTTTGATGATCTAATCTTTAAAGTACTAGCCGCTATTAATATTTTTATCTGTATGTCCATGCTGTGCACTTATAAAGAGGAGCTTGATGGGCCGCCAGAACCAAATACATTCTATAATGTTGTTTTTGGAATCATACTACCAAAAGCTTCCATCATTACAGGTATTCTAGCTAATATCTACTTGGTATTGATCCTCTTAGGCCTCCGTGAAGATGCACGGTTCCTTTACACATATTATCCGTATGTAGCCATTTTCTATCTATTTTACTTGGCTAGTTTCAGGTCTAGTGAAAGCAGCAAGACACAAAGGATCCTATGTTTCTTATTTATTACGATTACAATATTGTGCTTAATCCTGATTGGCAAGCGCGTAATAAATGAGCCCGTACTCTGGCTCAATACGATTTACGTAGCCGCATTCAATCTAATCTTCTTAGCACATAACTTGTATTCCTTTGTAAAGCGTTTGACTCCATCGATCCATACAACGATTATGGCGCTCGCCCTAGGTGCAGTCCTTTTAATGCCTTTTATCGGTTACACATCCCATCGAGAGTTTACAAACTATACGAAAATTGACGGTCAATGGCACGTATACTTGCCTATTACAGAAACATTTAACCCTGATTTTACAGACTATGGCAGGACGATTATACAGGGGGATTCTTCAAAACCAGGAGAAACGGAAATATATAAGGAACGAAATATTCAGTTTATCAGCTTTACGGCCGTTGAAGAGCCTCATATTATTTCGCTTGTAGGATATAATAAATTCATTTCTAACATCGAATTAGAAGTACGTGAGCCTGCTGATAGTACAGCTGACATACCAACAGCATCCTATGAATCTATCAACTTTAGATTCATCAATGAAGGCCTTGATTTAGAGGTATCTCTACCAAATGGCGTGACCGAGGTTCATCATATATATGAAAAATTTCTCACTGTTTCTAAAACGGCTTCAGATTCAGTCATTATAGAAGGTACGGGATACAAACTCTTAATCCACTCCTACTATGCATATCAAGACAGCGCACGAAGAATTATTTTTAGCGTATTATATAATTAATTATGAAAGCTAGTAATTTAAGGCATCTTCAGCCATATCGACATTTTTTGTAAAACTATATTAAAAAATTTCCAAATGTCAATATTGAATATATAGATTTTTTTCGCTATAATCGTAACATAATGTATAAGCCAAATAAGAAAACTACCATATATAGTAGTTTTCTTATTTTTCTGATTAGACTCAACTTAAAGATATTTTATATAATTCATTCTAATCTTATATATGCTTATACGACTATATTAACAGTTTTATGACTTTTTGCTCTCAAGGGGAACAGTAATGGAGATTATGATCAAGAAACGGGATGGCCATTTCGAGCCGTTGTCCGTTGAAAAAACGAAACGAATGATAGCCTTCGCATGTTTGGGGTTAGATTCTTGTGATCCACTAGAATTGGAAATGGATGCGAAGTTGCAATTCGTTGATGGCATGACTACTAAAGAAATTCAAAAGACCTTAGTCCAAACAGCTATCGAAAAAGTTATATCTAAAAAAGACGACGGCTTCGGCAACCAAGTTAATAAAATGAACCAAGATTGGCAGTTCGTAGCAGCCCGCCTATTCTTGTTCGATCTCTATAAAGAAGCCGCTATTACTCGTCGTTACAAAGCATTTGGCTACGGAAACTTCCCAAATCTAGTCAACATGCTTGTAAAAGAGAAAAAATACGCAGACTTCTTCGTTACAGAGTACACAGCTGACGAATTGCAAGAATTAGGCGATTACATCAAACCTAAGCGCGACTATCTCTTCAACTATGAAGGTCTCAAATTATTGGCTGACCGTTACTTGGTAAAAGGTTTTAACAAAGAAATCTTTGAATTACCTCAAGAACGTTTCATGGCTATCGCAATGCATTTGGCTCTTGTAGAAGGGGAAAATAAAGTAGAATACGCTAAGAAATTCTACGATTTGATGAGTCAATTAAAAATGACGACAGCTACACCTACTTTGGCAAATGCTGGTACACCATTCCACCAATTGTCCTCTTGCTTTATCTCTGGTGTAGATGATAACTTATGGTCCATTTACGACGTAAATAGCAAGTTCTCTCGCGTATCTAAACACGGTGGTGCTCTTGGTATCTACCTTGGTAAAGTTCGTGCATTGAACTCCGATATCCGCGGCTTTAAAAACTCCTCTGGTGGCGTTATTCCTTGGATCCGCTTGTACAATGATACTGCAGTTGCGGTAGACCAATTGGGTAAACGTAAAGGCGGCGCTACAGTAACGCTTGATATTTGGCATAAAGACTTCTACGAATTCGTAGAACTTCGTACAAATAATGGTGATGATCGTCGCAAAGCGCACGATATCTTCCCTGCTATCTCCGTTCCAAATATCTTCATGGAACGTATGTTAGCTCGTGAAAACTTCACCCTCTTCGACCCTCATGAAATCTTGGCTGTAAAGGGCTATTCCTTAGAGGACTATTACGATACTGATGACAATAAGGAGTTCACAAAACGTTACCTCGAATGTGAACAAGATCCTAACTTACACGGCATCGAAGTACCAGCATTAGATATGATGAAAAAAATCATGCGCTCCGCTGTTGAAACTGGTACACCATTTATCTTCTTCCGCGATACTGTAAATGCTGCCAATCCTAACAAACATGCAGGTATGATTTACGCATCCAACTTGTGTCATGAAATCGCACAAAACGTTGGCTTCACTAATCTTGCTGAAGAAATCATCAACGAAGACGGTACAATTACTACAAAAACAAACACAGGTGATATGGTTACATGTAACTTAAACTCCATCAGCCTCGGTCGCATTACAGACGAAGAGTTGGAAGAAAACATTGCCCTTCAAATTCGCATGTTAGACAATGTTATTTCCATCAACCAAGCACCAGTACCAGAGTCTCGCATGACTTCTGATAAATACCGTGCTATCGGTCTTGGTACATCTGGTTATCACCACTACCTCGTAAATCATGATATCCAATGGGAATCCGATGAACATATCGAAGTAGCGGACAAATTATTTGAAAACATCGCATTCTATGCGATTAAAGCTTCCATGGAGCTTGCTAAAGAAAAAGGTGCGTACCCTGCTTTCAAAGGTTCCGAGTGGGAAACTGGTGAATATTTCACACGTCGTGACTACACATCTGATCGTTGGAAACAACTCGCTGCAGATGTTGCAAAATACGGTATCCGCAACGGTTACTTGATGGCCGTAGCTCCTACAGGTTCTACATCCAACATCGCTAATACAACAGCTGGTATCGACCCTATCTTCAAAAAATTCTTCATCGAAGAAAAGAAAGGTTCTTTCACACCAAAAACGGCACCAGATTTGAACGACAAAACATTCTGGCTCTACAAAGAGGCGCATACTATCGACCAACAATGGTCCATCAAAGCTTGTGGCGTACGTCAACGTCATATTGACCAAGCACAATCTTTCAACTTGTACATTACGCCTCAAATGAAAGCGAAAGAAATTCTTGACCTTTACGTAGAAGCCTACAAACAAGGGATTAAAACAATCTACTATATCCGTAATCAATCCCTCGAAATGGATGAGTGCACTAGCTGCTCCTCCTAATATTGGAAATATAATTGCTATATTTTGCAAAACCTATTCACTATAAATAGAAAGTACCGATTTCGAGAAGGATACTTTCACCAGCACTATAAATCTGATGACGACCTATAGTCGTATAGGTCGCATCATTGTATAAAGGAGTCCTACTATGGATAAAAAACTGATTTTCAACGAACATGGTGACCGTGGCACGCAATCCATGATTGGCGGTAATACCACAAACCTTCGCGAGTGGAATCGTATCAAATACGACTGGGCAAACCAAATGTACCGTACAATGCTCAACAACTTCTGGATTCCAGAAGAGATTTCCTTGAACGAAGACGTTAAACAATTCCCATACTTAACAGATTACGAGCGTCGTGCCTTCGATAAAATCATTGCGTTCTTAAACTTCCTTGATTCCATTCAATCTGAAAACTTGCCTAATTTGAGCCGCTATATTACAGCATCTGAAGTGGCATCCTTATTGAATATCCAAGCATTCCAAGAAGAAATTCACGCTCAAAGTTATTCCTACATTTTGGACACTGTAACAAATCCGATTACACGTGACAAAATCTATGACGAATGGCGTACAGATAAAACATTGCTTGAACGTAACCGTTTCATCGCCGATGCATACCAACGTTTCAGCGATGATCCTAGCGAAGCAAATCTCATTCATACAATCATCGCTAACTATATCTTAGAAGGCATTTACTTCTACTCTGGCTTTAGCTTCTTCTACACATTGGCACGCCAAGGTAAAATGACAGCTACATCCACAATCTTTAAATACATCAACCGCGATGAAGTAACTCACCTCGTATTATTCCAAAACATCATCCGCGAGTTACGTCGTGAACGTCCTGACTTGTTCACACCTGAACTAGAAGCAAAAATCACGGACATGATTCGCCAAGGTGCAGAGAATGAAATCGCTTGGGGCCAATACATCACTGACGATAAAATTCTCGGTCTTAACAACGTTCTTATCGAACGCTACATCAAATACCTTGCAAATATCCGCTTAGAAGCAATCGGCTTGCCTCATTTGTATCCTGAAATTAAGGAAAATCCAATGGAATGGATTGAAAGCTTCTCCAACTTGAATAGCACAAAAACTGACTTCTTTGAAGCTAAAGTTACAAACTATACAAAAGCAGCGGCATTTGATTTTGACGATTTAGAATAATAGACGTTATAAAATACAATATCTAAGGACGTACGGACCAATAGAAAAGAGCTAATAGCTATAACGCTATCAGCTCTTTTTTCATGATTATTTAAACCTTAGTTATGAGGAATTGCTGCAAGTTTAAACAGCGCTTTCCTATTTATCTCTAAAAAAACAAAATACTATCATATCAGTCTATCATATCAGTGTATATGTTGCTAGAAATATAGTCCCCAAACGCCACCCTCGTTTTTACAGTTGACACATGGTTATACATTGTAAATTGTATCAATACATTTGTGCGCAAATAGGCCTACACCGTAGATTTTCATTCGCCCCATGAATGTATTCATAATAAGCTTGGTAAAAGCAAAAGTTTTTGTATCCACCCTGTTTCAAACTACCAACTATTATTAGCTTTCAATCAATTCAGTTGTCCAGTTAGCAGACTGCAATAGATTGTCTAATAAGCGGACTTGTTTTGCGATATGATCAGCTTCTTTTTGGACGTCTGCCACATTCACGGTCGGCATTAGCTTAATCTCAGACCCTCTCGCACGGAAATTAATACTACCTGCGCTAGATGCCAATGTTCGATAAGCAGTTAGGCGCAAAGCAGCGCAATCTTTTTCGGCAATGATTTCAGTAATAGATCGACCTTCTATAATAGTTTTGCAATTTGTTAAATTAATATCTGCAATTAATTTTTGAAGTCTATTTACACATTGTTCTAATGTTTTCAAAAGTTCTTCAGGGTTCTCATTCGGTACTTCCCCTTCTTGCACTAAACTATTTTGAGTTAAGCGAAGCTCTAAATCGCTTATTTTATAATTTAAATCAGATCGTTCTTGTAATGCTTCTGCTAGTTTCATAAACTCTCACCTCTCAAAAAGATATATCAATTTACTTATAAAATACTATGTACAATAATAATATATCCATCAATTCTTATTATACAACACTATTGAACGGCTTATAATACTTTCCGCATCATCACATGCGGACAGCCTTCATCAAGGTATTCGTCCCCTTCAGCACGATATCCAAGGGATTCATAGAATGGTTTGGCCTGTACTTGCGCTGACAAGGAGCACGTCTTAAAGCCGTCACGACGAATAGCATTTTCGGCGGCCATCATGATCTTAGTACCTAAATGTTGTCCACGATACAACTTGCGTACCGCCATACGCCCAATATGTGCATCTCCAGCTGTGTCACTGGGAAAATATCGACACGTACCAGCCGCTTTACCATCAATGGATAAGAGCACAAACTTTGCAGTCTCATCGATTTCATCAAACTCGTCTTCAAACCCTTGTTCTTTTATAAATACATCGACACGAATTTGTTTTATTTCCTCTGTTATATGATCTAAGATTTGAATAATCATAGGTGCCCTTTCTGATTATAAGCATATTTATAAGAATCGATTTAGGCGTATTACGAAATATCCTATAAGCAATAAAAGCTTCTTATTTTTATTATATCAAAAATACGATTAATACCACAAAACGTCTCAGTTCCTATTAATTCCCACATCAAAAATATTTTAAAACTTCCATGAAATTCACTTTTAGGTATTGCATAATTTTATCATTTGGGTTTATACTATACCCAACATTTTAGAAAGGAGCAACCAAAGATGACTAACCAAATTAGCCTCACAGCAAAGCAATACTTTTATTGGTTCTTTATCCAACGTACGGGTAAGGAACTATTTGTGATGCGCTAATTAAGGATTATTCAACATTAGTTGCTCACAGAATAGTTAAAGGGCTACCCGTATTAGCTTACGGGTAGCCCTTTTTTGTTTGCTATCCGTATGGTCAGCCCTACTATTCACTGTAGTTACAAGGAGGAATTATCATGATTATTACATTGAAGCAAAATGCAGCAGCGGAAGAAGTATCTCGTTTACGCGGTGAATTAGAGGCTCAAGGATTTGTTATCCACCCAGTAGAAGGAACGCGATACAATATTCTAGGTCTGATTGGTGATACTGCATCTCTTGATGCTCGTCAAATCGAATCCCTAGATTTCGTAGATAAAGTAACTCGCATTCAAGAGCCATACAAAAAAGCAAACCGCAAATTCCATCCAGATGATTCTGTAATCAATGTAGGTGGTGTCCTCATCGGTGGTGGTCACTTCGCAGTAATGGCCGGTCCTTGCTCTGTGGAAACACCTGAACAAGTATTAGCCACTGCTAAAGCATGTAAAGAAGCTGGTGCTACCATCCTTCGTGGCGGCGCTTTCAAACCTCGTACATCCCCATACTCCTTTCAAGGCATGGGCCCAGAAGGCTTAGAGTTATTAGAGCTTGCTAAAAAAGAAACAGGTCTTCCTATCGTTTCTGAGGTTATGGATATCTCCCAATTACAATACTTTGATAATGTAGATATGCTTCAAATCGGTGCTCGTAACATGCAAAACTTCACGCTTTTAAAAGAAGTGGGCAAATTAAATAAACCAGTTCTTTTAAAACGTGGTTTATCTGCAACATACGAAGAATGGTTGATGGCTGCTGAGTACATCATGTCCGAAGGCAATGAACAAATTGTATTATGCGAGCGCGGTATCCGCACATTCGAAACTAAGACTCGCAATACCTTAGATGTAACAGCAATTCCTATGATGCATGAATTATCTCACTTGCCAATTATCATGGACCCTAGCCACGCAGCAGGTATGAGCCGCATGGTTCGTCCGCTTTCACTTGCATCCGTAGGCGGCGGTGCAGACGGCCTTATGATTGAAGTTCACAACGATCCAGCCAAAGCATTGTGCGACGGTCCGCAAGCATTGCGTCCAGACCAATTCACTAGCCTTATGAAAGAAATTAATGCGTTACGCCAAGCATTGGTAGAATGTACTAAATAATCTTACATATCACACAAATAAGCTAGTATCCGTTATAATAGATACTAGCTTATTCTTTTAAGAAAGGAACCGTTATGACTCGCATCCATATTAATGCATCTACACCGTATGATGTTGTCATCGAGGAAGGCGCTTTACAACGCATCACCGATTATATTAAACCATTAAAACCAAATTGCCGTGTTATCATCGTCAGCGATAGCAACGTGGCGCCTCACTATTTGGACTCTGTGAAAGCTAATATGGAACATGCGGGTTATGCTGTTTGTGATTATGTTTTCCCTGCTGGTGAAAGCTCCAAAAATGCTCATCAACTCATCGATTTAGTAGAATACATGGCGGGCCAATCATTGACTCGCAAAGACTTGCTCATCGCCCTTGGGGGCGGTGTTGTAGGCGATATGGCGGGCTTTGCAGCAGCAACCTATTTACGTGGTATCGACTATGTTCAGGTTCCTACATCTCTATTAGCCGCAGTAGACTCCTCTGTAGGTGGTAAAACAGCGGTCAATCTCGAAGCTGGGAAAAACCTCTGGGGTGCTTTCAAACAACCTATCCTCGTCCTCTGCGATCCAGCTACACTCAATACATTACCTGATATGGAATGGATTAATGGGTGCGGCGAAATTATCAAATACGGCTTCCTCGACGTACCTGGTTTATTAACCCAACTAGAACATAAACCATTAATTAAACATCGCGATAATGTTAGTACTGTCATCGCTCGTTGCGTTCAAGCAAAAGCGGATATCGTGGAACAAGACGAACGCGAGTCTGGCGTTCGTGCCCTCTTAAACCTCGGTCATACCTTTGGTCACGGCATCGAAAAAGCAAGTCATTTCGGGGTACATCACGGTTATGCCGTTGCTATTGGTATGGTGCTCATGGCACAAGGTGCTGTCAAACATGGAGAATTAGATGTAGAGTCGTTAGACAAATTAAAGGCCCTCATCAAAGCACACGATTTGCCAACCACAACAACGATAAGCAAAGAAGAAATTCTAGCTGCCGCTAAGCACGACAAAAAAAGTGAAGGAGCAACCATTAAAATCGTAGTACCTACTAGCTATGGTCACAGCGAGCTCAAAGTAGTAACGCACGATGAACTTGTAACCTATTTAGACTGAGATATAAAGGAGATTTATATGCATTCCGTAACGAACGCCATCCCTACAGGGACTATCGCGTCCATCCCTGCAAAAGCTCATGCACACCGTGCGCTGATTTGCGCAGCTCTCGCAAACTCGTCATCTACCATACTACTGAGCCGCACCTCTAAAGACATCAATGCAACTATGGACTCCTTACGAGGCTTAGGAGCACATGTTGTGTATGAAAATAAAGTTGTCACTGTTACACCTGGTCCTGTACCTACAAAGGGCAATGTAGCTCCCCATGAATCTGGTACCACATTGCGCCTCTTATTACCAGTGGCAGCATCCATTTGTAATGAGGTAGACGTAGATGCAAAGGGGCGTTTACCAGATCGCCCTCTAGAGCCCATGCTCGGTGAAATGAAAGCTCACGGCGTAACATTCTCCCAAGATAAACCACCATTCACCATGACAGGTCGTCTCCAAGGTGGAGAGTTCGGTATGGTTGGCGATGTGAGTAGCCAGTTTTTCTCTGGATTATTGTTAGCAGCTCCACAATGTGGAGGCGCTACAATTACATCTACTACGCCACTTCAATCTAGCGACTATGTAACATTGACGACTACGACGATGGCAGACTTCGGCGTAACCGTTGACCATATACCTGCACGTGGCACAGTACAAGAATCCTTTACGGTAACTGCTAATGCTACTTTTAAAGGTCAAAGTAATTACCAAATCGAAGGCGATTGGTCCAATACAGCGATTTGGATGGTTGCTGCCGCTATGACAGGCCAAGCTATTACCATTACGGGTATGAACAAGAATTCTGTACAAGCTGACCGCCGCATCATGCAGGTCATCGAATCCGCAGGGTGCACTATTACATGGGATGGCATGAATATCACTGTATCAGGTCGCGCTAGTAAGCCAATCCATGCCGACCTCGAGCAAATGCCCGATATGTTGCCAGTTATGGCAGCCCTCGCTTGCTCTATCCAAGGTGAAAGCTCCTTTGTTAATGGTGCTCGCCTACGGTTAAAAGAATCAGATCGCCTCGAAGCCGTTGCTAATCTCGTCAGAGATTTAGGAGGCACGGTTCGCGAAGATGGTGATGACCTATATATCATCGGTAGTGGTATACTAAAAGGAGGACAAGGTGATTGTGTTAACGACCATCGCCTCGTTATGGCAGGCACATTGATGGCTCTCATTAGTGAAACCCCTGTCATCTTACAAGATAGCGAAGCTATTACAAAATCCTATCCTGACTTTTTCGAGGACTGGAACATGCTAGGTGGCAATGCACAGCAAGTATAGCGTCCTAGTCACAGCTAATGCGTTTCAATAGATAAGAATACTAGTCATACATACTATAAGTAGGAGTTAATATAATGGCATCTAATTTCGGTAAAACTATACAAGTAGCTACCTTTGGCGCGTCTCATGGGTACGCCATCGGTGGTATCGTGGAAGGCCTCCCTTGTGGACATACCATCGACATCGACGAGCTACAAGCCTTCTTAAAGCGCCGTGCGCCAGGTCAAAACCAATTACAAACGCAACGTAAAGAAGCCGATATACCTGAATTCTTATCAGGTATGGTAGATGGCATGCTCAGTGGATCTCCATTAGCATTTATGATTCGCAATACATCGCAGCACTCCGGTGATTACAATAACTTGCGCGACATTCCTCGCCCATCTCATGCGGACTTTACGGCTCGCATGCGCTATGGTGACAAGGTAGATATGCGCGGTGGCGGCCACTTCTCGGCACGTCTTACAGCACCTCTTTGCGTAGCTGGTGGCATTGCACTACAGTTATTGCGTGAAAAAGGTATCGAAATTCACGGCCATTTAAAACAAGTTGGTACAATCCAAGATACTCCTATCGATATGGTTCATCCAGATATGAAAGCACTTCGTGAAATTGCTACAGAACCAATTGCTATGCTCGATGCATACAAGCGCTCTGAAGTAGAAAACTTAGTCATGAAACTAAAAAAAGACGGCGACTCCACGGGTGGTATCGTTGAGGTTGTGGCTACAGGTCTACCAATCGGTCTTGGTAATCCAAACTTTGATGGCATCGAGAACCGATTAGCTCGCGTGATCTTTGGCGTACCTGCCATCAAAGGCGTGTCCTTTGGGGGTGGCTTCGACATGTGTTCTCGCCTTGGATCAGAGGTGAACGATGCTTTTACCATGGACGGCGATATAATCACAACAACTACCAATAATAGCGGTGGCATTCAAGGCGGTATCACCAACGGCTTGCCTCTCGTTATGCAAGTGGGCATCAAGCCTACTCCATCCATTTATAAGGAACAACATTCTGTGTCTCTTTCACAAAAAGAGGACACCTTACTCACCATTAAAGGTCGTCACGACCCATGTGTAGCGCTTCGTGCTGTACCTGTTATCGAAGCCGTTACGGCCCTTGTCATTCTTGATTTCTTAGGAGATATTGACCATGAACTTAGATGAAGTACGCGTTAAGATTAACGACATAAACGACCAAATGCTCGCCCTCTTCAAAGAGCGCATGGAACTCTCCAAGGACGTAGCGGCTGCAAAAAAAGAAATGAATAAGGCCATTTACGATGCCAAACGAGAGCGCGACATTCTCGACAAGGTAACAAAAGATGCAGGTCCGGACCTCGATCTATATGCACGCCGCTTTTTTGAAGCATTATTTAGCTTGAGTCGTACATACCAATCTGAGCAACTATTCCAAGACAATGAATTCACTTTAAAAATGAAAAAAGCCATCGAGCAATCCCCTACTTTGCCACCTCAACGGGGCAGTGTAGCTTGCGCCGGCGTATTCGGTAGCAATGCTCAAATGGCGTGTGATAAATTATTACCCCTCAGCCAAATCCATTATGTAACGGGTTTCCGTGCCGTATTCGATGCCGTAGAGTCAGGCGAATGTCAATTCGGTGTATTGCCTATTGAAAACAGCTCCAATGGTTCTGTAAAAGAAGTATATGACCTCTTAGAAGAGCGCAAATGTTATATCGTTCGCGGCACGCGCCTTTGGATTTCTCATGACTTGCTCGTAAAAAAAGGCACTAAACTAGAAGATATCCATACCATAATTTCCCACCCTCAAGCGTTGGGCCAATGCAGTCACTTCCTAGATAAGTTAGAAGGCGTAGAATTACGCTCCTATGACAACACGGCTCGAGCTGCACAGCTCGTAGCGGCTAGTGATGACCCAGGTGTGGCAGCTATCGCAGCACCTCAATGTGCAGACCTATATAATTTGTCTCCATTGCTAAGAAACATCCAAAATAGCGACAACAACTATACGCGCTTTATCTGTATTAGTAAGGACTTCCACGTATACCCAGGAGCCAATAAAATCTCTGTTGTAACCACTGCAAGTCATGCACCTGGTGGCCTTGGTACATTGCTCACCAAATTTGCTAACATCGGTGTAAACCTTACAAAACTTGAGTCCCGCCCTATCGTAGGACATAACTTTGAATTCTTGTTCTACCTTGATTTGGAAGCATCCTTAGCAGATCCAAAAGTACTCTCCGTGTTGGCAGAACTCCACGCATCGCAAGATAAATTCCGCTTGCTCGGTAATTATCCTGAAAATTAATATTTTCCTCTATAGTAGTGCTTATTAATGGCATATATAGTACAATGGATATAGTTTTAAAACTCCAATGGCTAATAGGTGACAGCCTATTAGCCATTTTGTGTATATTGACCTAGGAGGTCCTATGAAATTTGGTTTACTTGGCCGTACGTTGGGCCATAGCTTTTCCCCACGCATCCACAATGCTTTGGGAAATACTAATTATGAATTATTTGAACGAGAACCGAGCCAACTGCAAGAGTTCTTCGCAAATCCAGAATTACAAGGTATTAATATTACCTTTCCTTACAAGGTTAATGCCCTTGAGGCTTGCGATGTAGTTGACCCTCGCGCGGAACGCATTGGCTGTGTAAACACTATGGTCCGTAAAGACGGCAAATGGCATGGTTACAATACAGACTACGATGGATTTGTATTCACCCTAAAACACGCTGGTATCGATGTATCTGATAAGGAGTGCATCATCCTTGGCGATGGCGCATCTTCTGCTACCGTTCACGTGGCTCTTGAAGATCTAGGTGCTAAGAGCATCACGCATCTATCCCGTAAAACAGCTCCGCTCTATACCGATGCACCTAATTACTACGAAACAGCACAGATTATCATTAACTGCACGCCTATCGGGATGTATCCGCATAATCCGGCTAGCCTGATAGATATTATGCAATTTTCCAAATTAGAAGGCGTTGTAGATCTAATCTACAATCCGCGCCGTACCGTTTTGCTTTTACAAGCAGAAATGATGGATATTCCTCATTGTGATGGTCTACCTTTCCTCGTGGCACAAGGCGTTGAGGCAGCTAATCATTTCCAAGGTGAAAGCTTTGGCACCAAGGAAATCGAGCAAATTTTGCGAGATATGCGCCGTGAAAAGGAAAATATCATCCTCATCGGCATGCCTGGTGTTGGGAAAACAACTGTAGGCAAGGCAATCGGCAAAGAGATGGGCCGTACTTGTATTGATGTCGATCAAGAGTTAGCAAAAGAAATCGGTGATATATCCACATATATTACGGAGCAAGGGGAAGCAGCATTCCGTGAAAAAGAAGCAGAAATGATTGCAAAATTAGGCACAGAAACTGGCCTTGTCATCTCCACTGGTGGCGGCTGTGTAACAGTACCTAAAAACTATGTACATCTACGTCAAAATGGTCGTATTTACCAATTAACGCAGCCTGTAGAAAAGCTATCTACGTCAGGTCGTGTTCTCTCTAGTGGCGGTATAGAGCGCTTACGTGAACTCGAAGAAACTCGCACTCCAATGTATGAAAGCTTTGCACAATGCATCGTAGAACATAATCGTAATGCACCGGAAACAGTAGCGGCTATACTAGAAGACTTCGAAGCAAACTTATTGTAAGAGTTTATATAACGGTATTTATAAGATTGTTTCCTCTATATAAGTAAGGACTTCTACATTTTTAGAAGTGAGAGCATTTACATCTGTATTTTTAGATAAAACTAAAACTCATATCATGACATACATGATATAAACTGAAAAGCAGTAGCTATCCTCAGGGTAACTACTGCTTTTTTAGGTCTCCTATGTATTATATATATTGGTAGAAAACTACATTTGCAATTACAATGTAATTACAAATAGGATTGAGTAACTTAAATACTTTTTAACATAAAATCAACAATATAACCAAGATGTTTCAGTCATAAGCCAAAAGAATACTAGGAGAGATACTATGAAAACCGTAAACCTACAAGTCCGTATCAACGAAGATCTAAAACAAGAAGTATCTAGCATATTAAAAGCACAAGGTCTATCATACACCTCTATGCTAGATGCACTATTCCGCCAAATCATCAAAGAGCGTCGCATTCCGTTTGCCATTGCGTTACCAACGGCACCTATCGATGAAACACCTACACCAAGCACACTCAACAACGGCACCTATGAACAACCACAAACTACATTAAAAGCCTCAGATTATATAGGTGCATATGGTACACCAAGAGAAGAAAATCAAGAAATATCCTTCGATACAATCGATAAGACAGGAGTTCTTAACATCCGTATCAATCCTAAAGTTAAGACACTAACAACAGCTATTCTAAAAGAAATGGGATTAACCATGTCACAAACAGTTACACTTGTATCTAAACAAATACAATTTAATAAGGATATTCCACCTACTATCCTCCGTCCAGAATGGATTGATGCTATTAATAATGATTTCTGGACTGAAGAAGATTTAACTACAAGAATACAATTAGGGCTAAATCAAGCAGAAAAAGAAATTGGTGAACCTGCGGAAAAAATTTTTAATGAACTCCTTGAAGATTTATAAATTTGGAGAGCTGAAATGAAGTATACAGTAATTATGACGCCTACAGCTAAGTCTGATATAGTAAATCTCAAAAGTTCACTAGAACAACAGATTATAGATTCTTCCTTTATTAGAAAAGAATTAAAGTTGATTTATCAAAAAATTTCTTCATTAGCTATCTTTCCTGAACGTTATCCTATTGTAAATAGTAATACCAATTACAGAAAATTATCATACAAAAAATATCTTATTCTATATAAAGTCATTAATAATAACATATATATTTTTTATATCCGCCCTTCAAAAATGAATATACTACAAGAAATACAAAACATATAAAAAAGTCGGCTCTCGCCGACTTTTTTAATGCACTTTTACGCGTTTATGTTGTTGTTCGTCAAATACACCATCTACATCGATGGTATCTAGAATTCGTTTTAAAGCATGTACATCGATTTGCCCTGGTGCCGATGCTTTACCAGCAGAGGCAAAGGTCATGGCATTTCCAAATAGAGCACCTACAGTGCGTGTAACAGCACCTAGTTCTCCCATTGCCATCGTAATAATTGGATCCGAAGGATACAAAGCTTTCACTTCAGCAGTTGCTTCAAGTAGCGTCAATACATCACCAGTTGTGTGAGGCATAACGGCAATCTTTGGCACATCGGCCAAGAACTCTTTCATTTGAATAAGTCGATTTACAATGACTTCACGGCTCGGCGTACAATGGAAATCATGGTTGCTCATGATAATAGTGATTCCATGAACCTTAGCAAACTCTATCGTTTTAAGCATTCTATCTTGATCAAAAAACAGCTCAATATCGATAGCATCCACCAATCCTGTAGGAATCAAGCGCTCCAGCATTGTAAAATAATCTTGTGTAGAAATCGTTCTTTCCCCACCTTCACCTTTTGTGCGCCATGTAAAGAGCAACCCACGACCTTTCAGTTGTGGCTTGATGAGCATTAATAATTCAATAATAGCGTCAATGGAGTGGGCCCGCTCGAAATAGTCAATGCGTAGCTCCACTACATGACACGGTGTATTACATGCTACCGCGGTGGCATCTAGAATCTCTTTCATTGTTGTGCCCACAATAGGCACGCATATTTTTGTACCCTTTTCTCCGAGTACAGTATGTCCGATACGGACCATAATAACTCCTTTCTGTCCCACGCGGTGAGACTAGTGACTTACCTTAAACTAACTATATACCAATATTTTTGTAAAAGCAATCAATCAGCCCATATTGGATTGCTATTCACTAAAAACGTATGAAAGCCTGCTATTATGCACTAAAACAGTATTCTTAGATTAACGATTAACATTACTTTTTCTTATACCCTAGATTAAGACCTCTTACCAATAAACAATCTGTACTTGAAAGTTTCGTATTATGAAAATAGCCTAAAAAAGTAAAAGCTCCTTACCAATATATTAGTAAGGAGCTTGTTAGACTCTAATTCACACACTATATTTATCATGTTGTACGGATAGTTTCCGTGATTGGAATCCCATATAGAGTAATAGCAAACCTGTAATGCTAAATACATAGGATATCCCAATATAGGTAGATACAATACTTGCAAACACTGGACCCACCATGGAACCAAATTGTTGAGCCGTCGTCGTCATACCAAACATGCGACCTCTAAAGCCTGGTTCTGTATTAAGTGTTACAGCTGCACTCAAAGATGGGTTGATCCCTACAATACAAGAGCCAATTAACACTTGTAGTACACCAAACCACCAGATACCTACTGGTAAGCTTTGAAGTAAGAGAACAACACCACTACCAAGCATACAGTAGGAAATGGTTCTAAAGTACCCACGACGCTCACCGAGGCGCACCCATATATTGGTCGTTAAGGAACCGGCTAAACCACCGATACTGAGGATTGTACCTGAAATGATGGCTGCCCCTTCCATGGTGCCTTGCATATCACCTACATAAAGCGCCAAAATAGGCTGTAGCATCATGATGACACATTGCATAAAGAAGTAAATCCATAAAAGTCTTACTAATACAGGTTGTTCTTGAACCGACTTAAAATCCTCTCGCAAGGATGTAGCTTTTACCGGCTGTTTGGACTGCTCCTTAGAAGTTGTATTTTCAACTTCTAGTTTTGGTTCTTTTACAAGAAACAATACCGCCAAAGTAGCAATGAATACAGCTATACCAGAAATATAAAATACAGGGCGCATACCTACGACACTTTCAACGGCACCACCTAAAAATGGGCCGATGACATTGCCTAAAATCAGACCTGTTTGGAATATGCCGAGGGCACGGCCCACCTGTTTCTCATCAACGCTCAGGGAAACCATGGTCATCGCCGCAGGATAGAAACCGTTGGCAAAACCTACCAAGGCACGCCCCATCAACAATTGGTACTGATCCGTTACCATACCGATGAGGACATAACTGACAGCAATGGCAAAACCAGCGCGCAAAGCCATCCGCTTTTTCCCTTTATTATCTGCAATTTTGCCCCATATAGGCGCCATAATACCAGCAATAAGGAAGGTAATACCAAAGACAAGACCTGACCAAAGTGCCACATCAGCCTTAGGAACACCGAGTTCCAACAGATATATAGGCAGAAAAGGAATTATCATTGTGTAACATATGGCTAGCACGGTCATACTAGCCGTAATAATCCATACATTGCGCATGCCACCGCGAGCATCATATACACTTGTACTCATAGTACCCTCCCTTCCACATAAAATTGTTTAGATAAACTAATATACACATAAATCACTTTTAATTACAGTTCCATTTAAATTACAGTCCTACTTAGATTTCAATCTATGTTACTATTCATAAAATGTTATTACATTTTAATTTCATATATAAAGAAGAGCCGCATACGAAACGCGACTCTTTCCATAAAAAATACCTAAAATATAGGTATACAATGTAGTAATCCTCAAAGATTATTCAAATTAAAGTTTTCGGACTATCAATTATTCCGTAGGAAATTTGTGATCCATTACATCTTGCAAGGAAACATGTTCCATAACATGTCGGAACTCATCTTGTAAATACTGCCACAATGGAGCTGTCAAGCAGTCATTAAACATAGGACACGGTTCTACATCATCTTCTAAACAAGACACGAGAGCAATGGAGTCCTCTGCGGCATATAAAATTTCATATACATTGTATTCAGCCGGAGATTTCACCAAACGATATCCTCCATATTTACCACGTCCACTTTTAACAAGGCCCGCGGAGGATAATCGAGATACAATCCCCTCTAAATATTTATCGGAAAATCCTTGGCGTTCTGCAATCTCACGAATTGGTACATTTTTTTCTACTCCATGTTCTGCAATATCCGCCAATATCCGTAAGGCATAACGCCCTTTTGTAGATATTTTCATAAGTTAACCTCTATATCATTCATAATATATTAATAGTATATCACAAATTCATACAAAAAATGGTGGGAAATATGATACACTATACATATATCGAAATATCTTTATTTAGGTATGATTTTAATTTCATATAGGGAGGATTTTATCTAATGTTAGATAAATTATTTCAACTCAGTGAGCGTGGCACAACCGTTAAAACAGAAATTTTAGCAGGTATCACTACGTTTATCACGATGGCGTACATCCTATTCTTGGCGCCAAACATTCTTAGTCTTGCAGGTATGGATAAGGATGCGGTCCTCATTGCCACAGCCTTAGGTGGAGGTCTTGTGACGATTGCTATGGGTTTATTCGTAAACTACCCAATTGCTCTCGCTCCAGGAGTTGGCCTCTTGGCATTTTACTCCTTTACTGTAGTTCTCGGTATGGGCGTATCTTGGCAAACAGCATTAGGTGCGGTATTCATTTCAGGTCTCGTATTCCTCGTATTAACACTTACGTCGGTGCGACAAATGATCGTTGAAGGTATCCCAGCCTCCATGAAAATTGCCATTACCGTTGGTATCGGTCTCTTCATTTCTATCATCGGTTTGAAGTTATCCGGCTTGATGGCCATCTCCATTAGTTTGTCTCCAAACTCCTTAGGTCAGGTTGTACAAACACATGGTAATTTAGTCCCTCCAGCATCTGAGGCACTCTTAACGCTTGGTAATTTGCACAGTGGTGAAACATTGTTAGCACTATTCAGCCTCATCTTTACAGCTTTATTGATGGCTCGCAAAATTCAAGGTTCCCTCTTGATCGGCGTTTTAGTAACAACAATCATCTCCTATGCGACAGGCCTTTCCACAATGCCTGAGAACTTCACCGTATTGGCCGTTCCTGATTTCTCCAAAGCAGCATTCTTGCAATTAGATATTCCTGGTGCTCTTCACATGGGCTTAATTACGATTATTTTCTCCTTCACATTTGTAGAATTATTCGACTCTATGGGCACTTTGATTGGTACCGCTACAGAGGCGAAAATCGCAGATCCTAAATCTGGTAAATTCCCGGGTCTTGGTAAAGCCATGACCGTAGATGCTATCGGTGTTAGTGCCGGTGCATTACTCGGTACTTCTACAATTACGGCTTTCGTTGAAAGTGCGGCAGGTGTAGGGGCTGGCGGCCGTACAGGTTTAACAGCTGTCACAACAGGCGTACTTTTCCTAATTTGCTTATTCTTGGCTCCATTGGTATCCTTGGTTCCAAATGCAGCCACATCTCCTGTTCTTATCATCGTAGGTGCCCTCATGTTAGGTGCCATTCGCAACATCGACTTCGATGATTGGACAGAAGGCTTCCCTGCATTCCTCGTTATCGTATTAATGCCGTTCACATACAGCATCGCTAACGGTATCTCTGCAGGTCTTATTGCATACCCTCTACTCAAAATCATTGCAGGCCGTGCAAAAGAAGTTAACTGGATTATGTACGTATTGGCGGTTCTCGTTATCATCCGTTACGTATTCTTCTAATTAACATATACCCATAATGATGCTATTAGTGAAAGCTACTTTATATTCGATAGCTATAAAATCACTAATACCTAAAAGCAAAATATATGTAAATTACATACACTAAAAGAACCTATCTCCAAAGATATTACTCTAATATCTAGGAGATAGGTTCTTTTTATTATGTGTTATTTTATAGTAAATACTAATATCGTATAGCCTCACCAAATTATGATGCTATAGTTATAGTTTCTTATTACTGTTTCTTATTAACGAATTGTTTTTACACCGATTAAGTCTGTACGACTTGGATCAATATCATTTAATGGTACTACATGATCTTTATAAAACTCTGCTTCAGATGCTTTCACAGGCACTTGGAAGAACAAGAAATATGACATGTTATCTTTGCTCCACGTAATACTGCGAACTAAGCTCTTATCTACATTACCTGTATACTGCACATCACCGGTTGGCGTAGAGTCAATCCACTGTACGTCATGGTATTCCGTTGGAACATATTCTTTAGGCCATACAGTATCCTTAGAGTAACTCATGCGGAAGGCCATAACATGATTTACCCAACGGCCGCTGCGTTCTTGATATTCTTGACCTTCCTTCCAATATACAGTTTCTAATACATCATTATCATAAAAATGTGTAGCATAGTATGTATAGCCAAGAGGCAAGTAACTTGGTACAGATACGTTATAGGACAGCTTACGAGATGCATCAATTACACCGCTAGGTAAGCCGATAGATTTACTCGTAAGTATAGGCCACTCAGAATTCGTATGTGTACGCAATGGCAGCCCAATAGATTCAAAATAAGGTCTATCTTGTTCTCCATTTTGTTTAAAACTTTGCGCATTATTGCCTTTAACATTTTGCTTATCATTTCGGTCACCACGTAATCTAGTATCATCAGAAGCCACATTACTTAACGACCCTACTGAATCTACAATTTTGCTTACATAGTTTTGGTTTCTTGAGGAAGCAAAGTAGAGCATATAAACTTTGTTATCTTTTTCCCAATAAGCAATTTGAACAGAATCGTTGCTAGAGCCTAACGTATGTACAGAGATTCCATTAGGGGTAGTAAAGCTAACGACATCATCAGCATTGTATTTTGTCTTTTCCAATATAGGCTTTACTACGGTATCGATAGCCCACCCCATACGATACACAATATCTGTATTAGAGAAGGTTAATTTCTGACCATATTCTCCATTATGGCCCGTTTCCGTATACACGATTTCTAATACGTCATGATCTCTTGACTTTACATCGCGTACTGCATAGTCTTCAGGCATATAAGATGGAATCTGTAAATCATATCCAAAATAATTTGTACTGGCGTCAACATTAAGCAGTACTATATCACCATTATCAATTTGATCATACCACCGATAGCGATTCACTAGCTCTTTATTCTTTTCCACTGTGTCAGTGGTAACAGTATTTCCATTTTCATCCACTAAAGGGGATAACGCACTAGCTGATTGTACTCCAAAGCTACTTAACACAGCAGCTAGTATTCCCATTGCTAATAATGATTTTGTTGTTTTCAATCTCATAATTTCTGCTCTCTCTAAATTTAGATATTTATAAGTATATATTACCGAAGTAATCATTTATCTATTACATTTTTTAACTCAGATCACTGACTTTCAAGAGTATTACGTACCATTAATAAATCACACCAGTCTATGCTTTCATAGGCACTACATGTTCCTCTTTTATTTCTTCAATTGTTTTAGGTGTTGTCGGATAGTTACCAACTAGTTCATAACGAGAGCTATCAATACTCTTCAACGGTACTACATGCTCTTTATAGAATTCCGCATCAGCCTCTTTCACCCGTTCTAAGAAGAATAGAGAATAAGCCATCCCATCCTTCGTCCACGAAATGCTGCGAACCATATGTGTTTCAGGATCACCTGTAAAATAAACCTCACTAGAATCACCTGATTTAGACCATTCAATATCGCCGTACTCAGATGGAACATATGGTATATCTCTTACGGTATCTAAGGAATATCCCATTCTATAGGCCATAATACTATCTATATATTTTTTCCCATCCCGATAGATAGTCACACCTTTTTTGTAATATACAACCTCTAATACATCATTTCGATCTTGACGTGCTGTATAAAGCTGATAACCATAAGGTATATAACTAGGTGCCTTAACCTCATACGGCAGTTGCTGTGCAGCTTCTACTATTCCTTTCCAATTACGAGCCCCTTCTTGCGTTTTCATAGGCCACTCTAATAAAGTCTTTCTTGGTAATGCTTTGATTGCTGAATCAGGATGAACTCTAGGCATATCAAATGTAACGGCAGCGGAAACACCAACATTATCGGTAGATATTGAATCATTAACAACATCAGCTGAAACATATCCTGCACACAATAATCCTACAGCCATAGCAGACAAAACGGACTTAAATAGAAGCTTCTTCATGATCTCTCCTTTTATAAAAAATTGATATATACTTTACACATATAATGATATATTTTCTTATTTATATCAAAAACATGCTGCCGATTCTGTTGCCCTAGCTACTTCATAAAACTTTTATCTTTCCTATTGTGAAAGTATAGTTATGAGCTATTAGCTGCTTTAATTCTAACTAGTTATACATAATAAAACATCCTACTAAACGCTATATTACAATAGAGTTCAATAGGATGTTTTGTTATTATTTAGTTAATGGAGGCATAATAATATCTTGTTCAAGCTGTCTTCGTCTCTTTGCGGTATAGTCTACAACTTTAATTTGAACGACGCCCACAGAGTTTACCATGGCATCAGTAAAGGGAAATTCTCGACCAGTCTGATGCTTCATTAATACTTGTAAACCATGATCCTTTTCATCAACACGCTCTAAGTAGGTAGCCTCTCCTCGGCCCATCACACTAGAATAAACTGAGCTATATTTACAAGGAATATCTCCACCTGATACGAGGGCCTCATCATTACCGTCAATTTCGATAAATACATGGGGGTTCACTTTAATCAAATTAAACTTCTTCCCCTCATGATAGCCATGTACATAGATGTAGAGTATATCATCTACAATTTCATAACCGAAATGTAAAGGTACCACGTAAGGATAATCACCATCCATCATACCTAAGTGAATGATGCGAGTGCTACTTAAAATGCCCTTAATTTCATCTATATTTGTAACCATACGATCTTGACGTCTCATAATAGCCTCCACAAGAATCGGAAAATTAATACACCTTACTCTTCATGTAATCTGCCAAGAAGATGTTTAAATTGAGCCTCATCACTATTCAGCTTTCCGAAAAAGATTTCATCAATCTCTTCAACTAATGGGACTGCCTTTTGTAATATTGCACCGCCCTCTTCATTTAAAAGAACAGCTTTCGCACGTGTATCTCTAGAGTGCTCTTTTCGCTCTACAAAACCACGTTTTTCCAATAAGCTCAATATTTGAGATACCGTCATAACATCTATCCCTGAAAGTTTTGAAATCATAACTTGTGTAACTTCGTTATCATGTTGTGATAGATAAGAAAGAGACGCTAAAACAACAAATTGAGGATGTGTTAAGTTCAACTCTTTTAACGCTTGTTTTATAGTAAAATGCCATTTATTGTACACCCTCATGAACAATAATCCTGTTGATTTTTCTGAATTGTCTTTATATTTTGATGTAAACAAACAGCAATCACCTTATCTTTCTAAACAATTTTTTAGAATAAATATAGATTGAGGAACATCCGAAAAAACTTGACTTAAAAATTCCAAATGTTGCTTATCTTCACTTTCTAAACTTACAGTATGTTTTACATTTACACTTCCGTCATGATTATCAATTATTTGATGTCCGAAAAGAATAGCACCAAATGGAGTTTCAGTCTTATCCCAAAACTCTTCAAAAGGTTTTACAAGAGTAAGTTGATATTCCATAGGTGGTATACCTTCAAGCTCCATTGTACCACATGAACCGGTCTCAAATTTACCGTTTAATGTAATATTTTTTAGATCCTCTTCCCAGTCATACCATTTTTCGATATTCGCATAGTACGCCCACACAGCTTCTTTTGTTGCTTTTATTTTCAAACTAAAACTAAATTCCATTTTATATCCTCCTTTTATTATAAGTGTACTTATTATAAATTATTTTATATTATTCGTCAATAAACTTCATAAAAAAAGAATATTCTTTGCTTTTATCAATATAAGGATATACTCTATCAGAAAATCATATCATCTTTTGTCTACTGTAAAAATACATTTGACTTTTTAGAATAGATACTGTATTATAAAAAAATAGTTTTAAAGATTCTATAGATTGTTAAAGCTGTGGTAATCCATAGCCTTTATGTTTATAGATAGTTTGTAGAAAAGAGGTCTTTATTATGTCTGATACTCATCAGTTAAAACGGGGTCTTAAGAACAGGCATGTACAGTTGCTCGCTATCGGCGGTGCTATTGGTACAGGTTTATTCTTAGGCTCCGGCCGCGCCATTCACTTGGCTGGTCCATCCATTATATTCGCCTACCTAATAACAGGTGTTATTTGCTTCTTTATTATGAGAGCACTAGGCGAATTACTGTTATCTAACCTAAACCACCACTCTTTTATCGACTTTGTAGAAGATTACTTAGGGGATCGAGCAGCATTTATCACGGGATGGACATACTGGTTTTGCTGGCTTTCACTAGCCATGGCAGACTTAACGGCCGTAGGCCTCTACATGCAGTACTGGATACCGTGGCTACCCCAATGGATACCCGCCTTACTCGTTTTAATCGTCTTGTTGTTAATGAACTTGACAGCTGTAAAACATTTCGGCGAAATGGAATTCTGGTTTGCCTTGATTAAGGTAATCGCTATTATCTCTCTTATCATCATCGGTATCATCATGATTGTTACAGGTTTTACTACAGATGCTGGCGTCGCCGCCTTTAGTAATATGTGGAATTACGGAGGATGGTTTCCGAATGGAACGATGGGCTTTATCCTATCATTCCAAATGGTTGTATTTGCTTTCACAGGCATAGAACTCGTAGGTTTAACGGCTGGCGAAACAGAAGATCCTGAAAAGGTTATTCCAATGGCCATAAACAATATTCCATTGCGTATTATTTTATTCTATGTAGGCTCTTTAGCCATCATCATGAGTATTTACCCTTGGACTGCCGTTAACCCTGCTGCAAGTCCATTTGTGGCTGTATTTACCGCCGTTGGTATTACAGCCGCTGCAGGTATCGTAAACTTCGTTGTTCTTACCTCTGCAGCATCTGCTACAAACTCCGGTATCTTCAGTACTGGTCGTATGATTTACGCCTTGGCAAAACGCGGTCACGCCCCGAGTTCGATGCGCCGCTTGACTCACAGCAGTGTGCCATACCAAGCAACGATTTTCTCGGCAGCCGTATTATTGATTACGGTTGTACTCAACTACGTAATGCCTGAAGCAGTATTCGTTATGATTACATCAATCTCTACGTTCTGCTTTATCTTTATTTGGGCCATGATGGTTATTTGCCATCTCAAATATCGCAAAAAAAATCCTGATGTAGTGGCACAGTCTAAATTTAAAATGCCTCTATACCCAGTAATGAATTACGTTATCCTCGCGTTCTTCGTTTTCGTTTTAGCCATTCTAGCCTTAAACGAAGATACGCGAATTGCCCTCTTGTTCACACCAATTTGGTTTATTATTCTTTGGGCCTTCTACTCCATGCTTAACACAGACGATGAAGATGCCCTTGGGGAAGAACTCATCGAAATGGCTGGTGTAAAAGAAATTTACAAAAAACCTAAGAAAGACGATTCCGATGATTACGTAATCTAACAAAAAAGCTCGTGCATAGCACGAGCTTTTCTTTTACTTCATAGTAGGGAAATTCTGTTGTTCATATTGTTCTAGATATGCTGGTAAATTACTTGTATCTTCATTGTAATTAAAAATAGTCTTGATGCGATAGCCTTCTTGAGTGATCATGATATCAATAGAGGATGGTACTTCTTGACCATTCTGTTGCAAGTGATTAACTAATTCTTGCAAGGCCTCTATTTGACGTAAAGAACCAGCCATATATTTACCCTTGGATAGGCCTGTATTTCTAATGACTTGACCATTGTATACTTGACCTCTATTATCTTTGTAATAAAAGCGTACAGCATCCTTATCTCCCGTAGGAACTGCTTTAATATAAATGATCTTCCAATTCTTTTTAATCATCACTTTTGTAGCTTCTGCTAAAGTATTAGACAAACGTCGTGTTTCTTTATTTGTTGATTTAGAAACACCATTAACCTGTTGAATCTCATCATTCATAGGCATATCAATAGATGCCACTACTGGATCTTGTTCTACCTTTTTTGCATCTGCAGGCTGAACCGCGAACACACCAACAACCGCCATTACAGCTAATGCGGTAAGAGCAATTTTTTTCATTCCATCTCTCCTTAGAGAATTTATCAAAACAAATTACAATTTATAAAATTAGTTACTAAAATCCGTATCCACAATAGCGAATTGTGTATAGTCAGGGTAACGTTTTTGCATTTCTGCCTTAATTTTTTCCAATGTGCCATGCGGATCTTCTTCGTCAAAGTCAAAGATAATATCGTAGTAAATAACCTTCTTTTCTTCTTGTACGTAGAAGGCATGTACTTGTACTACATGTGTATATAAACTAATAACTTGATCAAGAGCTTTTCTAATTTCAAGTACTTCTACACTTGGTTGGTTTTCAGCATATACACCAACGGTCATATTGATGCCAAACTTTTTATAAAGATGAACCGCAATGCCCTTTGTTAGGGGATGAACTTCTGCCATTGTCATCGTATCTGGTACAGAAATATGAACAGAACCAATTGTTTCTCCCGGACCATAGCTATTTAATACCAAGTCATATACACCACCCACATTCGGATGCTGTGCGATAGTTTCTTTAATATTACGGATTAAATTATCATCTGCTCGAATACCAAGCAAATGGTTGTACATCTCACGTAAAATATCATACGCCGCTTTTAAAATTAAAACAGAAATAACAGCGCCCACATAACCTTGAATATCAAAGTTAAAGAAAAATACTAAGCCTGCAGATACCAATGTGGCAAAGGTAATTACCGCATCAAAAAGGGCATCTATACCAGATGCTACGAGCGCATCGGATTTATATTTTTCACCTTGTGCCTTGATATAACGGCCCATCACGATTTTCACCACGATGGCAACAGCGATGATAACAAGGCCTGGAATATCAAAGGTAGATACCCCAGGGTGAATAATTTTTTCCACAGATTCCTTAAGGGATCCAATGCCAGCACCGAGAATGATGAAAGCTATAGCCATGGTAGTCATATATTCTATACGACCGTGGCCAAATGGATGCTCCTTATCAGCCCCTTTGGCGGCTAATTTTGTACCCACAATAGTTAATACAGAGGACAATACGTCTGTTAAGTTATTTACCGCATCAAGGATAATGGCGATGGAATTAGACGCAAGGCCCACAATCATTTTAAAAATAACGAGAACGACATTACCTATAATGCCTTTTATACTGGCAAGCGTAATCCCCCGATTACGTGCTGCACTATTATCTTGTAAAATCATACTACACCTCTTACATTCTGATTTATAGTTTTTAAATTGAACTATATCGATTTACTTATATTCCTATTATAGCTTATCGATTATCATTTGTCATTATTTTTCTTAAAAAATATTTTTAAACTTATTGATTTTGCTGAGTTATCAATAATTCTCATTTCTCAATTAGATTGTTTTAGGTATTGTGACTTCACAATATATAATACAGACCTATTATCAAACCAGTACTTAGGCTCGCGTAATGATTTAAGGAAATCAGATTATGCCGTAACCGTAATACGCTCGCCTGTGCGCATATGTGTAAATACTACCTTTTGAGCCCGTAATTGGAATGGCTGTCCCGTAGGTTGTGCACCGTATAAGATATCTCCTACAAGAGGGTGCCCTATATGGCTGAAAGCTACTCGAATTTGATGTGTTTTCCCTGTGTACAAACGAACTAAAACCTCTGTATATTCACATTTATTGGACTTATACACAGTTTTGTCCACATTTTGACTACTTTTATCAACATCTCCTAAGTTTATATCCACATTTTTTGCTGTTATATCCACAGAATTTTTAGACTTATTCACAGAGTTATCCACAGTCTCTGAAGAATGTCTACATAGGACGGAAAAATCTGTACGAGTCTCTTTTCCCTTAGGATTCACTTCGTAATGAATCCCATCAGCACTGCGTTCCATAGGGAATACTAAAGAATCCTCATCGGCTTCTACAATGCCTTCCACAGTCGCCATATACCACTTTTCAAAGGTATTATCATCCATTTGCTGTTGATAAATACTTTGTGCTAAACCACTTTTTGCAATGACAATGCAACCTGTCGTATCTCTATCGAGACGATTCAAGAAACGTACCTTTCGCTTAATACCATGTTCTTTAAAATAATGCGCCACACCATTGGCAAGAGATACTTGATCTTTAGAGTTTACCGTCAAACCGCATGGCTTATCCACAATAAGGAGATCAGTATCTTCATACAGAATGCGTAAGTCCATTTCGATAGGGTCATGATCTATTTTTTCCTTCGCCATAGCAATCCAAATCTCGTCGCCTTCGGAGATTGTATCCTTTGGTGTAGCCTTATGTCCATTAATGTGGATTAATTTCTCTTCAAAGAGTTTAACTAAGGACTTTCTAGGATATCTAGTATCTAACACTTCACCAAGTGAAATATCACATATTTCTCCAATATGCTCGGAATCACGACTTGATATGTCTTGATTGCTACTCGATATATCTCGATTTTTACTTGATATATCTTGACCATTACCTATTAGCTTTTGTCTTGCATTTTTCTTGCTAAGTACAGCTTCTATATCTACAGCTGTCACGGTCCACAGAATATCATCAGGGCGATATGTTTTTCGCGCCATTAGTATCTCCTTTCTACGAGTTCAGGATCTCGTGGCATATAGTTGAGTAGCGAACTTGGTTGAACTGCCCTACCTCGTATATTCGTCTGTTCAAAGGTAATGGTCAATTCTTGTTTAGGTCGAGTTATGGCCACATAGAATAAACGCTTTTCCTCGTCTTCACGACCTTCTGCAATGGCAAAGGGACTGGGGAAAGTTCCTTCATTTAGCCCAGCCAAGAATACATGGTCAAACTCGCTACCCTTCGCTTGGTGAATGGTAATGATAGGAATGCGGTCTTCGTTTCGCACCTGTTGTGCGGGCTCGCCCGCCGTAAGAGCTGCGAGCTGCAAGATTTGATTTAACCGCGCTAATCCTGCTGGCCCTTCATAAGCCGCATCTAATTTTTCCATGATGCGATACAAATCGCGTATATGCTCTACCTTTGCCGCTTCCCCATGAAATTTATAGTATTCTAGAACCCCCATTTGGTTCATGATATACGCCAATAATTTCGTTGGCATCTCCGTATAGGCTTTTCTACGCAAGGTCGCCATTTGAGAGGCGATATCCGTGAAAGCTGCTTTATATTTATTTATAGCTACCATGCGCCCCGTTGTAGTTGGTATGATTTTTTCTTTCACCACATAAATTAAAAGCTGTGCAGTGGCCAAGATATCATCCATTGCATTATGTGTTGGCTCATGGTGTATAGGGAACTTAGATGCTAGGAAGCCCAATTTATGATTTGGCAAATTAGGATAGAAACGACGGTAGATATCGAGTGTATCGTAAATAGCCTTGAACTCAGGATTGCCTAAGTTATGACGCGCCAATTCATTTGTAAAGATGGTCACATCATAGTTTACATTGTGACCTACAATAATAGTATCCTTAGAAAACTCCTTAAATGCTTTGAGTACTGTAGTAGGATCTTCGCCGTGTTCTTGTAAATATGCATCGGAGAAGCCGTGTACCTCTTCGGATTGACCAACAGGTACACCTGGATTGATAAAGCGTTCAAAGGCCTCTAAGACCTGTCCACTTTCATCGATGCGAATGGCTGCAATTTGAATGATGCGGTCTTGAGACGTATCTGTGCCGGTGCTCTCCACGTCATAAACAACTACTTCGTGCTGCTCTAAGCCACTGACAAGCTTTGCATAAGGCTCTGCCTCAAAGATAGGCATATCCATGAAGTCCGTCAATTTTAAACCTACTTGGCGCGTCTCTAGGCTTTCAATCGCAGCGATACGAGCATCACCAATACCAGCAACATATCGCTTGATAATGCGCTTCGCACTGACAGAGTCGTTTGGATTCATGAGCAGTTTGAAGTAGGCCATAATGTCCTTTATTTCTTGACGTCTAAAGAATTTAAACTCGTCGATAATCATGAAGTGACGGCGCTCCTCTTCAGGTCGTTCGCCGTTAAGACGTTCAAAAGAATCACTTAGCTGCTGTGCCTTTTTATTATCCCTCACGAGAACGCCGATATTAGCATCCTTCGGTAATGCGCAGATAGCTTCGTAGATATAGCGGCCCTCAAGGTAGCTATTTTTACAACCTTTAATGAGAACAGGCTTACCCTTGCTTTCACTATTGGCACGAGGCAATTCAGTATAGATAGACCCAACCAGGTCAGGGAACATATTTTGTAAGGTTTTGAAAGCCATCGTAAAGAGCGTCCAGTTGGAGCGATAGTTTTCGTAGAAGATAATTTTTAAAGGCTTGAAATCCGCATCAAATTGCTTGAGCAAGCGGAACGGATCGGAGCCACGCCATTCGTAAATTGTTTGGAAATAGTCACCACACAAAAGTACGTGATTACCTTCCCACAGCATTTCTAGAACTTTGTACTCTAGTACGCCTGTATCTTGCATTTCATCTACAGAGATATAGCTGTAACGACTGCGCCAGCGCTCACGAACTACAGGATCTTGAAATAGGCGATGAACACCGCAGATGAGATCTGTAAAATCTAGGCCGTGCACGGAAGCTAAGCTTTCATCATACGCAGCAATCCATTCGTGACCATGGTTCAAGAAATCATGGAGTTCACTGTAGAGGACATTGCCAAAGCTCGAAAAGAGCTGTTCAATGGCTTCACGCTGTTCCTTCTGTAAGCGTTCAATTGTCCGCTTGTAGTCACCTACGAGATCATCAGAATAAAAGCCATATAAAGAACGATATTCTTTCACCATGGAGATAACATTAGCAAAGGACATTTCTCGCAATTTACCAGGACGGTACGGTTCAGATAGTTCCTTGCAGTCTTCTTCGTCAAAGATGGTCACATCCGTGTACAAGGTTTCGTTGCGCTTGCCCTCTTGTTGGAGAATGAAAAAGCAAAAGCTGTGGAATGTACTAACCTCCACAGCCTTTGCAGGACTGCCCACGAGCGATTGAATGCGGTCTTTCATCTCGTTTGCGGCCTTGTTCGTAAAGGTCATGCACAAGATATTCTCCGCCTTCGCATAGCCACCCTCGATGAGATGAGCCACCCGATAAGCAAGTGTATTCGTTTTTCCCGTCCCAGCGGACGCTAACAAGAGGATATTCTGTTCCACTTCATCAATAACGCGTTGTTGTTCACGATTGATAAGCATAAAAACCTCCTGTTATTTAATGCCGTAATATATAGCAGCTAAGACCATAGGAATAGGACCTAAAATTGCTGTTAATGCCCAAATACCAACTCCAATATCCATTGGAATATTAAGTATATGAACGCATACCCAGTAGGTTAACCCACCAATCACAACATTCATAGCCACCCGTTTAATGGTGAAAAATGCTACTTTGAAAGCAATGTAGGCTACAGCAATGGAAATAACCGCCGATATAATCGGTGATGCTAATAAAGCTCCCATACTATTATCCTTTCATTTCTTGACGGTTCACTACGGCACCGCCTAGCGTTAATTCATCGGCATATTCGATATCGCCGCCCACAGGAACACCGCGGGCAATGCGCGTTACCTTGATGCCACTTGGACTTAATAAGCGCGCCAAATACAGAGCTGTAGCTTCCCCTTCGACATCTGGGTCTGTCGCGAGGATAACCTCTTGTACAACACCATCACGAAGGCGTGCAATCAACTCTTTTACGCGAATATCGTCAGCACCAATGCCCTCCATAGGGGACAAAGCACCTTCCAATACATGATACAAGCCCTTATAATCACCACTGCGCTCGATAGCAATCACATCACGAGATGTTTCAACAACCATAATCGTCGTTTGGTCGCGATTTGGATTGCTACAAAATTCACAAGGATCTTGAGCTGATAAGTTAAAGCAAATAGAACAGTGACGCGTAGCCCCCTTCGCTTCTACGATGGTTTCCACGAGGCGGTCTACCTCTTCCTTCGGCATTTCTACCAAATGATAAGCCAAGCGTCTAGCCGACTTGGAGCCGATGCCAGGCAAGCGGCGCAGCTGTTCTACGAGCCGTTCTAAAGCGTTTGTCATTTAGAATAAACCTGTTGGCAAGTTTAGACCACCAGTCACTTTGCCCATTTCTTGAGCCAAGAGGTCGTCTACTTTTTTGCTAGCTTCGTTTACCGCAGCCATTACTAGATCCTCTAACATTTCTACATCTTCAGGATCAACAGCTGTAGGATTCAATTTTAAAGATTCGATGATTTTTTCACCGTTCATCACAACGGTTACTGCACCGCCACCTACGGAAGCTTCTACAGTACGAGTTTTTAACTCTTCTTGCATTTTCTTCATGTCTTCTTGCATCTTTTGAACTTTTTTCATCATGCCAGCCATGTTGCCCATACCTTTACCAAACATTGTATTTCCTCCTTTTAAGACATCGTCCTATACTAACATTCTAAGTCCACATCATTAACAATATATGACATAGATTTATAACATATGTGTCACCTAATAGCCCCAAGGCCAAAGGTTATTATATAACAATTACTTTTTTATCTATTCTTCGATAACCTCGACTATGATGTCATGGTCTTCAGATAATTTTTCTAACGTTTCCGCCAAGAGAGGATTGTTTCGTTCCTCTTCTGTCATATGCTCTGGATCCCAAGCGTATTCTCGAGCCACCGTAACACTATCGATAGCCTCTACTTCAATAGGTGCTGCTGAAAGCATATCATTGTCATCACCTTGATGCGGGGTTACCTCACGAGATTCACCCCCATCAGACTTTGGGACAGCTTCAACCTCAATATGCGCACCGCTATCCATAGGGCGCTCTAACACTTCGCCATCCTCGCTGATAACAGTCACACTATCTAATGGATGTGGCGGCATATCATCTAAGGATGATACATAAGAATCCTCCATATCATCTACAGGCACATCATCAAAGGAATGAACTGGAATATCATCCCCTTCTATAGAACCTGCTAGAGACTCAATAGGAATTTCACCATCTGGCACCTGTGTCGCAGGACTACCATCAAAGGATGTAATTGGCACATCACCACCGGATGCTGGCTCTGTTTCTACGCCAGCTCCTAATGCAGTTTCTGATGCAGCTATTGTAGTTGTATTCGCACTATCACTAACTACCGTATTTGCAACGGCACCGCCGGTTTTCTTAGCTAAGAATGCCATCGCCGCAGCCTTAGCCGCGTCCACGGCTGCAGAATCAGGCTTACTCTCTTGAGGATCATTGGTTAAATCCATTTGTGTCGGTTGCCCACCAGAGGTCGTCTTTACGTCAACCATCGGTTCTTGTGGTCGTTGGGGTGCTTTTACTTGGCGTTGTGTGGTGCTACCAGCAGCCTTTTTATAGTCTTTATAAACTTGCGTGAGGGCATCCACGATTTCTACGTGTACTGCATAGCCCAGTGTATAGGTGAAAGCATCAACCGCTTCCGCCAAGTTCACTTCATTGGTCATTACATTGAGATGTAATGTATTTTTAAAGGCCATGACCGCCTTGCTTTGGTCTACATACACTAGCTGACCTTGACCGATAACGGTAGAGGTCATATTGCGATTACTATCCTTCAAGTATTTAATGACATTGGATTGTACATTACGATACTCTTGAGCAGATAAGATTTGTTCACTAATGATGGCCTGTGTACTAATTCCTTTTTTAGCACGACCCTTAGCTTGGTTTCTTGTGGTTTTTCGGGAAACTGGGTCCCCATTATTCGGTGGTGGCGCCATGCCAACGCCGCCCAATGGTGGCGGAGCCATGCCCACTCCATTCATCGGAGGAGGTGTACTACCTGGTGCTCCCATCGGTGGTGGAGTCATCCCCACATTCGCAGGCGGTGGTGTCATGCCTACGCTGCTTGGAGGTGGCACAGTGCCAACAGCAGTATCTTGAATACTACTCATGGAAGTATTCTGTACAGCAGCATTATCTACAGGAACAAAGCTGTTCGCATAGCCGCTAGGTGGACCAAATGCATTAGCACCATAAGCTGGTGTAGGAGCCGCTGGGCCTCGTTGTTCCAATTGAGCCATGCGGTTCAATAAATCATTTCGTTCAGATCGCTCAGCACTTTCTAGAGCATATATACGGTCTTCTAAGCTTTCATCAACAGAGCCTAATTTAGCACAAAGCACGAGTAGACCCATTTCGATGATAGTTCTTGGATTGTCCACTTGTTTCGAATCATTCATGATGGATTGAGCACTGCGCACATATTGGTTAAGTTCATTGAAATCAACGCTATTGGCCTGAGCTAGGAACTCATCCTTAAAGGCATCGTATACCTTGAGCTCATCCGCATCAGGAGCCACCTTACCAACGAGCAAGGCACGCACATGTTGAATGAGGGCTTCCATAATTTGCGTCGCATCGCGACCTTCTGCCAAGGCATCGTGAACGTAGGATAATACTTTAGGACCATCTCCGTTACGCAAAGCATCTAGGAAGTGAATAATCCATTCCTTACTTACGAGACCGATTAATTCTTCCACCACTTGCGGTGTAATAGAGCCCGTTGCCATACCTGCACATTGGTCTAAAATACTCAAGGCATCACGCAAGCCACCATCTGCATGAACAGCAATGAGCTGCGCTGCCGCAGAATCAAGGCTAAAGCCTTCTTTTTCTGCTACGTAAGATAAGCGTTGTGCGATATCATCAGATGTAATGCGTCTAAAAGTGTACCGCTGACAACGAGACACGATAGTAACAGGCAATTTTTCAATTTCTGTAGTGGCAAAGATAAACATCACATGAGCAGGAGGTTCTTCGATTGTTTTTAAAAGCGCGTTCCACGCCTCTGTAGTGAGCATGTGGGCTTCGTCTATAATGAACACCTTTTTACGCCCCTCAACAGGCATAAATTTGACGCTTTCACGAAGAGCACGAACCTCATCGATACCGCGATTGGATGCGGCGTCGATTTCAAGAACGTCCATGGACTGTCCACTCAAAATCGATTTACAAGCACTACATTCGTTACAAGGGTGATCCGTTGGACCATGCTCGCAGTTGATAGCGCGCGCAAAAATCTTCGCCATGCTCGTCTTACCAGTCCCCCGCGGACCGGCAAATAAATAGGCGTGAGCTACCTTATCCTCACGGATAGCGCGCATCAATGTATCAGACACCTGATGCTGACCGACCACATCGGTAAATGTCTGCGGTCGATACTTACGATATAGCGCAATATATGCCATTGGAACACCCCCTTTTTCCGAAACTTACAATACTTTATTATACCATATTCAAGAAAATTAGGCATAAAAAAAGCGGCCCCACAGGCCGCCTTGCAATATTCGATCACGACAGCCCCCGGGGTCCCCGTGGCACATGAAGGTTACCGCTTAGTGCTGCTACCTCTCAGTCCTGACACGATTCACAGGCCCCCATTGCACAGGCCCGAGAACTGCCATGATCCAATATTGCAATATAAATATTATACATGAAAAAGCCTCTATAGTCAAAGCTATAGAGGCTTTTCACTGTATTCTTATATAACAAAAATTAACTAAGGAGAAATATATTATGCATATTTTTCTTTAAATGCAGCCAGTTGTGCTTCTTCTAAGGACAAGCCTTGTTCTTTGAATCGTTCAATAGTAGCTTGCATTTCCTCGTATGCTACAGGTACAACCTTTGTAAATCTGTTTACAAAGTTATTCCAGTTTTCTAAAATGTGACGGCCTTTAGCGGAGTTAGTATGCAATACATGTTGTTCTACCAGTTCTTTAATGCGTTTAAGGTCATCATTATTGGCAGCACGTAGTTCTACGAGGCCTGGATTTACATAGCGTTCATCGCAATCGAGGATGTACGCATAGCCACCGGACATACCTGCTCCGAAGTTACGGCCGATTTTACCGAGTACGAGCACTTCGCCACCAGTCATGTATTCACAGCCATGGTCGCCGACGCCTTCCACAACGGCAGTGATGCCACTGTTACGAACGGCAAAACGTTCACCAGCTACACCGTTAATGTAGGATGTACCAGAGGTTGCACCATAGAAGGCAACATTACCGATAAGAATGTTTTCGTCAGCCTCAAAGATAGATGCTTTAGGCGGATATACAGTGATTGTACCACCGGATAAACCTTTACCAAGGTAATCATTCGCATCCCCTTCGAGTTCCAATGTCATACCTTTAGGAATGAAAGCACCGAAGGATTGGCCTGCAGAGCCTTCGAAATTCAACTTGATTGTATTGTCTGGCAAGCCGCTTTCACCATAACGACGAGTCACCTCAGAACCAACCAAGGTACCTACAACACGGTTGATATTAGTGATAGCCAATTTAGCGCGAATAGGTTTTTGGTCCTCAATAGCAGGACGGCACATACGCAAGAGCTTGGACATATCCAAGGTGCGTTCCAACTCGTGATCTTGGTCAACCATGTGCATATGACCTACAGAGGCATCAATGTATGGACGGAACAATATGCGTTTAAGGTCAACGCGGGACAATTTGAAGTTATCGTCTTGCGATTTTTGACGAACAAGATCGATACGCCCAACGAGTTCTGCTACGGAGCGAATACCTAGGCGAGCCATGATTTCACGCAATTCACGAGCGATAAAAAGCATCAAGTTTTCAACATATTCAGGCTTACCTGTGAAACGAGCACGCAATTTTTCGTCTTGTGTAGCTACACCATAAGGACATGTATTAAGATTACATACACGAGCCATTTTACAGCCTACCGCTACGAGAGGCAATGTGCCAAAGCCGAATAGCTCAGCACCGAGCATAGCTGCTACAGCCACATCGAAACCAGTCATCAACTTGGAGTCTACTTCTAATTGAACACGGTCACGCAATCTGTTGAGCATCAAGGTTTGATGAGTTTCAGACAGACCAAGTTCCCAAGGCACACCAGCGTGTTTAACAGACGTGCGCCCTGCCGCACCTGTACCACCATCGTATCCGGAAATCAAGATATTATCCGCTTTCGCTTTCGCCACACCCGCAGCAATCGTGCCAACACCTGCTTCAGATGTCAATTTAACGGAAATACGCGCATCTTTGTTAACACATTTCAAGTCATAAATCAACTCTGCCAAGTCTTCGATGGAGTAAATATCGTGATGCGGTGGTGGAGATACGAGCTCAACGCCTGGAGTGGAGTGACGAGCCTTGGCAATTTCAGGATATACCTTTTTGCCTGGTAATTGGCCGCCTTCACCTGGTTTGGCACCTTGAGCACATTTAATTTGCAATTCTTTTGCATGAATGAGGTAGTTTGCAGTTACCCCAAACCGCCCAGATGCAATTTGTTTTACTTCGGAGTTCATGCTATCGCCGTTTGGCAATGGTTTAAAACGATCTACATCTTCGCCGCCTTCACCAGAGTTAGATGTAGAACCTAAACGATTCATTGCGATGGCGATAGCTTCATGCGCCTCTTTACTTATGGCACCGTAGCTCATAGCACCAGCTTTAAAGCGTTTTACAATGGATTCTTCAGGTTCAACCTCTTCGATAGGAATACCGCCACCTACAGGATAGTTCAATTCCATCAAGGAACGCAATGTAACGTGGTAATCGTTGCGAATCGCTTTGGAGTATTCTTTATATTTTGCGTAGTCGCCGTTGATAAGAGATTCTTGTAAAAGCTCGATTGTCTTAGGATTGAATAGATGCTCTTCCCCATCTTTTACAGGACCATACCAACCGCCTGGTTCCAGTACTGTTTCATCGGATTTGAAAGCACGTTCAAAACGAGCTAATGCTTCATGTGCTACACCACCAAGACCAATACCGCCAATACGTGTTGGTGTATTTACGAAGAACTTATTAATGAAGTTAGTATTCAAGCCCAACGCTTCAAAGATTTGTGCACCGTGGTAGGAACGAACTGTGGAAATACCCATTTTGGACATAACTTTCATAATACCACCTACAGCGGCCTTGATGTAGTTCTTTTCTGCTTGTTCTGGTGTAATATCGCCAAGGCGTTTCCGAGCTTGCAAATCGCGAACTGTTTCAAGCGCCAAATATGGGTTGATGGCCGTTACGCCATAGCCAATTAATGTACAGAAGTGATGAACCTCACGTGGTTCACCAGACTCAAGGATGAGGCCGATTTCTGTACGCAATACTTTGTCGATCAAATGATTATGAACAGCTGCTACAGCTAATAATGCTGGAATTGGTGCATGATTTTCATCGACACCGCGGTCGGATAAAATCAACACATTTTGATCTGTACGAGCTGCTTCTTCTGCCTTTTCGCATAAATCATTTAGCGCATCTCGCAAGCCTTCAGCACCCTTAGTAGGATCGAAGAGAATTGGCAAGGTTACGGATTTCATGCGACGGCAATCAAGAGCTTTAATGGATGCCAATTCTTGGTTTGTAAGAATTGGGGTACGCATGGACAATGCATAGGTACCAGCTTTGTTAGGTTCTGTTAAATTACCAGAGTTACCAAGCATAACCCGTGTAGATGTAACCATTTCCTCACGAATAGAATCAATTGGAGGATTCGTTACTTGCGCAAACATTTGCTTGAAGTAGCTATATAGCAATTGTGGTTTATCTGACAAGATAGCTAAAGGCGCGTCGGCCCCCATGGCACCAACAGGATCTTTCCCATCTTTTGCCATAGGCACGATCATACGCACAAGGTCTTCTTGGGTATAACCAAAAGCTTGTTGTTCTTTGAATAAATCATCTACTGTTGGAATTGTACTTTCATCGGCTTGCGTAATTTCAGACAAATGAATAACGTGTTCCTTTACCCATTCATTGTATGGCAATTCAGTAGCGACGCGATGTTTGATTTCTTCATCGGAGATGATACGTTGCTCCTCTGTATCAATGAGTAGCATTTTACCTGGTTCCAAACGGCCTTTAGCGCGGATGTTTTCAGCATTTTCGTTTACAACGCCAACTTCGGAAGCCATGATAACGCGATCATCTGTTGTCACATAGTAACGAGCAGGACGCAAACCGTTGCGGTCAAGGACACCGCCGATAACTGTACCATCGGTAAAGCCCATAGCCGCAGGACCATCCCAAGGTTCCATCATAAAGCTATTGAACTCATAAAAATCATGTTTTTCTTGACTCATGAGATTATTGCGTTCCCAAGGCTCAGGAATCATCATCATAATCGCATGAGGCAAGGAGCGGCCTGTCATGTGCAAGAATTCCAATGTGTTATCAAACATAGCAGAGTCAGAACCGCTATCATCAACAACAGGGAATACTTTTTTGATATCTGGGAATAATGGGGATTCCGCTTTACCTTCACGAGCATTGATCCAGTTTACATTACCGCGAATAGTATTGATTTCACCGTTGTGAACTAAGAAACGGTTAGGATGTGCCCGCGCCCAACTTGGGAATGTATTCGTACTGAAACGGGAGTGAACCATTGCCAACGCAGAGGTAAAGTCAAGGTCGCTCAAATCAAGGTAGAAGTCGCGCAATTGACCAGGTGTTAACATACCTTTATATACGATTGTTTTAGAGGACAAAGATGCGATATAGAAATCGCTAGACAATTCTTTGCTCAATGGGATGATGCGTTTTTCCGCCAATTTACGGATGATATATAATTTGCGTTCAAATTCCTTATTATTCGTTACATTGGGGCCTTTGCCGATGAGAATTTGAATCATCCAAGGACGAATCGCCGCAGCCTCTTTACCAACCTTTGTACCATCTACCGGTACTTCACGCCAACCGAGAACAACTTGCCCCTCTTCGCGCACGACCTCTTCGAGAATTCGTTTTTGCTCGTTACGGAGACTTTCATATTTATGGGCAAAGACCATACCTACGCCATATTCGCCAGCTGCAGGTAGGTTAATACCAAGCACTTCGCACTCGCGCTTAAAGAACTCATGCGGAATTTGTACTAAAATACCGGCACCATCTCCAGTATCCTTGTCGGCACCGGCACCGCCACGATGTTCCAATCGCTCTAAAATGCGTAAACCATCGTCGATAATATCATGAGATTTTTTTCCCTTAATATTAACAACGAAGCCCATGCCACACGCATCCTTTTCAAATTGGCTGCTGTACATACCATTGGCTTCAAGTCTAGCTTGATCTAGACGTTGTTGCTCTATTGTGCTTTGCTTCATATCCATAACGTGCACTCCTTCATATCACTTGATCATTCCAAGCACTGCGGCATCGTTCCGTTCGGTCTTGGTAAAAGTATAACTAACAAACTATTTCTCTATAAAATTATCAATTTAACATTCTATAGAATTTTATGTCTATACACAGTATACTCCTGTCCACTGTGAATTGAAAATATAAAAAAAACATAGTCTATGCTTTTCATGCATAGACTATGAGTTTTTATCACTATTGTTTTTTGTATACAAGGATACAGGGATAATAAGCTTCTCATCCAATAAATACGATAGTCTTATTATTTTGAGTGGAAAAATCAACAGTTATTTTTCTCGACCAAAATTATCCCCTACTTCACAAGTAATCGTAATAGCTTCATCCTTACCATACGGTACAAAGGTTAGCTCCGATGCGTGCAAACATTGGCGTGTATAGGGCTTATTGCGCGTACCATACATAGCATCACCAATAATAGGATGGCCAATATGTTCCATGTGAACCCGAATTTGATGAGTTCTGCCAGTCAACAATTTAAAACGTAACAGAGTATTGTCTCCTTCATAACCGAGAACGGTATATTCCGTTTGAGCAGGCTGACCAAACTCATCGATAACACGGCGATTATCGAATACTGGATCTACCCCAATAGGCTCATCTACCATGCCATCCGCATCAATATGACCTTCTACAAGTCCTGTATAAATACGATCGATACGACCTGCTTGTAGCTCATCCGTATAATATTGTTGTGCTTCCTTTGTTTTACCAAATAGAATACACCCCGATGTATCTCGGTCGAGGCGATGCACAGGGCGAACCTTATGAACTACACCCTTTTTCGCATAATAACCAGCTATATAATTGCTTAAAGTGCAAGACTTTGTTTGCCCTGCTGGATGAACGAGCATAAAAGGAGCTTTATTTACAACTAAGGTATGAGCATCTTCGTAGAGAACGGTAATCGGCCCCTTTTCTACATCAACCCCATAATCCTTATCTTGTGGTAACTCCAAAGTTAATACATCACCCTTTTTAAGTACTCGCTGCGAATGAGCCACACGGCTATTAACTTTTACCCGTTTCTTGCGAAACATCATTTGGATATCCCGAGAGGATAAGGAAAATCGTTCCTTTACATATTTAGAAACCGTCAACTCAGTTGGTTCTTTCACCGTATATGTTTTCCAACTCATATTACCACCATTCGTTAATATACGTTTTTTGTTCAGGATAGAGAATATCGAAATAGTCTAACCATTCTTCGCTTACTGAAAGTTTCCCTTCAAACGCAAGGTCTCGAGCCGTAATTGTGCCCATTAATAACTGGCTCAACGCACCGACCTCAATGGTAATATCTGTTTCATCCTCTATCGTATCAGAAATCTTTTTAACGGATGGAGTTAATGCACTGCCATATTGTACTTCATAGCGACCTTCGTTCCAACTGCAAAGCCCATCTTTTACAGCAAAGGTCATTGTTATAGGCATCATCAATGCCTCTTGATTGACAGGAATTGCTTCGAAAGCAGCTTTTACATCTACAATACGACTCATCATATATGGCATGGTAGCGTGGCCAGTTCTACCATCAGGATAGAAGCGATAATATGTATCGTGAAGACCTTCATTCCAACGGATAGACGTACCTTGGGAACGGTGATTATAGAAATAATTCAATAATGCACGTTGTGCACGGCGTGTCGTGTAAGCCAGCTCAGTAACAGGAATTTCAGGCTGACCTAAACGATACACTGCGTAGCCTTCAATGACATGGTCATCGTTGCGCACTACAGCAACATTTACGCCTTCTGCAAAAAAGCTGCCTAACAAACGTTTCCATTCCTTTTCACCACGCTCTGCATAGCCAGAAAGACGAGCCGTATATGTTTTATATACTGGATCTAACAAAGTCCATTGATCTACGCTATTTAGCAAGCCAAAGCTCAACGTTTTATCTGTCATAGGGCGCAAGTCTTCTAGCGATATGGTGTTCACCCATTGATGAGCATAAAGTTCCCAACCATATTGCTGATAGAACGCCGCCTTGGATGGCATCAAAATCGTCATAGCTTGACCGCGTTTACGAAGCTCATCTAGTGCAGCAGTTAACAGTGCACCGCCTACACCACCACGGCGGGCTGCTGGATGCGTTGCAACGCCTACCATATAGCTCGTAGGCAATACGGCACCACGTACATTAAGATTGTATTGACGCAAATGAACGGTACTCAACAATTGGTCCTGTTCTAGGCCGACCATTGTATTCTCTGGTTCATAACAATTTGTAAAATAATATTGGAAGAATAGATCTTCCTTTGGTTCAAAGCAGTACGCCCATAGATTTTCCACATGAGGCGTATCTTGAGCCGTCGCAATTCTAAATTCCATAATTATGTCCTCGTTATATCATAAGAGCCGTTATCTATCTGTCGCGTCACAGCGTATAATATCTAATCTGATCTAATTTAAGCACATCATATCGCCATGATGATACAATAGTTACATTCAAATAGATAGGCTAACAATTCTATTATAACAAAATGAGCTATGGAGCACATCGGCTTCATAGCTCAAATTTTTATTTACCGCCTGTCGCATTATCAGCTTCGTTAGCATATACTGCGTCATATTTTTCAGCAAAATGATCTGGGTTATAAGATTCTTTTGCTTGACGAAGGCCAGGCAAACCCATATCTTCTTCGCGGTTGATAAATTCTACTTCGCTAAATTCATGACGAATGAATTCATTATTGATAGCTTGATACAAACCACGAATATCTGGATTTGCTTTTTCAATGTGAATCAAAGCAATTCTGTCATTGAGAAGCTCACCGATACTAAAGGCTTCGACACGGCCGAATAGTTTAATAGCACCGCCCTTAAGTCCCAACACATCCCAGTTATCAAATAACAAATTGATGGCTATCAATTCATCTTCGATACCTTCTTCATGATGCGTTTCTACCCAAGATGCTGCCGTTTCACGACATAATGGAATAATATCATCTGTAATCGGCACATATTCATAGTTAGAATATTGCATGCGGAATTGGTTTAAATGGTTTTTCTTTTGACGGAATTTCTTACCAGACAAGTTGATAAGATCTTCGGACTTGTAAATGTATTCGTAGTTATCGCGGTCAGGTGTAAATGCATAGCGACCAGGACATAGGTCTTCCATGCGTTCTTTTACATCTTTGCTAACGCCTTTAAATCGGAACGGCAATTTATTTTCTACGAACCATTCTTTAGCACGCAACAAACCATCAAGGAACTTTGCATCTTTACCAGCAAATGGAGGCAAAAGGAATGGCTCACGCTTGCCACCACCTTGGATGTACAATACGCCATTTTCTTCAGCCCAGCGAATACCGTACGGATCTTGCCACATAAACAATGTAGTAAAGCAATTATCGGATGCTTCATAATGATGTTGTTCAAAATATTTGTCGATTAATGGTTTATCTCTCAATTCAAAACGTTTAAATTCTAAAATAATAATCCCTCCTATCAGATTCCTCTTTTGAGGTTACTTTCACAATCTGTGAAAGTTTTGATTCCATCACATTTAAACATAATCCTAACAATCTAGTACTAAAATCTTAGGTCTCATAATTACAATTTTACAGATTCACCTAACACAAAGGTGCCATCCGTCGTAATAACCTTATCACCTTCGTTTAAGCCAGAAATAATGGCTACGTCATCGCCTTCAGTGATGCCTACCTCAACAACACGTACATCAACTGTATTATTCTCAGTCAATACATATACATATTTCCCATCTTGATTTTCCCGAACCGCCTTAGTTGGAACGGTCAGCATCTTGGCTTTCACATTAGATTCAATAACGAGTGTATAGAATTCACCAGCCTTGATTAGGCCTTTCTCATTATTGAAAGTGGCTTTCACAAGAACACTTGGCACATTTTCAGGTTGAGTAATATCTACGTAAGTCAATTCACCTGGTAATTCTTGGTCACCTACCTTGAGAAGTACCTTCATGCCATTCTTCGCTTCAGGTGTACCTAATTTCATAGCCGCATCACGAGGAATGCTGAGGGATGCAACCATCGGCGTAGATTGCTGAATCATCATAAATGGACGGTCTGCAATCGCCATTTGACGGTCTTCGTTATAGATAGATGTTACAGTACCTGCTATAGGAGCCACGATTGTAGATGCCGCCATCTGAGCCGATACTTGTGCGATTTGTGCCTCAATGGCTGCCGTATTGATGCCTCCGCCACCACCGGTTGTAACTGTTGTAGTTTGTGGTTGAGATCGTTCCAAAATACGATCATATTCTTTTTGTGTGATTATGCCCGCTTCACGCATGCGTTGAGCCTGTTCCAGTTGAGTACTGTCTATAGATGCTGCAGTCGTAGTCGTCACAGCTGTGGCATATGATTGTGATTGGGCTTGCGCTAATTGTCCTTGCAAGGATGCTAGCTGTTGTTGTAAAGCCGATGTATCTACAGTTGCCACAGTTTGACCTTGCTGTACTTGATCGCCTACTTTCACGGCATACACGACCTGCCCCGTCAAGGTCGGCGTTATCGTCGCCTTATTAAGGGCCGTTACATTGGCATCATTATGAATCTGCAACGGCATATCCTTGTACGTTACCTCTGCGACGGATACGGTTTTCGTACCACATCCCGCAATAGCGAGTGTCATAATCATAACGCCAAGGATAGCAATTACAGAGCAAAAACGATTTATTTGCATTCTGTCACTTCCTATCATATTGATTTTTATCAATACCTTAGTATATCATAAAATCAGTTAGAATTGTATGAAAGCTAATTCCTTTAATTTATGAATATAACGGAGGTTCTCATGGAAGAACGGATGGACTTTAGGATTTTAAATAATGGTAGCTTTATTCCCTCCATCGGTTATGGTACCTATAAAACAGGTACCGAAGGAGAGACTGAACAAGCTGTTTCCAATGCACTTAGCGTAGGCTATCGTTTACTCGATACGGCCGCCTATTATGGCAATGAAGAAGCCGTGGCTAAAGGAATCAGAGCATCTGGTATTAAACGAACAGATATAATCATCACTACTAAAATTTGGCACACTGATGCGGGCTACGATAATACGATGCGTGCTGTTGAAAGCTCCTTAAAGAAATTAAATACCAACTATATTGACATCATGCTGGTGCATCAACCACTGGGTGATTACTACGGTTCTTGGCGCGCCATGGAAGAATTATACGATCAAAATGTACTTCGTGGGTTAGGCCTATCTAACTTCTACGAGGATCGCCTCATTGACTTGTTGTACCACTGCAATGTAAAGCCGGTGGTCAACCAAATCGAATGCCACCCGTTCAACCAACGTCAATCACTCTTACAATTGATGAGAAAGCATCAAGTTGTAGGCATGGCATGGTCTCCATTTACCCGTGACCGCCAACCGATTTTTGACCATCCAATCATCAAAAGCTTGGCGGAAAAATACGGTGTTTCAAAACATCAAATCATCTTGCGTTGGCACATCCAACAAGGCATCATTCCATTGCCAAAGGCAAATAACGTGAGCCATATGGAAGCTAACTTCGATGTATTCGATTTCAAACTCACCAACATCGATATGGACGTTATGGAACTACTAGACCAACAAGACTTCTTGGAAGACCATCATACTGCGCCAGGTCTTGAAAGACTTTTACAACTAAAATAAAACATAAAACCACGTATATCTAACCTTTCATAGGAATAGATATACGTGGTTTATTTTATCTTGTTACATTAAATATGGCTTGTACAAGAATCATATACGCTACAGTTCCTGCCCCAATAGACATGAACATATTTCGCTTCCACATATGAAGCCCCACTGTAACTAAGAATGCAATTAATTCAGGAAGTCCGTAAGGATATATTAGAACTACAATATCTTTAAAAGTGTACACAACAAGCAGACCCATAATCGCTGCAGGTAAAGCTTTACCTAAGTACAGTACAAAGTCTGGCGCCTTTTTACCGGGAGGGAAAATGAGAAAAGCAGCAAATCGTGTAAGCAATGTACCTGCTACTACAATAGCAACAGTAATGACTATTTCAAAACTAGTCAAGATGTACACCTCCCCACTTATACGCTATATAACATACTACGAGCATACACCCCATAGAAGCAAGCATAAATAAGGATTTTCCCGTTAATAGAAGCATTGCTAGGGCTACAACGGCTCCAACAGCACCTAAGCCTCGAATATTATTACTTTTAGCATTAAATAACATTTCAAGGAATATAACAATAAATAAGCCAGGTAATACAAAACCAATACCTCGCAAATCTACAGATGCTAATAAATCGCCGAACAATCCCCCTACAAGAGTACTCACAACCCAGAAGATATAATTAAGCCACGATACATGGAAGTAGAACCATTTTTCATCTACATCATCGGGTAACTTCGTAGATACATTAATTGCAAAACTTTCATCACACATCCACGCAACTGTAGGAAACCACTTCCATCCCATATGCACATATCGCTGTAGTGCAGATAGACCATAGAAGAAATGACGCCCATTGACAAACAAGGTCAACATAAAAGTATTCACTGGATCAAAGCCTGCCATTAACAGCCCAATAGTTACGAACTCCATGGAGCCTGCAAATATGGTACTAGCTAAAACAGGAGCGGTCCACCAAGGAAACCCTTGACTGGTAGCATACAAACCAAAGCCTACTCCAAGAAAGAGGAAACTAAGCCCCATGGGAATCATAATCGGAAGTGCAAAAGAAAATGCACTTCTATTTTTTATTTTATTTATAGGGAGCGCCTCCTTTCCATATCATACAAGTTTACACTGTTAATCCCCTTAATTATAAGGCACGCATTAAAATCTCGCGAGCTACTTCTGGTGTTACATCACCATTTTCACCAAGTTGTGTCATGCCATGGTCCTCTAATTGTTTCACAATTTTATCAACTGCTTCTTCACCAAGACCATAGTCTTTCAAATGCGTAGATACGCCAAGGGACTCGAAGAATTCACGAGTTTTAGCGATAGCCTTGTCCGCTTTTTCTTCGTTTGTACCTTCTGTAATATGCCATACCCGTGTAGCATATTGTGCCAATTTTTCAAGTTTGTCTGCTTTTTTCACTTCTAACAATGCAGGTAATACGATAGCCAATGTAATACCATGGTCAAGATGGTACGCCGCAGTTAACTCATGGCCAATCAGATGAGTTGCCCAGTCTTGTGGCACGCCGGCACCAATTAAACCATTTAATGCCAATGTAGAGGCCCACACGTGGTTAGCACGAATATCGTAGTTTTCTGGATTTTCTACTGTTTCTTTGCCGATTTCAATCATAGTTTTTAAAATACCTTCGCTGAAACGATCTTGAATACGACCTTCTACAGGGTATGTTAAATACTGCTCTGTGGTATGCACAAAGGTATCGATAACGCCATTCTTAACTTGTCTTTCAGGCAAGGTGAAAGTCAATGTTGGATCAAGCATGGAGAACTTAGGGAATACTAAGCTACTGAATACAGGGTATTTACCGTCACCATAAGTAATAACTGCACCATTGTTCATTTCGGAACCAGTTGCAGGTAGTGTCATAACTGTGCCAAATGGTAATGGATTTGGTACCATGTCTACCGGAACCTCTGGCACACCAACTTTCATTACCTCAATAACGGGACCATCATAGGTAGCACCCATAACGATAAGTTTTGTAGCATCTACTACAGAACCGCCGCCTACAGCGAGAACGAAATCTACGCCATGTTCTTTAATGAAAGCTACCGCACGTTCACAAGTTTCAAGAGATGGGTTTGGCTCAATACCACCAAACTGCTCAACCTTGCGGTTACCAAGAGCTTTCACAATGCGATCAATAAGACCACTGTGCACAGCGGAGCCACCACCATAAGTAATGAGCACCTTTGCATCCTTTGGTACCAATGTATCTAATTCATCTAAACGGTCTTTACCAAATACGATATGTGTAGGGTTATAAAAATCAAAATTATACATACATCCTCCATTAATCCGACATATAGATATATGAATCCATATTAGAATTATACAAAAATATTTAAAATATAAATTTACTACCTAGCGATCACACATTCAATATAACACATTAATCAATATATTATATTGAATTGTATTATAAATGAGCTAGAATTTCACCATAGTTTTAATCTATAGCTAACTGATATGCTTTTATCATATACAAATCCCCTTCATCCATGATAGGATATAACCATTATAAGACTTGAAAGGGATGATTATATGAAATTAAAAACATTGTTAGCACCATTACTTATCGGTGCTCTTGCATTTGCTATCGCTGGTTGTGGTAGTACATCAAATCAATCAACACAAACACAAAAAGAAATCAAAATAGGTGCTACATCTGGTCCTCATGCACAAGTAGCTGAAGCTGTAGCAAAAGAAGCTAAAAAACAAGGAATCGATCTTAAAGTAGTTGAATTCTCAGACTATGTAACACCTGATAAAGCCCTTGCAGATGGCGATATTCAACTGAATGCTTATCAACATGTACCATTTATGGAAAACTTTAACAAACAAAATGGTTCCAACTTAGTAGCAATCGGTAAAACAATTTTGGTGCGTATGGGCTTATATAGTAATAGCGTACACAGCGTACAAGATGTACCTGAAGGCGCTACTGTTTCTATCCCAAATGACCCTACTAATGGTGGTCGTGCATTAGCATTATTAGCTAAAGCTGGATTAATTACGTTAAAAGATGGTGTCGGCTTCAAAGCAACAGTTGCAGATATCACATCTAACCCGAAGAATATAAAGATTCAAGAACTAGAAGCAGCTCAATTACCTCGTAGTCTAGATGATGTAACAATTGCAGTTATTCCAATGAACTATGTGCAAAGTGCTGGTCTTAGTGTAGAAAAACAAGGTTTCTTCTTCGAATCTAAAGATGAACCACTAACAGTTATCGTACTTGCAGTTCGTAGTGAAGACAAAGACAACGAAACATACAAAAAAATTGCAGATATTTACAAATCTGATGCTATTAAACAATACATCGACGAAACATTCAAAGGCACTATTACAACTGCCAACTAATAAAGTTTATATCGTCACTATATAACTAAAAAGAGATGCCCCAATGATTACAATCATTGGGGCATCTCTTTTTTACTCTTCTGTATCAAATGTAACATCTAATGGTTGACGCTCTACAATATTGCGATATCGTACTTTAGGATATCCCATAAGAATGCCACCAGCTACAATTTTATCATCAGGTACACCTAATTCATCTAATAATGGTTGGTATTCAGCTTCTCCAGCATGTTCAAAGAAACCAGCCCAACAAGTACCAAGGCCTAAAGTCGGCGCATATAGCTCAGCATAAGACAAGCAAGAGTGACCACTATCATGGGTACGATGAATATCTTTTTTAGAGCCAATTGCCACTACGAGAGCCGGCGCATCGCGCAAGATATACTCCTTGCCTTTATCTACCTCTGCTTGAGCAGCACGAGCATAGAGACGCATAATCGGTACTGTTTTTGCAGCCAGATGCATCCACTCTAGAACAAGATCAGCAATACGGCGCAACGTTTGTTTATCTCGGATTACTATATACGAAATACCTTGTGTGTTAGTCGCTGTTGGCGCCATTCTTGCAACGTTTAGCACTTTGCGAATGAGCTCTACAGGGACTGGTTTATTTTGATAATTACGAATAGAGCGGCGACTACGCATAAATAGTTCAGCTTGCTCAGGCGTTAACTTAGGTTCCTTTGTAATATCGATTTGCTCCTTACGCGGTGTCATATCGCTATCAAGAGCAAGCGTTGGGCATACGGAAATACAATGCCCACAGGAGATACAACCTCCCCTGCCAGTTACAGGTCCAGCATCGGACATCACCAGCAATCCGGTCGGACAGTCAGCAACGCAAAGGCCGCATCGTGTACAGACTTCTGTATTGACGGTAAATAACATCTGAATATCCTCCAAATACTACTATAAAGCCTATTATAACATACAAAATCAAGTCATATCTAGTTTTAAACAATTATTCTAATTGTATTGGGACTCAACTAACATTTGTTCATTCGCTTTTAGGATGGGGCCCCGTCTCATTAGTACAACTTGGTAAAAAAAGTAAGAATACGCTTGCTCCGTTCTTCTCAAAGTCGCTGCACAAGCGTATTCTTACTTTTTTATCACTGTATTTATAAAGATGTCCCATCCAAAAGCGTAAATAATCTAGCTAATACTTATATAGAGTCATTACAGTTACACCTTGAAATAAATCATAGAAAACACTATCATTTTACACATTATAATAAACTTTATAGTAGTGGCGCCATGCCCACCGTATGGGAAGGACTAGCCAGAGGCTAATCTACTGGCTAGTCTTAATGCAAATTCAGTCAAAACTACTTAGCCGCTCTCGCCTCTCCGCTCCTCTAATTATAAAAGCATATTGAGTAAATATCGAATGTAGCTTGTCATGGGGCCGCTCTGTATATTAGTAGGGTAAGTCGCTTTGCTATGGGACTAATTTACATCAGGTATTATAAAAATGAAACTGGGTACCTCTGCAGCGACTTTACGAAGGACGGAGCAAAGAGGTACCCAGTTTTATTTTTAATTAAGTTGTCGCAATGAAACGGGGCCCCATAGCAATCGACGTAGAAACTACTTATATGCTAGGGCCCCATCACAAGCGAAAACCACATTTACTCAAATGCTTTTATAAGCTCCATGTATTGCGCTTTATGTGTCATTCTCCAGGTCCCAAAGTCTGGTTCTGCGGATTGGTTTAGAATATTTGCCAAAGATTCCAAAAATTCTGGAATTTTTGTAGCTACAATATTGCCGGCCATTTTACCGAAGTTTTCAGAGCCCATGTGTTCTGAGCCACCGTCTACAAGGATAAATGCTACCATAGGTTTCTTATCTACTAATTTTACAGCACCATGGAAACCAATTTCGCCAATTTGGTGTGTACCACAGGAGTGTGGGCAACCAGATATATGTAAACGAGGTAGTTTTCTTGTATCTATGCCCTTTTCTTCAAGGTGTGCGAAGATATCTTTCAAAAGACCGTTAGAGTCTTGCATACCAATCTGACATATAGTAGAACCAACGCAAGATACGGAACGGCGGAAATCATTTTTAGCGCTGTCATCAGTTAATTCCGCAATTTTGCGTGCTTCATCAGCTGTGAGATTGATGAAGAACAATGCTTGGTCTGGCGCAATACGTGCTTCAACTTGATCAAGTGTCACCGCATAGTCAAGGGCCGCCAGCAAGTGTTCAACGTTCGCATCGCCACCTGCCGGATGGTATTCTACATAGTATAACCCGTCTTGTTTTTGACGGTGAATACGATAGTTTTCCACAGAAGCATCACGCTTACCAGTTTTTGTAATTTCATAAGCGTAATCAGCCGGATTAATACTTAGGTGTTCTACTTCTTTTACCATAGCTAGGGTTTCTTCATAGATTTTGATGAAAGCTTCCGCCCCACCCATTTCAGCAGGCATGTAACGAGTACGAGCCTTACCGCGGTTTTTGAAGTTACCATGGTTAGAAAAGACCATAAGCATAGCTTTCACATGGTACAAAACATCCTCAGGCGCTACATCATGTGCCACCGGAATACCAATGCGAGGATTAGGACCAATACCGCCACAAGCATACACATCAAAGGTATTGTGTTTTGTTAAGTTAAAACCTAGGTCCTTGAACGTAGAATGTGGGGTACTATCAAAACCATTATCTATGCCCATTTTAAATTTGCGAGGAATCTTGATATAGAACATTTGCTCCATAAGAAATTCACTAATAGCCGTTGCATATGGCGTAATATCTAGAGTTTCACGAGGATCAATGCCGCGTAAAATACTAGCTACCACATTGGGATTATCACCACCAGCACCACGGTTGTAAATACCGTGATCATAACATTCCTTATAGAGCTTTAATATTGTATCACCATCGAGGCCGTGCATTTGTAAGCATTGGCCAGTAGTGAAATGTACGTGTTGTAGGTTATATTTACGAATGGAGTCCGCTAAAAACTGCATGTGCTCGCGCGTCATGCGGCCACCATTGAAACGCCAACGGCTCATACCAGTATTTGCACCGCGCTCAGCGTAACTACCATAGGCACCGGACTGCCCTTTATAATCTGCAATAGATAGTTCTTTCTTATAGAACTTATGTGTCATATCCTCAAACTTTGGATAATCTGCAATTAATCGATCTTTCAATTCTTGTGTAATCATACTATTACCCTCTTGGCTTATATTTATTAAGCATAATTCGTAACTTTATAACGCTTAGTATACCATATATGCATAAGTATGTTAGTAGCTAAGCTCACAATTTCAATATCGATTCTTAATAATATAGTTTACAATCTGTAATAATTATCACTTTTAAAAAAGGCAAAAGAGGCTGTAACCAAATGTGGTTTTACCACATTCAGCTACAGCCCCTTTTTATAATAATTATATGATTAAGTGTTGCTAGTTTTTATACGCGACCTTCGTTAGGATTATTGTATGCGTCTTTATCGATAGTTCCCATGATTTTATCTACTACGAGAGCATTTGTTAAGGAACCAGATACGTTCAAGCATGTACGGCCCATGTCGATCAATGGATCGATAGCTAAGATTGGACTAATGGAGGTGAAGTATGCACCAAGGCCTGTCCCACTAAGGGATACAGATGCCGCCATTGTAGCCGTACCTGGCACGCCTGCGATACCAACAGAACCAATAGCAATAACGATAACACTCATGATGTACATAGTCATATCGAATGGAATATTGGCTACATTAGAGATGTACACCACAACAAGTGCTGGGAACACGCCCGCACAACCTTGCATGCCCGCAGTAGTACCGAAGGAAGCTACTGTATTAGCAGTTGTAGCATTTACACCAAGACGTTTTGTCAAGGTCTCTACAGTTAATGGCAATACCCCCATCGAAGAACGAGAAGTGAAGGCCAATAAGAGCGGTGCTTTCGCTTTCTTGAAGTATGTAATCGGATTGTAGCCAAAGCTAGTAATCAAGATTGCTTGTACAACAAACATAATCAAAAGACCAACGTAAAGCAATACTACGAACAAGCCCATATCAAGAATAGCTTGTACACCGCGTGTTGCCAATGTAGAAGCTAACAAAGCAACTACACCATATGGCATAAGACCAATTATGAAATCAGCTACCCAGGAAATCAATTGGTGAAGTTCATCAAATAGTTTTGTGAACACCTCCATAGAGTTTGTCCCTGTTTGTTTTAATAGACGAGCTACGCTACCCAAGATAATTGCAAATACAACAATGCCGATAACATTTGTTTCAGCAGCCGCTTGAATTGGATTGCTTGGGATTAGTGCTCGGAATGTATCAACCATAGGTTTGATTTCACGAATCTTCTTACCAGATTCAACAATATCAAAACCTTGACCTAAACCGAAGGCATTCCCCAAAATTAGACCGACTATAGCAGCAACGGCTACCATGCCGAGATTCGTAGAAATCATAGCAACTACTAACTTTTTGAGGTTAGCACCTGCCTCCATGTGCAAAATAACGTGAACAATAGAGATAAAAACGATAGGAATAACAAGCATGCGGATTAAGTCGATGAAACCTCCCCCTACGAGAGAGAACCACTTTGTACTTTCCTTGATGTAAACCACTTTGGATGGATCATCAGGGAAACCTGCAATAATTTGGACCGCTATACCAAGTACGGCACCAGCAATAGTACCAATAATAACAAGATTACCGAAGGATGTGCCCTTGCGTTGCAATACATAAATACCTATTAACACGAGCACGAACACCGCGATAATACCAATACTTAGTGGATTGCTTAACATGAGGTAATCTGTAAAGAATGGAATATTCATAATACACCTCTTTAATTCATATCACAATAATAGGTTATGAACTTAGTATAGCATATATCGAAAAAAATACAAGTACAATATTTAATTTTTGATAACATTTAATGTATTCTGTAATATATGCACCAAAAAGGCGATTTTCTAAAAGAAAATCGCCTTTAGTAAATCTAGCTATTATATTATCTATTAACTAAGATATAGGTTACTTGGATAGGACCATGAGCACCATCTACAGTTACCAATTCGATATCCGCCGTACGGGACGGACCAGAAATCAAGCAGATATTTGTAGGGAACTTAGCTGGATCGTTATGATACCGTTCAGCCAAATGTTCCATTGTTTGTGTCATGCGAGGATTAATTGTGTCAGTATATAACACAGCAATATGTGTTGTAGGCAACAAACTAATCGCACGGCCAGAATCCTCACCAGAAGCTTGTACTACAGTAGCAGTTTCCGCAATACCGCAGTATGGGAATGTAATACCAATATCAGCATTAGCAGTATTAGAAACACATTCTTCACGACCTTTAGCTGGATCCCATTGGAAGTATGTACGAGTGCCGCCATTATTAGCTGCATCTTGTTCGAACAATTCTTTTAATTTATATTCTTCTACTTCAGGAGAGCTTGGGAATACAATTTTACCGTTTCCCCAGTCTTCGATAGCTGCCAAAATTGTTTCACCTAGTTTGTCAGGTGTAGTTTCAATGAATTTTGTACCAACACGTTGACATTGTTCCTTAAACATTGTCAAAATTTGATCGCGATTCAAATCTTGGAACATAGTTTCTTGAGGACCATGGCTATAATCAAAGCCTTCTACAAAAGCAGGGCACATTTCTTGATCACGGCCTAATGCACGAGATAAACGTGCAATAAATTGATTACGTTTAGCTACATCCATTATTTTTTCTCCTTCTTCTTGTTCTTTTCATGTTCAGCATACAAATCACGGAATTTCTTGAATTTCAAGGAACCCAATTCTTTAGATTTAGTCCAGCCATTCATAACTGGAATAGCTTGAGTCCATTCAGGCATGTTACCCTCTTTATTACTAATTAAGTTCATACCGATAGCACCAGCTTTTGTGCCAAGATCAAATAATGTTGCATTACCGAACATCTTAGCAGCTGCTGTGAAGATAGCTTCTTCTGCTTTTGGACGAGTCTTTTCAATATCAGCCATGATATGACGGTGCTCCATCAACAATTCATGCAATGGAATAGCTACTGGACAGTTCTCTGTACATGCACCGCATAATGTAGAAGCATATGGAAGATCGCCGGCTACATCGTAACCTTTGAATAATGGAGTCAATACAGCACCCATTGGACCTGGATATACAGAACCATATCCATGACCAGAAACGTGACGGTATACAGGACAAATATTCATGCATGCGCCACAACGGATACAACGTAGCATTTCTTGGAATGTCCCACCCAAGATGCCAGAGCGTCCGTTATCGATAATAATGATATGAGTTTCTTCGGGACCATCAGCTTCACCAGAACGCGCAGGGCCAGTCATCATGGAGAAGTAGTTAGAAATTTTAGAACCTACTGCAGAACGGTTCAACATTTCCATCATAACATCAAGAGCTTTAAAATCAGGAACAATACGTTCTGTACCTAAGAAGATCAATTGAGTCTTAGGAATAGAGCTAGCCATACGACCGTTACCTTCGTTGGAAACGATTGTACATGTACCAGATTCAGCAACTGCAAAGTTACAGCCGTTAACACCTACATCAGCTTTTAAGAAGCGCTCACGTACATAACCGCGTACAAAGTGAGTCATTTCCGTAGGGTTTTCAGTTCCTGTATAACCTAATTTTTCAGCGAAAATTTCGCGAATTTTGTTACGTTCAAAGTGAAGACCTGGTACTACGATGTGAGATGGAGGACTTACTGCAGTTTGCAAAATAAATTCAGCCAAGTCAGTTTCGTTAACTTCAATACCAGCTTCTTCTAACACTTCGTTCAAACCAATTTCTTCAGTTAAGATAGTTTTGGATTTAACGATCATTTTTGCTTCGCGTTGGCGAAGGATATCTAATGCAATTTGAGTTGCTTCTTTGTCATCGAACGCAAAGTGAACTTTAGAACCAGCTTTTTCAGCGTTGTCAGCAAATTGACTTACATAGTAATCCAAGTTGTTAAGTACGTGATCGCGAATTTTAGCCGCTTCAGCGCGGAAATCTAACCATTCAGGAACATCCGCAACTACTGTATTACGTTTATCATAAAACACGTCTTGTGCTTTTTTAATAGCTGCAACTTTGAAATCGTCAGCCAAACATTCTTTTATACGTGTTTTATAGGGGCGATTGTCATATATAAGTGCCATGTCGTCTCCTCCTTAACGGCAGTTTAAGATTTCAGCAATATGCATAACTTTGATACGGCGATCAATTTCGCCTTCTTTATGAAGACGATCAAGCATACCAGCGATGTTCATCAAGCACGCTTGGTCAGAACCGGAGATAACGTTGGCACCTGTGCCAGCAATTTCCAATGCTTTTTCGCGTGTCATAACTTCACTGATTTCAGGGTTTTTAACTGAGAAAGTACCGCCGAAACCACAGCAACGATCTGCACGTGGTAATTCAATCAAGTTGATATCTTTAACGTTTTTAAGGAGTTTGAAAGGAGGCTCTTTAATGCCCATCAAACGAGTTACGTGGCAAGATGTATGGTATGTTACGGATTCGTTGAAACGAGCCCCTACATCTTCAACACCTAATACGTCAGTAATAAATTGAGTGAATTCGTAAATTTTACCACTCAATTTTTCTGCGCGCGCCAACCACTCTGGTTGATCTTTTAAGAAATGATGATATTCATCGCGGATTGCAAAAGCGCAAGAACCGGACATGCTGACTACATATTCAGCGTTCTCAAAGCATTCGATTGTATTCTTAATTGCATCCATAGCTGCGTCATTGTAACCGGAGTTAGTAAACATTTGTCCACAGCATACTTGTTTCTTAGGTACTACAAGCTCACAACCTAATCTTTCAAGTACTTCTACACCAGCCATACCTACATGAGGGTAGAACATGTCAATCAAACACTGTTGGAAAAGATGAATTTTCATATTATCTTCCTCGTCTTTTCTAGTACTTAACCTAATAAAAAATTTTGATATGTATGTGTTATGGCAATTTTTAGTAGTGAATTTTTCGACTAAATTTCTGCCCTGAACATTACTTATGCTTTCAAATAAATATTCAAAAGCTCATCGCTATAATTATAAATTAATCATGTAGATATTGTCCAAAGAATTGCTATATTCGTATGTACCCTTTTATTTCTTATATCGTTATGACTTTTTGTAATAGTAAACATTGAATTTTATCACATCTATTATTTCATTTATCATTTTTTCTTGTAAAAGCCCCATGAAATCTAGATTTTGCGAATGTTTATCATTTTGCATTTTTAACTACTAGAAAATCAACTTTTATCTATATTTCATTCTATATTTATATAATCAAACTTAATTTTTCAAATTCATGTAAGTTTTATCCTTATATATTACATTTTCTTATAGTAGTGTATAAATTTAAAAAGTGTTATAATTTATTTTATATAAGTATAGTTTGAAAGGAGCCCTTTTCATGAAACTAAATAAATTATCTTTGTCTTTAGCAATTACATTGGCCCTTGGCTCTACATTCAGCATGGCTCACGCTGAAACAACTGCGACTCATATAAAATCCGAAGTATCTAATGTGGCTACTAGAGCTGAAGTTTCTGCTAAAGCGGATGAACACCGTGTTGATACATCTGTTAAAAACGATACTAAACGTATTGATACATCCGTAAAAAATGATGCTAAACATGGTAGCACAGTTGTAAAACGTGATGCAAAACATGCTGATGCATCTGCTAAAAACGCTGCTAAACGCACTGATACATCCGTAAAAAACGATGCTAAACGCGTTAACACTTCTGTAAAAAATGACGTTAAACGCATTGATACTTCTGTAAAAAATGATGTAAAAGAAGATGCTGTAAAGGTAGAAGGTAAAAAAGCTGTAAAAGCTAAAGAAAACTTACCTGCTGGTATATACCCCGACACAAAAGATAACTGGGCTCGCGATGCTATCCAAGCAATGACACAAGCCGGTTACCTTTCTGGTTATGCTGATAATACATTCAAACCTAGTGCACAAATTACTCGTGAGCAAGCAGCTGCTATTTATGGCAAAGTGCTACAACACAACTTAAACGAACAAGAATTAGCGGAGATTGCAACAAAAGAATCCTCTACCTCCTACTCTGACGTGGAAGCAGATCGTTGGTCTAGCTCTGCTATCAAATTAGTTAGTGCTGCAGGCGTAATGGAAGGCACATCTAAAACAGCTTTCACACCTAGCAAAACTATGGACCGCGAACAATTCGTTGCATCCGCCGCTAGCCTAGCTAAAAAATTAAATCTTTCTACACCTGTAAAAGCAGAAAAAGTAACATTTAAAGACGAAGCTAGCATCTCCTCTGCTTACTTGGCAGATATCCAATACATGGCTCAACGTGGCATCGTAGCATCTGGGGCAACAGAAAACTTTAACCCTAAACAACCTGTAACAAGAGCACAAGCGGCAACAATCTTGAACCGCATGCTTAATGGTGCTGGCCTTGCAACACCGAAACACAGTACAACTGAAGCTAAAGCTGAAACAACTGTAAAAGAAGATATAAAGAAAGCTGATACAGCAATCGAAAAAGAGGCCTCCAAAGTAAATAAAGATGCAAAAAAAGATATGTCCAAAACTGATAAAGACATGAAAAAAGAGGCAGAAAAGGCAGATAAAGTAGCCAAAGCTGATGCAAAAAAAGTTGAAAAAGACGTAAAAGGCAATAAAGATGCTGCAGTAGCTGAAAAAGCTGAACCTACTCACACAGTTCGCCCTGTTCGTCGTAGCACACTAAAAGCACTTGATCAAAAACAACAAGCTGCATTAGAAGACAAAGTATTTTCTGAATTAAATAAAACTTATAAAACAGAAGATGCATTCCAAAATTATGGCGTAATGTACTGGCGTGACAATCAATTACACGTAGCTTTGAAAACAGACAGCGATATTTCCACAGTAAAAGCCAACCTTGCAAACCGTGGTGATTCTACTGTAAATAACTATGTTGTAGTTGAATCCTCCCAATACAGCCAAGCTGAATACGATGCAATCGATACAAACTTCCGCAACTACTACAACAAAAATGAAAAAGCAGGTACAATTCTAGCTACATTCCCTGATGTAGAAAATAACCAACTTTACGCAGTTGTATCTACAGCATCTAAAGAAACACAACAAGGAATCTCTAAATTATTCGGTTCCAAAGTAAAAATGACAGTAAAACGCTAATCGGCGTTACACTTAACCAGCCAAGGCAGCGTATACTCGACAGTACTACGCTGCTTTGTTGTATATCACTATGCATGCCAACTAATTGACTTTGATGCGACGGATATAGCTTTTTATGCTGGTGAAAGTTTATATTCTACGGCTATCAAGCGCTAGCCTTTACCATGATTAGGAAGGATTTTTATGTACAAGAATACCCCTCACGCATTACGTGCCCTCGTACTCGGCACATTATTGACTACAACAGGCCTTGGTTTTGCTTCTGCAAACACAACCACTACAACTCATGCTCCTGCAACTACTGTTGAAGCCACTAAAATGGAAACTACTAGAGCAGATGTAGCTAAAACAGAAGTAGCTAAAATGGATGTTACTAAAACGGAAACAACCAAAATCGAAACAGCTAAAATTAAATCTACTAATACTGCATCACCTGCAATTGTAAACACCTCTATTGGTACACCTCAAGATATTCAAAAAATCCGCGCCCACATCTTTACAGATGTGCCTAGTGATTTTTGGGCGGCTAACTCGATTAGCACTGTAACAAAAGCAAACCTAATGAAGGGGTATTCCGATGGTACATTCCGACCTAACCAACCTATGACACGTGAAGAAGTAGCAGCTCTCTTCAACAATATCACGGATGATGGTACGGCCGCCTTTTTATCAAGTAAATTTAAAGATATTACATCTGACCGTTGGTCTGCTCTTGCTATTGAATCTGTAGCGCGCAAGAATATCATCAGCGGATATGGCGATGACACATATAAACCAGAAAAATATATGTCCCGCCAAGAGTTTGCGGTAGTAGCAGATAACTATATCCATTACTTAGGATATACCACTGAAGACCCAACAGTTCTTGATAATATAGCCTATGGAGACCAAAAATTTGTGGCTCCTTGGGCACAAGATGCCGTTCGCGAGCTTGCCTATCTTGGGTTCACAAACTACGCTCCAGGTACATTGTTTAACCCTGAAAAATATGTAACTCGTGCAGAAGCAGCGGAAATTGCGTACCGCATGACACAAACAGAACAAGCACTTGCCTTCCACAATACATTGTTCAAGCAACAAGTAGAAAACAAAACAGCTAATATCATCGACAAAGCATTAGGCTATGGCAATGATTTCACCAAATTCCGTCAAGACGGGGCCCTCTTCTGGGAGGCAGGCCAATTACATGCATCTTTAACAGATCAAAAGAAAACTGACCTCGTCTCCAACGCAATTACAGAGGCACATGATCCACAGCTAGATAGAACTGTAGTCGTATCAAAAGGTAAATTAAATCAGGCTCAACTAGAAGAGTATCAATCCGATGCCATTGCCCTTTACCAACAAAAAGAACCTCAAGGAAAGATTCTTTCCATCTCCCCAAATACTGATACGAGTGCCCTTCTCATTACCGTTGATTCTATTCAAAAATCGACGTTGAAAGCATTTAAAAAGAAATTCCATGATAATGTATTCTTACAATTACCACCAGAACCGCTTACAAAGTCAGACGGAAATATTCAATTCCCATTACCACCGCGCGTAAACTATTATAACGACAAACAATAACATAGAAAAAAAGAACCGCACCCTTAGGAGCGGTTCTTTTCACAATTAAACAGCTGTTACTATACACACATAATCGAATTTACACAGTTCGATTATTTTTTTGTTACATCATTTTCGCGGTCACGCAAGATACCAACTGGTACATATACCGTACCTGCGCTATGGATTGAATCTACGTCTTGTTGCAAGATCATTACAACGGAATAATCATCTGTTGTGTAGAATTCAGTAGGCATTTTATCGATACTTACATCGCCACCTAATTTATCTTTCACATCTTGATTATTATTAATCGCATTCACCAATTCTTTTTTATTAAGACCACCAAGATCGTACAAGGACAATTGTCGACCTGTTGTGGTGTTAAATGTGAAGCCTTTTACATAGTTTACACCATTGGCATCATGATCACGCATTGTATATGTATGAATCAATACGCTGAAAATACCGTTTTTATCTGTTTTAACATCATAGTACATAACTACATTTGTTTTATCAGATTCTTTAGCATTTAACTTTTCTACATCATTTTGTATTTTAGAAACATACTTTTTGATGGTCGTATTGATTGCTTTTTCTACCGCAGGGCTAACAGATTTAACCTCTGGGAATACTAAATCCAAATGATCTGTAGTAGATTCCACAGGTGATACAGCAACCTCTTTACGATCCATATAACGGTCCGCATTTGGAGCTACCACTTCAACTGCATTACGATCTACTTTAGACGCTTTAGAGCGCAACGCACGATTCTGCTCAGGTGTAGCAGTACTAGAAATACGATATGTTAAATCATTACGATTTACACGTTTCGCATTTGTTTGATTTGCTTGTACATTTACAGTATCTTGTGTTACAGGTATTACTTCGCTTGCTGCGAAGGAGACTACTGGCAATGCAGCAGCCATAATGATGAGTACAGACTGTTTTAATTTCATTGTTTAACCTCTTATTGTTCTTGCTCAGCTTTCATAGCAAGAGCTTCTTCTTTATTGAACTTGTGTGTAACAACACGGCGAACAAGATAGAGACCAGCGAATATGAATGCAAGCAATCCTAACCATTGTGCTGTGCTTTCAAATTCAGGACCTACTAATTCAAGTGGAGCTTCCCCACCACCAGTTGTAACAGACAATACAATAATAACAGCTATGATTACACCAATCAAGCTTTCACCAACGATCAGACCAGAAGCAAAGAGAACACCGCGGCGATTGGATTGCTCTACATCGTAGTCAGCAAGCTCACCGGCACGCATTTTAGCACGAGCTACAAGATAACGACCTACGAAGTAGCTGATGAAAGAACCAATAATAAGTGGTACTTCTAAAGTAGGTGGTAAATAAATACCCATACCAACAGCCAATGGAGGCAATGTTAAGGTAGCAGTTGTGCTCTTGAGAATCAAGTTGACGATAATTGCCACAACACCAACGCCAACGCCGATTAAGATATAATCCCAATCCATGCTAGAGTTGAAGATACCTTGCGCAATGGTAGTCATCAAAGTCGCTTGAGGAGCCGATAATGCAGCGTTTGGATCCATTTCAGCACGTGGTAACGCACCTGTGAAACCGTATGCTTGATAAAGCAAGTTAAGAACTGGAGCAATTGCAATGGCACCGGCTACAGAACCAAGTAACAAGGCAATTTGTTGACGCCAAGGTGTAGCACCAACGAGTTGGCCAGTTTTCAAATCTTGTAAATTATCATTAGAAATAGATGCAATCGCAATAACTACGGATGTCATAAAGATAGCCATAGCAGTAGCGAACTGAACACCTTCTTGTGTAGCAAATAAATTATTTTCCGCTGCGATAAAGTATACAACTAAGGAAGAAATAATAGTCGCTAAAATACCGATACCAGAAATTGGAGAAGCAGATGTACCGATAAGGCCTGCCATATAGCCACATGCTGCAGCTACGAAGAAGCCAATCAATAAAGCTACTACGATACCTACTACAACGAGTGTCCACATTAAACCTGCACTAATAGGTACGACAGATACGAAATCCCAGAATGTAAATACTAAGCCAATAAGAATAAGTATGAATACACCTAAAACGGATTTTGTACTCATATCTGTATCCATGCGATGCAATTCACGTTCTGCGGAGCTGCTATTCATGGATTTAACAGAAATTTTCATACCTTCGATGATAGGTTTGATTAAGGTAATCAAAGTCCAAATCGCAGCAATACCGATAGCACCAGCACCGATAAAACGAACTTTAGATTTCCAAACAGCCATTGCAAACTTGGCAGTAGCACCGCCATCTGGAGCAAACATATTAGTGAAGTAAGGTACGAAGCCAGCCCACGCGATGAGTACACCAACGAGGATAGCGATACCAGAAGCGATACCAATAAGATAACCAGCACCTAACAACGCTGTAGAGAAGCCCAAAGGAATTTGAGTAATCCCTTTGCTACCTACAGGAATCCAGAAGCTCATGCTATCGCCAAGCACTTTGAAACCATTTGCACAAAGGCTAATAAGGCCAGCTACAAAGCCACCGGACACAATGTCTGTCATACCGGAGCTAGATTGAGGGCCTTGTTCACCATTGTGAGAGCCAACCTTTAAAATTTCTGCTGCTGCACGGCCTTCAGGATATGGTAGATCACTATTCACTACCATGGCACGACGCAATGGAATAGTGAATAACACACCTAGAGAACCACCACATGCGCAGAGCAAAAACGTTTGCCAGAATGGAAAACCATTCCAATACCCAAGCATGAGTAAACCTGGCAAGATAAAGATAATAGCGGACAATGTACCAGCGGCAGAAGCCTGCGTTTGTACCATGTTATTTTCAAGAACATTAGAATCCTTGAAGAACCGTAAAATTGCCATTGAAATAATAGCAGCCGGAATGGATGACGAGAACGTCAAACCTACCTTCAAACCGAGATATACGTTAGATGCTGTAAAAATAACAGTAATCAATGCACCAAGTAGCATCCCACGTAACGTCAGTTCCGGCAGATGAAGGTCATGGCTCGTAAAGTCATGTTTCATAAGTACTTACCTCCTCTGTGAAATCATAAACTTAAAACAATATACTAAGCTACTTCCATTTTATCGTGTTAAAGCGATGATTTCAATATATATGCGATATTTATAATGTATACATATAAAAGATTATAAATTTAGCTTCCTCCAACAGATATCTTAAAAGGTCTATTCTGTACCCTAAACACTTTGTTAGGCGTGGTAGCCCACCAAAAGTCTCCAAAGCCACCTACCCCGCTCTGTGGGGCCGCTAAGTCGTTTTTGTAGGACCACCACGCTAATATATACCTAATCGTCTTACTATAAGAATAGACCTTTCATTATTCACCAAATAAAATATTTAACTTATAATCTTTCTACATATAACACATTATCAATCTTACATATAGATTGAAATCATAAAGGTATGGGGAAAAGGAGTGCGCAATATGCGTCCCCTTTCTTATATGCGCATTATGCATATACACCTATCAATTATATGAAAATAGAAATCATTCTCTTTTATTCTGTACAAATATACAGGATTTTATATAATTAAAGTACCGACAGTAGGGTCGGCATGTCTTTTAAGGAGGTTGTAAACATTATGGAAACAAGAATTGAATATGATTCAATGGGACCAGTCGAAGTCGACACTAGACGAATTTACGGACCTCAAACGCAACGCTCGTTCAATAATTTTAAAATCGGTGACCACCGCATCCCTATTGAACAAATCAAGGCGCTTGCGCTTGTAAAAAAAGCATGTGCTTTAACCAATGCAAAGTGTGGCGCAGTAACTGAGGAAAAAGCGAAACTCATCGCTCAAGTAGTAGATGAGATCGTGGACGGAAAATGGGATGATGAATTTCCGTTAACCGTATTCCAAACAGGTTCCGGCACACAAACTAACATGAATGTGAACGAGGTAATCGCTCACCGAGCTAAACAGTTAGATGAATCCAATCCGCTTCATCCTAACGACGATGTAAACCGCGGTCAAAGTACAAACGATACATTCCCTACGGCAATGCATATCTGTGCATACTTTGAAATTACAAAACGCGTAATTCCTGCATTGGACGGCCTTATCGGATCCTTTGAAAAATTGCAAAAAAAAGGAAAAGGATTGCAAAAAGTTGGTCGTACCCACCTACAAGATGCTACTTTTATCATGGTAGACCAAGAAATTAGCGCCTTTGTGGACGGCCTAAAAACTGCCAAAACTATGCTCCTTCAAAATGCTGACCACCTCCTCGACGTAGCACTCGGTGGTACTGCGGTCGGTACAGGTGTGAACACACCTAAGGGCTATCTAGACGTTATGGAAACTGTATTGCCAGAGGTAACAGGTGCTCCATTCCGTGTTAAGAATAACAAATTCCAAGGACTTGCTCTCAAAGATGCATTTATGATGGCTCACGGTGCACTTAACACATTAGCGACTACCCTATTCAAAATCGCTAACGATGTGCGCTTCTTAGGCTCTGGCCCTCGCTGTGGCTACGGCGAATGGCATCTTCCTGAAAACGAACCGGGCTCCTCCATCATGCCAGGCAAGGTAAATCCTACTCAATGTGAAGCTTTGACCATGGTATGCGCCCAAGTATTCGGCCACAATACAACTATGACGCTCTGTGCAGGTAGCGGTGCGTTCCAATTGAACGTATACATGCCTATCATGATCTATGACTTTGTTGAAAGCTGTCGCCTCCTCGCAGACGCTATGAACTCTTTCACAACACACTGCATCGACGGCGTAGAATTTGTACCTGAAAAGCTCAACTTCTTCGTAGAACAATCTCTCATGATTGCTACATCCTTAACACCATATATTGGCTACGACAAGAGCGCCAAGGTGGTAAAAGAAGCGTACAAACGCGGTTGCTCTATTAAAGAAATCATCTTGGAAGAAAAACTCATGACCGAAGACGAATTTGCCGAAGCAGTTCGCATGAAATAAAATCTCTCTCATATCTATGACATATCTGTAACATCCTCTCATACCTCAAATGAACGAAATATAAAAGGGACTGTAAACGAAATACTACTTTAAAGCATTCGTTTACAGTCCTTCTTTTAGTTAGGCAATTATTCTAAACGTAGAGTTACAAAATATCTAAATCAAATCTCACCTTTAATAAGTCGTATAAAGCTTATAATAAAATTACATAACTAGGCGTCTTGTCAAATGGAATTACATATTCTGAAAGACTTGTTAATTCGTCCAAATCATTACGACTTATAACATATAGATGAAGTCCATCATCTTTTTTAAATAGATCAGCTCATTCACCATACCATGGTCTTTTATAGGATAATATCTTGCTTTTTGTATCTCCATTGAGATTAAAAATCTGCAATTGATTCTCTGCAACAGCTAAACCATATCTTTCGGTCATAGATACGTCAAAATACGGAACAGAAATAGGGTTTTGAATCTGAATCTTTTTAAGATCATCTAATATCGTAATATTATTTGTATCCAAACAAACTAATTTTTCATTACGAGGAAAGGATTCTTTTATTTCACTTTCATAAACAAAGTATGCAAATTTTTTATCATATTTGGCTATTTCATCTATAATACGAACAGAATAATCAATCAATGACAAAGATACTATCCCTTTATTGGTACACATTAAAATTATGTCATCACTAAATTCGTATAATTGATAAAAATAGAATTCCTTAATATTATTAAGAATAGGTATTAACTTCTTTCCACGCCAGGTCCATAACAATGAAACCATTAAGTTTATCATTTATAATCATATAATTTACACATCGCAAAGCAAAAATTATAACATTTTCTAAACTTGGACTTTTTATCTGTTTAATAGGTTCTAAGTCTATCATCTATATTCCTTCTATAGTTTTATTAGATTATAATTCAATCATTTTTACATTAAAAGTAGTCCACAATCTTTCGTCTTTATAATATCTTTTAAACTCCTACCATTTATTATTGGATTTTCTAATAACGGTAAAAAATCATTACATTCATCTAAAAGATCCTTATTTTTCCATAGTTGCCATAATGCACCATAAGTAACAATCCCATATGTAGAATCATTATAATATAGTTCTAACTCCCTGTTACATCTCAAGCCTTCAATAACTTCGTCATATAAAGAAACATCTGAACCACTCATTGATGTTTACTCCTTCCTAATTTTTCTAGTCAAACATACTTATCCTTAAGGATCTACCGATCACCTTATAAATACTGATATTAAACGCAACAGACTAATTAGTACGCTTGGCATTTTCAAGTCATTTGCTTAATCGAATATAAACCAATTACACATATAATACTTTCTCTAAAGGTTTAAAAAATGTACAGAGATTTCTCATCATATAACTCATTGGCAAAAATATCGCTAATTGTGTGACCTTCTAAGCAAGGTATCATTAAAAAAGTGTCTAAATCTGGCTCTTTAATAACACATTCATCATTAATCCAAAATTCCCAAACAACATTATTTGGAGTCACAAAGCACTCTAAACCGTTATACCTAAATTCAATCTCTTCATTCATGTCTAGATAACCTCTTATCTCTTCTAGTTTATTCATTTTCTCCCACTAATTTTGATTTTTACTAAAAATCTACAGCACATACAATAATAATCATACTTTAATAAACAATGTACTTTACTCTTCTCAAAGATAAGAGCAACATATATTTCATTTTTATTTTAACATTAGAAATAATGATATTTCTAATTTAAACTCTGGATTTTATAAATAAATACAATAACCCCTGCTAGGATACTATCATAGCAGAGGTTAATTAGTTATAAAGGATAATAAAAAATAGAGTTACTTTCCTGATCATATAATGCAGATGTTTTATTATATAGTAAATACAGCACATATATATTAACTAAAGGTACAAATAAGCAAATAAGCCAAAAAATACTACTATTGGTATCCATCAAGCGTCTACATATCATAGTAATTACAGTATATGTAAGATAAATGTATAAAGTATATCTTAGAATGGATGGCTCAATAGTATAAGTTACAACAAAATTATACATAATAAAAGCTAAAAACACATTAAACATATGCCACTGACGAACAGTACTGCGTCCATAAAACCATAAACTATCTATTAAAATACTTTTATAGATATCAATCCAAAAAGGGTAGGACTCCTGTCGACTATAATATAACTTTAAGGTCTTAATTTGCCCATCGGTTAAATCATTTCTATTGCCCCACCACACATCAATAACTTTATTATCAAAAATAATCCCATTAGTTTCAATAGTATTATGAGCAGACCATAATTTATCGATTCCAAATGCCCAAAATAGTATCAACCCCATCAGAAAAGGAAAGAACATCTCAGGTGTATCTACGCTCCATAGTACCTCATTCCCCAATATATAATCAGTAGTGCCTCTAAAGCTAAAATTAGAACTAGAAATAGTAATACTTTTACCCAAAAGTAAAACCATTACTAAAGAAATCATTATAATGACATTAAGCCAATTAAAAGAAGCCTTTTTATAATAATTCAACCGCATGTAATTTGTAATAAAAACAAAAAGAATATAAAGAGTATGCCCTACATAAAATAACATATTATAGTATTCTTGATTATATATTCTATCAAAAGGAAGAGAAAGCATGAAAATATTTGCTTCTATGCCCAAGAAAACTAAAATATTTATTGAAAGATAAGTTTGTACATTCATCGTAAGTGTTTTAAGCTTCCTTACATATTGAATTAACGCTATTACTTCAATCTTAAACTTACAAAATTCATCAACTAAAAACTGTTTCATACTTTTAATTATCATATAGATACCAATAATGGTGAAAGTTTTTTAACAGTATTTTATATAAGCCAATATAAAACAATCACCGAAAAAAGATAGATTTCAGAACTAATGGTAAATGAATGTGCACAAATGCTACCCTCTTTTACGTCTTAAATAGTTATAAATATAGTTCCATACCACATAAAACAAAAGTGTTATGACATATGCAATAACAAAGAAATAAAAGTCTAATTCATCTTCAATCAACTCTGGATTTGTGACAAGACTATATGGAATACATATAAGTAAAAAAAGTACTAAGCCTCGCACAAAATAATTATATATTTTTAGAAATATATAATTACTCCCAACATAAAAACTATATTTTCACAACACAACTAAAAATTTTAACTCTAATATATCACAATTATTATATAAATTCATATAATAAAAAGAGGTATTGTATCTAAAATACAGTACCTCTTCTAGTTTATCCCCTATGGTCTTCTAATATTTCATAATATTTATAGTCATTAACACAACCAAGAATATAATGAAAATAGCCTGTTTTGTATTTAACAGTTCATAGGTCTCGTTAAATGTATCATCCTTAAACGCCTGTATTAGCAGTATTTCTTGTTTACTGAGTTCCAAATATAAGTCTAAATGGCATCCAATTGCCACTAGTATTGCTATTTTGAGATATCTCTTATATATATCCGCTGTCATATCGTAGATTAGAGAGATATCAAATAGCATAAGCACAATAATACATATAAGGATTTTATAAATAAAGGATTTACTATACATTAATGTATACCTATAGTGAGTTTGTCTTTCAAACTAAGCTACTCCATCAAAGAATGTAATAACCGTAATTTCTCGTGGACAGTTGATACGGATTGGAAACCAGTGTCCTGTACCATTATTAACGTAGCACACGCTTTGTTCTTCTACATAGCGACCTTTTGTATATGGTGTGCCCGTTGGTACTAACGGCATACCCATGAATACGATTTGACCTCCATGGGTATGTCCAGATAGAGTCAACGGAATCTTTCGTTCAATAGATTCTTCGAAGAATTCAGGGTGATGAGCCAATAGAATAACAAAGGCATAGTCTGGAATTCCAGATAAAGCTTTGTTAATCATGGCTTCCCGGTTGTCCTTTTTACGATCGTTATCGTACGCAACGCCCGCAATATATACAGGTTGTTTGCCGCCCATGATTTGAATATTACTATTCACGAGAATATTCATAGGTGTATTTCGTTTAAGTGCGTCAAGTACCTTATTTACATCGTGATGATACTCGTGATTTCCCAAAATAAAGTCAACCCCATCTGGGATTTGTTTTGCAAAGGTTGTCAGTCTTTCACAGACTTGCGGTAACCATGCAAGCTTATCAATGAGGTCGCCAGTGATAACAACGCGATTAGGTTTTTGTAAAAGCGCTAGTTTCAGGATTTCATCAAAGTCATCTAAATCGATACTCGGTCCTATATGAATATCACTAAGTTGAACAATTTTATAGTTTTTCAAACCAGGTGGTAGGTTCGTGTAGCCAAAGCTTTCATGAGTTACCACTACCTCTTGTTGACCCGCAAAGGCAGCATAGCTAGAGCCACCAATAGTAGCCAACGGCACTATAGTTGCAGCAGTTCTAAAGAAGGCGCGACGGCCTGTTCTATTTTCCTCTGGTGTTTTGCTCCAAATCTTATTGATTGTCCAATATAATAGACTAAGTATGATAAATACAGGAATCGCTAGAAATACGCCAAAAAGGAATCCGTAGCTTTCGGTACGGAACATATTCATCAAAGGATAGTACATCGTACCATATAAATCCACTTGATTGAGTATATAGTATCGGATAGCAGCAAACCACGCACCGATAATGATTATATAGCCCACCCAGGCAGGCCATTTCTTTTTGGGCTTCCACAAGTTGAGGAATAGAGCCCAAAATCCTACCAACCCTATTAGGAGGATGGCAGAAAAAGTAATATTAAATAGAATTCTCATTCATTACTCCTACAAATTATTTTGCGATTTCCGTCAATTTACCATGAGGACCCGCCCAAGCATAGTCGGAGAACTCATCACGCTTGATGAGCATCCAGTCCTTTGGCAATTGCTGTTGGATATCTGCAATCGATATATTATTCGCATTCCCTGTGTACGTTAAATCACCGCGGAATGCTTTCATAAACCATTTTCGGTGAGAGAAAATATGTGTTATTTCTTTCACAAGTACTGGTTGCAAAGATAACTCAAAGCCAAGGGGCTGAACTAATTCCTCAAGGCCTCGTTCTCCGTCCTCAAAGGCAGATACCATTTCCACAGATGGAAATTCCCACATGGACCGTAAAAGTCCACGATTCGGCCGTTTATGCAACAAATAATAGCCTTTATAATTCAAGATGCCCACGAATAAAGGCACCTCTACTACCTTTGTTTTCTTGATGCGCACAGGCAGTTTATCTGTATCTTCATGTTGATAGGCAGCGCACATATTTACAATAGGACATTCCCCACAACGCGGCGTTTTTGGAATGCACACAGCAGAGCCAAAGTCCATCAAGGCTTGGTTAAAATCACCAGGTCGATCGTGAGGCAAAGTCTCCTCCACGATGGCTGTAATAGTCTTTTTACCCTTAGTGCTTAAAATATCGTCAAAGATGCGATATAGACGAGCATAGATGCGCAATACATTGCCATCTACAGCCGCTTCTGGTTCGTTGTACGCCATAGATAGTACAGCCCCAGCCGTATAAGAACCTACGCCCTTTAGGGACTCCATGGTTTTACGATCGTGAGGCACGATACCGCCGTAATTTTCAACTACGTCCTTTACACCGAGGCGCAAGTTACGAGCACGGCTATAATAACCAAGCCCTTGCCAAGCATGAACCACCTCATCTTCGGAAGCCTTTGCCAAGTCTTCCAAAGTTGGGAATAGACGCATCCAGTTGTCGTAATAAGGCTTCATCGCCTCAATGCGCGTCTGCTGGCTCATCACCTCGGAAACCCAAATCTTATAAGGGTCCCCACAATCGCGCCACGGCAACTCCCGTTTATGCACATCATACCACGCCAATAGCTGTGGTACCCACTTTGGGTTCTTTTTATCAGTCATATTACCTCAAAATAGTATAAATTATGGAGCATATTACCACTCTCATGGTCATATAGCCCCTTTTTACATTTTAAAATCCACCAAACCATCATCTTGATGTTAGTAAATTTATGTTAATAATTAAATAGGTATACACTAAAATTCGTCGGCATAGTATAAAGAATACCTATATTCGACAATATAACGCAAATAATCTATACGTATCAGCCATTAATATACAAATCAATGCGCGCCAAGTGTTCGCTTTCAAGAACGGTATCAACAGTGGTCAAATCCATCTTATCCACCATATTATTATCTCGTCCAAACACAATAGGTCCTTTTAATTTCTTACCTTCTAACAACATCGGCAACCATCTGCGGTCACCATCCCACATATGTTCATAAGGAATTTGATTCGGTTCTAGCCAATGAGGCTCCATTTCGTCTGTTTCCTCTACAGTACCTGTGAAAGTACGCAAGAAATACACATAGCTTACGTGCGTTAAGCTCTCATCAAAAGGAAATTGAAAATCAAAAGCCGCTACACATTCTAAGTCTTCGACACGTCCTTGAAGGCCAGATTCCTCATAGAGTTCACGAATGGCACACTCTCGGAAGCTTTCACCATCATCAAGTTTACCACCGAAACCATTATATTTATTAGCCCCAAAACCACGCTTCTTACGCCCTAACAATATACGATTTTGTTCATCAATGGGAAATACGAGCGTCGTTGGTTTCATAGGGCCTCCTTAGTCACAAAAATAACACACTATTATTATACCATTATTTCATGTACGAATGTGCTAGTTGTGGTATGATTAAGAGTATAGAATTTCTTACAAGGAAGGAGGCACATGATGAACAAACCACTTAGATTTAATATCGAATTAGGACGAACAAAGCCCGTCAATATTCGCAATGAACAAGTGCGTTGTCCCTTCTGTGATCGTTCCAAATTAACGGATATTCTCGATACATCAGGTCATATTATATGGCTCATGAACAAGTATCCTGTATTAGAAAAAACTTGGCCTACCGTCATTATCGAAACGGAAACTGACGAAGGCGAATTTTCTACCTTACCTACAGACGAAGCCGCCCACATTCTCCAATTTGGTCTCGATAAATGGCGCGAAACTCGTCAACGTAAAGAGTTTAAATCCGTACTCTTCTTCAAAAATTATGGCTATATGTCCGGTGGCTCTATTCGCCATCCTCACAGCCAAATCATAGGGCTTGAGAATTACGATTACCATAAAGATATTACGGCCCAAAATATGGAGGGTTGGCTCTTGCACGAGGATCAAGATGTACGCATCACCTTGTCTACCCATCCGATTATCGGGTTCTTTGAGTACAACATTCGCTTCAAACCAGATGCACCGGTTCGTACTGTAGCCCTTCGACTACAGCAAATTTTGCGCTATGTATTGCATAGTGTAGCAAACTTTAGCCAGTCCTATAATTACTTCGTATATAATCTTGAGGACGGCTATGATTACATCAAGGTAGTGGCGCGTTATGTAACGACGCCCCTCTATGTAGGCTACAAAATTCCTCAAACTTGTGATGAGGGACGAGCTGCTAAAATCAAGCACGATATTACGCCTTATTTTCAAGCTACTAAATAGCTCTAACCATATACCGTATATAATTTGATATATTATTTTATATGGTTTTAACCATACATAATTGAAAGGATTTTTATGAAAGTATTTGCCATCGGCGACCTCCATCTATCTGGCCATCCTCCGACGAAGCCGATGGATATTTTTGGTCCTCACTGGAATGATCACTGGTCCCGCATCAAAGAGCATTGGAATGCCAATGTAAGCGATGAAGACATCGTCTTTCTCGTAGGTGACATGAGCTGGGCGCTCCGTCTCAATGAAGCTGCCTGCGATTTACAAGAAATTGCATCTTTACCTGGTAAAAAATATATGATTCGTGGCAACCATGATTATTGGTGGGCATCAGCAAACAAGATGCATAATCTCATGGGTGACGCTATTACCTTTATACAAGGTCACGGCACCGCAGAAGTTATCCAAACCGAAGAAGGGCCGCGCCTTATTGCATTCGGTGGAACGCGCGCCTACCTCTGTCCTGGAGACTCCCACTTCTCCCCAGAAACGGACCAATCCATTTACGATAGAGAACTGATGCGTACCGAAGCAGCACTACAGGAAATGGATAAGGCAATACATAAAGTACTTGAGGAACTCAGGACGGAAACAAAGGTCTGTATAACAGAATCATCCGGTTCTAAAAAGTCCTATTCACCAACACCTGATTCAATTAGAGATATAGAGAATATTCCTGTAACAAAGTTATTGTTGCTACATTACCCTCCATTTAACGAGTCCAACGCACCTTCGGGCTTTACGGATCTCATGGAGCAATATAACGTAGATATCTGCATTTTTGGCCACTTACACGATCAAATTTCTTTTAACCGGATTCCAAAGGAATTTGGTACGACAAAACTAGAGTTGGTATCTGCAGACTATCTAGATTTTAAGCTAAAGCAAATTATCTAAGGAGAGACCATGAGTCGTATTCATAAAGAACATTTACAAGCTGGCTATATCTTTGGTGACAATGTTAACCAAGAATATATTTACTTGCCTTCTGGTGAGGTAGGCACGGAGCATCCGTTAGCAGTCCTAGAAACACCAACGAAGCGCGAAGATATTACATTGGACGAAGCAGTCCATATGATTGATACCCTAACACTAAAACGTTGTAGCCACCCTACACTAGGTAAAAAATCATTTTAATAACGCCATCAATAATGTAATTAATTGAACAAAATAATAAAATAGCGGATAGTTGACTATAATCTGCACTCCAGAAAAGGATCATAATTTCTGATTTCTGAAAGTGCAGATTGTTATTAACTCAACTATCCGCTAGATGAAAAGAGGCTGTTTATCACGGCCTCTTTTGTTTTTTCTTTAGTTTATAAAAGAACTATTTTGTTGTCTTCCTTTTAGTTTAAAAGGTTATTTCAAGACAAGTAATTACTTCGCATTACGCTCGATATGACTACCGTAAACATCTCTGTAATCATTAGTTTGCTTATTGTCTTTATTGTTTACACGAAGTCGTTCTACCTTATGACGATCATTGTCTTTACCAGAGATTCGATCCACACGAGTACGATCCAAGTCACGAAGACGAGCCAATTCAGGATTAAATTCGTTAATCGCACGCCCCATTTTGCCATCAATTGGGGCACCCAATTGTAAAGCACGGTAAATGATCGCAGCATACTCATAACGAGTCATCGCACGATTGCCTTTAAATTCGCCATCAGGATAGCCTTCAACAAGACCTTTATCAGCCAAGTCTTTTACATATTCATAAGCCCAATGATTAGCTGGTATATCAGGGAAGTTCACATCTTTCTTGTCATACTGAGGTGCCATTCCCATGGATACCTTCATTTGTTGAATCTCTACATTTTGGGCTTTTACAATGGCCTTTAAGTCTTGAACCTCTTTAGCCAAAGCTACTCTAGAAGTAGATACACCATTTTTTTGACCTAATTTCAATGAAACGCCGGCATTGACCATGTTTTCACCGTTACCCATGGATCCAGCTACGCTGAACATAGTGTCTTCATTTGGTCTGTAGAAAGCACCTAATGCCATCGCATTTTCACCGGCATAGTTACCGTAACCAGCCGCAAAATTCCATTTATCATCAGGATCAAAATCCAATGGATGAATAGCCGCTAATGCAGCCGCACCAGCACCAACTTTTCCTATTTTGCTATTTAATAGGTTCACACCATTACTAATACCGCTAGTAGCTTGATACAATTGGCTACCGTTAACGGCATCTTTAGATGTAGCGGATACTTCACCATCGGCTACATTAGTGATTTTATTGCCACCATTATTTAGACCTTTATTGTCCAAAGAAACATTACCAAATTTAACTTTATCTACAGATACTTTGTAATCAGTACCACCAGCAGCATTTGTGCTTGTAGTTACAGTTACATTATTACCTGCAGAAATGCTAGTATGTTTTTTAGCTTCTTTTAATGCTTCTGTGGCTAAAGTCTTATTATATTCAATACGACGTTCATGACTTTCGATACGCTCACTATGATTTTCAATTCGAGCATCATGATTATCAACACGATTATCTAAATAATCTAAACGCTTATCTTGATTGTCAATACGTTTTTCTTGATTATTCATACGTTCAGTTTGATTTTTTAATTGAATGTCATGATTTTGAATTTGATCTTCATGACGAAGTAAATCAGCATCTTGACGAAGATTTTCTTTAGTTAAACGAGTAATTTGATTATCATGATTTACAATTAATTTATTATGTTTTTCTAATTCTTGACTATGTCCATTTAAAATATCTTCATGTTTTTGTAAGACATCTGTATGATCTTTTAATTTTCGTTCATTGTCGGCAATTTTTTCTTTATTTTTATCGATTTCATTAATATTATTTTGAATTAATGTATTGTGATTATTAAGAATTCCGCCCACTGTATTTGCTACTGCATATAATTGACTACCATTTATAGCATCCGTGCTATCAGAAGATACTTTCCCAGATGCTACATTAATCACCTGACGTTCTTTACCAGATGCACCAACACTCGTAACGCCGTTACGAGCTGACCCTACCCCAGCAAAGCCGGAATAGTTAATACCATTTATATTAGCTTGTGTTTCTGTTGTGGTAGCTCTATCGGTAGATGCATTGCCTAAGAGAACACTATTTCCTTGTGTTGACGTCACATTACTGCCCAGTACATATGTATTTGCTTGCGCTACGTTATTTCTAACCCCAAAAGCGCCAGAATCAATGCCAGAGACAGAATTACTGCTACCAATTCCAACTCCACCACGTGCAGTAATCGTATTACCTGAACCTAGTGCAACAGCATTTGCAGCACCAGCATTAGCATTATTACCTACAGCAGTTGCACTCTCTTCAGCTTTTGCATTATATCCAACAGCTACTGAACGATTTCCCTTTGCTCTAGCATCATTACCATATGCTGAAGAGAAATTACCAGATGCCTCAGCATTAAAGCCAGTAGAGGTACTTGAAATACCATTAGCCTTTGTACTATTACCAACTGCAGTAGAACCTTCAGCAGATGCTTTCGCGGATGAACCAAAGGCATTTGAATTACGTCCAGAAGAAACAGATCCATGGCCTATTGCAGTGGCATTCTCGCCTTCCGCCCGTGCACTCCGACCGATAGCATTACTATTATTAGCGGTTGCCTGCGCACTTCGTCCGATAGCCAGTGAGGTTCCACCAGATGCGGTAGATGACTGACCTACAGCAGTTGAATACGAACCGGATACCGTATTTCTGAAGCCTACTGCCAAACTATGGTCACTGGTAACCGTGTTTTCATCACCAAAGTGACGTGAATACTCTGTCGGATTTCCTTGTGCTTCTACATGTAATACAGTTCCCGTGCCTAACGCAAGTAGTATTGCCAATGATAATGCAACTTGTTTGCTTTTCATCGTTTACTATTCCTCCCTACATCTAAAATTATAAATACAACGGATAATATATTATCATTTATAATATATATTCAACAAAACTCAGCATAAAATACGTCCGTTATTAAATAATGTATTATCATTATCCTTAACTATTATTGTACTTTAAATATTAAATGAAGTAAACGAAATTTTTAATAAAATCGATAAAAATATCAATTTTATCGATAAATAAAAATTCTACCAAATTCATCATACTATAAATTAATAGCATAATAACAATATAAGGAGATAAGATTTATCTTATCTCCTTATATTGGCTATATTAACTATATTCATTATATTAGCTATACTAATTATTCTAGTTATATTGTTTGCTTTAGCTATATTACTTAAAATAGCTATATTGGTTATTTTAGCTAATCTTGTTATACTAGCCTATTAGCCCAAGAATCCTCCATGGCCCATAGCTATACAATCTTCTTTGGTGATTTCATCATCTGCAACAAGACGTGGCACAATTTCATCAAAGGCAGTCGGTTTACTGAATAATACGCCCCCTGGTACACCAAGGATTGGTGTGCCATCTGCACAGTAAGCAATGCAAACCATGGACCCTGGTAACACTGGTAATCCATAGGTAACTACGCGATCTGCATAGCGTTTAATGGCTCCTGGGGTGAGATCATCTGGGTCAACGCTCATACCGCCGGTACAGAAAATTATATCCGCGCCTGCGGCTTTCACCTCATCGATAGCCGCCACGATATCGTCTGTATTATCCGTTACAATTTCGTGAGCTACCTTTGTAACACCAAATTCAGCACAACGTTCTTCAATGATTGGTGTGAAAGCATCTTTAATACGACCTTCAAATACTTCAGAACCAGTCGTAACAATCCCCATTGTTTTGCGCACGAACGGCTTTACATGTAACAAAGGCTTACCATCAGCAATTTTCTTTGCATCTTCTACTTGTTGTTCTTCTAACAATAATGGAATACAACGCATACCTGCTAATTTATCACCAGCTTTCACAGGTGTATTATTAAATCTCGTTACAATAGTCAGCTCACCAATGCTATTGATAGCATGTAAGCGTTCCACATCGACCTTGAAAAGACCATCTACATCTGCAATGGCTTCAATTTTACCTTGTGCCATAGGGCCATCGTGCATATTTTCGCCGCCTGCCATATGGTACAAAGCACGAGCTACATCCTCTTCGTGCAAGAACCCCTCATCTTCTGGCTCCATTACAAATACATGTTCCTTGCCAAGATCCAAGAGTTTAGGAATGTCCTCTTCTGTAATTACATGTCCACGGCGGAAGGGCGTGTCTTTCACCTCACCGATGACGATTCTTACGAGATCGTGTAATAATATTTGCCCTACGGCATCTTGTGTTCTAATGGATTTCATAATATCTCCCAAGTCATTAATAACAAAATACGCTATTGTATAACATCAAAATGTATTTAATACTATTATTCAATGCTAATATGTTTAAATAGTACAGAGTAGACGCACTACTAGCATACCAATCCAACAGAGGGTTAAACCACCCACTACTTGTACCACACCGTACCATAATGCTTGTACATAGGATTCAGCCATCATAAGCTGTAGCATTTCAAAGGCAAAGGTTGAAAAGGTGGTAAATGCGCCGAGCCCACCTACAACGAGGAAGAATCTCGCCCACTGAGGTAGATCTGGCTTTTGCATATAAAGGCCTAAGACTAAACCGATAATGAGGCAACCAACGAGGTTTACTACTACCGTACCATACGGAAAAGAGCTGACCTTTGTCATAACCCATTCACCGAGAGCCATACGGCATAAGGCCCCAGTAGCGCCACCGAGGGCAACGGCTATGTATTTTTCCATATTGCCTCCTTTACTCACGATAACATACTAGATGGTATGATCACATTACTATAGCATACATGTAATACTACTTTCACAATTCGTGTAATTATCTGTAATAGCCGATAATTATCTAGTTTTCTATATTAGTCAGATGCTAATAATCTCAGTATACTATATTTAGAGAGTAGGGAAAAGGAAGGAGTCCCTATGAACCCCTCGTCTACACCGCTCACCGAACTGCGGATCAACACATACGAAGACCCGTTTTTACAACATCAATATGTTTGTTTAGGTCATAAAATTGCCATTATTCGCGTATCCCTAAATATGTCTCAACAAGAGTTAGCTCGTCACATTGGTATCAGTCGTAGTTATTTAAGTAAATTAGAATGTGGTACAGGCATCTCCGGCATGTCTTTGGAAATTCTTTTTAAAATCGCCCAAGCCTTTCAAATCAACGTAGGTCAACTCGTAAGACTGCGTGTTGTAGATTATAAAAACTGTAATGCGCACCTAACATCACACTATAAACGACTAGAGCTTCTGAACCACACCAAAAGAACGTCTCGAAACAAAATAAGAACAAACTAATCCGATAGACTAAAAGAACAGTTAATTAAATACAACAAATAATAACTAATTTATATCAAGATGCTCTAAATACTCTAAATGAAAATTGAATTTACTATTCAAAATAACAATCAAAAAAGCTCCGTCAATGGCGGAGCTTTTCATATGTCATTATGCCTATTACATCAGCATCAGCATCAGCATCAGCATCAGCATCAGCATCAGCAGGCATTATACTTCATTAAGTTTTTTATGCTGTACTTCCGCATTTGCTTTTTTGAAGATAAATGCATTGTTGATATGCTGACGCATAGCCGTTTCTGCTGCTACTTCGTCGTGGCGTTCAATAGCGTCTACGATTTGGTCATGTTCATCATCACAGTCATGTGTACGTACAGCATTGAAAGAACTGATGTACATGTCACGATTAACGCGTTCACGGAAACCTGCTAGATAATCTACAATACGTTCATTGCCAGAGTAATGAGCAATCATTGTATGGAATCGGCTATTCACATCAACACGTTCTGTGGCATCTTCAATTTCATGCATCTCTTTACAAAGGGTTCTTAGCTCTTGTACTTGCTCAGGTGTAGCATGACGAGCACATAATCTAGCACCAAGTCCTTCCATTACTTCGCGAACTTGGTAAAGTGCTACAATTTCTTCTGGAGTGTCAGCTTTTACAGTAACGCCTTTCCAAGGAACGATAACTACGAGATTATCTTTAGCTAATTTACGGAATGCTTCACGTACAGGTGTAGCACTCACTTGTAATTGTTCTGCAATCTTTACTTCGTTAAGCTTCTCTTGAGGCATCAATTCGCCTGTTAAGATAGCTGTTTTTAATGTTAAATATACTTGTTCACTGAGAGGTAATCTTTCGATAGAATCCACTGCGGACAATTTGTATTTATCTTTTGAACTTTGTCTTCCCATTACTAGCCCCTAAACCTTACTAACCATTCGTGCTTTCAGACTTTCAAAGAACGGTTAAAATGAGTATAATATAGTATACAACATATCTTAGAAAGTATGTTGTGCGAAATTAAGTATATACATTACAATTATAGAACTCATCATTAAGACTGTCAATTTAACTATAGATAATAGCTATATCTCATTTTTGAAAGTAAGGAAGTATACTATGAGCCGTTGTTTGATTATCATCAACCCTGTCTCAGGAGGAGGTGCAGCGCGCCGTTATGCCCTCGATTTACAATGGAAATTGAGTACCTTGTTCGAAACGATTGAGGTCAAATTCACCAGAGGCGAAGGCGATGCTACACGTTTTGCTAAGAACGCTTGTGAACGCGGGTTTGATGCCGTATTCTGCATGGGTGGTGACGGCACTGTTAACGAAACCGTTAATGGTATTGCCCAAGGTGGATTCTCCTGTACCTTTGGGTTTATTCCCGTTGGTACAGTAAATGATATGTCTCGTGCGCTCGGCATTCACCAAAATCCAACGCAAGCTATCAGACGTATCGATATCAATGAAACTCGAACCATTGATATCGGCCGTTGTAATGATCGGTATTTCTGCAATAATATTGCAGCTGGCGTTATTCCTAAGGTTGTAGATGAAGTTACACCAAAGGAAAAGAGCATACTCGGCCCTCTCGCGTATTTCTTGAGAGCAGGCCAAGCGTTGTTCACTACAAAGGACTACACGTACCGCATTAAAACAGAGGACGATGATTTCATTTGCAAATCTCCTCTCGTTTTAGCCCTACTTACCAATGTAGTATCTAGCTTTGAGCGTTTTATGCCAGAAGCCTCTGTAGATGATGGTTATATGCGTATCATCATCTTCAAAGAATATTTTATCCTCGATATTCTCAGCGTATTACCACTCATTATCAGTGGTGCCATCTATAACTCTCGTTATACAACGACATTAACTGTGAAAAAAGCTCATATCGAACTTCTATCTGACGTCGATGATTTATCGACCAATATGGATGGTGATGCAGGTCCTGCTATGCCAGTAGACATTGAAGTATTGCCGCGCGTACTCAAAGTATTTGCACCTGCAAAGCATAAAAAGAAAAAAGCCTTAAATCTGCCTAAACTACCACATATATAACAAGTAATTGGTAACACAAAAGCTCTCTATCAACGAATAGAGAGCTTTTGTGTTTATTAATTTATAAGAATCTATACACTTTAGTCCACGATGATTGCATCGTGCAAGCGGAAGCTATAAATATAGCAAGCTTTCACGGGCATCCCCGTCAATCGCTGCAAGGCCTCTTTATAGAGATCCATTTGGATTTTATAGCGCTTGATAAGGTCTTCTCCGGATGTAACACGATCCGTTTTATAATCTACGAGAACCCATTCTCCTTCCTCTTCAAAGGCCGTATCAATAATACCTTGAAGGAACAGATTTTCCCCGTCCTCTAAGGTGTCATATACGCGTTTTCCTTCAAAGAGCATGCTAAATGGCAATTCTCGCTCGATACGTTTTGCATTGATAAGGCGCTTACCAAGATCAGAGCTGAAAAATTTATACAAACTTGTATCGCTTAATAAATTTCGTTCTTCCTCTGTGAAAGTCCCTTTTCCCACCAATGCATCAAGCTCTTTCGTCAAAGAAGCTTGCGTATACTCAACAAGAGGTAACCATTGCATAGCTTCATGCATCAAGGTACCCCATTGAGCACCGGTCAATACATCCTCTTCAGACTGTAATGCTTGTGGCTTTCGACCGAATACGGAGTTTGCTAAGTCATCTGCTGAAACTTCTACCGTTGCAATTGGTTCATTCAAAGTATCAATAGTTCCTGCTTCAAGTTCTCGCTCTTGGAATCTTCGTTTCAATTCACTAACGGAGATTTTTGCGGTTCGGCGAGTAGCATCATTGTACGGATAGCTATAGTTGAATCGGTCCACGATTTCCTGCGGTAATTCTACGGAATTAACAGCTTGTAACTCTCGTACCTTATTAATCGTAGTCTCGTCGATATCCGCTTTGTAATCGAGATCACCATAAAGAGAGCCATCATGGATTTCAACCTTTAAACGACACTGTTTATCCGGTAAATCAAAATAAGTTGGCCCTTCATGCTCGATGGCTACGCGCAATGGATTGCCACCAGCTAAATGACGAGCAAAGCCCATAATCATCCAGTCTAGATAGGTATTAGCTTGTGTAATAATATCTGTCGGTAACTGTTGAGTTTCTACGGAAGCCGCATTTTTAATGAGCTCACCTATGGTGCTTAACACACCTTTAGAATTTTTAAAGCCTTTAATAAAGCCTGTCATGAACAGCTTATCTCGTGCCCGTGTCAAAGCAACATAGAGAATGCGCTGCTCCTCCGCCTTGAGGGCCGCTTCTTTTACGTCTTTCACATAGAACCAAGGCATGGTCGGAAAGGATACTCGAATATCCGGGAAATACCCTTTCAAACCAAGACCTGCATTTTTATCTATAAGAAGTTCTGAACGCAAGTCCATCATGTTGAATCGCTTTTGAACACCAGATAGGAATACTACAGGGAATTCAAGGCCCTTACTCTTATGGATGGTCATGAGGCGCACCACATTATCCGCCTCGCTCACCACATTGGCAAGAGGCATATCTTGGTTGCTGTCGCGCAAGCTTTCCACAAAGCGCAAGAACCTAAAGAGCCCACGGAAGCCAGAGGCTTCATAGCCCTTGGCTCTATCGTATAATGCGAGCACATTGGCACGACGAACGAGGCCATTCGGCATAGCTCCCACATAGTTTACATAGTCTTGAGATTCGTAAATATCCCACAGCAAATCGGTCACGCCGTGACGACGCGATAAGGTGCGCCACCTTTCCATATGCCCAATAAAGGCCAATAAACGCTCATCTTGAGCCTCTTGTGCATAGGCTGGCATAAGAGACCATAAGGATCCCTCACCAGACAGGCGCAATGCACCTAGTTCGTTGGCATCAAGGCCTACCAGGCCAGAGTGCAACACGGCAGCCATCGGCAAATCTTGTTCAGGATTATCTATGATGGATAACAACGCCAATAAGAGTTGAATCTCTTGGGCTTCAAAGTAACCGTCTCGCTCATTTACCACCGCAGGAATCCCCGCTTGACGCATGGCTTCTACGGCACGCGTGCCCCAGCCCGCCAAGGATCTGCGCAAGATAGCAAAGTCTCGCCACTCGATTTGACGGAATGTACCATCTGGATTTTGCACCTGCTTCTTAGTAGCATGGATTTCTTTGATTTTTTGAATGATAAAATCTAGCTCACGCTCGTTGTTTTCAGGATCATCCCCTTCATCTTCGTCACTTTCACTAGCACCAAGGGTATCCTTACTCACATCTAAGAGCTGTAATTCCACGTCACCACCGACCCAATCCTCTGGCGCATCCTCTACGATACGGCCAGGAATGAGCGATTCAGCCTCTGTGTAATTGAGCTCTGCCGCGTCTTCCGTCATGATTTGATAAAACAAAAAATTCGTTGCAGCCAAGATATTTTCGTGAGATCGGAAATTCTTCGCTAGGTCGATACGACGTTCTACCGCATCATTGCCGCCGTACGTATTATATTTCTCCATGAACAGAGAACTATCGGCCATACGGAAACTATAAATAGCCTGCTTCACGTCCCCCACGTAGAACCTATTATCGACACGAGAAATCAAGTTGATAATCGTCTCTTGCACGCCGTTCGTATCTTGGTATTCATCGACCATGATTTCTTTGAACGTATCTTGGAGCTCCTTCGCCACATCGGACGGCTGAGGGTCATCCTCTGTACCAGGTTCAACAAGAAGGGCCAAGCATAAATGCTCAAGGTCGCTAAAATCCATGATGCCTTGCTCTTGCTTCATGTCTCTATAGGCTTTATGAAAAGCAATCGTCAGCTCTACAAGACCTTCTATGATTGGATATTGAGCCTTAAACTGCTCTTGCAAGGTAGCTTCCGGAACGGTGAATATAGCGGTTTGCATAGCTTTGAGGTCATCTTTATTTTGACCACCCAAAGATTTAAACTCTGATACCAATATAGGGTCATAGGCTTGCGCCTCTTTTGAGCCCATCCGGAACTGGTCCTTAATAAAGGTATCTACATGTTTACAAGCTTCGCCCATGTCGTCCCAAGTTTGAGCCGCTGAAAGCATACCTAATGCAGCCAGTTGATTATCGTATATATTTTGCCATTTATGAGGCCCTGTCGGATCGAGCAAGATTTGTTCCATCCGCTCTAAGCGCTCTCTAATGCGATCGATGACAGCCATGTGATTCGACCACATATATTCACCCCACAACGTATCGCTAGGGTTTATGGTCATCGCCTCTTTATAAGGCTCTAAGGCTTTTCGTAGCCATCCATCTGGATTGGCGAGGGACATGGCGTAGTTATACAGGGACATAATCTTCGCCGTTAAGCCTGCATCGGATTTATCATCGCTGAAGAAATCCGCTAGCTCATAGATATTATAAAGGCCCTCTTCATAGGACTTAGTTAATAAATCGGCTAATACCTCTTGTTGTAACAACGCCATTTCTGCTTCATTGCCGATACGAGCCGTTGGATTAATATCGAGCTTGTAGAAATAGGACCGGATTACCCATTGGCAAAAGGAGTGCAAGGTAGAAATATGAGCAGACGGCAATAGATTGAGCTGTCGTTCAAGGCGCGCTTGTAGTGCAGCATCATCTGTAGATTCCATGGCTTTAGCCAAGGCAAGGCCAATACGAGCGCTCATCTCTTGGGCTGCAGCCTTTGTGAAAGTTACAACCATGAGTTCTTGAACGGATAAGGGATTATCCATATCCTTAAGGCGCGTAATAATGCGCTCTACGAGGACCGCTGTCTTACCTGAACCGGCAGCAGCCGCAACAAGTAAGGTCTGATTATCTAAGGAGGAGTCCTTAGGTGCTATGATGGCAGACTCCTGCTCTGGCGTCCATTTAACACCCATGGTTTTCACCTCCTTCGCTACTATTATTTCCGTCATTATTATTATTTTTTTCGTTGCTGTTATTTCTGTCGTTACTGTTGTTTCCGTTGTTTCCGTCGCTTAAGACCTCTTTCATCCGTTCTAATGCATCATCTTCAGACAATCTAGACAAATAATTATATCGATTACGGCTAGAGTCAAAGCGACATACCGTTCTGTAATCGCAGAATGTGCAAGGTCTAAGGCCATTCAATTGATATGGCTTAATCGGGAACTGCCCTTCCCCAATGTGACGACCCGTCTCAGCCATCACGTGATTTGTATAGCAGCACATTACGTCAAATTCACCTGTAGACTTAACTTTTCGCAAATCTCTGCTAGAAATGGTTTGATCTTTTTTCGTAGCAATCGGCACATAAGGCCCACGCTTAGATCCATAGGACAAGAACTTATTGTCAATATGCGTCAACAACTCTATATCATCGGAGAAGTACCCACTGTTTTGCCAAGCATCGCTTTCATTAGCCAACGAAACCGCATCTTCATAAGATATAGGCGCATCAGCAGGGATTTTAGGGTTCTTCACGTAAGAGTAAACCACCGCCGCAGGGGACATAGATCCGCCATGTGTTTTACCATAAGCGGACTCCAAAGCCAACAGATAGGTCATGAGTTGCAGTTTAAGTCCATAGTACACATCTTGGGCCGTCACATGAGCACCACCCGACTTGTAGTCGATAACCATGCCATAGGTTTGATCATCCCGTGTATATTCGTCGATGCGGTCAATTTGACCGATGAGTCGCAAGTAACGGTCTTCACCAAGAGGGACCCGAATAGGATCCCAGCCACCTTGACGACCAAAGTCTTGCTCTAAATACTTCGTATCAAAATCGCTGCGCTTAGACCACTCTACGAGACGATCTACCGTCACATGTAATGTTCTCTGTACACGCTGTTCGATGGCCTTTTGGTAGGCATCGCTCGTTTCTTCACCTAGCTGATTTTCTTGCAAGATTTCGTCTGCCACAGTACGGCATAGATTTTCTTGTTCCTCTTCGTCGAGGTCACGCCATTGTTTGTTATTTTCTAGCAGATAATTACCTAAGCGCTCTAAATTAGCATGTAAGAACGTACCGATTTCAGGAGCTCCAAAGGAGCGTACTGGACGCGGTTCTAGCTTCAAACCATATTGGGCATAGAACTTAAACGGACATTGTTGGTATCGTTCAAGGCGCGTCACAGAGCCAGACATGTAGCCTTTAGACAAGAATAGACCATTCACTAAATCCTGCGTTATGACAGGCACATCGTTGTTATCTCGAATACCACGTGACACCTCCGCTAAACGAGGACGATATGTTTCGCTTTCACGAGCCCAGTTATAGAGTCCCCACCAAAGAGGATTGACCTCATAACCACTAAAGAGAGCCCCCCAACGCTCAGATAGCAATGACAGACTTTGGAGCGGACGCCACATGTAATCTGCCTCTGTATCAGGTGCAATAGAGAGAGGAATATCTACTGCCTGATCTACGTACCCAAGAGATTCTAATCGCTTTACAACGAGGGATGGCTCAAGACCTGTTCCATCCTCACCAGAGCCCGCATAGGACAAGGTCAACGAATCGGATGCCCGTGTCATGGCGAGATATAATAGGAAATTCTCGTTGAAAGCCTTCGGCAAGGCCCCTTCTGCTAAGGTAATGCCTGCATCGGCCAATTCTTGACGCTCCTTATCCTTGATGAGGCCTTCATCTCCCATACTTTGAGGAAATACGCCTTGGTTGAGGCCCATTACGAACACCTTAGGCCACCACTGGCTGTAACCACGTTCGATAGTGGTAATCACCACATGGTCTAAAGACGGCGGAATCATAGAGTAGTTTACATCGCTAAGGCCTTCTTCGAGGAGGAGCATCATCTCATCCAGAGTCAATATTTCATCCTTCATGACCATAGAAATTTCGTCTATAAAGGAAAGAACCGCATTATACATCTGTTCATGACTAGCTTTGGATTCTTGATCACCTACAATTTCTGCGTCCTTCGCCCATTCATAGAGGCGCTCTGGCACTTGTAAGATTTCTAATAAACCATAAAGTTGTGTACCCCACTCAGCCCCTGTATGACCATCCGCATTAGCAGCAAAGTCAAACCATGGAGATAATATATCCATAATGGTTTGTCTTGCTTTGTTAATACGTGCTCTGCGCGGTGCATCTACGTGGCTTTCTTCATCTTGCCCCTCATGAAAGCCTCGTAAGTACGGCCAGCTTTCACGTTCCCATTTATAATGATCGATACCAAACTCGAGAACATAATTCTCTAACTCATCTACAGCTTCACGGCTAAGAGGCATCAAGTCCGTCTTGAGCAAGAGGAACATGCTGTCCCGACTATAGTTATGACGCACGATATCAAAGAGTGCCGTCAATAGCTCGCCTAATGGATGGTTTTTCATAGGCCGCTGACGATCAATAAAGTGCGGGATACCGTAGCGAGCAAAGACCTTTTCTAAAGTATCACCATAGGTTTCAGACTCGCGGAGCATAATACATACATCTCGGTAACGAGCCTCTTCAGATGATTCTATATAGGCTAAAATACGACGAGCCACCGCATCGGCTTCGCGTTCCCGGTTATAGCCGCGAATAAGCGGAATCGTTTCATCTGTAGAGTTTTTCTTACTAGGACTAGCAAAGTAATTAGACTCTAGAGCTTGAACGATTTGAGGGCCTCGTTTCCCGTCAAAGCCAACCCAGTTGATACTAGAGCCATAACGAGCGACTAAGGTGTCGTAAATCTCTAAAGGGCGGCTGAAGAGATGCTCCCCTCGACGAGCTAGATTTAACGCCTTTGGAGCCATCGGTAAATCGATAGTAATAACGGCTTCCTTCGCCAAGTCAAACAAGGTATAAATCAACTCATAGTGTGTGGGCGTAAACCAATGGAAACCATCGATAAAGACGTGGCTATTCTCCATGAGAGGAGATTGTGGCAAAGCCTCTACGATTTCCATGATAGGATCGATGTCGCGCTCCCCATGGCGACTGAGTTCTTCTTCATAGGCAGACATACAAATAGCTAGCTCGCGCAATTTCTTTTGTAATACTTTATTTTTAACAGATTCTGCCCCTCGTTCTAGGTCCACAGGGCCTACACGGAAGGCGCGAAACTCAGAAAAGAGTTGTTGCAATACAGAGGAAAACTCAGGTCGCTTTGTGGCCTGTTCTAATAGCCCCAGTTCCTTTTGCTTTCGTTTCATTACAAGGCGCAACAACATAGACCGGCCAAAGCTTGATAAACTTGATTGACCGCCCCCTTTTGAGCCTATAGATTGATATACCTGATAACCCAAGCGACCGAAGCCTACGACGCGAACCATAGTAAATCCTTTTTCAGGCATAAATTCAGCTAGCTCCCGTTCCACCCGATAGGTGGCAGGTTCAGGAACAAGCAAGATTATTGGTTCCCCTGGACAGTCTATCATAACCTGACGTATGTGCTCATATACGGCACGCGTCTTACTCGATCCAGCCCGTCCATAATAGACGCTAATACTCATGAGACCTCCCTAGTGAAACTTTCACCATCTCAATTGATGTAATCCACAAATGTATGTTGCTCATATCATTTAACGCATTAGATATAGCACTACACAAACTAATTGTAGCACTATACGAATTAGATATAGCGTTAAACGAAGTTTTTCGATATAATAAATTACTATACTGATTATTATTATATAGTAATATGACATTCTATGGCTAATTGTACAATATTTGACTCATCTGATTATATTTATTTATAATTAAGATAATATTTTATATTTTATTTACAATTAGCATGAATTCCTATATAATACAAGTTAGTATCTGTGTTATTTGTAAAATCATGTATTTAGGAGTAAATTATTATGAACAAAAAACATTTAGCAACTGCTTTTGCAGTGTTTGCAGCGACAACGATGTCTTTCTCTGCTTTTGCTGCAACTATTGATGCTAATGCACGCGCTTACGAACGTGCTTCAGCAGAACAATATTCTTATCCTGCACCACAAGCGGCTACACCAGCTTACCAAACTAGTTATGCCACAAGTGCACCACGCCCTGGCTACAAACCATTGCCAGCAGTGCCTTATACAGCAGGTGATATGGCTCAACAAATGCCTGTATCTAAAGAATTAGGTGATCCAATCTTTGTGGCACCACAAACAACAGCTGTAGGTCTTCAAATCATGGATCCTATCCCTACTGAAGCCCAACCTGTATACCAAGAAACTGTAAACTCCGTAACAGCTAATGGCAACGGCAGCTCCTACGTTTCTCGCTACAAAGCTAACCAATTAAACGCTTTCGACTTGTTGTTAAATGGTAAAACTTACACATATGACTTGCCTGCATACACTAACGGCTACCAAGTGAAAACTGCTAGCTCTTACAACCGTGCTGGCAACGGTGTTGCGAATGTATTCTCTACAAACGTAATCACTGAAGCAGTTGTAAACAACAACTCTTTGCGCATCACTGTAAACATGACTCAACCAACAGCTGTAGCAGCTGCTAAATTGCGTTCCATGCAACAAACTGGTCAAGTAGCAAGTGGTGAAGTAGCTGCATTGTTCGCTTACAATGAAAGCTATGATGGTGTAAAACAAGCGGCTCATTACGATATCTTCAACAATAACGGTCGTTACATCGTTGTTAAATCCGGTGCTGTAACTGTACCAAATGGTGCGCAACACCCTTACGCAACTGCATTATTCGCAGTAACTGAAGACACTGTAGCAGCTGTAACCGTATCTGGCAACACTGCTGAAGCTTCTGATTTAGTAAAAGGCACTGCATATGCAATCGCACAATCTGCTAAGGTATCCAATAACAAAGTATCTACTAAATCTAAAAAATAATTCGTACAAAAATTAAAGCTAAAAAGTAGCAAGGAAAGGCTGTACTCAAATGTAAAATTAATTACATTTTGAGTACAGCCTTTCTTTCTATATTGTAGTCTTTATTGAATATATAAAATCTCTCTCATTAAGCAATATTTCTTTATCAATACCTATATTTGTTTTTTTTAATTTGATAAATACGGCAAATTCAAGCATCCTAATAACCATTCTATATAAAGAGTCTAAGCCTTCTGTATCATTTTGTATCTCACCCTTCTGTCCTCCATATAAATATACTGGAAATCCGCTACCAACAACAATCATTCTATTCAGTAAAAAATTTTGAATTAACTGAGTAAAAACCGCAGAATGAGCATATCTTCGTCCTACAGCAATAATTCCTCCAATTTTATTAGTTAATGGACGCTCAAACCTTAAATATCCCACGCCTAAACGATCAATAAAAGATTGCATTAAACTGGGCATGCCAAATCCATGTACTGGAGTTGCATATATCAAACAGTCTGCCTCTTTCATTTTCTCATATACTTTTACTACATCATCATTCTGTCTACATGGTTCCGTTCGATAATTACAATTTTCTACATCCTCACAAGTATTACAAGATTTTACAGATAGCTCACGCAAATTTATCACGTCAAAAACCACATTATACTTTTTTGATACATTTATTAAAATCTCCTTCGCAATATTTATTGCAAATTCAGTATTACCATTAGTTCGTTCAGAACCATTGATAACAAGAAACTTTATTTTCATATGCGCCTCCATTATTTATATGATCTAGTTAAATAGGTAACGCTTAAAGTTACAATTATAGTGCCAATAATTTCATTTATAGTAATATTATGATTCAATACAATGACATCTAACACTAATGTTGAAATCGGTCCTAAAGCACTAATTATTGCAGTTTGTGTTGCACTAATAATTTTTACTCCATAAGATAAAAGATAAGAAGGGATTATTGAGCACATTAAAGCCAATAATACTAAATAAACCATCACGCTATCTTCAAACAAAAAACTAGTTGCAATATCTCTTGAAAAAATCATAAAAATAATAACTAAAGCTATAGTACTTATACACATATAAGCACTGGTAAAAACAGTTGCACCAATCATTCGAACGGCATGCTTACTATAAATTATGAATATAGCCCAAAAAATTGCGGACAGCAAAACTAATCCTCCACCAAGTAGAGTCTCTTTAATATTCCCTATTACAATTGGATTAAACATAAAAATTAGACCAATTACTGTCGAAAAAATTAAACCCATTTGAACTATCGTAATTTTAGAGTTTTCTTTAGATAGCAAAAAAACATATATTGGGAAAGTAAACAGAATAGCTCGTTCCAAAGATGCAGATATGAATAGCAATCCGATAAAATCTGCTATTGATGACAACAAATAGATGAAAGATCCGATTGCACCATATATCACTACCTTTTTAATTCCCCTATTTTCCCAATCTACATTCAGTAATGGAAATAAGAAAAAGGGTAATGAAATGATAGACCTATACATTAATATTATAATAGGAGTAATTTCGTTTAAATAAAGAAGTTTCGCAAAAATCGATTTCGTTGATAAAAAAATAGTTGCTAAAAATATTGCCAATAAGCCTATATTTTTTACTGACAAATTCATTCTACATACCTCTTTTTGAAATTTTGTAACATTTCTAATCCATTGATAGTACCTATACTTTCGGGATGAAACTGTATCCCCTCTATAGAATACTTCTTATGCCTAACTCCCATGATATAATGATCATCCATAGAATTCGAAGTTATAATTAGTTCATCATTATTAAAACCTTCTTTATCAATAATAAGAGAATGATATCGTGTTACTAAACAAGGAGAGTCAAAATGTTGAAATATACATTGTTGATCATTCGTTATTAAACTTTTCTTTCCATGTCGTAAGTTACATGCTTTAGAGATTTTACAGTCAAACGCTAAGCCAATCGCTTGATGTCCTAAGCAAACTCCCAATATAGGAATTTGGCCTTTGAATCTATGAATAATCTCAGTATAACCAGCATCTTTTGGATGACCTGGACCTGGTCCTAATAAAATCATATCAGGACTCAGTTCCTCGATTAAAGCTATATTAATTTCATTAATCCTATATACAATTGGATTCATATCTAGTTGCTTTAAATATTCAACTAATATATATACAAAGCTATCATATGCATCTACAACTAATGTTTTCATGTTATCCCCCTAAATCAATCTAAAAGTGATTTGCCAGTAATAGTAAGATATGTTGCAGCTAATTTATTTAATGTTTCATTCCATTCATTGCAAGGCTTTGAATCTGCAACAATACCAGCAGATGCCCGGATATGATAATTTCCTGCATAATATAACGCCGTCCTAATACAAAGCGCTAAAACAGCATCTCCATTTAATGTAATTTGACCTATAGCACCAGCATAAAGTCCTCTTTTATTATTCTCGTATTTTTCAATAAGCTTCATAGATTCAATTTTAGGTGTCCCTGTCATAGTTCCTGCTGGGAAAGTGGCTTTAATCACATCAAAAATATCATATACATCCTCTAAATCTATTTGTAAATCAGAAACCAAATGAAAAACATGTGAGTAAGTTTCTACAAAAAATTGCCGTGTCAACTCCAATGTTCCTTTAGAACAAACTTTAGCTAAATCATTTCTACATAAATCAATTAACATTAAATGTTCTGCGATTTCCTTCTCATCACATTTAAGTTTTTCAATAGCCATATTATCAAGTTCTTCATCATGAGTCCGCTTTGTAGTACCTGCAATTGGTCTCATTTCTATAGTACGACCATTTTTTCTTACAAATAGCTCTGGACTAGCACCAATTGAAAAAACACTATTTATAGGTGCAAAATACATATATGGGGAAGGATTAATTTCACGCAAACGCAAATATACATCAAATGGTCTTGTATTAGTACTAATAGATATTTCATGACCAATTTGAATTTGATAAATATCCCCATTAGCAATATGCTGCAAACACTCATTTGCAACCTCTAAGAATTCAGATTTACTCATACTGTCTTTTATAGTATTGACTGGATAAATTTCTGGTATTGGTAAATCATATTTTGTGTATCTTTGTAAAGTGCTTTCAATATTCACCCAATCGATAACAGGTTGTCCGGTAAACTTCAGTTCTTCATAAGTTATACTGTTATCATTTAAATTAAACTCAATGATTCCTCGATATAAGTCAAGCACTATATCAGGTATTTCATAATTACATACTCGGTTTAAGTCTGGTATATCCTCTATATATCGTATACTTTCATAAGAAATAAATGATAAAAAGCTTAATTTAGTATTACATTCTTCTTTATTAAATAATCCTGTAATAAAACTCAAAACATCAAATATATGCCCCTCTCGAACATATATTTCAAGTCCATCAATAATAACTGTATTTATAGCTTTTAAATTACTCTTAATATAATCTATCAAAGCACTATCACCCTGTAGATTTAAATAACTATCCTTTATAGATATTGACAACACCTTATCAAAACCTACATATGCAGAATTAACATCCTGAGACGGTCCCGCTAGCGATTCAAAAATATAGCAGTTATTAGCTCCATAAAGTTCCTGAATAGCCATATAACATTGAATCGCTTCACAAGTACACTTAATAAGGCCTCTTCCTATTCCAAACTCTAAATCTGTATTCATATAATACCTCCAACAATTAATAGATATTAACCTTTCCAATTTAGATCTAAATAATAAAAAACACATTTCATCCTAAACAGGACGAAATGTGTTCGCTATACCACCCATTATGTATACTTTCAAGTGCGGAAAAGTCAATATACCTTTCGATACTCTAGTCATATAACGGTGACAACCGTTCCAGCCTACTCGAAATACTTTCGGTGAACTCTCATGAGCCCATTCACTATACGCTAATCGCTGATCATCTCATCTCCATAGTGGTCATCAACTTGCTGTAGAATAGTTAGTATAGTTACTACTTCTCATTCAAAGATTTGAAATATTATTCACATGTGATTTAATTACATTATACATTAACTAACTATAATGTCAACTCACTTTTATAATTAATGTGTGTTTTTTTACTCATCATAATTCAAAAAAGTACATTTAGTCTGTATTCAATCCATCTTATTTTTTTAATTAATAAAACCTTTTAGAAGTATATCTAAATAGTATTATATGTAAATGATATATAGCAACCCTTTTTTATTATATTTATTCATTAATATACACAAAAAATTATATCAACTAAATACATTATATTTTGATAAACTCCATAAAGCACCTATGTATACATTCTAAATATTCTATCTAACCGATTTGTAAAAATACCTTCAATGCGGTTTGTGACATTAATCGATAACCGCGCTCGTTGGGGTGTACCTCTCCGGCAAAGACAATTTGTCCAATTTGATCCGCTTCAAACAAGGTGGTATAAAAATCTATGACCTTAATATTACGTGCCTCTGCATAGGCTTTTAGCTGTTCATTAACCTCTCGTACAACCAGATTTAATCCATCCATATCGCTATCAATTTGAGTTTCTAAACCGATGATTACCATCCCTTTTGTACTAGCCAGCTCAATAGCTTTCACCAAAGTCTTGTACACATAGGTACTATCTCGACCTTGTAAAATATCGTTAGTGCCACACATCAAGAAAATATGACGTGTTGGATCAGTTGTAGCCGTAATTGCCCAATTTTCAATATTATAAATCATACCCTGTACGGAGCAGCCATCTTCACCATAATTTGTAAAATTAGCACCTTCTATGGATGCATCACAGATTTCGACCCAACCCTGTCCATAAGGTACATCATAGCCACGCGTAATACTATCGCCAAAACAGATGATTTCCATTTACATCCCTCCTGTAATATGACTCAATCATATAATAAAAGAACACCATACACAATATACATATTAATTACAAAAAGGACCCGTTTTGAACTGCCCTCCAATTAGGCGCAATTTTTAGAAGGGCAGTTCATTTACGGATCCTTTTATATTATTTAAGACGAATGAAAAACAATGCGCATGCACCGATAATAGGGGCAATGGCGATAGACATCAAGGACATTTGGTAACTGCCCGTCATAACGAGGACATTGCCCAAGAGCAGTGGTGCCAAGAGAGCCCCAATTTGATTAAACAAGTTTACAAAGCCCGCTGTAGTGCCGCGTAAATGAGGTGCTGCCGATTGAACTACAAGAGCATTAGTCAACGCACTATGCATGAAGGCACCTATACCGAGGATTGGACCTGTTACAAAGAGCATATTTGGATTTGCCGTACTTGCAAACAAGATTAAAGCGGGCGCAAATAAGAACATAACGAGCGCCGCTAAATGGTTCTTCTTAATTGGCAAAATATCAGATAAAATACCAATTGTTGGTTTCGCAATTAGTGCCGCCGTACCGAACACGCTCATGACTTGGCCTGCATAGATAGCAGTTACGCCTAATTGTTTAACCATGTACAAGTTCGCCCATTGCGTTACGCCCCAAGTCGTACCTGTTGCGAAGAAGCCTGCAATTGCCAAGCAACGAATGTTACGGTTGGAAATGATGTGCTTCAAGTTTTCTACTAAAGACGTTTGGCCTACGCCAAGTTTAGCAGCCGCTGCAGAAGCCTCGGCTTCTCGTTGTGCTAGGATTTCTGCACTTGGCTTACGCACTGTGAAGTAACATAACACGAGTACTGCCAATGGCAAGATGGCTGTAGCAAGGAATGCCGTTTGCCAACCGTAATGTGTAGCTACATATGGAGCGTAAAGGTTTACCGTAGTAATACCAAAGGACGTACAGCTCATAAAGATACCTACGGCCGCACCCCGTTGATTCGGACCGAAGTGATCTCCGATAGCACTCAAGCAAGAAGCTTGTACAGGACCAGACATAACGCCTAATAAGAAACGCAAACCCCAAGCCATGGTATAGTCTGTAATGGTACTCATCAAAGCCGTTACAGCGGCCATACCGATCAAACTAAACAAGATGGTGCGTCTGTAACCGATTTTATCGGCTAAGATGCCGCCTGGTAATACCGTTAACGCATAACCAAAGTAAAAGGCCGAAATATGTTGAGCCCCCATCTTAGCTGTGAAATGCAACGCCTCATTGAGGATAGGCATAACAGATGCCCAGGACAAGCGCATAACAAAGCTCAACAAGAACGTGAGCCACACACTAAGGAGAATTAAAATCTGAGTTCGCGAGAAACTAAGTCGATTCATACGAGCTCCTTTCTACAGAAAACCTAATAAATATATCGATAGCATATCATAGTGGACAAATATTGAAAAGGACATCTATTATTAGATGTCCTAAACTATTGATTATGCTATTATATTTTTGAGGGCGTAGAAAGGTCTATTTATGACTAACAATAAGTCAAAAAAAATTTTCATCGAAGAAAGCACTAATATAAATAAATTAATAGAGACTAGAGGCGGTAATCTTCAAAATATAAATAAACCGCCAATAAGTGCAGCAGATGAACTATCTAACTATATAAATAAATTACCTAAAAAGAAAAAATAATTACTCATCTTGGGTTACTGGTATTCTGACATCGTATTCTTTAATCATAATACCTAGTCTTCCATCATAGTAAATATGCTTATACGGAATTTTCCCTAATCGTTCTTCTAATTCAATAAACTGATCCTCACAGGGTTCAATTCCTAATTCCTTATATTTTTCTACACAGTTATTTAAACGCCCTCTACATATAAGCTTGTCATCTTTATAAAGTTCGATATAATGACGATATTTCCTATCATTAAAATATGTATCAAATATACTTTGATTTAGCGTGACCGCAGTTTTCTGCGAACCTCTAGCTTTATTTATCCAATATGTATACCACTCATTCAAGCGATACGTGATTAAACCTAGTATAGTAGCTACTATTAAAACTAATCCAATATACTTGGCAATAAATTCTAAATTATTTGCATATACTTGTACATCAGTAGCTTGTAGAGTTGAGTAATTAAAACAAAGCCCATGAATAGATACAAGCATAATAGATGCTGCAACAATTGAAATAATTCCACTAAACATCAAGCAATATAATGTTTCCTCGAACGTGCTTAAATCATCACGTACGTCATTTGTATGTTTATAGATTTTTCTAGCAATATAACCTGGAACAATAAGTAATAAAATAGCTAACTGATTTTCCATAGTCTCACCTCTTTATTCCACTATATCATGATTATCTTTATTTCGCATCAGAGAACATTTAGTATTCTGTAATATATAAAAAACTGTATCACATTTGATCTGCACCCATTTTCTTGGACAGATATAATTAAGCTACTTTTTGGGAATGAGTTCGGTATTCTACCGAACTCATTCCTTTTAATTGTATGCCTATTCGGCATACAAAAAACGCCCCCATTACACACTGCATGCACAATGGGGGCAAATTATTTTATTCTTTTGGGGGCAAAATGGTGGCAAAATTGTGTTATAGTTCGTTACAATTCGTTATAATTTCAATTCTATAATACTATTATAAACCTTTATTCTTACTATGTTTGTTATAGTTCGTCACGATTTGTTATAATCTGTGATTGTTATATTTATTGGTGGCGGAGAGGGTGGGATTCGAACCCACGGCCCCTTGCGGAGTCACTGGTTTTCAAGACCAGCTCCTTAAACCACTCGGACACCTCTCCATAACGGTACTATTATATCAAATTGGTCTAATAATAAGCAACAACGTAATACGTAAATAAGCAATAATATAATACATAAGCAAGCAAAAAAGCTGACTTACAGCCAGCTTTTTCATTTGTATTTAACATTTAGTATTGCCCTAATCTATTAGTTATTTGTCATATATATTAGAATAGGTCTTTTTTCCACATGCCGATGATAGCAATGATAGAACACACCACGGAAATACCTACTACTTCGTAGAATCCATTCGGATCATCCTGGAACGGCAACGCCACATTCGTTCCCCACAGACTGAATATGATTGTGGGCACTGCCAAAGTAATCGTAAGGGCCGCCAACATTTTCATCACCATATTAAGGTTATTTGAGATAATCGATGTAAAGGCGTTCATCATATTCATCAAGATATTAGAATACATTTCAACCATCTCGATGGCCTGTTTATTCTCGATGATAACGTCTTCCAAAAGATCCTCATCCTCTTCATACATTTTAAGCAAATGTCTATAAGTGCTGTGACCACGCAAGCGCAATAGGCGTTCCATAACAGTTCCATTCGTACGCAACGCAGAGGTAAAGTATGTCATGGATTTCTGTAATTCCAATAGTTGGAAGAAGTCTTTATTCTTCGTCGTATGACGCAACTGAACTTCAATATCGTCGGTACGGCGGTTAATTTGTTGTAAGTAACGCAAGAACAACGTCGCTGTACGGTACAAGATTTGGAACAAGAATCGTGTCTTTTTATACGTATAGAACGTAGACAGTTGGTTTGAAATGAACGGATACAACACCTCGGACTCTTCAAGACATACGGTAATAAAAAAGTCAGGCGTCAAAAAGATACCAAGTGGCACCGTATCGTACATATCATTACCACGAATCGCAGGAATGTTGATAACCACAAAAATATAGTTGTCCTCTAACTCCACGTGAGAACGTTCTTCCATATCGAGGGCGGTCTTTAAAACGTCCGTTGGAATTTCCGTCAAAATGTTGATGAGGGACAACTCATCGGGGTCTGGGTTCACCAAATTTACCCAAGAACCTTTTGTGGCATCTGATACAGTGCAGTCTGAAACCAACTCTTCTTCTATGTGTTTGTACACCGTGATCATGCTATCCCTCCTTCCAACGAACATATAGTAATCATCTAATAAATTATATACTATTTTATAGCTATTATTCAATTCAATTGTGAAAGTTTTGTTTATGTAGTATATACATAAACCACTTTATGTCTATTAACAATGCACAATTGTATATGTTAAAAGCATCTCAAAACATCCTTTTATCAAATCTACCAAAAAATCTAGCGAGCACATAGATTAATAAAGCTGCTAAACTAAAAAATCCACCAAAAGATTAAACCACTAAAACTTACAGTGAGTAAGTATGCAAACAAATAATCAGCAATATATCATTAGGTTAAATCTTATAAAAATAACCTCTATACTAGCTTATCGCTAATATAGAGGTTATTTGTTTTATCCTACTCTGTCAAATCAGAATCATGTCATTTGTTATATTTCTGCATTAATCTATAAGATTACTTTCACCAAATTAACGGCGCAAGATACGAACAGAGTTCAAGATACAAAGGATGGATACGCCAGTATCACCAAATACTGCCCACCACATGGATGCATAGCCCATGAGGCCAAGCGCCATGATAAGGATTTTTACAGCAATAGCGAATACTACGTTTTGCCATGCTACACGCAATGTCGCTTTGGACAAGTCAAGGATATGTGCAATAGCAGTCAAGGACGGACGCATAAACACAACGTCTGCCGCTTCGATAGCCGCATCAGCACCGCTACCCATCGCACCACCTACATCAGCACCAGCAAGTACTGGAGCATCGTTGATACCGTCCCCTACGAACATAGTTGGACCATATTCAGAGCGAATATCTTGTACTACGGACAATTTATCTTGAGGCAACAACTGAGCACGTACAGCACTTACGCCAGTTTCTTTAGCGATGTAATTTGCACTTGCTTCAGCATCACCTGTAAGCATAACAGTTTTAATATCTTGACCATTAAGATTAGCAATCGCTTCAGCAGAGTCTGGGCGAGCTTCATCGGCGATGATGATACGACCTAAGTATGTATTACCTTCTGCCACAAGAACTTCTGTGCCATATTCAGCAGCCTCTGTTGGATAGCCTTGCACATTATAGCGTTCCATAAGGCGACGGTTACCAATAAGTACTTGTTGACCATCTGCCATACCTACCATACCTTCACCAGCTAACTCTTGAACGAAATCAGAAGGTTCCACTGTAAGGCCTTGATCTTTTGCTTCAGACACGATGCTTGTTGCGATTGGATGTGTAGAAACGGCTTCGATAGCTGCCGCCATGGATAACAATTGACTGGAACTTACATGAGAGCCTACAGTTTCTACGCTGTGAACTTTGAACTCACCAGATGTGATAGTACCAGTTTTATCAAGAGCTACTGCTTTCACATTAGCCAACGCCTCGATAACTCGACCACCTTTTAATAAGATACCGTGTTTAGACGCATTGCCGATACCGGAGAAGAATGCAAGTGGCACGCTAAGCACCAATGCACATGGGCAAGAAATAACGAGGAATGTTAAGGCTGTGTAGATCCATTTATGCCATTCACCTGTAATAAGGGATGGGATAATAGCAACAGCAAGAGCAAGGAATACAACGATTGGAGTGTACACGCGAGCAAAACGCGTAATGAAGCGGTCGATTTTAGGTTTAGAAGATGCTGCATTTTCAACGGCATCAAGGATTTTAGTAACCATGGATTCTTCAAGAACCTTATCTACACGCATTGTAATGCGACCAGATTCGTTGATACAACCAGACATAAGTTGAGTGCCAGGTACGGCGCGAACAGGAACAGGCTCACCTGTTACAGGTGCTGTATTAACGCGTGTTTCACCTTCAAGCACTGTGCCGTCTAGAGGAATTAAATCGCCAGGACGAACTTCGATAGTCCAGCCTACTTCAACCTTTTCAGGAGCCATAACTACGATTTCACCACCGCAGTCTGTATCTACAACGCGCACCTCTTGTGGACGCATATCAACAGCATTCATAATTTCTGTACGACTACGATCAGTAGCTTTTTCTTCGAAGAACTCACCGATACGGTAGAACAAGATAACGCCTACGGCTTCAGGCAATGCATCGATAGCAATAGCGCCCAATGTAGCGATAGACATCAAGAAGTTCTCGTCGAACACTTGGCCTTTTAAGATATTGCGACCTGCGATACGCAATACTGGGAATGCAAGAAGAATATACGCAACATAGTAAATTGGAGTCTCAATACTCTCTGGCAAGCTGATGGATGGGATAAAGGATGACAAAACATCATAAATCATGAATAACAAGCCTGCTACGATGACTGCAATTGTTACAGCATCACCACCACGATCCTGGTCAGGACCATGATCATCCATAGCCGCTTTAGATTTACGTTCATAATCTGCTACTGTAACGCCCTCTTCGATGGCATCACAAATGTCTTGAATGTCACGTTTAAGAGCTTCACGGTCTTCCCAAGAGCCGGTTAATTTTAATTGATGTGTAGCAAGTGTGAAATTTGCAGTCTCTACCACATCCATTTTACAGATACGATCTTCAATTTTTGCTGCGCAGTTCGGACAGTTCAAATTCTTCAACAACAATGTTTCTTCCATGATATCTCCTTTGATAATAGTGAACGCTTCTATCCTGTATTGTAAGTTAATAGGTAATATTTTTCTAATACTTATTAGACATATCTTGTTTCATATCTTGTTATATATGTTCCTAAACATTATTCATCAGATATTTTTATTTATATGAATATCTGTGCATATGTTTATATTACATCAAAGGAGATTAAATGTCAATACAAAATCATATTCAATATATATCAAATTTTATTTACTTTAGTTCTAACTATATTCACCTTATATCAAATTTCGTTCTACCAGGAATTTATGTGCTACATCAGCTGGCAATTGATGTTCCGTTTCAACGGCATAATTCATCTTTGCCATCTCTTGATCTGTAATCGTATGATTTAAACTTTCTAATACAGGCCGCAGTTCAGGATGAGCAATCAACACTTCGCTACGTACGACATTACCAGCCATATAGGATGGATATAAATGTTTATCATCTTGTAACACCGTAATCGGTGCAATACTTAATTGACCATCAGTCGTGAATATCGGCATTGCATCCACCTCACCACGACTAATAGCCGTATATTTTAGCCCTATATCCATATCTTTAGTAGCTTTAAAGTTCATGCCATACACACGTTGTAATCCAGCATAGCCATCCTCACGGCCAAAGAAATCATATTCCCCTCCTAAGGTTAGGGATGGTGCTATACGAGCAAGATCGGAATATGTTTTTACGCCATAACTCTGAGCGATTTCATTACGCACCCCTATGCCATAGGTATTATTAAAGCCATACATGCCGACCCACTCAAAATTATATTCCTCTTTGTAGGCCTGTGAAAGCTCATTAAATAGGCTTTCATCATACGCATCCGTACGTTTCAGCACAGCAGACCAAGCCGTACCAGTATATTCAGGATATATATCAAATTGGCCGGAAAGCATAGCTGGTTGAATATTTGATGTACCACCGCCTACACCTTCTGTAACCTCTACGGTTAAATCAGTCTTCTTCTCGATTAATTCTTTTAAAACATTCCCCAAAATAAGCTGTTCCGTCATAGGTTTCGTTGCAATATGAATAACATCGGTCTTCACATGACGGCAATACATAGCCCAGCCACCTATACCCATTGCAATTAGCGTCATAATCGAAACAAATATAATCGTATAACGCTTCATATGAGGGCTAATACGCGTTACTCTTTCACCTAGAGAAAAGAGCGCATCAACAGTAATGGCTAATAGTGCAATCAGTAGACTACCGGCAATCGTCAAAGCACTTTGATTCGTTGTAATGCCCCTATAAATCGCCACACCTAAACCACCAGCACCAATAAAGGATGCAATACCTGTCAAGGCAATGGTCATAACGAGCATAGTCCGTATACCAGCCATAATCGTCGGCATAGCCAAAGGAATCTCTATATTCCACAAACGTTGAATCCGCGTGAGCCCTAATGCAATCCCCGCTTCACACATGGCTTGATCAATCTGGTTAAGACCAGTAAATGTATTTCGTACTATCGGTAATAAAGCATATATAACCAATGCAATGATAGCCGTCGTATTACCAACACCTGATACGTACAACAAAAGGCCTAACATCGATATAGATGGAATTGTATATAGGAAATTAACCACTACCATAACTGGCGCAGCTAGCCGTTTATATTCGTATATAAACACACCCAATAATCCACCGATGATGATCGCAACAACAGAAGCTAATACTGAAATTTCTATATGCTCCCATAATAGCTGGAGGAAAAAATCATAGCGATTTATAAGTAATGATATGACATCATGCATTACATACACCGCCTTTCTAAGTCAAAAAACACGAAAAATTATATAGGTATATTAGAGTCAACAAAACTCAAGAAATCTTTATAAAGCTATATTTACCCATGATACTATTGTATACCTAATTATTTCTTAACTCTAGTCTATTTACCATACACAGTAAAAGCCATCATTTATATTTATATATCATACAAGTTCAGCTCTTTAATATATCTGAAAGGAATAACAGTTCCTTGTACAGATAGAATTTGTAATTGCTCACTAATCATATCAACAGCTCCTATAAGTTCCGTATATTTTCGTTTGTTGTAGTAAACGATTCGTACCCACTCCCCACAACGTACAGATTGTAAAACTGTATTTAACTCGTCTATTTGATCCTCTGATAACTCTGCCCGATTTTCTTTTGGCTTTGCTACAGCGGCTAATAACGCTTCAAATCCCCTCAATGCCGCAAAGGGCATAAATTGTTTTGCTCGCTGTAACCGAGACATGCGATGTTTCATTAATTTATACCTCCCCTTACGCGACTAATGTATTTCCAATGTATCCATTATAATATCTATTCCCCATTATGACCGCCTACCAAGGTATTTCTAAAGCGCATGGTTCCTTCCTCTTGTAAGCTCGATGCACGCAAAATAGAATTCTTACCAAACTGTTTCTTAATGGATAGCATAGCCTCTTGTACCTGTCGCTCTTTTTCCTCTTCATTTGTAGTAAGAGTGCTAAATAGGTCCACCTCTTGAGGTATGGCGGATCGATTGACTAAATCCTCAAAGCTGATTCCTATGCGACGGATGAGCTCATTTTTACGGCAATGCTGCTCGTATAATTTAATAACTGCCGCCGTTAACACCTGCAAAGAGTCAGTGTACTGCTTAAGCTTTTTAGAACCTCCTGTAGAGCGCATCATTTCATCAGCATAGCCGATATGAACGTGAATATGGTTCGTAACCCCTTTGATTTGTAAAAGCTCTAATACCAAGGACTCTACCATTTCGCGCATAGGCACGTATGCCTCTTCATAGGTATAATTACGCAACAAAATCTGACTGTGCGAGATAGAGTGCTTAATAGGTCGATACGCATGGATATCCGCAATCGTACAAGGCTCACGGCCCCAAGCATGGTCAATGATGAGCTCTGCATTAATGCCAAACTCCTTGTACAACTTCGTCTCTGGAATCATAGTAATACCATGTAAGTCATAAGCACCATACTTATGCAAACGATTAGCTATGCCCTTACCAATCTGCCATATATCGGTCAAAGGCTGATGATACCAGATTGTCTCTTTAAAAAGGCTTTCATCAAGATAGCCTATAAAATCAGACGCATGTTTCGCCAAAATATCAAGGGCAATCTTAGCAAGAAACAAATTTGTTCCGATTCCAACGGTGGCATAAATCTTCGTTGCCACTAGCACCGCATCAAGCAACATCTGCGCCAACTGACGAGGCGTCTTTTTATATAGTGGTAAATAGGGCGTAATATCGATGAAATACTCGTCGATAGAGTACACATGCACATCTTCGGGCGCCACATACTTGAGCAAGGTTCCATAAATCTCAGCAGACACCTGCATATACCGCTTCATATGTGGCTTCACCGTCAAATACTCAATATACGGTGGAATCTGAAATAATCGGCTGCGATTTTTAACACCTAACTTTTTTAAGGCAGGAGAAATAGCCAACGTAATAGCCCCCTTGCCACGAGAACCATCGGCCACCACCAGAGGCGTCATAAACGGATCCAGTCCTAAATCGGCGCATTCTACAGACGCGTAAAAACACTTCAAATCAATACACATATACAGCCGATCCGTATCAGCTGAACCCATACAAACACCTCCCTAAACCGCTAAACAAGTAGCTTTTACAAAAATTAAGAACACAAGAATTTGTATGACTAGTATAACAAAAAAACAAAGTATTTTCAAACATATGTTTGTTTTTATAGAGGTAATTTTATAGAAAAATAAAAAGCACCTAACACTAGATATATAATCTAATGTTAGATGCCTATATGTTTAACAAACTATTAAAGATAGCTAATTTATTTCTATCAAAACAAACTTAATAACACTAATCCCCCTAATACAATTGAAACAGCGCCATACTCAATAGTTATCGTCACATTACCTATACTTACTTCTCCATTTTTTGCAAGCACACCTGTCGGACTAAATTGAACCATAGGTCCACTGGTTGGTGCAAAAGGAATATAAAACTCTACACTCTCAGCAGTATGAGTTTCACCATTCAAAATATACTTAATATCATAACCATAAATATATCTATCCGCACCAATCACTCTAAATGGTATTTCCTTTGTAACTCGTGGAAGTATAGACACAATCGTTACTGGAGTTCCATTGCGACGTAATAAAAAACGTTTGATAATTAAATACAACCCACTAATTATTAACCCAAGAGCCACACAAAAGAAGTAAAACACAAAAAACTCAGTACCTCTAACCATCATACGCTCCTCTCCCAACAATACAACGAAAACTATCTAGTGCCACTATATTGATGGGACACCTTCATAACTACAGTGATAAAAAGAAAGGACTATACTTATGCAGCGACATCAGGTCACGAGGAGCAAAGAAGTATAGTCCTTTCTTTTTAATCAAAATGTAGCTATGTTATGGGGCCCCATCAATATAGTCCCCCCACGATAGCTTTCATTATTGTTCCGGCCCTAGGTCTCGGAATTCTACATCTCTAAATTGTGTTAATTCTCCAACGAATTGGAGTTCTACGGTACCGACGGAGCCATTACGGTGTTTACGAATGAGGACTTCTGCATTGTCCCCTTTTTCAGAGTTTTCATCGTAATATTTATCGCGGTACAAGAAGATAACGATATCCGCATCTTGTTCGAGGGAACCAGATTCACGAAGGTCCGAAAGTACAGGCCGTTTATCTGGTCTGCTTTCAACACTACGAGATAACTGAGACAAAGCGATAACTGGTACGTTAAATTCACGAGCAATCAATTTAAGATTACGAGAGATTTCGGATACCTCTTGTTGACGGTTCTCGCTGCCCTTACCAGCATTGCGACCTTGCATCAACTGAATATAATCGACGATAACGAGGTCGAGGCCATGTTCCACCTTGAGACGGCGCAATTTAGAGCGCATATCTTGTACGGTAAGGCCCGGCGTATCATCGATAAAGAGTTTAGATTTACTCATGCGATCCGCCGCAGCAATCACCTTTTCCCAGTCAGCAGGATCCATGTTCGCACGGCGCAATTTTTCAGAGCTCACACCTGCCACGGAGGACAAAATACGACCAACGAGCTGTTCCTTGCCCATTTCCAGCGAAAAGAACGCCACCGTCTTGTCGTACAACATCGTTACGTTTTGAGCGATGTTCAAGGTGAAAGCTGTTTTCCCCATCGCAGGACGAGCTGCTACGAGGATGAGGTCAGATTTTTGTAAGCCGTTAAAAATATGGTCTACATCTTTAAAGCCTGTTGGCACGCCTGTAATAGCACCATCATGCTGTTGCAGTGCATTGAGTTTATCTAGATTAGATAAAACCACTTCACCAATGGCTGCAAAGGATGATTCAGACTGAGTTTGACCGCTTACGTCTAGCACCATTTGCTCTGCCTTATTAAGGATTGCCGTAGGCTCATCTTCGCCAGCATACGTCATGCCTACGATTTTATTCCCTGCATCGATGAGGCGGCGCAACTGAGCTTTCTCGCTGATGATTTTCGCATGTTCCTCAACATTGTAGGACACCGATTCATTGGCAAGAGATGTAATATAAGCAAGACCACCTACCGCATCGAGGCGCTTACGACGGTCTAGTTCTTCACCAACGGTGATAAAATCAGCCGTCTTATTGGCATGCACGATTTCTAAAATAGCATCGTAAATAATACGATGTGCATCGCGGTAAAAATCTTCAGATTTAAGAATACTCGTCACCGTATCTACAACGGCTCCCATATTGGATCCATTAGTTAATAAAGCCCCCAAAACGGCCTTTTCCGCATCTAGATTATGCGGTGGAATGCGTACATCCATGATAATCCCCTTCACACAACCACTATGGATAAAAGAATTCACCATACTCAAAGAGCATGGTGAATACTATTATTCGGCTACTACATTAACCTTGATAGTACTTGTAATTTCAGGATGAACACGAACTAATACGTCATGTACGCCCAATGTTTTCAATGGTTCTTTGATTTCGATTTTCTTTTTATCGATATCTACTTTGTATTGAGCTTTAGCAGCATCGGAAATATCTTTTGCAGTAACGGAACCGAATACGCGACCTTCTTCACCCATGCGAACTTTTACAGTTACTTCAACCTTAGTCAATTGAGCTGCCAAGATTTTAGCTTCGTCATTCGCTACAACCTTGTGGTGAGCAATGGAGTCTTGTTTTTGTTTCGCATTGTTTACATTAGTCGTTGTACCTTCAAGACCAAGACCTTTTTTAATCAATACATTACGACCATATGCATCGCTAACTTCAACGATTTCGCCTTTTTTACCAACTTTCTTAACGTCTTCTAACAATACTACTTTCATTGTTGTTCCTCCTCTTGTTCTGCGGAATGAAGCGCCTCAAGAGCATGCTCCAAGATGGCCTGCTTCGCTTCCTCTACGGTCATACCTTGTAATTGAGCACCCGCCACAGTTCTGTGACCGCCACCACCCAAGGCTTCCATTACAACTTGTACGTTTACCTTGCCTTTGGATCGAGCGCTGACGCCGATACCACCCTCATTCAAGGAATATAGTACAAAGGCTGCTTCAATATCTTCATTACTGATGAGCATATCCGCACTTTGTGCAGCCAACGCCATCATATCCTTCAAACCTTCAGGAGCTACGGAAATAGCGATCCCTTCAGTACGACTTGCTTCAAATACCATTTTAGCACGCAATTGGATAGAATCGAAGGTTTCAATAAACAATTGTTTAACTCTGTCGATATCCGCCCCTGCACGACGCAAAAATGCTGCAGCCTCAAAGGTGCGTGCACCAGTTTGTTGAACAAAGTTCTTTGTATCTAGCACGATACCTGCATAAATACCTGTGGCTTCCGCTTTTGAAAGTTTCACAGGAACGCCTGCATATTGTACAAGCTCTGTTACGAGCTCAGATGTGGACGATGCAGATGGTTCCAAATAGGTGAGCAATGGATTCTCTACAAAGTCCGCTGCACGACGATGATGGTCGATAACGATGCGTCGTTCAGAAATTTCAAGCGCCTCTTGAGCCGCCACCATTTCCTGACGATGCGTATCACACACGACAGTGAGCGTATTCGCATCTACCCATACTCTTGCAGCTTCTGCAGTAATAATATTCTCTTTCCAGAACTCTGACTCGTTAAGAACATTCACCATTTTATCGATGGCGCTAGTTTCTTTTGAAAGCGCAATGCGCACGTCTTTACCAAGTGCTCGAGCAATGGCAGCTACACCGATAATGCCACCTAAGGCATCATAGTCTTCGCGCTGATGCCCCATGATAAGGATCTTATCAGAATCAATCATAAGCTCATGGATCGCTTGAGATACAACACGAGCACGAACGCGCGTATTTTTCTCAACGCCTGCCGTATTACCACCAAAGAAGCGCGTACTTTCACCATCCATAATACACACTTGGTCACCACCGCGACCTAATGCAATATCTAAGGCTGCACGAGCACGACCAGATACATCTTTCACAGAACCTATATTTTCACTAATACCAATGGAAATCGTAGCTGGTACTTGACGAGGAGATGGTACTTTACGGATTCGTTCGAGCACTTTAAAACCATCTTCCTCCATCTCATGAAGCGCACCACGAGAAATGGCAAAGGTATACATATCATCTTGGAAGTTACGAATAAAACCTTCGTAGCGATCGATTTCATCCATAATGATATTATTTATATCTGTCCAAATACTAGTATACTCACGATCACTAAGGCCTTTTGTCAATTCTTCGAGATTATCGATTTGAATCATACCCCATACAGGTTGCCCCTCTTCGGCTTTAATACGGGCTTTTTCTAGGTCTGTAATGTCCTTGAAGTACAATGCCATCACTGCATGTTCTGCCAGTTCATCTTCACTATCAATATCTGATCGCGTATCCCGAGGATCGATAAATTTATAAATAATTTGAAAATATCGATTTTCATATTTTTCCGTCATATATCCGGACTTACCCCAGATTTTATCGATACGGAAACCAGGTAACAAGGCAGACATTTTTTGGAGCTTATTCCAGTCGACCTTAACCCAGTCAGCGAAAACACTATTATTCCACACCAATGTGCCTTGTTTATTAACAAGAACAATCCCCATTGGCAAATTTTGTAAAGCAAAATTAGAAGCTTGTGTGACATTTTTCATCATCGCACTAAACTGTTCTCTTGCTAAACGACGCCGGTTATGAAGGGTATTATAATTAACCAAATACGCCGCTACTACAATGATTAATGCTAAAATCGCAATAGCCCAATTTAAATAGGCCAGCAATAATAGCAATAATACGAGAACGGCAACAATGGTAATTTCTAAACCTTTCCATCTCCGTTGAAAGGATTTCATAACGGCCTCCTTTCTATTATGAGCTACGTTTTTCGAAACGTGCTCTCATATCTAAAAACATATCAAAAATACCATAGAAAACAAGACCATACGGACTCATTGTATATAAGAAGAAAAGAATTATAAATTGAAAGAATCCATTTACTCCATAGTTTTTCATAACTGCCATTAAACAGGTAATACCATTAACTAAGCAAATGAAAGCCCCCACAAAAGCAACATTCATTCCGATATCTTTAAGTAAACTATTATCATATCCAATATAGGATAAGCCATAAATAATAATAATCCCTATGGCTAGAACTCCAGCACCCCAAATCGGCATACGCCAAGTAGCCATGGGAGGTAATTCTCTATGAACTGTATTAGTTCGACGACCAATATAAGATACTAACTTAGCCATGATATACGTTATGATAGAGCATGCACAGAACCATAATGACAACATCATACGTTCTGCTTGAGCAAATGAATAATTAAGTTGCTGAATCATCGTATCAATCTGTTCTTGCGGTGCTGATTGCTGTCGTATAGACTCAATCATAGCTTCTTTTAACTCATTATTTACATTTTGTCCTAAGCTAATAAAATCTACAGATGCAAAACTATTAGCAACCACTAATTGTAAGAGGCCCATACCAAGCAATACAGCAGCAGGCACTAATATTAACTTTCTAAAAGACCAGTTTGCTCTAAAAGCTTCCCCCAAAAATATACTAGGCAATGAATATACTAAAATGGTAGACATAGCAATTAATGGTCCAAGAAAGAGTGTTACTAATATAAAGGCTACTATTGAGGAAGTACAGCTATATCTACTACCCCAACGGATACCAATGATAGAAATACCTGCTGGAGCTACCATAGTTGCTAGAAAAGCTGAAAACGGCATGACTGCCCCAATTATAGTCAACATAGCAACAATGGTCGATACAAAGGCAGTTTCCACCATCGCTCTTGTATTTGTTTTATTCATAAATCACCATTCTTACATAAGAAGATATATTAATTGGTATCTTTTAATTATAACAGTTTAAAACGGTAACTTCAAATACCCCATATAGTAGACGAATGCGATAGCAGTGCTATTAATGGTAGTTTTTATTGCTCTTTTAAAATGTCAAAAGTACCACACCATGAGGTGCGGTACTTTTCTGTATTATATAAGATTATACGTCTTGAATAATCGGCAAGATCATAGGACGACGACGGGTTTTATCATAGAAGAATTTACCCAATGCGTCACGTACGTTTTGCTTAATGGTTGTCCAGTCTTTGATGCGTTGCATTTCACAATCTTCAAGAACTTGTTCTACGCGGCGCTCCGCAGCAAGCATGAGTTCTTCTGCGTCACGAACGTATACGAAGCCACGAGATACGAGGTCTGGACCAGCTACGATAGTACCAGACGCTTTGTCCATCGCCATAACAACGATAACCATACCTTCTTGTGCCAATTGTTGACGGTCGCGGATAACGATATTACCTACGTCACCAACGCCAAGGCCATCAACGAAGATAGCGCCAGCTTGTACGCGTCCACCTTTACGACCACCATCTTTATCAAATTCAAAGATTTGACCATTATCGCCGATAAGGACTTTCTTAGGATCTACGCCCATAGCCACACCAAGTTCACCATGACGACGCAACATACGGTACTCACCATGAACTGGGATAAAGTATTCTGGACGAACAAGGTTAAGCATTGTTTTAAGCTCTTCTTGGCTCGCATGACCAGATACGTGGATACCACGGTCTTTACCATATACCACATTACAACCTAAACGAAGTAAGTTATCGATAGTTCTACCTACAGCACCTTCGTTGCCTGGAATTGGTGTAGCGGAGATGATAACAGTATCATTCGGTGCCAATTCTACAGTGCGATGATTGCTTGTTGCCATACGGGACAAGCCTGCCATCGGTTCACCTTGAGAACCAGTCGTTAAGATCATGATTTGGTCATCTGTGTAGTTGTGCATTACATCTACATCGATGATTGTATTTGGTGGAATATTCAAGTATCCGCGTTCTTGGGCAATTTCTGTAACATTGACCATGCTGCGGCCCATAACTACAACCTTACGGTTGAACATAACCGCCGCATCAATAGCTTGTTGGATACGGGATACGTTGGATGCGAATGTTGCCAAAACAACGCGGCCTTTTGCTTCTCCAACAGCTTGTTTAATCGCAGGACCTACGGAACTTTCAGAACCAGTAGTACCTGGTTTTTCTACATTTGTAGAGTCCGATAATAGCGCTAATACGCCTTTGTTACCGAGCTCAGCAAATTTGTGCATATCCATCAAACGGCCATCAACTGGGGTTTGGTCAATTTTAAAGTCCCCTGTATGAAGAACCGTCCCGATTGGTGTATTAAAGTATACAGCGCAGGAGTCAGGAATGGAGTGATTTGTTTGGATGAAACCAACAGTCACTTGACCAATTTGAACTTCATCGCCGGCAGCAATCGTACGCAGACATTTTGGAGATACCTTATGTTCTTTAAACTTGCCTTCGATTAATCCACAAACGAGGTTTGTTGCGTATACTGGGCAACTAATTTCTTTCATAAGGTATGCCAAAGAACCGATATGATCCTCATGACCATGAGTAATTACGACAGCTTTCACGCGGTCTTTATTCTCGATGATATAGCTCATATCAGGAATAACGATATCTACGCCAAGCATATCTTCACTAGGGAATGCAAGCCCAGAGTCAAGAACGATGATTTCGTCCTCGTATTGGAAGATAGTCATATTTTTACCAATTTCACCAAGACCACCTAATGGAATGATTTGGAATTTTCCCTTGTTGGCGCCATTTGGTGTGCGACCGACTAATTCCACTTGTTCCTCTTGATTGTTCCAACCTGTAGAACGATTATTTGAGCGGTTATTATTGCGGTTCTGACCATTTTGACCATTGCGACCATTATTAGTACGCGTATTACGTGTATTTTCACCACGCGGTGCACGAGTTTGACGAGTTTTGCGTTCTTGACCTTCACCTTGTTCGGCATTGCGACGTGTATTTGTACGGCGAGTCGTATTAGTACGGCCACCATTCGCACTTGTGCGAGTATTTGTAGAACGGCGTTGGCGTGTTGCACCTTCACCTTCACCAGCTGTTTGTTGGCGCGTACGACCTTCGCCAGCAGGGCGACGTGTATTTGTACGGCGACGCGTTTGTTTTTGCTCGCCTTCAGCCGCAGCTGTAAGAGTAGCAGTTTTTGCTACTGTTGGTTCTGCTTTCACTTGCGCAGTAACCTGATTATCTGTTGTATTCACAGTTCCTCCTAAAATTTTGTTCATTAATTTATTTAACATAGTTTTTCTCACCTATCACTTGAATTGATCTATGCCACGAGGAAATGTCACACAAAGAAAAAGGCGCTATTATACTAGCGTCTCGTCAAATGGGCGCAAAAATGCGCTATCAAATTTTGCCGTTCCTAGTTTGTGTGCCATTTGCCGTAGCAAATGAGTATAGTGCACTATCAGATGCTTCAACCGCAAGAGACTTCTATTTTTATCTCAATCCGATACGCAGTGCAATATAGTCCGATCTGTTTTGATGAAAGCCTCACTTTCATACGTTGTGCTCATTATAACATAAAAACAACATAAACAAAAGAGTTCTACGCTTGATTCATCAAAAGTAACATAAAATTTTACTACTACTTAAAAGGGCGGCTCAAACCGAACCACCCCAAAGCATTTCATTATTTATCATCTGGCATACTTTTATAAAATCCTTCAATATGCCATTCGCCATTTTCTTCGACCAGAGATATGTAGCGTGTCATGTGCGCAGCCTCAACCGCGCCATCTCCGGGTTTAGTGACTTGCAGATCCGCTTCGTAAATGATGCGTTTCATGCTGTTTATACGAGTGATACGACTCGCACCTAAGGACCCGACAACCACCTTCGGCGCCGACTTCATAGATTCCATCCATTTTTGCTTTTCTACGGGATTCGTCTTAGTCTGATTGATAACATAGGTGAAAGCCTTATCATAGTTCTTTTCATTGACGGCATCAAAATAATCGTGTATCGCATCCCGTGCAGCTTCATCACTGCCTTGACCGACAATGATGTTCGTAAACCATCCGCCCAGCTCCAGTTCACTTTCCGGTCCCATATAACGAGCCGAAACACTGCATACGCAGATAGCACTCACCAGCAATGCAACGAGAATTCGAGTGGTGAAAGCACTGCTCGTAGGCGATACTTTCATAATAGATGCCAACCGTTTGTCAATGACGATGTTCCTTAACGCCTCACCATATTGATTGGCCTTCGGTTCACCCTTCTTACACAGTAGAGCAAATAGAATTATTGGCCCTATAAAAGGTATTAAAACAAAAAATAGATGTTCACTACTTTTACCGGTATCATGAAGGCGACGGATACATAGAGCCCCCAACGGAATTAGCAAGACTAGACCGATGATTGTCAGTAACATCCATGCCAACAGGATTAAATAAATACCCCTATGAAGCACCGCCGTAAGTCCATAAGCAAGCGCCAGAATTCCAACGATAACTAATAGCCACAACAAAAAGAACCGCAAAAATTCTCCTTTAGACGCGCGGCCATCTGAATTCATAAATTTGTGGCCTACCACATAAAGAAATGTATCCTTATAACTCAACTGATAATGCGCCAGCGGATAGATAATATCCCCTTCCGGTGCAATTCTCTCAACCTCCACCGCAGTCGTATACTGCCCGCAATGCGGACAGAACATGGCCGCCTCGTCACAATATTGACGGCAGGATTCACAATAACGTTTCATATGTAATACCTTCTATCTCAAAACTCTCTCTATATATAGCTTCAACAAGATCTTTACGGTATAAATTGGCCTATAGCTTTAGCAAAACCTTCACGGTATAAATTAACCCCACCGTTAGCGGGATGTCTAAGACCGATGGCTGAAAGACCGAATCGCCCCATCGTGTCCGCCGATTTTTGACCGACAGCGAGCACGAGCGACTTCGGTCCACCTAATTCGGTATGCAATGCCAGCAGTCTTTTCGTATATTCCCAACCTAGCTGCTGCTCCGACTCGGTCGGTGTCCGATTAGTGAGCGGTTCGTCCGCCTTATGAGGATGAAAGGGAAATATATTCCACAACAGTGCATCGTACGGATCGATTCCCTGTTCAATGATGGCACTCCATACTACCGTATCCGTAGGTTCGTTGAACCCTTGTTCCTGTTGAGTCCGTTTCAGCATTGGACTCACAGGGGAGCTAGTTCTTTGTAATGTAACAGGCGTTATTTGATGCGCCCGAATTGTTTTATGCTTATCCAACAACATGCGCTCACAGGTAATGGCAATGCCCGAAAAACGCCCGCCTTGATATCCGACAGCCTCTGCCACTACAAAGATTTTGGAGCGTCCCAACCGCGGCAACAAATACGCCGTCAAATTGTTACGACGCACCTGCGCCGCATCAAAGTCAGACCGAACAATTTCGAGGTCGGAATTCACCTCACCCCACGGATTGTGAACAAGCTCGCCTCTATATTGACCGAGCCAGTCTACAAACTGCTGTACTTTTGCTACCCGATTCGCATCAAACGAGGCCATATATTCATCAAAAGACAGCGTTTTTTCTTCCTCTGGTGCAAATAAGGACATAGGATTTCCCCCAATTTATACTACCGAACCATATAATTAATAATGCTGTATATCATGATTATCAATCCTTTATATACTGTATTTATATACTAAAGCCCATAATAATACAATCCATATATTACGATATCCAATCATAATATGTGATAATATATCTGATAATCACGCACTACATAAAATGTATGCCGTTACTATATTATAATAGCATCCATTTCTGAAAATTTGATGCGAAATTAATATTCAAAATATCCACATGCAACAAAATATAAAAAACTGTAATTTTAAAGCGACTTTAGATTCTCTACCATCAAAACGACAGGCCTCATGTAACAGCCCTGATGGTAATGAACGATCCTACTATCTTTGAAACTACAGTTTTTGTTGGACTTCTGTTGCTACTAATATATACAATCTCACATTTATATATAAAACTCGATTTTGTCTTCTTTGGCAAGTTGGAATTGTTCAAATATGTGATTTCGAATATTGACGAAGGATGCGGAGGTCCTGTCCGTCCTATCGATGAGATTGACGGGGATGATCGTTTGCACCCGTCCCGGATTGGCGGCAAGCACTACGACGCGATCCGCAAGTACCACCGCCTCTTCTATGTCATGCGTAACGAATACCACCGTTTTACCCTCTTCACGGCAGATGCGGGAGATTTCGTCCTGTAAATTAATGCGTGTCAACGCGTCGAGGGCCCCTAGCGGCTCGTCCATGAAGATAATATCCGGATCGACCGCCAGCGCCCGCGCAATGGAAACACGTTGCTGCATCCCGCCGGACAACTCCGCCGGATAGCGGTTCCGAGCATGATCGAGCCCCACCATTTTCACGTATTTATCGATAATGGCAGGTCGCTCTTCCTTTGGTACATTCTTACTTTCAAGACCCAGTTCAATATTGCTTTCCACCGTTCTCCACGGTAACAGTCCGTAATTCTGAAAAACCGTTACATACCGCAATTGGGGTGCTTTCACCTCTGCGCCATCAATGGTAATAGAACCCGAGGTAACGAGCTCAAAGCCTGCCATAGCATTTAAAAGCGTACTTTTACCGGACCCGGAAGGACCTAAGAGACAAATAAATTCACCTTGTTCAATGTCCAGATTAATATTCTCAAGGATGGTGAGTGGTTCTCCATCTTTCATAAATTCCTTGTGTGCATTGCGCACCGAAATGTAACCCATGCGTCCACCTCCTATTTCTCAATGCCCCAACGTCTATAAATCCATTTTTCGATGAGGGACACGCCCCAATCAAGCAAAAGTCCCACAAAGCCGATCGTCAGAATCGCCACCATCAGGAGGTCGTTGCGCAAATTGTTCCGCATATCGATGATGAGGAATCCAAGACCCGTCTGGGACCCTACCATTTCCCCCGTCACCAGGAATATCCACGCCGTGCCGAGCGCGATGTGAAGTCCTGATGCAATACCGGGAAACACCGCGGGCAATACAATTTTAAATAACAATTCCGGCTGCTTGATACCAAAATTTCGAGCCACCTTGATGTATACGGGATCGATATTTTGAATCGCGGACACCGTGGACAATAGAACCGGGAAAAACGCCGCAATAAAGATGATAACAATGGCAGGCGCTTGACCGATACCGAAGAACAGAACGATAAACGGCAACCATGCTACTGGCGAAATAGGACGAATCACCTGAACGATAGGATTAATATAGTTCCAAATGCCCTTATACCAACCTAAAATAAGGCCTAAAAACACACCGGCTACGACGGAAATGATATAGCCGATGAAAAAGCGCACCAAACTGTCCGCAATATCCTTGAACAATACGCCGTCCCCGATGAGTTCTCCGAACCCGAGCAGCACCTTGTACGGCGTCGGCAGCAAGGCTTCGTTAAATCCGCCGATGCGGACAACCAGCTCCCAAATCAGCCAGACCGCGACGAACGCGCCCGGTACATATGTGTATTTCTTCATGGTCTACCCCCTATGGCAACAGCGATGTATCTACAAACTCCGAATAACTCGGCACCTTTTTAATCAAATCGACATGGGTCATGTGATGCACGAGCGCATTATAACGATCCTCGGTGAGGGCCAAATCTCCAAACCCAATTACTTGCAAGGAACGCTCGATAACAGGATCCTTAAATTTCATATATTTCAAGGCAATCTCCTTTTGCGCCTCCGGATGCTCATCCAAATATGTACCTGCATCGAGATAGGCTTTTGTGAAAGTCTTCGCCAAATCGTGATGTTCATCGACGAATTGACCATTGAACACGAGGGCGCAGCAGATATTATCATGCCATAAGTGATCAGGGTCTTCAAAGACTTTTCCCGTACCCATTTCTATGGCAAGAGAACCGAAAGGCTCAGCCACGCTATACCCAGCGATTTGACCGACCGACAATGCGGACGGCATTTCAGGAGGACTCATCTCCACTATCTGTACATCCTTCTCACTAAGGCCTGCCCGTTCAAGCATGAGGTCTACGAGAATCTTTTGTGTAGATTGCTTATGAGGGATGGCAAAGGATTTGCCTTTCAAATCCTGTACAGAATTAATGTCGTTATTTACAACGATAATGTTGCCTTCCGTATGGCCTAATGCCGCTGCGCGCACATCAATTCCCTGTTCACGAGCCTTTACTCCAAGTTCAACGAGAACGGCTGCAGCGTCTACTTTACCGGTATTGAGCGCATCCATGAGTTCCGGCCAGGAACCGTATTTAACAAGCTCTACATGGACAGGACCATCCGCTGTCTCCAATTCCTTCGTAGCAAATACGGGCAGCGCATGAGTAATCGGTAAATACGCAACACGTAAAGTTTTTAATTCTTGGGCGGTCTTCGGTTTACTGTATTCATGATAACCATACGCCAACCCACTTACTACCAACAGCACGATAGCAGTGATTAGATACCAAGTTTTTTTCATAGTGTCCCCTCTTTCTACCTCACAACAAGGGGCGTTTATGACTCATGTCACTTTTTCGCATTTTTCTAAACCTTAGATGAAATAAGGCTTTAGAACACCTCGTCTTTTAAACTTAATATAACCTACTATATCAATATGTATTAATTATGTCAATAAATCATATTAATATTGTAGGTGTTATTATTTATGTACGAAAAATATCAATATGTACAGAATCATATTCTCTTTAAACAAGCATTTAACTAAGAATGACAAACATAATAAAAAGCAGGTAGCATCCGTTGAATACTACCTGCTTTTAATGTTTATTAAGTTTTCACAATTATTTGAATAGAGTCTTTTTATTTAATACGTAAACTTCAGATGTACCGGCTTCACTAGACTCAGATACATGTGGATAAATGGAGGACTGACGGAAATGCTTAATTTCCCCTTTAGGAACGATTAACATAAGTGGCTTACCAGATTCGATAATCTTGTTAAATTCCTCTTCACTTACTTGTTCCATAAGATATTTCTTCTGCCATTCAGCGCTACGTTTTTTTAATTTATCTCGATCATCCCAGCGGCTTTCATCACCATTAATCTTGATAACCTTATGGCCCGTATAATACACAACAGCCGTACTATAGCCGTTATAGTAATAGACATCCCCTTCATAGGAATCCACTACTGGAACAACATCAATATTACTACGTTGCTTAACGAATGGCTCTAAACCTTCCATAACAACTATAGAAGATATAACCATCGTACCAAGGACAATAATTGTAACTAAACGATATCCTCGTTTCGTATACCATGTATAGAACATAGCCAATATTGCCATAGCAACCACGACATAGAGCAAACAATAAAAACCCCATGGTGCGAAGAAAGAACCTGCTACATAAGCAATCCACAAAAGCAACGTCGGCCCCATAATAATCCATTTTAAGGCTCTAGATTTGCCTTTGCGAATAAGCTTCATAACGCCCAAAGCACCGATAGCACTAAATGGGACTAAGCTAACAAAGGTATATAGAGGGTATTTTGTTGCCATCAAGGTGTAGAATAGCACAATTCCAACACCCCAGGTCATATTATAGATAAACCCTGTATGACGTTGTTTGAAACCATCGATTATGCCGTAAATAACAGCACCTGTCCACGGCATAGAGGCGCCAAGGAAGATAGCGAGGTAATACCACCATACGTTATCTTCCGGATGTTCCGATTGAGTAGCACGAGTCACATTGTGAAGCCCTAAGAAGCCATTGATAAAGTCTTGACCATGAACACTGTACATGTACACATACCACGGCAAACAAACTACACAAAAGGCTAAAATGCCACGCCAATCAAAGATAGCTTTCACCATAGACCAAGAACGATTAATACCTGCAAAAACAAGTAAAATCATACCAGGCAACACAATAGCTACAGGACCTTTAGTGAGTACACCTAAAGCAGCGAATACATAAGCTACAATCATGGCATATGGTTTCTGTTCCACCAGACCCTTGTAGGAGTAAATCATGACCATCAACGTCGTATAGAGGAGCACCATATCCGTAATAACGCCATGTGCTACGGTCCAGAACATGAGAGATGTGCCTAGAACGGATGCCCCAATGAGACCAAGCGCCCACTTACCGCTCATGGTGCGCGTAGATTGATACATGGTCGCCACCGACAAAGCACCAAAAATAGCACTCGGTAGGCGCACCACCCAATCAGCAATTCCAAAGATTTTAAAGCCAAGAGCAATGAGCCAATAAATCATAATTGGTTTATCGTACCAATAAGTACCATAAATCTGCGGAGATAGCCAATCACCTGAAAGAACCATTTCCTTTGCTGTTAACGCATAATTAGATTCAACGGGATCTGTAACAGGCAACATATTATTGCCAAACATATAAAACACTAGCCACACAATAAATACGACTGGTGTTAATCGAGAGAGTTTCATAAGGGCCTCCTTATCGACGATTACGATAGTATCTAAAGCCCAGTACTACAGCTATAATGACAAATACAACGATCATAACAATCAAGAACTCATGATTGTACTCGATAAGGTCTTGCCAATTTTCACCAAGTACCTTGCCTAAGTAAACGAGCAAAATCGTCCAAGGAATCGTACCGAGTACCGTCCAGATGATGAAATGCCACATGGGATAGCGTGCCATTCCTGCAGGGAAGGAGATAAAGGTACGAACACCAGGTAAAAGTCGACCAAAAAATACAGCTACACCGCCATATTTATTAAACATCTTTTCTGCCAGTTCAAATTTATGTTCATTAAAGAATATATATTTACCATATTTCAATAATAAAGGGCGCCCACCATGCTCACCCATCCAGTAGGATACTATAGAACCAATAATACCTGCTAAGATACCTACCACCATTGTTGTATGCATATCAAATATGCCTTGAGCTATCAAATACCCCGCAAAACCAAGTACGATTTCACTTGGAATAGGCACGTTAGCATTTTCTAGAACCATTGCAATAAACATGGCCGTATAGCCATATGTTTCCATAAACGAAATAATATATTCCACTATTTTACCTCATTAAAAATCCCCATCCGGGTTCTATAATGTACTTATGCTTGTACATCATTTCGTGAAAATTTCACCCAACCATTTAGTACACTATATATTTTACCATAATAAAGAGACCCTCACCACAGGTGGGGTCTCTTTAAAGTATAAACAGTATGCAATTTTCGAAATAGCTTTTTTGCTATTGTGTACATTTCAGTAAAAACAGCTAACAATTAACTGACTATACGGTACCTAATCTACTCTGTCTAAGCAAGACCATATGGTACACATATAGGACATGTTTCTTCACTGCGAGGGCTTTGTAAAATATCCGCTTTAATACCGAACCACTCTGCTAAATTCTCTGGAGTCATCATCATATGCGGAGTTCCATCACCTACAATAGCTCCCTCTTTAAGAGCAATAATGCGGTCACTATAGCGTAAAGCTAGATTCAAATCATGGAGCACCATAACGACCATAATATTTCGTTCCCGCTGTGTGCGTTTAACTAGCTCCATCAACTCAATTTGATGACGACTGTCGAGATAGGTAGTCGGTTCATCGAGAAGTAAAATATTCGGTTCTTGCGCCAAACTTAATGAAAGCCATACGCGCTGCCGTTCACCGCCGGATAGTTCCCCTATTTGCCGATACCGATATTTCCATACATCTGTGCATTTCATCGCCTGCTCCACAGCAGCTAAATCCGCATCAGATAGTTCCTTAAAAATCGATACATACGGATTTCGTCCGGATCGAACCAACTGCTCAACTAACATTCCTTCAGGGGCGGTCGTAATTTGCGGTAACAAAGCTATATGGCGCGCTAATTCCTTTGTATTCCACGAATGTAAAGATTTTCCATCTAACGATATAGTCCCTTGTTTTATCTTGATAAGCCGCGCCAAAGCTTTCAAAAACGTTGATTTTCCCGAACCATTTGGACCGATAATAGATATTATTTCCGGTTTATCAAAGACGATGGATTGATTCTCCAGTATCAATCGTTTTCCATAGCCTACCGTTATATTATCGACGGTTAACACACTCATCTTCGCCCCACCCCTTTCAATAGATACAAGAAGAATGGAGCACCCAAAAAGCTCATCAATACGCCTACAGGAATTTCACCAGGCGCAATCATCATGCGCGCCAATGTATCTGCATAAACAATTAATATACCACCAAAGACCATAGACGTAGGAATCAAGTAACGGTAATCCACACCTACGATGAGGCGCGCCACATGAGGCACTATAAGACCTACAAATCCCAACATCCCCGACACACTCACTGCTGATGCGGCTAATAAAGAAGCTAATACGAGTAAGGACAATCGACATCTTTCAACATGCACACCTAAAGTGCGCGCCGTATCATCGCCTAAACTAAGCAATGTAAGCCATCTGATAGATATCATAGATCCAATAATTCCTATAGCCGTATAAGGCCAAATCATCATTACATCATCCCAGCTGCGCCCTACAAAACCACCTGCCATCCAGCTCACCGTTCCTTGAACACGATCCGGATAAAACACAGACAGAATCGTATTAAATCCGCCGAAAAAAGCAGCTACTGCCACACCGGCCAAGATAAGGCGCAACGGATTGAGCCCACCTTGCCAAGAAATCCCATAAACCAAAAACGATGCCACTAACGCACCAACAAAAGCGCCAATAGGAACAAGCATAACGTAAGTAGGCATGAGAATCATGATAATCATAGCCGCCAAAGCACCACCAGAGGTAATGCCGATAATTCCGGGATCCGCCAAAGGATTTCGCAAGATACCTTGTAAAATCACACCGGCTAAGGCAAGATTCATGCCAGCTAAAAACCCCACTACAACACGTGGTAAGCGTATAGTCATGATAATTTGACCAATTTTCGATGTGTCGCCACCCGTTATGATTTGGTATAATTCGCCCCAAGTTAATGGAACGGCGCCCAGTTTCATACTCAGCAACACCCCTGCTATTAACAGAATCAGCGCAGCCACAAAAACGCGTAAGCCACGACGTTCCTGCACATTAATGAGATTGTCCATATAACACCTTTTCCGCATATAATAACACTTGATCCATTCGAGCGGTCGGCACCGACGCAAACAAAGGACCCGGCAAGACCTCTATATTCCCATTAGCAACAGCAGGTACATTCTGCCATGCCGGCGTTTTAAAAGCCTTTTTAAAAGCTGCTATATCTTTCTCACCGCTACTGCCATGATTAATCAAGATAACCTTGTCACAATCAAGAACGGCCATCGTCTCCAGATTAAGTGGAATATATCCATCCAAAGCATTCTCCGATACATCCTGCGGCAAATATACATCAGCCACATTTTTTGCCCCTAATCTTTGGAAAATATCTCCCACATATGTTTTACTGGAGGCTAGTTGGTAACTCGTAGGTGTCCCAAAAACGATGAGGACACGCGGTGCAGACTCATCTTTATGACGCTGTATGATTTCCGTTAGGATATCATTATATTTCTGGACCAACGCAGCCGCCTCCCTATCATGACCAGTCATGGTGCCCACATGTCGAATATGGTCCATGATGTCATCATAATTGGAGGATAAGTGGTAAAAGCTAGGAATATGATTCGCATTAAAAGCTTTGCGCAACGCCGTTTGAAACGGCATGGCAATGCCGATAACGAGATTCGGGTCGGACATAATAATTCGTTCAATACTTGGAGATACAGCACTATTCATATTCGGATACTGTGCAATTTTAGCCTGCACCTCTGTCGGTAACTCCCTTGAATTTACTACGCCTACGGGGCTAACACCTAAAGTGATAAGCAATTCACTATCCGCCGAAGAAATGGATACTACACGACTTGCTATGTTTGGCAACGACACAATTTGCTTCGTATCATCTTCAATCTGAATAGCACCAGCCTCGCTGAATACCTCTCGCTTGCCTTCAAAGCTCATAACCGTAGTGAAAGTTCCCACAACGGCAACAAGCCCCAATAAACATAATAATGGCTTATTGATAATGATCACCTCGCAGATTACTTATGCAAGCTAAACCTCATACATTATAGTTTCAAATTAATGCCACTATATTACATACACCCATACATATGCATGTATTTCATTCATACATTAAGGCCTCAGCATTTCATGCGTACATTAATATCTCACTATTACATACGCAAGTTAAGGCCCATGCGATAAGTAGCGCCATGAATATCCCGTAAGTCTTGTTTTTCGCCAAATATATTTTCAACCCCTACATACATGGATGCATTATCATTCAACTGACGAGTCACCATAACATTCCAAGTTTGAATGTTTTTCTTCTTCGGAATGCTGAGACGTGGGTTAACAACGATAGCATCAATGCCATCAAGGTAGTTAATATAATAATTACCCCAGAACGCGCCAGTCCAGCGACCTTGATGATAATTAACACCACCACTAAATACATGACGACCACGGTTTAACAGACGATTATGGGTAACGTCATTCTTCGCATCCAAATAAGTATAGTTACCGAATACATCCCATTTATCATTGAGTCTATGATTTACAGATAATTCCACACCTTGCAATACAGCACGAGGTAAATTGGAATACGAAACATAAATACGGCGATTCGCTATATCAATACGATTGGCACCGCTTTCAATATAATTTTTAATAACATTGTGGAAATAGGACGCCTTAACATTTGTCCGTTTCCAATCTTTTTCTACAGAGAAATCAAAGTTATAAGAGCTTTCAGGTTTCAAATTAGGATTACCTTGCAAATATATATCGAAAGCCCCTAATCGCCCTCTTGGCACATTAGATGCCATAAGCCAATGATGATACATTTCCGTCATACCAGGTGTGGAGTAGCCTGCACCATAGTTCATTTTAAAGCGAAGACTATCATTTGCTTTATAGGTAACACCAATCTTAGGCGACCAATGGCTATCAAATGCATTTGACGTATCGTAGCGAACAGCAGGAATAATTACCCATTTACGACTAGGTTTCCATTGATGTTGCACAAAGTAACTACCGTAATTAATGGTTGCCTTACCCGCAGTATCTGTAATGCCTTCTCGAGTTCTTGACCATGCTATGGAGCCGTTATTAATACGCGTACTAATCGCTTCTTGACGGCGGAATTGAACGCCATAAGTCAAGAGATTCTTCTTATCGATTGATGTGTTAACCTGTGCGTCTGTAATCCATTCTTTATTATAATATTCATCCCAAATGGATAGTTTTTTTATGCCACCCGTGCGCTTATATTGATCATAGGTGTCTTTGTAATGATTGTAGTAAGACTGCACCATAAGCGATGACCGACCACGACGACCATTCCAACGAAGACCTGTGCTTGTAGTAGTCGTATTTTTATCAACCGATTGAGTTAATGAGCTACCCTTTTTCGTATTCATATCCAAGTCTTCAGTTTCTCGATCTATAAAGAAGGAAAATTTATCCCTTTTTCCCGCTTGATAAGATACGTCAAAATGAAGCGGTATCCGATCACCATGATAATTATTATCCGAGCCAGAATCATTATTACCCGCTATATTCCTGCGAATACCAGCACCGACCGATCCGTTCCACTTTCCTTTTTGCCCACTACGAGCCAATACATTGAAGTTATATCCCGTCGCACTCGATGCATCACGACGAGAGATTTCAGTATTAACCTCTACACTTGGCTTTCTGGATTGCTTTGTAATAATATTAATAACCCCGCCGTTCGCCTCAGAACCATAAAGGGCACTCGACGGACCACGCGTTATTTCGATGCGTTCCACATTATCCATGCCTTGACGAAGCCAGCCCATGGCATTAGCTCTCGTTTTCGTCAACTCTCCCGTAACACGTCGTCCATCAATAAGAATTAATGTATGACGAGATTCGGCACCACGCATCGTAATATTTTGTCCACCGTGGGCATCGGTGCTGAAAGCAACGCCTGGCACACTTTGTAAGGCTTGCTCTAAATTACGATATTGGCGACTTTTAATTTCTTCTTGTGAAATAATCGTTGTCGCAATTGGCACATCGCGAACTAATGCCTCCGTACGAGTAGCGGTAACCGTAATATCTTTCATACGTCTCGACTGCTCATCACTCGGATTATTTTGAGATTCATTCATACTAACTACACTTGTAGAACTATTATTTTCTGCACCTACCACACCTGCAGCAGACGTTAGATATACAACACACAATAGTGCTGCCCATGACTTTCTCATCACACACCTCCAGAAAATATATTAGGGCTCTAATAGTATAAAACGATATCTAATCTCAATTATATATTTATCAGGAATAACTATCAATATTATTTTATGATATTAAAGTAATATATATGCAAAAAAACTAGCATCTATAAAGATACTAGTTTTTCATTATACTTACAGATTATAGTGAATTGTGATATCTGCATATTGTTGTATACCTGTAGAATTTTCAGCACCGCCTACACTATAAGCATATTCCCTAGCATGTTCTGTTAATATAGGATCATCAGAATTAAGAACTTCCACACTGGCAACACTGCCACCTGGGGCAAAATAAATTCTTAGTGTTACATCACCTTGAATTCCCATAGCGTATGCATCTGTAGGGTAATTACTATTAATTGCACTTTGTAAATTACTCCAATACCCATCATAGCTAAATACGCCACCACCACCGACATCTGCTTCAGTGCCTCCGGTACCTTCACGATCGCTAAGCCCTTCTCCACTTCCTGTTGATGCATACCCAATTCCAGGACCTTCAGGCCCTACAAGGCCACTCCCGGTATCACTACCTACAGAAGATTGTTTAACGGTAGAGTTTTCACCGGCACGCGCTTGTTGACTGGACGGACTTACATCACTTTTTGTAGGAACAGCAGAGTTCCCATTTTGTCCTCCGTGACCGGCTCCACCGTTATCAGGTTGAACTTTATTATTTTCCAATTCTTTTTGGTATTGAAGTTCATGAACCTTCTCTTCTTTAATCTGCTCTTTAATTTCTTCTACTTGTTTCTCCGCTTCCTGTTCCGTTAGAAAATTAATTTGCAAAGATCCGGTCATTTGAGATTCGATGTAATCAGAAAAGGAAATAAAAGCAACACCAACCGTAATAATGCTGATAATAGTAGCAATAACAAAGGCTTTTTTATAAGTCATATGTGGATATTTCCACACATCTACATATTTTTTTGGCATAGCATCACCTATTTATTAACAGTGGCAATACTAATACTTGCAGCGCCGGCTACTTTCATATCATCCATTAACTCCACGACCTTGCCATAGCTCAAATCCTTATCGGCACGAATAAGGAAATTTTGATTTTTATTCTCTCCAATCTTGGCTTTCACAGAGCTAATAAGCTGTTCTTTCGTCACATACCCATCATCTATCATCAGCTGCCCAGATTTTTCAAAATCAATTAAAACCGGGCGCAACTCAGCGGACTGCTGCGTTTTCGTTTTTGGCAGCATAATAGATAAGGATTGTTGTGGAATTGTATATATGGTGCTAATCATAAAAAATACGAGCAAGAAAAAGATGATATCAATCATAGGAATAACCATTAAAGTAGGCTTTTCTCCCTCCATACGACTCATTCGTTTCATGCAGCATGCCCCCGATCATAAGAATCTAAAACACGAGAAAATGAATCTTCTAAACGAGATATCGTCATGCGTACATGATGGGTAAATGCAGCATGGAAACATAACGCTACAATAGCCACGCAAAGTCCGGAAGCAGTTGCGACAAGGGCTTCCCCCACACCACCGGTAATAGCAGTAGGTACCGCACCGTCAGCACCGAATACCTGAAAGGCACCAATCATACCCGTTACAGTACCAAGTAAGCCTAATAATGGTGCTATCGTAACAATGGTAGAGAGCCAATCAAGGCTACGAGAAGCGTGCGTATAAACATGAGCCACCATATCCTCCATTTTAGACTGCAATACATTACGATTCTGACACTGTCCAAGCACGCGAGGTAGATTATACGAAATATTAGCTGTATATTTAGATTCTAAGGTAGTTAATAAGGATTGCCAGTTCATTTCGCTCTCTTCTAATGCATCATTCAGAGCAAACATTTCCCGCTTCAATTGTCGATAATAAGATATACGTTCAATCGCTATAGCTACGGCAATGATAAGGGCCACTAGTAACGGCCACATAACAAATCCACCATGTAAGAATAATTCCCAAGCCTCTTTCATCGTAAACCTCCTTTATTAACAGTTTAATTCTATAAACTTATTTTCTCCCCTACTAAACTAGTTTTAAATAAATCAAGTTACATCAAAACGATAATCAAAATCACTTAATAAGTCTACCATATCATACTATATTTTCCAATATCATATAAATACCAGTCATTATAAAGGATATTATAAATTATAAACCTGAAATAATTTTGAACTTACGTCTCAATTGCAACACAAAAAGAGACCTTGCTTTGATCAAGGTCTCTTTTTATTAAATTATATTTCCACTAACAAAATCACATCGTACATAATCAGTACTATTGCAATTCCGTAGTTTGTGTCTTTACTTCACGAGCTGTAGTAAATGCTGCTAATTCTGCATCACCAGCACCAAGAATGACTTTGTTAGCCACTAACGCATTAGCCGCTGTTTTAGCATCTTGTAAAGTAATTCCAGCACGAGGAGCACTAATTGTGACTGATGTGCTTTTACCACCGACCGTAGAAAATGTAAGATATACAACGCGTTTTTCCGCCATGTGGGCGCCTCCTTTCACGTTTCATAAACAAGTTCATCGAATCTAAATAGACTATATAAACAAGTTAAATTACAAATATGCCTGTCTTCGATTCATATCAATAAGGATGGGAATGTGTGGACTTGCTATTTCTACACCTTTTTACGACTATATAAGAATGTACGAAACCAGCAATTAAAAATGTGTTTGGATCACCTAAAACAAAATGGTAGAAAACCTACACTTAATGTCCTAAGGATACTTCATTGACGCGGACCACGTCGGACAAGCTGTGGTCATACAAGGCTGCCAGCGCATTACCAACGGTTTTCACATGATCGTCAGACGCTTCTTCCGCAACACGAGTATAGGTTACGTCTTTGTACTTCGGCGCATCTTCGGTACCGATGTTAAAACGCAACACCAATTTAGTGCGTTTAATATTAGCCATCGTATCACCTCCTTTCACCCTCTTATATTCCTGAGGCCCTCATTCGACAACCCTCTTGCCGTTATTTAAGGTACTTATGGTGAAAGTAGCTGAACTCTGACTGTAATACTATGAATTGAAATAGAAAAAGACCTCTACCTAATGTTATCTAGAAGCTTATCAATCTAGATAACACCGGTAAAGGTCTATAAAGTGCTCTTACTATGAGTACTATCCATATACATATTATTCGGTTTTCAAAGCCAACATAAAGTCATATGCTTTAACAGCGGCTTCAGTGTCCACAAAATGTAGAGGATTTAACATACGACAGAATTTAAAAAGATATTCATGTTTACCCAGAATGTCTTTTATATGTAGAACGGTCTCACGGGCTGTACAAGCTGAGCTATAGCCATTCATCATAGCATATAGATAACATATAGGTAAATTATCCTCTCGGAAAAAACTGTGAACAAAGATGAGTAAATCCCAGCCTTGCGGTGTAAACTCAGGCCAACGACGGCTATTCTCCCAATCTAGCAGAGTAATCTTATCTTCTTCTGGCTCATAAGTAATGTCTCGCATGGCAGGACGACCATGACTTAAACCATAATCATGCAAGCGACCCAATGTCTTGCCAAACATATAAAAAATATGACTTAACATATCTTGCAAACTATCATCCTCTGGATGTTGAGCAGGCAATTGGCTATAATATGTTAACGTTTTGCCACAATCTTCTGTAACAAAATAATGTTCTCTAAAACCAGCAATAACAGGAGCTACTGGTAATTGCGTATTCACAAAAGAAATCTTGTAAAACTCATAATCAAAAGAAGCTCTAGGTGCGGGTTTAATCCAACTAGAGCGATGGTTACTTATATCCTGTTTTACAAAGTACTGTTTGTTGTTAAAATCCACAGAAAAAACACGATGTTCTGTCTCTTGATCAATCATTCGATCGATATATTCTAATAGCATATCATTCATTATTTTCCCCCCGTATATACACTCTATAATGCTAATGGCCCTCTCAAAGCATAATAACTAGTATTTCCAATATAATATCTCCCAAATTTATATTGTATAGTATAGTATAGTCTAGTCTAGTATATATAGCATTATAATAATTTATGAATTACAACATATTAGTTATTACTCATATAAGTGTATACAATTTGTGTACTTATTATACTACAATTATCAATCGATATCAAAATCAAATTTATTTATAAAGTTAGTATTTTACTGTATTTATTTTACATTTATCGGTTTATATATATTTTACGATTAATATTTCAGTACACTTAAATCCAAATCTATTACTATTACTATTACCATTAACATTACTGGAGCTCTATTTATAAAAAAGAAAAATCCCCTAGCCTAAGCTAGGGGGTTCTTCTGGTAATTATGATAATAGGTTTAGATTCAGACTACTATATAGATCAACTCTGATCATGCCTAAATCAAACGAATTAACCTACAAATTTTGTCACTGCCGCAGTATCAGTTAAGTGACGTTTAGGCATACCCATTTCAGCAGGAGAAATGCCAAGAGCAAGACCTACTAATTGGGACATGTGCAAGATTGGCATATCTTTGCCACCGCCTACAACTTCTTTAGCTTCTTTTTGGAACATATCAAGTTGCATTTGGCAAAGTGGGCAAGGAGTTACTACGCAATCTGCGCCTTCTGTAGCTGCATCTTTGTTGATGGAACCAGTCATTTGCATTACGGAATCATGTGCAGGGTATACAGCATGGAAACCGCAGCAATCAAGTTTACGAGAGAAGTCGATTGGTGTAGCACCGATAGCAGAGATCAAATCTGCTAAAGATGTAGGCATTTGATAATCTTCGAAGCCCAATTCAGTTTGAGGGCGAAGAATATGGCAACCATAGTATTCAGCTACACGTAAACCAGTTAACGGTTTAACAACTTTAGCTTTCAATTTATCCAAACCGTAATCGCGAATCAATACCCATAAGAAATGAGTAATATCAGTTGTACCGCGGTATTGTTTACCGATTTGAGCCAATTTTTTATTAACTTCGTTCTTTTCTTTTTCGTTTGCATCAAGTTCATTTTTAGCTTCACGAAGCATCAAAGTACAAGTATTACATACAGTTAAAAGGTTTAAACCCTTTTCTTCTGCTAATGCAATGTTACGTGCGTTTGTAGCAAGTGTAACTTCTGGAGCGATATCTTGAACGTGGGAAGCGCCGCAGCAAGTCCAGCCGTCAAGTTCTTCCAACTCAATACCTAATTTTTTAGCTACAGCAACTGTTGCTAAGTAATCTTCTTTGGCAGCGCTTTCAAGAACGCAACCTGGGAAAAATGCGTATTTCATTATTTGCTTACCTCCTCAGCTGCTTTCATAAGTCTGCGAACACCATCAATACCGTTTACAGGTTTTTGAGGTACTACAAGTTCAAATGGGTTGATTTTGCTGTGTTTCCACAAACGCAATGCATAGAATGCTTGTTTAGCGGAATCTACAACACCATCAGATTTCAAGCTCATAGAAACTTCTTTCAAGCGACCAGTTTTGTAAAGATCCTCTTTGAAAGCAACTGCATGGCGAACGCCTTTGCTATTAGTAAGACCAGCTTTTGTAGCTTCTTTACGCAAGTTGGAAATGTCTTGAGCAGGTTTTAAGTGTTTAGGGCAACGGGAGATACAGTTCATGCAGTGAACGCATTTCCAAAGACCGTTGTCGAATGCAGGTTGAATGTGAGCCATAGGTGCATCATCACGGCTATCCAATACGAAACGGTTAGCTTTTGTGAATACATATGGTTCTAAGAAGTCGTCTTCGCGAGCAGTCAATTTGTTACATTCAGACGCACAGCAACCGCAAAGGATACATTCTGTACCAGCAACGAATTTTTTGAAGTCAGCTGGAGTTTGGCGAACGATTTTGTCTCCTTCGTTGAATTCAGCTTTAAGGAAAATCCAAGGAGCAACTGTTTTCAAACGATCAACTTTGGATTCCCAATCAACAACTAAGTCACGGATAACACGGAAGTTGCCAATTGGAGCGATTGTCAATTCGTCTGTGCCATAACGTTCTGTTAATTCATCGATTTTAGATTCACAGCCGAGCATCGCTTCGCCATTTACACGAATGGAGCAAGCGCCGCAAACTGCGGAACGGCAAGCTGCCAAGAATGTCAATGTTGGATCTTGAGTATCTTTAATTTTTTGAAGGCCCCAGAGGATTGTACGGTCAGGTTCATAATCGAATTTGAAAGTCTGTACAAACGCGCGACCTTGTTGGTAACGGTGAATATGGTAGGTGATTTGTCTCATCTTAGTACTTCCTTTCTTGTGGTTCGTATTTAGTGAACACTACATCGCGTTCTGTTAATTCGTATTGACCGTCAGCACCTAATTTGATCAAGGAATGTTTTAAGTATCTTTCATCATTACGTTTAGGATGGTCTTCACGAATATGAGCACCACGAGATTCACGGCGGTGTAAAGCGCCCATAGCAATAGCTTTTGCTACTGTTAACATGGAGCCAATTTCACAATAGTTTACGAATGCCATGTTGTAAGTACGTTCAGGGTCACCTACATAGCAAGTTTTATAATCTTCAATCAATTGTTCGATTTCTTTTAAGGCTTCAGTAATACCTTCTTCATTACGGAAGATACCTACTTTATTCCACATTGCATCAGCCAATGCATCGCGAATTTCTACAACCGGACGACCGCCTTCACGGGATGTTACTTCTGTGAAACGAGCTTCCCAAGCTTTTGCAGCTGCAGCAAGTTCCGCATCTACGTTAGGTTGTTCATGTGTTTCAGCATAATCAGCTGCGCCAGCACCGGATACTTTACCGAATACTACGCCGTCTGCCAAGGAGTTACCACCCAAGCGGTTCGCACCGTGGATGGAGATACAAGATGCTTCGCCAGAAGCGAACAAACCAGGCACTTCACATGCACAAGTTTTGTAGTCAACTACGTCGATACCACCCATTGTATAGTGACATGTTGGACGAATAGGTACCGGTTGAGTCAATGGATCGCAATGTTCGAAAGTCATAGCCAAGTCACGGATACCATGAAGTTTTTCAATAATAACTTCAGGACCTAAGTGACGAAGGTCAGCTACTACGTATGCGTTAAGACCAGAACCGAAACCACGACCTGCAGCGATTTCATCTTCGATGGCTTTCGCTACAACGTCACGGGATGCCAATTCCATTTTATTAGGCGCATATTTTTTCATGAAACGTTCGCCTTCAGCATTAAGAAGGTAACCACCTTCACCACGAACCGCTTCAGACATCAAGATACCAGTACGACCAAGACCTGTTGGATGGAATTGGATCATTTCCATATCTTTTAAGCCATTACCAGCGCGGAATGCTGCTGCCATGCCATCACCTGTGGAAAGGAATGGGTTTGTAGTACGAGTCCAGAAAATACGACCTGCACCACCAGTAGACAAGATAATTGCTTTTGCTTTAATTTGCTCTACTTTACCTTCTTTCATGTTCCACACAACTGCGCCACCAACGTGACCATTTGCGTCTTTAACAAGATCTAAAAGGTACCATTCTTGTAAGAAGTGTACGCCTTCTTTCAAGCATTGTTCGTAAGTTGTGTGCAAAATAACATGACCAGTTTTATCTGCAGAGTAGCAAGTACGTGGATAGGATTGACCACCGAAGTTACGTTGCGCAATTTTATTCTCTTCAGTACGGGAGAATGGAGCACCCATGTGGTCCATTTCAAGTACGCCTTCTGGGCAACGAGAGCAGAAGAATTCGATTGCATCTTGGTCGCCAAGATAGTCAGAGCCTTTTACAGTATCGAAAGTATGAGTTTCAACTGTATCTTCAGCTGCAACGTTGTTCAAACATGCATTTACACCGCCTTGCGCCATTGCTGTTGCAGAGCGAGTTGGGAAAATTTTAGTAATAAGAGCTACTTTTAAGCCTTTGCGACGACCTACTTCAAGAGCCGCACGCATGCCGGCGCCACCGCTACCTACTACTAGAACATCAAACTGTTCCATAATGACCTCCTCATAACTACCTATTAATAAGAAACCTGTTAGACTATCTCATTTCAAAAACTTATAAAAATTTTTGATAACCTAATCATTTTTCTTTCAAGAAAAACCCCATACTTATGCGATTTTTCTTATTTCTTTACCTATAATTATAGAGAGCATTTCAGGTCATGTCTAAACCCTATTATGCATAATTAATTTTGATTAATCTAATTGATAATTTATTTCACTTAGTATTTTTAAGGTAAAAAGAGGAGTCAAAAAAATACCTATATGAATAATTTTTACAAGAAGTTAAGGATTTTACGAAAGTAGTTCGGTTCCGAAATTTTTCTATGTTTTTATTTCCTTTGGTATCTATAGAATTCGCATAAACACTAGCTTTTTAATTATTGCTAACCATTCCTAATAATTAATATCCATTAAATTCCTACTAAATTTACCTCGAATTTAATCATCGAAAATTATCGTTTTTCTCCGCTCATAACAAGTATTTATTCCTGTGATAATAATTATCATAAGTTTTTTTAGTGATTTATCGCACATCATCTAAAATCGATAAAATCATCCTCATCTATGCGCATACGGCAATCTTCGATATAGTTAGATTTTATTCATTAGCAGAATTCATTAAGTTTCTGTCTTTCACCATTTTTAAGGCTTTTAAAGATGAAGAAAAGTCTTGTAAACTCGCATGTACATTCATCTTTTGCTCATTACTATTGTATAAGGTATGATAATAGATAAATAAGTTATATAATATTATATATATAGTCACCTTATATGGTGTTGTAGCTTTCAAAAAAAGGAAGTTTATATATATATAATGACTATAATTAATGTAGTTGGAGAGCTATATTTTTAAATCATACATAAGGAGAACAGAGAATGAAAATTTTACTTGTAGAAGACGAAGAAATGCTGAATGGTATCACGGCTAAATATTTACGTGCAGAGAATATGACAGTTGATACATGCTTCAACGGACAACAAGCGATCGATTACGTTAACACATCCAGCTATGACGTTATCGTAATGGATATTATGATGCCAATCCTCGATGGTATCAGTGCTCTTGCACAAATGCGTAACGACGGTAATACAACACCGGTATTGCTTTTAACAGCAAAAGATTCCTTACAAGATAAAGTTACAGGCCTTAACACTGGCGCGGATGATTACCTTGTAAAACCTTTCGATCTTGAAGAGTTAACTGCTCGTATTTATGCATTGGCTCGTCGTAATGCGCGTCATGCACAAAACGATATCCATGTAGGTCCACTTACCATCAATGTTCCTCAACGTACAGTTAAACGCGACGGCGAAACAATTACATTGACTGCAAAAGAATTTGACCTATTATTCTATTTAGCAAGTAACGAAAATATCGTATTATCTCGTCAACAAATCCTTGACCATGTTTGGGAATACGATTATGAAAGCTACTCTAACCTTATCGACGTATACATTAAAGATTTGCGTAAGAAAATTGATACTGATGAAAATGTAAAACTCATTCAAACGGTTCGTGGAGTAGGGTATGTCCTCAAAACAGAAAACTAATGATCCTCACCGAGATCTAGATACCATGTCTGGGGCAGCCGATTTATTTAATCGGCTGCCCCTAACCTTTAAAATTATGTCGTGGTATACCATCTTTTTGCTTATCATTTTGATGGTTGCATCCGCATGGATTTACGCATATACACATGAATCCGATAACAAAGAAGTGCGCGAGCGCTTACAGCAGCAAGCGATGATTATGGCTACGGATATCCGCAAATTTAAACCGTACCAAGATAATACATTCTTCTTTGTATCAACTCAAGACGGCTATATTATTAAAGGGGCCTTGCCAGATGGGTTTCCAAACCAAACAATTCTTTCCTTAGGACAAGTTGGTGAAATTGCTGCAGGTGATGATACCTTCTACTACTACGATACGCCGGTCAATGAACCAAACTATCGTGGTATTTTGCGTGCTGTTACAAAAGTAAAAACAGCCTCTAAAAAGACGGAAAACCTTTTATACAGCCTATTATTAGGAAATATCATTTTCTTACTAATTTCCTCCCTAGGTGGTTATCTTTTCATCAAAAAAGGACTTAAGCCCGTCCGAACTTTGACGAAAACAGCTAAAGTCATCGGTAAAAACAACGATTTGAGCCGTCGTATCGACATTCCTGCTCGCACGGCAAGAGATGAAATCTACGAACTGACCACAACGTTTAACCGTATGATTTCAGGTCTTGAGGATTCTTCCAATCGTGAAAGACAGTTTAGTTCTGACGTATCTCATGAATTGAGAACACCAATTGCTGTTATTAAAGCAGAAAGTGAATTTGCTTTAAAATACGGTCGTACGGAAGCAGATTTACGGGAAGGTTTAACACATATCTTAGAGCAAGCTAAATTCATGACTAATCTTGTAAGCCAACTGCTTGATGTAGCCCGCCTTGAAAATGCACAAGGTCTAAGCTTTGCACCTGTCAATGTATCATTGATGTTATCCAATATGGTGCACGACTATACAAGACTTTGTACAGAAAATACAGATAAACAGATTACGATTACATCTCACATTGAGCCTAATTTACATATGAATGCTCACGAAGTATCATTACGTCGAGCTATCACAAACCTAGTGGACAATGCCATTAAGTTTACAAACTCTACTATTGATATTTCGGCTAAACTCGTAGGCAGAGACTTAGTCATTACCGTAACAGATAATGGTATTGGCATCGAACCTGAAGCCCTGGATCATATTTGGGATCGTATGTATCAGACGGAACAATCGCGAAACAAAAAATCTAATCACGGTATAGGTCTAGGTCTATACTTTGTAAATAAAGTTATTAACTTACACCATGGCACAGTAACGGCCACGAGTGAACCACAAGTAAAGACTACATTTACAGTGCGATTGCCGTACAACACAACGGAAGAATAACATAAAAGGGACTGACCATTGGTCAGTCCCTTTTCTATATTGATTTTAATCCCAAAAGTCCATAATGTAGAAATTAATTAAACCATAAAAAACTAGCATATAGAAGCTCCTTCTATATGCTAGTTTTTATGTATTTAGTTTTAAAGCAACTTATTACAGATAATTAACTTTAGCCTACAAATTGTTGCCAAAACGGTATATATACATATTCTAGGAAGGTCCATACAAGTAGACCCGCTACAGCACCAACAATAGCGCCATTAATACGAATCCAGCTGAGATCATCCTCCACCTTAGATTCAATAAAGTAAATAAATTTATCTGTACTGAGGCCACCTAATACTTGACGTATGATAGTTTCAATGAGGTCATACCCTTGTTCAAGTACGTAGTCGCCAATATCGTGTAAGGTTTTTTCAATACGATTTCTAAGATCTTCTGATTGACCGTATACATTCCATAATTCAAGAGCAATATTAACTAAAACCTGAGCCGGAGTCTCTCCATTTTCATCCCCTACGAGCAATAGTTCTTCTATATAAGGGCATAAATGGTTTTCGATAACAGATTCCCAATCTTGTTCGCGAATCCAACGTTCCCACGCTTCATCAAGAGCATCGCAGACTTCATGGTTCTCTTCAATATTACGAATTGGTTCTACCCATTGTCGCAACCAAGCTGTTCGTTCAGGGCTATTGGGTCGTTTCCAGCTTTCCAGCATAGCATAGGCCTCTTGGACAATAGCCTCTGCCATTTCTTGATAGTTTACTACATCGGTAGCTTCGGACATAGAAATAAGGAAATCAGACCAGAAGCCTTTTCGCTTTTTCTTATGTGCCTCTTCTGCTACGACAGCGGTAAGCCAGGTAACCATGGCCGGATGATTAATCCGTTCTTGAATCACGTTTAAAACTTGCACAACCATACTTTCATAGCGATTATGCTCGCATAAATCGAGTAATACGTGTTTCAAAACAGGCACGAGAGAATGTTGTTGAAGCAATCCGCGAATGCGTTTTGCCCCCCATTGTGCCCATTCTTCATTAGTTTGAGATTTCCATAAAAGGTGTAGTCCTTGATGAATCACAAGGCGCGCTGCTCTCTGCCCCTCAGGAGACAACAAGAACTTTTCAAACAATGGCACAAATTGCACATTTTTCAATAATACCTTACAACGCTCCTTGGTAAGCATCTTCGTCTCTACAAGTTTAATGACACCATTAATAAGGCGATCTTTATTGCGAGGAATTAGCGCTGTATGATATGGGAAGCCTAGTGGCTTGCGAAATAAAGCCGTTACAGCAAACCAGTCAGCCACACTGCCGATGAGGGCAGATTGAACAGCCCAGTACAACGGTTGATACCAACTTTCATAGCCAAAGAAAAATTGTCCTACAAAAGCAAAACAGTACAATACGGCAGTCAAACCAAGAATGCCATTAGCACGCTGTTTCAAGGTAAGGGATTTCAAATAACTAATCATTTGAGCACCCCCTCTACAATGATGGTCAAACCGTATAAGATGCCGCCAAGGACAGCGCCTATAAGGGAACCATTAATACGCACCATTTGAAGGTCATAGTACATTTTGCCGCGAACAATTTGAGTGATTTCATCAGGCGAGTAACGAGATAATTCCTGACCTACCACACTGTCGATGAGCGGATTCAACTTCTGCAACCACGGAATACTACGCAGCAAGAAGAACCGCTCAAACGGCGCCTGCTTGTCTGGATTCAATAAAATTTCGGTGCCAAGCACATTAAAGCGCTCCATAACGATGTCCATGAGGCGTTTCCAGTCCAATGTATCCCCATCGATAAGTTTGCCTTCCCATTCTTCAAGAACCATTCTAATCCACTGATTTTTATGTTCTTCGATGAAAGCTTGCCACTCTGTATTAGTTTCCAAATTATTGAAAAAGCGAATGGCTTGGCCCCATACATAGCGCCCCAATGCAGAGTCAATAGATTCATTTTCCTTCAAGAATTGAACGGCTTTTTTCTGTACCGTTTCTACCAATCGTTCTGGTGAAAGTCCATCTCCACCAAAGGCGATAGCCAATTCGCGAAAGAAAGAATCCTTTGTATAAGTTTTCATAATGTCTAGCATGACGCGATACAAATACGGGTATACCTGATTTGATGCGATAACACGCTGACATGTGCGGTTAAAATAAAGCCAAAACACGCTTGCTGTGTGACGTTCTAGCATACAACGACCAAAGAGAATAACAAGGGGTGTTGCTTTCCAGTTTGTAACCCCCTTATAAATGGCCTTATTAATCTCTTGGCGCATCGGTTCAATATCCATATGAGATAAAACTTGATTGCCCACACCGTACAAGAGATTTCGAATTTGAACTTGTCCCACATCGCTCATGCCGTATTCAACGATACGGACCATAACGCGTTCTTTTTTGATAGCATAATACATCTGTGGCACGCGCAATAGCTCTTCGCTGAGCATAGTGCGGCCTATCTGAATTAATCGTTCCTTACTGCGCGGCAAGATTGCCGTTTTGAAAGGAATGCCTAAAGGCTTCGTAAAGAGAGCCGTTACTGCATACCAATCCGCGAGGCCACCTATCATAGCTGCTCCAGAGATATGCATGATAAAGGCCCAAAATGTATCATGTCGTTGCGGATATGAAATTAAAAATATAATAGCCATGACAACCAATAGGGTGGTTGCCACTGGTTTGGTTTTCATCATCACTTGATCCTAACTTACTCAATTACGCATATAGACTATCCCTATATAACGTAGTGACCTCGAGGCCTACGGACTTTCACAAATTATATCTACAATCTAAAAAGTAGCCTCATCGCCATCTTTTTGAGGTTCCCAAATCGGCACCTCCCCAAAGAGAGCTTTAAAGTATACAGACGGTGCCCATAATGGACCATTTAAATGCATTGGAATAAAGGCTTTATTCACCTGTACACGGCGCAAAAACTCAATACTACCCCACTCCATAGCGTCTTCCAAACGATTGTCTACTGGGAACATCGCTACATCTACGGATAAGCCGTCTAATTCCTTGAACTCACGCCAAGCCATACGCTTTGCATCCGCATTGTTTTCTGGCGTATCGCCAAGCCAATGCCACCAATTAAGGTCGCCTGCATGGAAGATAGAGTCAGAGTCGATATTGGCCGTATTTGTCTTTACGTAAAAAGAACCGCCTTCATCGGTGCTGCCATACATATGGATGCCTACATCATCTAATGTCGCATCTTGGCCAGGACGCATGGTAATACATTTCTTTACCTTGCCTTCTAATGGCACATCTTGATGGCAAATATAGCGAGTTTGAGGACCATCAAATTCTGTAATGGACGGATTAAAGTGGTCCCCATGAGTATGTGTCACAAAGAACCAAAGCTCACGGCCTCGTTTTGCCAATTGCCAAACAATATTATTAGGATCCTTATAATAATCAAACACATAGCAACGCTTACCGTCATCTACGAGGAAGCCGCTATGAGCTAAAAAAGTTACATTCAACATTATTATCAATACCTCTCATTTATTGAGAATTTATATCATTCGTATTTTTTATTATACCATATTTTTTGTACCTACGCTTAGATATAACAAGGACTAATACAATTTAATAGTAGCAAAAACTGAAAAGAAATGCCGCTGGCATTTCTTAGATGCGACCAGCGGCTTTCATATAGTCGATATATTGGTTACCCCAGTTTTCAAGGGATACTAAAACAGTCTTAAAACCTGCCCCCACTTCGGTAAGTCTATATTCAACCTTTGGTGGAATGGTACCGTATACTTCACGATGTACAAGTCCATCATCCTCCATTTGACGCAACGCTCTTGTCAATGTAGCTTGCGTAATGGGATGTAGACGACGCTCTAACTCACGAAAGCGCACAGGACCTTCAGACAACTCATGCATAATCAACAAAGACCATTTGCCAGCCAATAACTTTTGGCTCGTTGCAAAAGGACATCTGCCAACTAGATCATGAATATTTTAGTAATCGGTGCCAATGGTAACGCAGGTCGCCAACGTTTTACGGCAGTGCAAAACTAATATCTCAATCTATTTTCATGTCTCTATATGCAACACTCATCCTCCCAATACAAAACAACGTATATAAAGACACCGAGGGCTATTGACTGCAACCAATAGCCCTCGCTTATAATTAAATCAATACCTTTAAACAAATATTAATTTTTATATTTATAAACAGTAGGTGATATTATGAAACGCATGCCAACATTATTCGTAGGCCATGGCAGTCCCATGATGGCCTTAGAACATACAGAAACAACAAATACTTTTACAAGTATAGGACAAAATATAATCAACAAGTATGGCAAACCAAAAGCCATACTTGCCATCTCCGCCCATTGGTATGCAGATGGCACCTATATTCAAAGTGCAGAGAATCCAAAACAAATTTACGATATGTATGGATTCCCTCAAGAACTCTACGAAGTTGTATATCCTGCAAAGGGTGACAGCAATTTAACGAAAGAAGTACAAAAATTACTGGGTAACTCCGTTTCTATAAATGACACTTGGGGCATCGATCACGGCATGTGGACCGTGTTAGTTCACATGTTCCCTGATGCATCAATTCCAGTTGTCCAACTATCTATCAACAAACACCTGAGCCCAAAAGAAGCCTATCAACTAGGAACAAAACTTCAGTCATTACGCGATGAAGGCTATCTTATTATGGGTAGCGGTAATATCGTTCATAATCTAAGACGCATAGAATGGGACAGTCCATCCGGCACCTCCGCCACAATTGAGTTTGACCAATACATTTCTAAGGCAGTCTTAGAAAACGATATAGATGCTATTGTTAATTACACTCGACATCCTCAGGCTAGCTATGCAGCACCTACACCAGATCACTATCTGCCATTAATTTATATTATGGGTGCGAGTGAAAGTGCAAAACCGACTGTATTTAATCAAACTTATAATTTAGGCTCCCTATCCATGACAGGCTTTATCTTTGAGGATGCAGAATAATAACTTACACACTAATACTATATAAATCTATACACACAAAAACTGCTTGTACCTATGGTACAAGCAGTTTTTATATGTCTATTATTTTTCAATATTTGATTTAAATTGATTAAGTGCAGCCTGTACTCACCTCAGGAATATAAACTACACTAGTAATTCTTTAATGAAAGCTTCCATTTCCTCTGGGCTTACAACAGGCTCAAAACGGCCCACTACATTACCTTTACGATCTACAACAAATTTAGTAAAATTCCACTTTACTTCATCATCATTTAGATAATTAGGGTCAATACCATTAAGATAATCCGTAAGCATTTCCGTCTTATCACTAGCTGGGAAGCCTTGGAATGGATGTTCTCGAATCATGTATTTGAAAAGATCTAATGCACTTTCATCGCGCACATCTGCCTTTCCCATAACCGTAAAGGTCACACCGTAATTTAATTTACAAAACGATTGAATTTCGCTATTTGAACCAGGTTCTTCTTCTCCAAATTGATTGGAAGGAACGGCGATAATTTCTAAGCCTTGCTCCTTATATTGCTTATATAAAGCCTCTAAGGCTTCATATTGATGTGTAAAACCACATTTACTGGCCGTATTAACAATGATAAGAACCTTGCCTTCAAAATCTTTCAATGATTGTAACTCACCAGACTTTGTAGGCAGAGAAAATTGATAAACAGACATACTATCTCCTAACTTATATTAATAATCGCTATTATATTTATAACGAATATCATAATCAAAGGCCGCCGTTGTTTCAGAGGCTGTTTCCTGCCATTCTGTAGGGGCTGTACCATCTTTATCAAGGAAGTAACCAGAGTCAAGATAGCGGATAATAATATAGTTGGAATCCTTTTGGTCAAAACCGTTACCGCGGGTAAAATCAATACCATGGCCTGTATTGCGCGTTACGATAGCCTCCAACAAAGGTAATGTGATTGCATTCAATGTGATTTTCATATCAGGAGAATCAAAAATTTTTTTAAAGAAAGAGCTAGGTTTTTCTTCCTTGTATACTAAAAGCTTGCTAATCGTGCCATTAGATGCACATACTACGCGACGGATATCTTTAATAGGAATATCTACCTTGCCATTAGAGATAACGCCATTTTTAATGGTAATTTCTCGTTTACCCATAATGGAATAATCCAATGGTAATTGAAGCGTGTCTAAATTTGCAGGGAAGTCCGCTGTCAATTTATGGCGAGCAAAGGCAGCAATGATTGCTTTGGTTTCACGAATATTATGACCACCATTACAATCTGTACGGTCAGTATCTAAATCTTGGCCTTCAATATTTTTCCAATTGTGGTCTCTAAACACAATCGTATAATTAGAGTTTGAATTTAAATATCTTGTGAGATGAAGCTCATTTACATCTTCAAAATTAATGTCGGTTACAACCTGCCCATTTGCATCTTTACAAAGTACACCATTGTAACTAATCGTTAAGGTACGATCATCACTTTCAAAAATAATGGGATTTGTGTCGAATACAGAAATCATAGCCCTCTCCTTTTCACGACTCTAAACACAACTACACTTGTACATATCAAGTGCATTTACTCAAACATTGATTAAATATATTAATTAAATATTCTTAACTTAATCATACACCTTCTATATAAATGTAAACAACTACTATATTTTTCTGACTCTCTATGTTCTAAATTAACTTACAAACACTATATGCTTTCACCAATATATTTACAAAAGATATCAAACAATATCTGTATAAAACAAAAAAGCTGATTCCGAAGAATCAGCTTTTTATATTTCATTGAATCGTTCAAATGAAGTTATTATGGAAATTAGATGCTTTCAACAGCAGCGATAGCCGCAACATCTACAACGTCTTGAGCGGAGCAACCGCGAGAAAGGTCATGGATAGGTTTAGCCAAACCTTGAATCAATGGACCAATAGCGTCAGCTCCAGCGAAGCGTTGAACCAATTTGTAACCAATATTAGCAGATTGAAGATCAGGGAAAATCAAGATGTTAGCTTTACCAGCTACATGAGAACCAGGAGCTTTCTTTTCTGCTACGGAAGGAACGATGGAAGCGTCCAATTGTAATTCGCCGTCGAATTTGAAGTCCACATTACGTTCTTTCAAGATGTTAACAGCTTCAACTACTTTGTCTACTTCTGGAGTGGAAGCGGAACCTTTAGTGGAGAAGGACAACATGGATACGCGAGGATCAGCCATGCCAACAACTTTGCGAGCTTTTTCTACAGTGGATTCTGCAATATCAGCTAATTGTTCGCTAGTTGGGTTAGGCAATACGCCGCAGTCGGAGAAGATGAGCATGCCATCATCGCCATATTCTTTTTTATCTGTGAACATAACCATTGTGGAGGATACAGTTTTAAGACCTGGTTTAGTACCTACAACTTGTAATGCAGCGCGCAATACAGATGCAGTTGGAGTAGCAGAACCAGCAACCATGCCATCTACTGCGCCAAGACGAACAAGCATAGCGCCGAAGAATAAGCAGTCGCCTTTCATAGTTGCGTCAGCTTTTTCAGGAGTCATACCTTTTTTAGCGCGCAATTCTACGAATGTATCAACCATTTCTTGGTAACGATCGTAGTTAGCAGGATCGATGATTTCAGCGCCTTCGATAGAAACGCCAGCAGCTTTAGCCGCTTCAGCGATTTCAGCAGGATTACCTACTAATACAGGTGTGCAGAAACCTTCTTTTAAAATGATTTCAGTAGCTACCAAAACACGTTCATCTTGGTACTCTGGCAATACGATTTTTTTACCTAATGGTTTTACTTGGTTTTTCAAATTTTGAATTAAATCCACGATTTTTGCCTCCTTAACATTGGCATTACGCCATATCAATACTATTATTATAGCAAATTCAACCTATTGGTAAAAGTAAAAATTATTTCTTAACATATCATTCCTAGTATTATACTCTTTTTGTGAAAGTTGAAACTCATTCCAACTTTTCTCAATTTTAATTATCAACTTGGATTTCATTCCAACTTTTTATCATTTTAAATATAAGATTGGATTAGATTCCTAATTTTTTAATTTAAAACCTAACGCCTCAAATAAGTTTTATCTACGAACTACATACCAATAATTGAACTCTTTACACATACACGCTACAATAATAGAAACAAAATACGGATAGCCAAATGCCAATTTATATTCCTTATACACCCATTTAGGAGGGCTTATGGCAAATACTGAGACAACAATCAACGCCGTTATAAATCCAGAAAATAACGAAACGCCTATAGACATAGAGAAAACGATTAAAGCCTTGGAGCGAAATAAATTTGTAGTTCATTATTTTGAAACAGGCGCAGAAGCTATTTCCTATTTAAAAGGTCGTATTCAAAATAAACGTGTAGCCATCGGTGATTCTCACACCTTATTGGAGCTCAAGGTTCATGATGTCTTAGCCCAGGTCAACGATGATATAACAGATATTCAACGTCCCCTTCCTGGTGAAAGCTTCCGCGACACCGCATTGCGCACCATGGGACGTGATGTATTTCTCACCTCTGTAAATGCTCTTGCTCAAACGGGGGAAATGGTCAATATCGATGGTACGGGTAATCGTGTTGCCGCCTCACTCTTTGGCTCTCAAGAGGTATTTTTTGTGCTAGGCATCAACAAAATCACACCAGATTTAGCTTCCGCCATCTATCGTGCACGGAATGTGGCCGCTCCGCTCAATAGCAAAAAGAACAAAAAGAGCTCTCTCAATCCATGTTCTAGATTAGAAGAAAAATGCTATGACTGTGGTTCTCCAGATCGTATATGCAATGCATTAACGATTTACTATAAAAAGATGCGCAATATGCAAACCATGGAAGTCATCATCATTAATGAATCTTTAGGCTTCTAATTGTTTGCGGTCCATTCAAAAAATCTTGTATGTTCATTTCTCCAAGTCCATATATGACTCTATAAATTGTAGACCACCGAGGATCTACGGCACCACTTTCAAGGTCACTAATATAAGATTGGGCTAAACCCGATTTATCTGCCAATTGATATTGAGTCATTCCCAATTGTCTGCGCCAAAGTAAAATCAATACGCCAAGTTTATGAATTTCTTGTCGAACTTGTAAGTCTTGACAACATACGATAGGATTCATGCCAACCTCTATCTACTTTCTCCCTCAACACATACTTATGCCTTTACTATACGGCTAGGCTCAGTCAGTGCCTAGTAGTAGTTGAAATGCAATAACACAAAAGCCTTAACAAAAACTAATGTCTAAATTAGTTTAGTTAAGGCTTTTTACTATGTAGATTACGTTTCGTAGGATTTCATCATTTCGTGGAATTTTAGTATATATAAAAATTATTATCATTAAAAATACAGTGAATAAATCAAAAAATACAGGTATTATCTATATATTACCATTTCTATACAGCATTCATACATTATGCATATACTTGATTTATAAAATCACCTAGTTCTATTAATACTACAAGAAGACTATACGATGTATAGTAAATACGCAATATTGTTAACATACATTGAGAAATAATAAGTCTATTAACAATACAAAAGGACTATACGGTTCAACTGTATAGTCCTTTCTATGTATTTATATAAGATTATTGAGTAATGCTTTCTTGTGCTTTTTTGATTTCCATGTATTTAACCATGCCATCAACAGCTTTTTTAGCTTCACGCATCGCTAATACTACAGTAGCTGGTTTATGTACAACGTCACCGCCTGCAAATACGCCTTTACGGTTAGTCATGCCATAAGGATCTTCTGCAGTAATGATGTAACCTTTTTCGTCTACTTGTAGGTTATTACCTTCCCCAACAAGACGAGCATTTGGTTTATGACCTGCAGCGATAATGATTTTATCTACAGGCATTACTTGGAAGTTACCAGTGCCGTGGATACCTGCACCATCTTCGTTAAGTGCCATCACTTCGTATTTAAAGCCTTCTACCTTATCTTTACCTTCTACGCCTACTGGAGAAGCGAACCATTGGAATTGAACACCTTCAGCGCGCGCTTCTTCGTATTCAGATAACAAAGCTGGCATTTGCTCTTGGCTACGGCGGTATGCTACAGTTACCGCTTTACAACCTAAACGCACGCATGTACGAGCTGCATCCATCGCTACGTTACCACCACCGATGATAATTACGCGATCGCCTTTTTTAACAGGAATTTGTTCTTCATCAAGCTCGCCATTTTCTACCAATTGTACATTCGTCAACAAATACATTGCTTGGAATACGCCATGCACTTCATCGTTTTCCATGCGCACTTCTTGAGGAATATGCGTACCAGTACCGATAAAGATAGAGTCAAAACCTTCAGCAAAGAGATCATCCAAAGTTTTATCTTGACCGATAAATGTATTGCATACGAATTTAACGCCTAAGCCTTCAAGACGAGCGATTTCACGACGTACAACGGCTTTAGACAAACGGAATTCTGGAATACCGAATAAGAGTACCCCACCTGGTTCAGATTGGCCTTCAAATACAGTTACATCATAACCAAGTTTAGCTATATCACCGGCTACGGACAAGCCTGCAGGGCCGGAACCTACGACAGCAACCTTACCAAGATCTTGTTTGATTTTCTTAGGTTTGCGAAGTTCATTGATGCTTTCAAAATCAGCAGCAAAGCGTTCCAATTTACCGATATTAATAGGCGGTTTTTTCGCCTTATTCATGATACAGTTGCCTTCACATTGATTTTCACGTGGGCATACGCGACCACAGATGGATGGTAAGTTTGTGCGTTCCGCCAAAATATCATTGGCCTCACCAAAGTTACCGCGTGCGATGGCTTGAATGAAACGAGGAATTTCGTTCTCAATAGGACAACCCATTTTACACAATGGTTTCGGACAATTCAGACAACGTTTCGCCTCGGCGAGCGCTTCCTCCATCGTATAATCCGCATCAAAATGTAGTGGTTTTAATTCGTTACTCATGGCACATGCCTCCTAACAAGGATCCAGTACTATACTTACAGCCTTGCATGCACCTAAGCATTCCGATGAGCCCTCTCACATAGGGATGCCGCCACATGCTGCTAACATTTATCTTTTGTAACCATTCGATAGACGTGTGGTCACTGGTCAGACTCACACTATTCTATAGTATATTCTAAAATGTGAAAGTCCCAACAGTCAAGCAAATCTAGCAGGTTTTGTATACGAATATAGCCCCTATACTTGCAAGGATTGCATAGAAAAAGAGATGAGCCACCCCTTTCCATAGTGATGTGTTAAGTTCTAAATTTAGCACTACCTTTACAAAGCAATTATGTAATTAATAACATAATTGTTTTAATATTATATGCAAGATTAAACTATATTAATGTTAATATTTACATATAACTTGATACATATACTGATATAATATGAATAGAGATTTACGACTTTTACACGCTAACCACAGCCAAATCTATTCTGAATTATGACTAATGCGAGGTTCCCCATGAACACAGCAGAGTTTACCGAAAAATACTATATTGACCGCCGAGGATCTCATTCCCGAAAATGGGACGGGCAGCATTTAAAATTTAATCGCACCGACTTATTGCCTCTATGGGTAGCAGATATGGATTTTATGCCGCCTCGGTGCATACAAGAGGCTATTTGTACCTATGTGAAAGCCAATACTTTAGGCTATACCATGACAAATCCCGATTATCTAAAGGCTGTCATTAGTTGGTATAAGCGCCGCCATCGTTGCATAATTGATGGTAGTTGGCTCACCAGCGCACCTAATGTCATTACGGGCATTATGTGGTGCATAGCAGCTTTCACAAAAACAAACGATGCCATCGCAGTGTTAAGCCCTGTGTACGGCGCATTCGACAGTAGCGCCAGCGATGCGAAGCGGCAAATCATCGCCGTTCCCATGACACACAACGAAGATAACCGCTATGCTGTTGATTACGCGGCCTTTGAAGCGGCTATCGTCAAACACGATGTTAAGTTATTCATTCACTGTAATCCGCATAATCCGGTGGGCCATGTATGGATCGAAGATGAGATGGATCAGCTATTTAGCATTTGTAAGCGTCACGGGGTACTCATCATTAGTGATGAAATCCATCAGGACCTCATCACGGGACTTACACCATTTACATCTGCATTAACTGTGTCTAACGGAGCGTATACAGACAAGCTCATCGCCATGTCCTCGTTGTCAAAATCGTTCAATATGGCTAGCCTTCATCACGCAGAGGTCATTATCCCTAACGAAGAGCTGCGGAATCATTACAACGTCTTTAAATCCCTTGTATACCATACAGATTCGGACGTCCTTGCCGAGGCAGCCATCACAGCTGCCTACACGCATCCAGAAGCAGAAGCATGGCTAACAGACCTACTCAATGTAGTGAAAGAAAACTATGATTATATGTGCAATAAACTACTTGCCACCTTGCCTGAACTTCGCATTAGCCCTATGGACGGCACCTATTTGGCTTGGATCGATTTTAGCGCTTATCTTAAACCAGAGGAAATGCATGATTTCTTTGAAAATAAATGCGGTATTGCACCAAGCTTTGGTGAATGGTTTGGTGGTGGAAGCTACGCAACCTTTGTGCGCTTGAACTTGGCCACAAGCCTTGAGAACATCAAAATTGCTACGGATGCTATCCTACAAAATATTTAAATATTTCAAACCTAAAATAATAGTTAACTTTCAATATCACTATATAATCAAAAGAGGCAGTCACAGCTGTTTATAAAACGTCTGTGACTGCCTCTTATTATATTTAAACCTACTTTTAGCTAATCATACGTTACTATTAACGACATCTAAAGCCTTTATTAGGAGTATTAAAGCAATTATTTATCAGGAGTATTTGAAATAATCGATTATTCGGAACGTTTGAAAAGCCTTTTAGCAGGGATATTTAAATAGCCTTTTACTAAGAATGTTTAAGATAATCTTTAGTAGAGATATTTAAAATAAAATTTACTAAGAACGTTTGAAATGGTCTTTTGCAAATTGCATGTCTTGCACTAATTCTAATGTGCCAAGGTAGTTGTTATTTTGGTCGCGCACCGCCATATAGTTTACATAGAATGGACGACCTACCTTTTCAAGCCATACCGCCACATTATCGCGTTCCCCTTTGCGGAAGGATTCAATAATACCGCGTACGATAGGCTCTATCTTTGGAGGATGGCAAGAGTATACATCGCGACCGATAGCTGTAGTAGGGCGTTTAAAGACCTTTTCACCATCGTTGAAGTAACGGTTAATGTCTTCGTGGTCAACGAAGGTTACTTCCATTGGCATTGTATTAAGCATGGCATTTAATTGATCCACAGTTAAGCTACCACCTATTAGAGCAATGGTATTATCATCGCCACTTGCTTTTGTTATTTGTGTAGCTAATGCGGCTTCAGCCTCTGTCCAAACAGTGCGTTTTACCCCAAAGATTTCTTCATACTGTGCTGTATCTTTGTAGATTTGGTACCACTCTTCAGTGCTGAAGTTTTCTGCACAGATTGGGAACAAAATATTTTGTTCTTTATAGATCATTTCTTGAGCACGTGTGAGAAGACCATCAAACTCTTCGTACCAAGCATCATCAATAGACTTAGCACGAGCTAGACGACCAAAGCCATCGCGAATATCGTCATCAACAGTCCACATAACCATGGATGGACCAGAGATATCATAGGCTACTTTCAAATGAGGATATAAAAGGTCGCCCTTCTTAGCGTAGTGAATAGACACTTGGCGCACTTCGTTCACATCATCTACCGTAGCAGTTTTATCGGCCACCTTAACCTTTGTAGCTTCAATCAATGCATCGAGAGCCTTGTTTTCTTCTGTTAATCGATTGAGTGGATGTCCTACTGTTTCGACTAGCGTTACTACGCTTTGACTTTTTTCTTGTGCTTCTAGTACGGCCTCAACCTTAGCGTGTTCAGACTCCATTTGTTCATGGATAGTAGAACCGTGGAACAATGCGGAGTGAAGGTCACATAATTGTTGAACCTCAGCTAACGGTGTACCTTCACGCATAAGGCCTTGTTCAGCTTTCATGATTTCACTAGCCTCAACATGGGCGAATTGACTAGCAAAGTCTTCACGAACGGCACCAAGGTCTTCACCTGTACCTAAACGTTTCAAGAAACCTTTGAGCTGCTCTACGCGTTCGCTATCTTGAACTGTATCTTCAGCCTTAGCTCCGAAATTCTCGTCAGTGTTAGCTGGCGCTGTAGTAGATACTGGTACACTGCTTTCTACTGCATTTGCTGCAACAGTGCTAGATGCTACGTTAGTAGATGCGTCCGTAACATTAGACTTTGTAGCCGCTGCAGTAGGTGCCACGCCAGGATGACTCGCAGCTTCCGCATCATCACCAGATAGATTTGGCATTTCACCTTCTAAGGTAAAGCCAGCTTTCATGAAAGCGCCCACGATATCGATCATGGATACGCCTTTCATCTTCGCCCCTTTCGGGATGGTCATGATTTTACCAACAGAGTTCAACATCACCTTGTTTGTGATTTCGCTGAACCCTAATTCTTTCATAATATCTGCTACTTCAGGATATTCTTTTACCAAATCATATACAGATTTGGATAGATCTAATTTCTTTTCCATTTTGAGCCCCTCATGTCAAAACCTTTATAAAATACTTACTAATATTAATGAGCCCCTATACGTAAAAATCTCGCATATAAGGCTATCTATTTACTGTAAAAGGTCTATATATAATGACCTATGAATCTATGATAAACGATATCGATTAGAAAATCTGTATCCGTGGCAATACTTTTGAAAGTAATTCAAAAATTTTCAAAATGTCATGTAACGCTTTACCAATAGTAACTCTTTACCAATAAAATAAATTATACGCTTATACGCTCGAAAACAGTAAAAAAAGATAAAAATAACGGATAGATGATTATCCATCCCACCTCATACATGAAGGGAGACACATCAACTATCCGTTATATATTTAAATTACTTGTCTATTACTGTTACTGTTACTGTTACTGTTACTGTTACTGTTACTGTTTCTGTTTCTGTTTCTGTTTCTGTTTCTGTTTCTGTTTCTAACAAGTGTACCACTTAATCATGATGTGGTTTCAATGCTTTTTCGTAGTTTTCAGAAACTTTGTCCCAATTAATAACTCGGAAGAATTCCTTGATATAGTCTGGGCGACGGTTTTGGTAGTGCAAATAGTATGCATGTTCCCAAACATCTAAGCATAGAATTGCTTTTTTACCTTCCAATAAAGGATTATCTTGGTTCGCAGAGGATGTCACTTCTAGCTTGCCATCTTTGTTAACTACAAGCCAAGCCCAACCAGAGCCAAAACGTGTAGCTGCCGCAGTAGAGAAGCTTTCAACAAAAGCATCGTAGCCACCAAGTTCAGCATCGATAGCCTCTTTCAAAGGACCTTGCAATTTAGAAGTATCTGGTTTTGTCATGATGTCCCAGAACATGGTGTGGTTCTTGTGACCGCCACCATTGTTGATAACTGCTTGACGGATATCTTCAGGCACATTAGCAATATCGCCGAGAATACAGTCTACACAGCCATACGGAAGATCAGGGTATTTTGCGATAGCAGCGTTTAAATTATTAACATAGGCTTGATGATGCTTGTCATGATGCAATTTCATTGTTTCAGTATCGATAACAGGTTCAAGGTAATCATACGCATACGGTAATGGTGCGAGTTCGAAAGGTTTCATAGTAGTCCTCCTTAAATTTAGGGCATAGAACAATGCTAACTATTTCGTATCATCGTTCTTGTGAAAGCGATTCGATGCACCTGCATCGGTAATATAGAATCAATCTACTAGCATAGCATATATACTTCAAGAAGAGACTGATTATCCTAACGTAACCAGAAGTTAGGATATAATATTTTAGCTAACAAATTGATATGAATTATCATTCTTTATCTAATTGTACACATTATATAGAAAAACGTCAATATAAAAGACTAACATAAAAGGCCATAGGAACTCCTACAGCCTTTAATTAGTTAATTGTTATATGACTTTTGATCAGCAATCACATATAGTTTTATATAAATTTGATTCACAAGTTAGTCAATGATACACTGACACATTTTCATCGTTGTTAATGCCGCTTGATGGGACTCCTCTGTTACACCAGCACAGCAACTCGAATCAATATGAATAGGAATCTCTGGCAAGCCTGCTTTCAGCATAATCGCATTGGACACAACGCAAATATCTGTACATAAGCCGATGAGCGTAATAGACTCAATAGGATTTACCCTATCCATGCCCTCTAACCGTGTAAGCAACTCAAAAGAGGCAAAGTTTGGTTTATCTACAAAGGATACAGGACTCATAATTGATCGACCTTCTGCAGCCTCAATCAAGCCATCCACAATATGCCAGCCCTCGGTATTTTTAACGCAGTGAGGCACTGGTAAAAGTTTCCCTTCTTGACGCTCCAAGTAATCCCTATCATGTGTATCGCGAGTAAAGATAATAGGGCCATCAAAGCTTTCAATTTTCTTACGCACATTATCTACGATTAACTGTGCTTGCGATGAACCAAGTGCACCATCTACAAAATCATTTTGCATATCGATTACTACCAGAACCTTTTGCATAGCTCCTCCTGTATATAGCTACAAAACAAAGTACTTATTTCCAATCAATATTATTTATACTCTTTATTCTTTATAACATCAATAGTATCTACCAACTCTATAAATTGTTATCAAGTTGTTGTGAAAGTGTCATCAAATTGTTGTGAAAGTGTTATCAATGAGTCATCGAAACCCACCTCATACTTTATCGACAAGTAGATATATGACGGACTTCTATTCTTCTACTATAGCATGTCGAACCCGATTTGGTTCATTATGTGCTAGTTTCCCTGCCGCTGCTGCCGCTACAGCACCTACTAAATCATCAAGGAATGTATTACAGCGTCCCCCTTCTTCGCTATCTAGTTTTTTGATAATACCTGGCTTCACCTTGTCTAAATATCCATAATTTGTAAAGCCAATAGATCCATACAAATTAACGATGGAAAAAGCTAAAATTTCATCAATACCATATAGGCTTTCATCATTAGCAACAATACGTTGCAATGGCTGAGATAATTTATTTTGCTCTGTCAACTTATCAAGCTCTATGCCCGTAATAATTGCATTATGTACCTCCCGTTTAGATAGTACAGACGCCACGCTATCTCTACACTCTTCAAGTTTTAAATTCGGCATATATGGTTTTTGTACATAAAAAACAAGCTCTGCAATGTCCTCTAATGTGACACCCCGTTCAGCGAGAAGCTCGTAAGTATATCTCTCTAAGTCTTTTGTATCCTCCATAAGTCCTCCTTTATCCTTTCTTTAGATTATTATCAGATAACATGACAATACTAACGGGAATCGTTACAACGAGCGCTTCATCAGTATCAACATGCTTAGTATTCCAAGCCGCCTCTTTAGCAGCCTCCTCAAAAATTGGGTACGCTTCACGATCTAGTTTCCAATTATTAGGACCTGCTTCAACAGCTACAATATTGCCCTTATCGTCCGTCTTAATCTCTATAGGAACAATCAATGTTCCATCTGCACTCGTTTCAAAAGCCTCTGGTGGAATGATCACGTTATAAGAAATCTGTTGTTGCAATTCATAATTACGCTTGTCCGCAGGCTTTAAATCTGCAGCTAGAGAACTAATAGGACTCATCATAGATACTAATAAGGCCAATAAAATAACACGGTTAACCATAGTTTCCTCTCATCTAAAAACTCTCTTACTATATGCATTATAAGTTGATTATACCACGAAAAAATCCCTACCGAATTTTTATCGGTAGGGATTCCTTAGATTAGATTTTCTTAACCATTTCAGATTTCAATGCCATCGCACCGAAGCCATCAATTTTACAATCGATATCGTGACCGTCGCTTGCATCGGTGATGAGGCGAATATTTTTTACGCGCGTACCTTGTTTTAATACGCCCGCACCTTTTACTTTGAGGTCTTTTACAACAACAACTGTATCGCCATCATCAAGCTCGTTGCCATTAGCATCGCGAATGATACCCGCTTCAGCTGCAGCTTGTGCATCAGCCGCTGTCCATTCGTTGCCACACATAGGGCAGATAAACATATGGCCGTCTTCGTATGTGTACTCATCGCCACACTTAGGGCAGTTAGGTAAATTTGCCATTTAGATCTCCTTTTTCACTACATAATGAAAGTATTATACCATATGATAACTATGATTATAAAAGTCTTATAGATGGTTCCATGATGATACATTTAAGCATTCCCAAACACTATTGTAAGCCAAATTCAAAATTCACCATTACAGTTGTCGCTTTCTCAACACCAATATTACCTACATTCCATACTATATTTTTAGCAGTCTGAACTAATTCAAAATATACCGTGTCATTAGATAGATGCTGATAAGGATTTAATTCAACAGAAATAACATTTCCTTGAGCATCCGTATTTATAATCAACTGAACTCTATACATTCCATTGCCCATCTTTTTCATGACTTCTGGAGGAATATATACCTGTTCTTGTATTTTACCAAAAAATGAAGAAGGTACACCGTCATATAGTTCTAAATCATCAGCAAATGCATTAATAGGACTCAAAACAACTAATAGTAAAAATAGACATAAAACTCTAATCATAAACTTTCACCAATTACAATACACTATACACAACTCACAACATAATAATTTCTATAAAGGTATCTTCTAACAAAAAAGCCAACTAACGTGAGTTAGGAAAAAAAATAAACCTAACGTTTAAGACTAAGTACGGCAATACTTAGACACGTTAGGTTTATCAAATTCACAATTTCTTTGATGAGCCTAACGCCTAGAACACGTTAATTGGCTCTTTTGTACTTATAGTATAGTCTGAATTCTAAAGACTGTCAATTTACTATCCAAGTCGTTTACGCAATATCGCATAGAGTATTATGCTAATAATAACGCTCATAACAGCTTGAATAGTATTAGTTAAAATACTTGCAATCGCTACGCCTGGGTCGAATACAAAGTATTCGGCGATAAAGTAGCCAGCTACGATAACAATACCGCCTACGATAGTTGCTACCAAGGCAGAGGTAGTTGTCTTATTCTTATAGACAGTACCGACAAGATAGCCTTCAATGCCTTTCACAACGAAGGTGATGGGTACAAAGACTGCATAGCCGAGGAATAAATCAGCTAGCGCCGGGCCGAGAGCACCAATATAGGCGCCATATTTTCGACCTAATAATAGAGCTGACGTCATAATAACGACATCTCCTACATTGAAATAGCCGCGAATGCCAGGTACTGGAATTTTCGTGTACATGGTAAACAATGTTGCGAGGGCAATCAATACGGCTGTGAGTACTAACGCGGACGTAGTACTACGGGTTTGAACGTGTTGCATAGCGTCCTCCTTATAAAAAAATAGACATGTGACTATATCCATCACATGTCTATACTATATACCTTTATAGTAACACCTGCAAATAAAAGAAATTAACAATACTTCCTTAGCAAATTCTATTGTCATTTACTTTCAGAATAAATACTCTTCACTAGACTTTAACTTAATATAGATACCATTTTACTATATAAATTGCTTCAATCTGACGATGATTAAATAGAAAGGAACTAGCCATGAATATTTTAATCATTTACACCTATCCTAATCATCAAAGTTTTAATGACGCTATTCTGAAAGTAGTGCAACAGAATCTTTCAAAAGACCACAATGTGAACACCTTGGATTTATATGAGGAGCAGTTCGATCCTATATTGCGATTTGATGATACGCACAAACGTCGAGATTTAAGCACTGTGCCGGACATGGAAACCTATCGCAATCTGATTACTTGGGCAGACCATATCATCTTTATCTACCCAATTTGGTGGAGCGGTATGCCCGCAATGCTCAAAGGCTTTATTGATCGCGTATTTACAGCAGGCTTTGCCTATTCATACGGCAAAAGAGGCCTTATAGGTCATTTACAAGGGAAATCAGCCTGGATTATCACCACACATAACACTCCCGTCTTTTTGACGCCGTTTATTCAGGACTATGGCAAGGTATTAAAAAATCAGGTTCTGAAATCCTGTGGCATTAAACCTGTTACACATACCCAGTTGACGGGCACAGAAAACAGTTCGGACGAAAAACGCCGGCGTTTCTTAGATAAAATCGCTAAGATCGCCAGCAGTATTTAACATTTCTAGTATACTATGATTTTTTACCAAAGATTACTTGGTTACCAAAATCACAAATAAATTTACATTAGACTGCTTACAGTTTGCGCTAAGTCAAAAACAAACTGTATACGAAAACCTTCCCAATTACATAGATATTACTCTTCAAATCTCTCTTCTACATTGTAGAGAACCTCACAATCACACCCGCCACCTTCGTTAATAATCCAGGCTAGTACACTTTCAACATCTACGCTCTGCTTTTCCAAAAATTCTCTTGTGAAAGTCAAACTATGATCGCAACCATCATTTGTCTCTAATTTCTCATCTACATAGTCAAAGAGATTCCAAAATAGCTCTTCATCCATAGGCAGATTATCTTTAAACGATTGCCTTTGCTCATCAGCATAAGCCTTTAGCAATTCCTTTTTACGCGCTTTGTCCATTATAACCACCTTTTTAACAAATCGAAACTACTGCGTGGCCCTTCGCTTCTAGCACTTTTTTATAGAACACCTTCATCTGCTCGAAGTCATGGAGAAGCTCATCTATGATTTCCTCCTCTTCTTCGTCATAGTCCCAAATATTTGGGTATAATTCAGCCTCTTTACAGGCTTTCATATCGAAAGATTCGAGTGCTTGATCCATATCAAACTGCTCTAGAGCCGCTACGATATCAGCTATTTGAGAATGTTCCGTATAGGCCATATAGTCTGATAAATCCTCTATAGACGTTACACCAAGCACAGCTTGACTAAGTGGATTATCATCTATTCTATGATCAGTACTCACACCAGTAAGCACGAAGTGAAGGACATCCCACATCTTATCGATGTCGAGCAATAACTCGTCCTCATCGCTCCACTCTTCAACGGTTTCAAAAAGATCCCTCTTTGATGAGCCTAACCCTTTGAGTTCTTTTAAGCTTTCATCACTTATACAATTATAATTTGCAATGAGTCCCATACTCTAAAACCTCCCTAGATACTCAGTAATCTAAAACTTACATAGTTACTTAGGAATCTATAATCTCCATAAATGCCGAATAATTCGAAGCCTCCACTGATAGTTAGTTCTCTATCTCTGTCAACAATTCTAGCAACGTAACCTCATATTTGTTATTTTTGTCTAACAATGGCTTACATAATAGAAGCACTTGTAAAGAATAGTAGTAGAAGCTAAAGAACAGATCATCCGGAAATACCTCTTCTTCCTCATATCTAAGAACATCTTCATCTTCATCATATTCTTCAGACCAAAGATACTCTTCGTTGAGCATATCCTCAAAGTTCGATAATTGATCTACATGTTCTAGCATAAGACCATCTCTAATACACTCAGCAATAATGATGAATAATTCAGCTAATTCTTTTACTAAATATCTTGCGATCTCATTATGGCCTTGTTCTTCAACGGCTTTTTTAAAAATACGTAATAGAAAAATCAACGCAAAGGGCGTAGCATGCCATAAAGTCGATTGATGCTCAATGTTTTGGGCCAGCTCTTCACCTGCCGCATCAATGGCATCAACGTCCTTCATATCCCACAACACCTCAAGATGAGCAGGAAAATCTGTAGCACGGCCGTAAGTTGTGGTCAAACGATGCCAGGGTATATCACTGACTTTCACAGTTTCTATATATGTTTGAGTTGTTGCATTCATCGCATCTACTCCCTTTTTTAGCGCAATAATTATTGGTGAACAATATCTTTCACCAATTCATTAGTATCTATCAGGCGAATTCTACCTCTTCTAGGCTCATCTGTAATCTCGGTGTAGATATCGTCCAATGTGCCTGCCGGTGCTAGTTTCCACAGCTTGCACGGATACAGTTCAACAGCCCCAATGATTTCTAAATGGTCTAGCAATAGGCCTAGATCTTTATGATTAAACCAACAGTCGGTATCGATACCGAAATTTGTATTATCTTTACGACAGGAAATTTGACTATTTAAAAAATCATCCATACTAGGTTTGTGCGCTTGTAAAAGTCTTGTACAGGCCAAATGGTACTCGATTTTCCGCGGTGATTGATCCACGTCAGATACAAAAATAGCTCCATACTCATTTTCAAACTTAACAGCTAATACGTCGCCCACCTTAAAATGAGGTTCTCGCTTTGTTTTAGATTTACGAACCTTTAGAGGCTTTGGATTTTCACTTTGTAGTTGTACGGCTAATGTATCTAACACCTTTTGCCGTTGTTTGAGCGCCTTACTATCAATTTCTAGCCAAAACTCATGAGCGCCCTTCGCGATTATGTCTAATGCTTTCTCTTTGATATCCTGCGGCAGATGACCTATCTTCCACAGCGAATAGGCTACGGCAGTCCAATAAATTTCTGTATAGAATTCGTCAGTACAAAAATTCTGCTCTTCAGCCAGAATTTCTGAAACAATGGTATCAATACTGATACCATCTCTATAGCGCTCAACAATCAAATTATAAATATCATGGCCATCATCACTATCTATGATTTTTACTCCATCAATAGCCATATAATTCTCCTTTTAAACAATACGTCTAGAAAAACAGATTATGTGATTCTGTAACGGTTCCATCATCTTCATGGAAATAACAAATATATAAAGGAGCTCGATGTGCAGCGTCATAGAATTTTTGTAATTCAGCAGCCACATTTGCTTCTAAAGGCATGCCTAGCACCTGAACAACGGTTTCCCATACATCCATTTCTGTATAAGAAGCGATTTGATCATGTCGCTCATTGGCATAGGCTTCAAGAGTAGATATGTCCGTATATTGGCTGGCGTCACAATAATCATGCCAGCAAATGCTATACACCAACAAATGGATTAAATCATCTACACTTTCAGCTATACGACCACATTCCCCTTCGCTACTCATATATCCGATAGAGCCATCCTCTAATTGATGATATTCGCCACCGGCACCATCACGAGCAAAAGCTACTCCGTCCACGGAAAAGGTACATCGCCCCTCTACCTCATCACGTTTTGTAGGTTCATCGAGTAAAAAGAAATCAAATAGAGCATCAAAATTTGCTGCCAAGCTAGAATCTTCACACAATAGTTTTAAATAATCCATATTCTTCCCTCTTATTGATTCTCTCATCTCTCTATTTCATCTATTATTTTCTCGTAATGCCAATAATGCAGAAACTTCATCCATGTCGAGATTAAACATATTACTTTCAAGATCAATTGGCTCAAAATAGTAGCGAACCGTATCCGCCCCAAATTCATCGTCTAATTTGGACCATTCTGCCCCTGAAAGCACGGTAAATCCGAGCGTATCATTTCCAAGGCTTTCAACAAACCAACGCACCTCATAATCAGGTTTAACGAAGTCGTTGAAGTATTTGATGGTCACATCCCGATCTTTCTCATCACCGTAAGGAATTAAGAGTTCTTTATCGCCTTTTTGTAGCATAATATCGTCACCATAGGGCTTGCCATTGCTAACGGTTTGAATATCGATAGGCTCATCTATCATATCATTGAAATAACGCACCACATCTTCGTCATCCTCGTGCCAGTCAACCCAGATAATAGCCTCAGAATCAAATAAATCATCTAAATCCATATCATGACTAAAGAAATCTTTGACTAATTTATACATATCTTCCATAGGCTCTCTCCTGCATATCACTTATATTTTTAGGTAGAATACAACACCAGTATCACCACTTTAAAACAACTCTATAAGGTTTCGTATATCACATCTTGTTGAGCCGTAAAGTTTTCATCAAAAGGAACCAAAACATATAGATGTCCTGCTGAGGATTCTCCCACATCATAGCCTAGTGCAAATGCATCGTAACAACCTGATTTATCCAGCATTATATCCGTTAGCGTTAGTACAACAGACTCTTCTTGCGGTATTCCCTTTTGTATGAGCCCCTTCGCCAGTTGGTCTAATTCATCTAATTGAACATATAATTGCTCCCATATTGATAGTGAAAGTACATCATCTTCAGTATAACCGGTACAACTAATATTAAGTTTTTTAAAGGCTTGTCCTACATTCTCTAAACGATTAATGCCCAATCGGCGAGATACAAAGTAAACGCCATACGGTTCTTCAGACCAGCTTTCAACATTCCATAATGTCATTAATTCCGATTTTCTCATTAGGACGCTCCATTAGTTAATCAGCCTGCAATATCTGCATCAACAGGGTTCCCATCCGCATCAATATGAGCTATGATACAGTGCCCCCAGAAAATATCATCATCGTCATAATAGACCTCTATGGAGCCATCGTTACGAAACGCCAATTCACCCATCGTAATACGCTTAGCAAATACGTCTGATGTAATCGGATCTTGATCGTCATTGTCGAGCCAGTAATTAGCGAGTTCTAACAAGGTCTCACTAATATATATACTAATTCGTTGTTCAAATGCTTTGAAATTATCGATTGTATTGAAAGCAGCCAATGCTGTGGTACAGCTTTCATCAGATCCCTCATCCACATCAAGAGTGAATGCATAATCACCAATTCTCGCTGTGTAATATTGATACTCTCGATTTAAGAGGAAATCGCCCCTATCGGTATGAAGGTATTTAGGAGTTTTCAAATACGCCGACAACGCCTCTAACTTGCTATGTTTAGCATGTTCCTCTAACACCTCGAGTACATAATAGCGATTATTCCAAGACGGGCGCATATAGCCCAAGTCCTCTAAGGGTTTTGCTTTCTTAACTAACAATTTATAGACCCCATGAGGCTCAAAAGAATACCCCCATCTATCGTCAAGACCCTCAATAATCCACGTCAAAATGCCTTCGCTACGGTCAAGCACACCGGTTCGAGTATCTAAAATAGCATCGGTAGACACTAATGGCCTATGGTACTTATCTAAATAAGGACTAGCTCCATTCGCATCACTGCGCGGCAATGCATAAATCTCAAATACTTCCGGCTCAAACTCTGCTTCATATTCTGGTACACGTACAATACTCATATGACTCTCTCCTACATTATAATCACGCTACTCATCATAATTTCTGTTATATCATGATCGTTCTGCTACATCGATTCTATGTAACAGCTCTTTTGCTAGTTCTTGGGCCGTTTCGAATTCCTCATTTGAAAGCACCATAAGTACAAAGCTATCGGTTCCGATATCCATACCTACTAACTTATAGGTTTCCCATGTGGCATTAAGATCCGCACTCCAGTCCGTAATACATTGGTCTTCATCTAATGCTGCTGTATCAATAGTTAGATTTTCGCTAGTATCTAAAGACTTGTTACGTATTAATTTCTGTACATTATGAATAAAATCCTCTAGTTCACACTTGCAGCTTAGCTCTACAGCATATCCTTTAGATACTAGTTTCTCATAAAGGTTCCACCAACTATCTTCTAATTCTTCCATGGAGCGCAACTTAGCCTCGGTCATAAAAGATTTAGCTTGTTTAGCATCGCCTAGTAATAACGTTGCTAGCTCTGTAAATGTTGGTTTCATCTGCTCTATATCTAGATTTGCTACTTCTACACACAAACTACGATCAGGTACTCTGCGTTTTTTCACAAAAGCCCGCATCATCTTCACCGCATCAGGATAACTCACATCTGCCATACGATAGGTCTTACCATCTATGTCTAAGAATATATCCACTGCATCCTGCGTTTTCCCTACACGGGCTTTCATCGCAGTACAACCATTGATCGCATGAGATGGGTATAACTCCATGTACATGAAAAATCCATCATGCATGGCCTTTAGAGTATTATCTATACCAACTATGTTAAAGCCGTTTCGATTATAATCAGGGCTCTTCATATGCCACTCCTTGTAGTTATCGAAGAGCTTTTCTTGAATCCAATTGTAAAAGCTCATATACACTCTCCACTATACACTGCCGTTTACATACAATAATTATCTTAATTATATCATTATAAAGAGATACTTATCATAAAACTTATGTTTAATTAGCATAAGAATAATTTCTGATAAAATAGGTTTTCAAATCGATTCTGCTCTATGAGACAGTGTTTTAGGTCTCAAAACCTAAAAAGAGCCAAGATTTAAGTCTTGGCTCCTAAAAAGACATAATACTAAAAAACATATGCCCATTAATTATTTTATTGGTGCGCCTAACCGGAATCGAACCAGTGACACGCAGTTTAGGAAACTGCTGCTCTATCCTACTGAGCTATAGACGCATGTATACTTTATTATATCGTTTTTAATAAAGTATACGCAAGGCGTCCTTATTGTTGTAGGTATTGGTTATTTACTTGTTTTTGTTCTTCTGGGCTGAGGTTTTGGTAGCCTTTAGCTAATGCACTTACCCAAGATCCGTAAGCAGGGTTTGGGAATACCACAAAGGTAGTACCAAAGTCTTCTTTATGAGCATCGATGATGCTATTTCTTTCAGCTAGTGTCTTACCTTTTGTGCCGATTGGGAAATCACCGGCGTTATCGCCCATATATACAATGACATAATATTTTTTAGCAATCATATCAAAGCGAGGTTGTTTGTCAGAGTCTTTTTCGAATAGTAGTACATGGTCTTTATCAACAGATGGAAAGCCTAATTCTTTAAAGTTCTGTATCGTTACATCAAGGTTTACTGGGGCGTAACGGTTTGATACGTAGAAAATTTCTACCCCTTGTTTATGTACTTCATTTAGGAATTCAACAGCGCCAGGCATGGCTTGCGATTTGCCTTGATACACGGCTTGACGCCACCAAGGAGCATCAAAACGGCCATTACCATTTACAATGCTTTCACCCATCAACTTGGTATTATCCACTACGGTTTCGTCCGCATCAAGAACGATAGCTAAAGGTTTTCTTTGATGAGATGGATCAGTAACGGCCATCTTAACGGCATTCATTGCCACATTATACCCTTGATACGCCAACGCTCTGTACTCTGCAGAGGTACGCATCCATAGCAAGCCCATCGTTTCAGTTTCGGCTTGGTACTGTTGCTTTTGATTGAGGGCTTCCTGTGCCGCTACATCATTAGCTACTACATTATTAGTTACTGTATTATTTGTTGTAGCACTAACTCCATCATTCTTAACTGCTGTAACAGTAACAGGCTGAGCTGGTTGAGCCTGCGTTACAACAGCAGCAGAAACAGGGCTATTTGTTTTTACCTTAGTCGGAGAATCCGCTTGTACCACAGGCCCCATACAAAGGCTTCCTCCAATACAAGCCACCGCCACATACCATGCCAAACTACTAGATTTCATAACTGCCTCCTATTCACATGTAACATTTCGTGTAAATTCAACACATCATATAATTCTACATAGTTATACTAAAATCCTTTTAAAATTTGTATATTTCTAAAAGCAAAAAAAGATCCTATGCACCATACCATAAATCGATTCAGATAGTTGCTTAGGCTCTTTTAGAAGTTAATAAATACGGTTTTAAATTTATCTATGTAAAAACTATGCTATAATACAGCTATCGATGGTATTAGAGATTTCTTACTAAAGAGAGGTATATGTAATGAAACTATGTAAACGATCAATTATTGTCAGTTCACTATTAGCTGTATTAGCTATATCATCTGCATATGCAGCTGCCCCTGTGCAATCTACCGAAAACACAGATACTGCTATGGTTGATATGGATTACTCCAATCTTCCAGAGCTAAAAAAATCTATCGAAAGTGCAACACCGGCTATGGTCCAATCTACTCTTGCTGCTTCTAAGGGAAAGCCTACTAAAGATAAGCCCGTCTATTCGACAGTCACTATGACCGGTAACCGTGTTGTATCCGTAAAGACCTACAAAACTAAAGAAGAACAAGAAAAGGCCATGTTAAAGGAGCGTGAACGCTTAGACAAGGTCAGTGCGGAACGTCGTGCTAAACGAAAAAATGAAACTCGCGCGGATATGCTAAAAGGTTTAAAAGCAATACCTATGTATCCACCTGTTAATGAAACACGAGCATTACAAAGCGAAATGTTCTCTCAACCATTTGGGAGACAACTCGATTTGCGTTTAGTAGAGGCCTACACACAAGATTATGACAAGGCCAAACCTGGCGATATTTATGTCTATGCAGATTATGTGGACTATACATCTAAGCAGCTATTAGGTGAAAAAAATGATACTACTGCTATTTCAGCTATGATTCTACGTACAATCATGAGAAAAGACGAAAATAAAGCTTTCAGCATCGATGTAAATGCGTACTTCATAAACCCAACAACGCATACCATTTCTATAAGTCGTTCTGAAGATGTAAAAGGTATCGATATCAAGAAAAGTGAAATAGCTGAAACTGTATTTAAACTACCGACACACCAGCTACAACCGGGTGATCCACAATATGAAATTGCTAAGCTTATGTATCAAGATCTAACAAGTAAAAAATTTGATTAGTAATATTTAAATACACTCTCCACAACAAAAGCCCCTCCTTACTATGAGCTACATAGCAAGGAGGGGCTTCGTGTTAGTTTAAGGAAGTTCTTTTATCGCATTAGTGTTGTGTAGATAAACTATTTTAATATTGTTTAAATAGTATCATTAATCTTATTTTACATCGCTGAAATCGATGTTCATGCCCAAGGCTTTAGCAACGCCTTTACCATAAGCGGGATCGCATTGGTAGCAATGTTTTGCATGACGTTCTTTGATAAAATCAGGTACGCCATTCATAGCTGCTGCGGTGTTATCAAATAAGACTTGTTGTTGTTCAGGGCTCATGAGGCGGAACAGTTTACCTGGTTGTGTAAAGAAGTCAGAGTCGTCTTCATAGAAGTCATATTGGTAGGCTGGGCCAGATACGTCGAGAGGAGGATTTTTGAATTCCGGTTGTTCAGCCCATTCACCAAAGCTATTTGGTGCGTAGCCAATTGTAGACCCATGGTTTCCATCTATACGTCCTTGACCATCGCGATGATAGATATTTACAGGACATTTAGCGGCATTAACAGGGATTTGATAATAATTTGCCCCTAGACGATAGCGTTGCGCATCCGCATAGGAGAACAAACGACCTTGTAGCATTCTGTCAGGAGAGAAAGAGATACCAGGAACGATAGTTGTTGGTGCAAATGCAGCTTGTTCTACATCTTGGAAATAATTTTCTGGGTTGCGGTTAAGTTCCATCACACCAACTTCGATTAATGGGAATTCGTCATGATACCATACTTTTGTTAAATCGAATGGATTGTATGGCATATTGTTAGCTTGTTCTTCGGTCATCACTTGGATGCATAATTTCCATTTAGGGAAATCGCCTCTTTCAATAGCCTCAAAGAGGTCACGTTGATGACTTTCACGGTCACTAGCTACCACATTAGCCGCCTCAGCGTCAGAAAGATTTTCAATCGGTTGTTGGCAAACCCAATGGAATTTAACCCATACGCGCTCATCGTTTTCGTTAATAAGACTGTATGTATGACTGCCAAAACCATGCATTGTGCGGTAGGATTTAGGAATACCACGGTCACTCATGACGATTGTTACTTGGTGGATCGCCTCTGGCAAGCTAGTCCAGAAATCCCAGTTTGCTGTCGCATCGCGAAGATTTGTTTTCGGATTCCGTTTTACAGCGCGGTTCAAATCAGGGAATTGCAATGGATCGCGGATAAAGAATACAGGTGTATTGTTACCTACGAGGTCCCAGTTTCCTTCTTCCGTATAAAATTTTACGGCAAAGCCACGAATGTCGCGTTCTGCATCGGCCGCACCACGCTCACCGGCAACGGTGGAGAAACGTACGAATAACGGCGTTTGCTTGCCTACTTCAGAGAAAATTTTTGCTTTCGTATATTTTGTAATATCGTTAGTTACTGTGAAAGTACCAAATGCACCGGATCCTTTAGCATGCATGCGGCGTTCAGGAATCACTTCGCGCTCAAAATGCGCTAATTTCTCCATGAGCCAAACATCTTGCATCAATACAGGACCACGTTTACCTGCTGTAGCAGAGTTGCGATTATCTGGTACGGGAGCGCCAAAGGCGGTTGTTAGTTTCTTTTCATTATTCATGTTACAAACTCCTACTTAGAGATCAAAATTAAAGTAATTTACTTTACATAATTTTTAAATCATATATCTCAATTACGATAAAATTATTAATGGATAATTATTATCCATTAATATGTAATTAGAATAGCACAAATTTTTTAACATAACAACCCTAAACCTTTATAAATTTTGTATACACGATATCATTTATAATTTTAAAATGAGAATTTCAATGTTATATATTTAAATTCTGTTAAGATATACCTACAAAAATACGCAAAACAAAAAACACCTTGTTTCTACTAACTTGTAGATCACAAGGTGTTTTCATTCAATTTATGCCGGACGACTCCAATCAACTTGTACGTCGATCGCTTCCCACATACGTGTTAAAGCTAACTTAAGATTATCCAAAGATTCTAATGGTTTTACGGTCAATCGTTCATACGTATCAAGACCTGTAGCATGCTCAATAGCATGTTCATTATTCAAGTAAGCGATTACCTTATCAACCCACTCTTGTTCAGGTAAATCTACGGACACTGTTTTTGTTTCTGTATCATAGGACAAGAAACCATTGCTGTTTACGCCATAATGAATGGCCACACGAAATAAACTCATATCTATACCTCTCTTGCGGTAATTTATTAACACTCCACCCATATTGTAACACGAACAATTATATTAGCGAAAGTATTCAATATAATCTTTATAAGTCCTTTTTGACGGTCTTTTTAGGTCCTTCAATAGATGGGTGTGTATCTGCAATTGTAGACCGATTAGCCTCTTTAGTTGAGACTACATCAACATTAATAGACTCCCCATCCTCTTGATCAGGCTGTGCATCCACTGCCGCTTTCAACTCTGACCGTTTTCTGCGTATTCCATTGTCTCCGTGAAAGCGTTGCCATAACGCCCCACTCATGACAGCGGTTTCACCAAATTTAGACTCTAAGGAGTCTAACACACTAGATAGCTTATCCTCTGTTTTATCCTGTGGGGATTCAAAGAGACTGTCCTGCATAGGAACCTCCTCATCGAGACCACTCACAGTAAGGCCTAATAAACGGATAGGACCAGGCGGATCCATAAAAGTAATCTCACTAGAACTACTATATTTAGAAGTACTATATTTAGAACCAATATGGTTAGAACGATTATCTTTAGAACTACTATATCTAAAATCAGTAGATTTCACTTTCATAGTTGCCCCTAGTGCTTCTACGTCTTTCTTTGTACCTTTCGGATTCTTACTCATTTTATCTTGCATGAGCTTATTCCACAAGAGCAGCGCAGTTTCAAAAAATACATGCTCATGATCTGACGGCGTATCTAGCCGCTTCTGCCGTGATACGGTAGTGAAATCATCATACCGAACCTTGATAGATACAGTATGTCCATAAAGGCTACGTCTCCGAAGCCGTTTCGATAAACGGTTTGCAAAGTACCTAAATTCTAATTCAATAGCACGGCCTTCTGTGAGATCTTCTTCATAGGTTTCCTCAGCGCCAATCGATTGTGTCTTTCGGTCTGTTTCAACAGGTCTATCATCGATACCATTCGCGAGTTCCCATATGCGCTTTGCCTGATTTCCAACAAGAGGAATTAAAGTGCTTTCATCAGGCAAAGACTGAATATGACGTATCAGATGAAAGCCACCAGCTTTTAAAATTTTCTCTGTCCGAGGGCCAACACCCCAAATACGTTTAATAGGCAAAGGAGCTAGCACCTCTTTTTCACGACCGTATGGGATGACCACAAGACCATCTGGCTTATCTAAATCAGAGGCTAATTTAGCAAGAAATTTATTGGGTGCTAAGCCTGCAGAGATAATAAGTCCTGTTTGCTCGAATACACGATCTTTAATGGCTTGTCCTAGCGCTTTAGGACCACTATACATGGTAGACATGCCGCTCACTTCAAGAAAGGCTTCATCAATAGATAGAGGCTCAATATAAGGGGTGAATTCTTTCATGATGGAAAAAATTTGGTTCGACACTTCTTTATATCGATCCATCCGAGGATATACATAGATGCCATCAGGACAGAGTTTCTTAGCCCTCGAGATTGGCATCGCAGAGTGAACACCAAATTTTCGAGCCTTATAGGAACAGGTAGCTACAACACCACGTGAAGAAAGACCACCCACGATTACGGGGTGGCCTTTATACTCTGGATGATCCAGTTGTTCTATGGACGCGAAGAATGCATCCATATCAACATGCATAATCCAACGTCTCATTGTTACGCTTCTTTTTCGTGCTCAGAAATGCGGCAGTATTTAATTTGCGCGCAAATGCACTCATCTTTAGTTTTGTATAATTGAGGGAGAATATCTAAAATATCCGCAAATGTAGCTTCATTAATGGAGTAACGCGTCCATAAACCATTACGTTGAGAGTTAACTACACCTGCATCAATTAAGATTTTCATGTGGTAACTCAACGTAGATTGAGACAAATTGAAGCTCGCTAAAATATCGGCTGCACATAATTCATTGCAAGACAACATATCGATGATGTGTAATCTCGTTTCATCACTTAATGCCTTAAAAATCGTCGCTAAACGTTCGTAAGAAACTTCAACCATATCTTTAACTCCTCAGATCCTTATCAAAAAATATCAATCTACTTCTTGGTATTATTATATACTATTTCTTAATGTAAATCTATTTTTTTCTTTATATTTGTATCTTAATAATTTATTATGAATACAAAAAAATTATAGATAAGTAAATTTCGTCTTATTATAAACTAATTTAAGCACGTATCTCTTTGTATAAAATGAATATTTTAAACAAATTTTCATTTTATAGATTTATCTGAATATACATTTTTTTGTATATATAACAATTGCGCTCTATTATCCATTATATATTTCTCGATATACTCACACTTTAATAACTATATAGCATACTTCGATATACCGCACCACTGTAGCAACCTAAAGGATTAGATATAGAGTATCCACGTTTATATTCTACATCTATTCAACACAAAAGGCCCCTCTACGAGGGGTCATATCTGTATAATTCTATAAATCGATTGCATAGCAAAAAATATTAAAATGTATAATATTATATCAATGCTACCAAATACAAATTTCCTATTATATCAAATTAGTATAGCTTAGAATACATTTACTAAGTCGATAGTTTGGCTACGGTTAGGGCCAACGGATACGATACCCAAAGGTACACCTGTTACTTCAGCAATGCGTTCTACATATTTACGAGCATTTTCAGGCAATTTGTCGTATTCACGAATACCAGAGATATCAGTTTCCCAACCTGGCAATGTTTCGTACACTGCTTCGCATGCTTCAAGATCTTTCAAGTTAGCTGGGAAGCCTTCTACGTCTTTACCATTTAATTTGTAACCTACGCAGATTTTCAATTCTTTGAAAGTATCAAGAATATCCAAGCGAGTAATAGCCAAATAATCAAGGCTGTTAAGACCTGCTGCGTATTTTACAACCATGAGGTCTAACCAACCACAACGACGAGGACGACCCGTTACAGTGCCGAACTCATGACCAAGTTCACGAAGGTTATCGCCAGTTTCGTTAAGAAGCTCTGTAGGGAACGGACCTGCACCAACGCGCGTAGCGTAAGCTTTTACTACACCGAAGATGTTTTTCAAGTAGTTAGGACCCACACCAGCGCCTGTGGAAGCACCACCTGCAATTGGATGAGAGGATGTTACAAATGGATATGTACCATGATCAAGGTCGAGCATAGTAGCTTGAGCACCTTCGAACAATACCTTTTTATCCTCTTTTACAGCTTTAAGAACAGCCGCATTAGTATCTGTTACATAAGGCTTCAACGCTTCAGCGTATTTGATGTAATCCGCTAAGATTTCATCGTAGTTAACAGGTTCAGCATCGTATACCTTCGTAAGCATTTTATTTTTGAACTCTACATTGTACGCTAATTTTTGTTTAAATGCTTCCATATCATACAAATCGCAAATACGGATACCGATACGATTGATTTTATCAGCATAGCAAGGACCAATACCATTTTTAGTAGTACCGATTTTAGCATCCCCTTTAGATGCTTCTTCCGCAGTATCTAGAGCGATATGGTATGGCATAATAACATGTGCACGGTCGGAAATTTGAAGGGTTTTAGCAGATCTGCCTTGCTTTTCAAGGCCTTCAATTTCTTGTAACAGAACTTTAGGGTCGATAACAACACCAGTACCCACAATATTTTGTTTGTTATCGTATAAGATACCACTTGGCAAAAGGCGAAGTGCAAACGCTTTATCATCAACTACAACAGTATGACCCGCGTTATTACCACCTTGACTGCGCACCACAACATCCGCACGTTCTGCGATCCAGTCAACAATTTTACCTTTCCCCTCGTCACCCCATTGAGTGCCGATAACCATACTAGTTGCCATATCTATATCCTCCATGTAACAGTCGAAACAATTCATTTTTATTATACAACAATGTTCGGATTCTGTGAAAGTATTTATACAAATTCAATCTTTAGTTTCTTCCCAAACGCACGGGCTATTTTCTGCAATGTTTTCAAAGATGGATTTCCATTGCCATTTTCAATCTTACTAATATCAGACTGTGTAATACCTGTTAACTCAGATAATTGCATTTGCGTCATATGTGCTGCTAATCGCGCCTCAACTATATTCTGAATAATTTGGTATTCATCATCTAAGGCATCCCACTCTTTTTTAAACTTCGGATTTTTTAATTGCTTTTCTAAATATTGATCTAACGTTTCCATATTATCTATACCTCTCAATATAATCCTTTTTATACTTAACAGCCAATGTAATTGCATCCTTAGGCGTTTTCATAGATTTTTTAACAAAACCATTCGTCAAAACAATGCATTTTCCCACAAAAAAGAAATATAATATCCTAGAAATATTTGAACCTTGTTTTGTACGCAACTCATAAATGCCCTCTTCTAAATATTTAGACTGAGGCTCTCTCAAACGATTGCCATATAATTCGAGTATCTTTAGATCTCGAATTGTTTTAGCTCGCTGCTTATCTGAAAGTTCATTTAAGAATACTTTTGCTGGTTTATCTCCACTTAGAGTTTCATAAAAAACAACAGAAAACGTATCCATCATATTCCTCCTAATACTAGAAGAAATCTTTACCTCAATTATATGTTAAAACATATATCCAGTAAAGATACAGAAATATAGAGATATAAAAATTTAAAGTCTTACTATATCCAATATAGATAACTGGTTTATTAAAGTAAACAAATGGGAGGTGACCAATGGTCACCTCCCATGTATTGACATTTTAACGAGTCAAAATATTCTATTTTAGTTCTTTTATACGATTTTGCTACTTACATGCTATTATGTCTTTAATATGACCCTATTGCAGCGATGTTATTTTGGTTCTTTTAGCCAGAAGCTCATTAAGAGCCCTATCAACCCTACAGGTATTAATGTCATCAATGCAGTTTGTACGTCATAAATATCTGCTAGATGTCCTACATAAGGTGCCACAAGGCCACCTAAGGTAATGCCAAGACCTAGCGTAATACCAGATGCAAAGCCCGCATTTTTAGCAAGGTATTTTTGACCTAACACCGTAATTGGCCCGTATTGTGAGAACACACCAAAGGCCATCGGTATCATGGCACCAAAGAAGCCCCAAATATTAGACACAAATATAAATACTAAAACAGAAGGCAAGAAAATCAGATTACCTAAGCGTACAGTTTTAAGAAATCCAAGTCTATCAGATAAAGCCCCTCCCATATAGGTAAGAACGGCCCCCATCGCAAAGTACGCAGTAAGGGCCAAACTAGATGCACTAGCTTCACCATTAATAACGGTAATATACAAAATAGGAATAAAGATAGCCAATACAGAGAAGAGTATAGATCGAGAGGCAATCACAAAAAATAACTTACCAAAGCTCGCCCAATCATTTGTAGCAGTACTAAGAACCTTAGAACGACTTTCACGGTTACCAGTATCAGCAGTATCATCGGTATCAGCTTCACCCTCGCCCATAAAGGCATAGAGATATAGCAATACGCCAAGTAGCGCGATAATCGTAAATACCCAAAGGAATTGTCCCCCAAAGACATATACACCCCCAGCGATGAGAGGTCCAAGTGCAAAGCCAGCGCTACCACCGACTGCAAAGCGCCCCATAGCATTACCAAGCTCATGAGATTGCGTACGATTTACCAGTAGAGCTGCCTCAGGATGGAATAATGCGGCCCCTACCCCGGCCAAGAGCGACAAAGCAAGAATCATTTCGTAACTCGTAGCAATCGCTATAGCACTAATGGATACCAATGTAACCGAAAAGCCTACAGGAATGAACCACGGCACGCGCCAACGATCTGCTACATAGCCCAAAATAGGCTGAGCTATGGATGCAACTACGGTGTTACAAAATATAATAAACGCCGATTGATAATAATTAAGTCCAAAGTTAGTAATAAAGAATGGTATCAACGCAGCTAATGAACCTTGCCCAAAGTCATTAATGCAGTGAAAAATAGGTGGTCCGTACTTTCTTATGATACGTTTCATATAACCTCCTAATACAAAACAGGTAGGCACAGCCAACGCCTATTGCATGTACCATTGTACCATAGGCTGGTTGGTCTATACCTACCCTAGTCTTTCATATGTTATGTGGGAAGTACCCTACAATTATAGGCCAAAGCGAGCCATGATTGTATCTACATGTCTTAGCAATTTATATGGATCGAAGCATGCATCAATTTCCTCATCAGTCATGTATTTCTTAATATTTTCATCAGCTTTTAAACCTGTTGCAAAGTCTTTGCCTTCAAGCCAGCGTTCCATAGCATGTTTTTGAACCCAACGGTATGCTTCGTCACGTACCGCACCTTTATCTACAAGGTGTGTCAAAATTGTTTGGCTAAATACGAGTCCCCCTGTGAGGTTAAGATTTTTAAGCATGGTTTCAGGGTATACCAACAATTTATCAATGGTGCGAATTGTTAGGTGCAACATATAATTTAACGAGATTGTCGCATCCGGCAAGATCACACGTTCCACGGAGCTGTGAGAAATATCGCGTTCATGCCACAATGCTTGATCTTCGTAAGCAGATTGTGCATAGCCACGAAGCAAGCGAGCCATACCGCAAATTCTTTCACATGTGATAGGGTTGCGTTTATGAGGCATCGCAGAGGAACCCTTTTGTTTAGGGCTGAAATATTCTTCTGCTTCGCGTACCTCTGTACGTTGTAAGTGACGGATTTCCAATGCGATTTTGTCTAATGTACCGCCTACAACAGCGATGGTAGACAACAACTCAGCATGGCGGTCACGTTGCACCACTTGCGTAGCAATTTTAACAGGCTCAAGGCCTAATTTTTCACACACATATTGTTCTACGAATGGATCGATATTGGAGTATGTACCAACAGCGCCAGACAATTTACCAACGGCAACGCTTTTACGCGCATGCTCCATGCGTTCAATATCACGTTCTACCTCTGCCATCCACAACGCCAATTTCAAACCGAATGTAGTTGGTTCGCCGTGGATGCCGTGGGTACGACCGATCATAGGAGTATATTTGAACTCAGCTGCACGACGACGCAATACTTCGTGCAAACGCTTTAAGTCACCAATTAAGATATCGCAGGCTTGTTTCATCATGTACCCAAGCGCCGTATCTTTCACATCTGTAGAGGTAAGGCCAAGATGGATGTATTTAGCCGCTTCAGGACCTACGTATTCGCCCACTGCTGTTACGAAGGAAATGATATCATGGTTCGTTTCCTTTTCGATTTCATGAATGCGCTCAACGTCGAAATTTCCCTTTTCCCGGATTGTTTTCGCCGCTTCTTTAGGAATAACGCCCAACTCAGCTTGTGCCTCAGATGCGAGGGTCTCCACCAATAACATTGTGTCGAATTCGTTGCGTTCGCTCCAAATATGGCCCATTTCTTCTCGTGTATAACGTGGTATCATGATGTCTCCTTTGCATGATAAAAGCTAGATTTATAGGATTATTGTACCATATGTGAAAGCTCCATTCAACGAACGGAGCTAAATTTTCCGAATGATAATTATATTAATTTTACTTATCGTTCGTGTTTATTAAATTAATTATCACTTTAACGATTTTCTTTAAGACTTTGCTTGAGATTATATACCTCTATCCCTTCATTGATACGTTGTATTCGCTTAATCATTTTTGGATGAGTAATAAACAAGCGACTGAAAAATCCTGTACTTTCACAATCATATAATTCACCATTCTCTAGAATACCAATTTGTTCAGTAGCAAGGCCTAATGAAACCAGCCCATCACGCAGCTCCCGCCCCAAACCAATCGAAACGGCATAGGCATCAGCAGCATACTCTCGACGACGGCTATCAAAATAATAGGTAATCCACTTCGGTAATAGAAGTACATATTTCACGATTGCAATCATAACGATAAGAATTAATTGAATAATACGTACTACGATATTAACAATTGGTATAATAGCCAGTATATTTAAAGCAAAATTTAGATATATTACAAGATTTAAAATTAATTGCCCTAGTCGATCCATAGCATAGGTAATGGTTAAATAGATAGTATCACGATGTCGTAAATGGCCTAATTCATGGGCAAGAACACCTAATAAATGCCGTTTATCTAACGAATACAAGGCTCCTGTATAAATCGTAATGTGATTTAATCCAGATGCAAAGGCATTAATTTCCTCATCTGTACGCATGCGCAATATCAGTGAGTTACGTGCTACACCGCTAAATGCACATAATTCCTCAAACAGCGGTTCAATATATTCAGATTCTTCTGCATTTGGTTTTCTTTCACCTTGCAATACATGGACAATCCAACTAAAAGGTGGCAAAAATAATCCGATGGCCACAATAATAGGCAACGCAAAGGATATAATAATATATACATCGAGCTTATCCACTAAATGTAGCGGTTTTATAAGCCAGTCCCATGAAAACGGATACACATATTGAACTACAGATTCTAAAATAGGAAAAAATACAAATACAATAATAACATTAACAATATAGGTAAGAATAACTTGAATCATAATCTCTCACTTTGATTTCTCATATAGTTATATAGTAATAAATTAATTTATAATATATCATAGCTATACATTGTGATATATAATAAACATACAGACTAAATGTACTGCGAATAATTGCTCAATCTATACACGAGCTTTATACTAATAGTAACAAACATTTCTACTATGGGGGAGGCTTTCATGGCAACTTTAAATCGTAAGGAACGCCGCGCACAGCGCAACGAATCTAATACTATAGGTATTCTATTACGTCTATTCTTTGGGCTCAGCTTTATCGGCTTGGCGGTAGTCCTTTTTGGCGAGTTTGATTATAACTTTATCTTCTCCATCTTTACGGCAGACATCGTAGTATCTTTAATTTACGTAATGACGAATAAATCGCGTATTACTACATCCTTAGCAGTAAACACAAATGTACGCGTTATCATCGCATTTCTCATCATGTTGATTACCATGTTCTTCTATGCTTTTGCATTGTGGCGAGCTGATCAATTCAGCACTCCTATGCAAGTCACATTATTCATCGGCGGCGCCATCGTATATCTAGCCGTCTTCAACTCCACGAAAACAATACTTACCAATCAAAATTAATACAATACATATAATTAATCCTTGAAATATAACTCAACATGACTCAGATAGAACAAGTATTTCATAGTAATACATAGTATCAATCAATACAATCATTTTTTACAACCATAACAAAGAGGCATATCCCATACTAATGTATGTAAGATATGCCTCTTTATTGTCCTAATACAACAGGAACTGCTAGATATACAGGTTCCCCTCTTCGATTGATAATAGAACCACTGCTTTTAACGATGCGCATTGCTTCCTCTTTGACTGGTTGCGGTACATCCTCTGCGATGAGCGGTGTATGTTCTCCTACGATGACATGTCCATTAACGTCAAAGTTAACGCGCACTACAACCTTACCTGTTACAATTGACCCCTTCCCCTGTTCTTGTACAGTTCGTAAATATTCTTGGGGGTTGATATCCGACTTTTGTAAAAGCGCTTGTTGCCCTGGTGTTAGGAGCCCCCACGCAAGATCAGATAGGAAGGATAAATCACTAGCTTCGGCAAAGCCGTTTCCATTCGCATTCGGATCAGATGTTATATCCTTACCTATAGGAGCATTGTCAGGCTTAGAGGATTTCCCGTCTTTGGAATCATTTCCACCCGTAACTACAGCTTGTTCATTATTAGTCGTTTCCGATTCTATGGCCTTGGGAACGGCCCATTCACGACGAGCATTAGATGTAGTCTTATTGGCATTTAAATTGTGAGCACTTTCATCACCTGTATTTTCCGTTACAAGAGGATCTGCCTTAGGCGCAGGCCCTTCTGGAGTCGGAGGTTCAACCGGTGGCTTATCCTTAGGTATAGGCTCAATAGCGGTAGTTTTCGCATCACTTTCACTATCCTCAGGCAGATGAAAGCTAACCTCTGCGGCATCATAAGCCACACCGGTTCCAACGATACCACGCAAGGAAAGCCCCATGCCAGAGATAAGCATGATGGTAATGCCTAAAGATATAATAAAAGGTTTCAGATAATGTGATTCAAACATGGAATCACTTCCGTTCCGTAGCGACGCTAATATATTTAGCACCGTTCACCTTGAGCATGTCCAAAAGCTCGATAACATCGTTATAATATACATCTTTTGAAGCACGAATCACAAAGGCTTGTTGAGGTGCTTGTGTAACGATAGATTTGACCTCTTGCGCCAAGCGATCCGAAGAGATTTCCTGATTATCGATATACAGCGTGTGCGTTGTGGTCAAGGTAATGGTGATAGGTTCGATAGATTTCGCTGTAGACGTCGATGCAGATGGTAAATTAAGCGGAATTTGTTGCTCTGTATTCATGTACAGCGTGCCTACCATGAAAAATACTAATAAAAAGAATACGATATCAATCATGGGAATAATCATGATGGTAGGCTCTTTTTTAACCCCTAACGTGCGTCGTCTCATATATCATGTTCCTCGTTGTACGCATCAAGAATGTTGCCGCACTCATGTTCTAATGTCGCCACAGAATCATTGACCTTTGCCGCACAGTAACTGTGAAAGCCAAGGGCAATAATGGCCACGGTCAAACCTGTAGCCGTTGCCACTAAGGCTTCAGAAACACCATCTGTAATAATGGTCGGAGCCCCAATGTCGCCACCTACCACAGCAAACGCACGAATCATACCGAGGACCGTCCCTAGCAACCCCAATAACGGAGCCATTGTTACAATCATGCTGAGCCAACTAAGGCCGCGTTTTAAACGTTCATCAGCGTACGACACTACATCTTGAAGGCGGTTTTCCAAGCCATTATAATTCTTTGCATTGCGGATAGCACGGGCAAATAAAGAACCAAGTTCCTCTGTATCCCGTTCCAAAACACTTGGTAACATAATCCAAGATTGATTCTTCTCTAAGACCTTATTAAAACGGCGCAAATCCTTTGTAAACTTGCGATATAGAAAGATACGTTCAATGCCAATCATCAAGGTAAACAGTAAAAAAATCACCAGCGGATACATAACAAATCCACCAGCTACAAATAAATGCGCTATACTACTCATACTAACCTCCAAAAGCCACATACTTTTAGGCTCTATCCGGGTTAATTATACCACGTTTTATCCCACCGAAAACAGATATAGAGCGTAAAACCACAACATAAATAGATATAGGATGACTTGCAAGATAAATATAGACTAATTCGCTAGATAGACATAAGCTAGCTAAAGTCCACAGGATAAAATTAGGGTTATAGGGCAAAACCAACACGTTTTGTCCTATAACCCTAAAATTAAAATACAAAAAGGCTGCACTAGAAATGATATACATTCTAGTACAGCCTTTGATACGTTCCTAAATAGATTAGTCTTTTTTAATAAAGCCTACAATGAAGCCACCTACTGACAGTGCAATGCCTAAACCGCTACAGAACATACCAATAGAATACCACAATGTGTAAGATTGGTTATTCTCAGAAATCGCCTTTGCTGCCGCTTGAGCATTTGTAGCATTTCTCGCAATTTCCAAATTAGCCGCCCCTGGATCTGGATTTAATAATAGAATCGCAATACCAATAATTAGAACGACTACACCTACAGGTAATAATAATTTTTTGTTCATTTGAATGCCCCTCTCGTAACATTAAACGATTAATAAATAATATAACTTAATTATACACTGATTTTTGCATTTTAAAAAGATGAACTTATATATTAATCATCTTTTATTAGACAATTAATAGCAAATAATTAGTCGCAATTAGTTATTATGACATAGAAAAAGGCATAGTATGCAACTACTATTGGTCCAAATCCAACAGTGAACATTGATACTATGCCTTTTACAAATACATCTGTAGTTATATCGAAATGCATACGATTGCTAGTGGAGTGCGTATTAAGATAAGTTATGCCGGCTTATCTAATATATATTTAGCAATACGATTATATTTAATAATACAATATGTATTTACCGATCTACTTATTGTAAAGACTTATCGAAAACGCCAATAAGTTCTTCAACGGCTTGAGATTCGCTCATTTCACCGTCTAAGACAGCGGCTTCGACTTCGCCCATGCGACCTTGAATGACTACATTGTTAAAGAATAGGTTGTGCAAGTGTTCGTCAATCATATCGCGTACCCAACGGAGGGATTGTTCTTGACGACGTTTTAAGAAGACCCCATTTTCTTTGCCTTGTTCAGTAAACTCTTGGATAACATCCCACAATTCATCGAGGCCATCCTTTGTAACAGCTGAACATGTATAGGCTTGAGTCTTCCATTTTTCCGTAGCTGGACGGATATAATGTAACATCCGATCGTAATCACTACGAGCAATGAGTGCTCGTTTGAGATTATCTCCATCAGCCTTGTTGACCACAATAGCATCAGCAAGTTCCATAACGCCTTTTTTGATGCCTTGCAATTCATCGCCTGCCCCCGTTAAAACGATGAGCATAAAGAAGTCTACCATGGAACGCACGGTAACTTCGCTTTGCCCAACCCCAACGGTTTCAACGAGAATAATATCGTACCCAGCAGCCTCACAAAGTAGCATAGTTTCTCTACTTTTACGAGCCACACCGCCTAGTGTACCACCAGCTGGCGATGGACGAATATAAGCCTCTGGGTGTTTCGTCAACGTTTCCATCCGCGTTTTATCACCCAAGATACTGCCTTTTGTGACTTGGCTCGTAGGGTCTACAGCCAGTACGGCAACCTTGTAACCCGCTTCAATGAGCATGTTACCGAAGGCTTCAATAAACGTACTTTTACCAGCCCCAGGCACACCAGTAATACCGATGCGCAATGCCTTGCCCGTGCGAGGCAATACGGCTTGCAACACCTGTTGAGCTAGTTTGAAATGGTCCTTATTATTACTTTCTACTAATGTGATAGCCCGTGAAAGTATAACGCGGTCCCCCTGCTCGATACCGCGTACATAATCAGCGACAGTCAATTTCTTTCGCCGCTGTACGGGACGTACCGCTGGAGCCAGATGAGCTGAACTAGATAAGAGGCCGTCATGCATTTCCTTGACGCCTTTCATTACGTGACACGCGTAAGTATCATCTTTCTTCGCTTCTTCTGGCACCCAGTCGGGACGATAGGTACTACCCTCGGTGCTTGCGTTTTTTACACCTAATTCAGGGGCTTTGCCTTCACCAGTGGTGAAAGTTGCGTCCTGTGTATTGCGCAATTCATCCGGAGTAGGCCGTTTGTTATCAGTCATGAGACTCGTCTTGAACGTGACTAGTCAATGTTTCTAGTAATTTTTTCGCCGCTACTGGCAAAACTGTACCAGGGCCAAAGATAGCCACTGCGCCATGTTCGCGTAGGAATTCATAGTCCTGAGCAGGGATTACGCCGCCGATGGCAACTAAAATATCTCCACGGCCCCGCTTGTTGAGTTCCTCTACAAGTTGAGGCAATAATGTCTTATGCCCCGCCGCAAGAGAACTAAATCCGACAATATGAACGTCATTATCCACCGCATCTTGTGCTGTTTCTTCTGGAGTTTGGAACAAAGGTCCGATATCCACGTCAAAGCCCATATCCGCGAAGGATGTAGCGATAACTTTGGCACCACGGTCATGACCGTCTTGGCCCATCTTCGCAATCATGATACGAGGGCGACGACCTTCGAGTTCTTCAAAGTTATCTGCCATTTGGCGTACTTCTTTGATTACATCGTCATCTTCAAATTCGCTGGAGTATACACCGGAAATAGAGCGAATAACCGCTTTATGACGACCGCATACCTTTTCAACAGCAAAGGAAATCTCACCCAAGGATGCACGAGCACGAGCCGCTTCAAGTGCAAGGGCAAGCAAGTTACCTTCACCCGATTCTGTAGCCTTTGTGATCGCTTCAAGACATGATTGAACCTTTTCTTCATCCCGGTTAGCACGCAATTGTTCGAGACGACGAATTTGCGCTTCCCGTACAGCTGTGTTATCTACGTCGAGGATATCCAATGGATCTTCTTTATCTAGACGATATTTATTGATACCGATGATTGCTTCACGACCAGAGTCGATACGAGCTTGGCGACGTGCGGCAGCTTCTTCGATACGCATCTTAGGAAGCCCTGTGTCGATAGCTTTCGCCATACCGCCAAGGGATTCGATTTCTTGGATATGACCCCAAGCGCGACGAATCAATTCATCAGTCAACGCTTCTACATAGTAGGAACCGCCCCATGGGTCGATAACCTTACATACCTTAGTTTCATCTTGGATGTAAAGCTGAGTGTTACGCGCAATACGTGCAGAGAAGTCCGTAGGCAACGCAATGGCTTCGTCAAGCGCATTTGTATGTAGAGATTGCGTATGACCTAACGCGGCACCCATCGCTTCCATACATGTACGAGCCACGTTGTTGAACGGATCTTGTTCTGTAAGAGACCAACCAGATGTTTGGCTATGTGTACGAAGTGCCATGGATTTAGGATTTTCAGAGCCGAAGCTATTGATAATCTTAGCCCACAACATACGAGCCGCACGCATTTTTGCCACTTCCATGAAGTAGTTTTTACCAATTGCCCAGAAGAAGGACAACCGTGGTGCGAACTGGTCAACATGAAGGCCTGCATTAACACCGGTACGGATATATTCGAGACCATCGGCCAATGTGTAACCTAATTCGATATCTGCAGTAGCGCCCGCTTCTTGCATATGGTAGCCAGAAATGGAAATACTGTTGAACTTAGGCATGTACTGGGATGTATACGCAAAGATATCACCGATAATACGCATAGATGTAGCTGGAGGGTAAATATAGGTATTACGTACCATGAACTCTTTCAAAATATCATTTTGAATTGTACCAGCCATAACCTTTTTATCTACGCCTTGTTCTTCACCAGCCAAGATGTAGAACGCCATTACTGGCAATACGGCGCCGTTCATTGTCATGGATACGGACATTTGATCAAGAGGGATACCAGAGAATAGAATTTCCATGTCGAGGATGGAGTCTACCGCAACACCCGCTTTACCAACGTCACCTACTACACGAGGATGATCGGAATCATAACCACGGTGAGTAGCAAGGTCAAAGGCGATAGACAAACCTTTTTGGCCCGCTGCCAAGTTACGACGATAGAACGCATTGGATTCTTCCGCTGTGGAGAAACCAGCGTACTGACGTACTGTCCAAGGACGAGTAACATACATTGTGGAATAAGGTCCACGCAAGAATGGAGGTACACCAGCCATATAGTCAAGGTGTGTCATTCCTTCATAATCCATCTCTGTATAGAGAGGCTTTAGTTGGATTTGCTCCATTGTTGTATTATATAAATCTTCAAAGCTTTTTCCTGTTTCTTTTTGAAGTTCAGCAAGCCATGCATCGCGAGATGTTGCTGTCTGAGATCCCAAGCCAAGAGAGGAGAAGTCTGGATTTTTAAACATGAGCTCACATCCCTTTCTTATCTTGTAACGTATTCAAGATTTCGTAACAATTTGCACGAACAGAAATGAAGTCGTCCACGCCAGCTTCACGGTATACAGGTTCTAAGTCCTTAGGAGGTGCCCCTGCTAAAATAACCGTTACATGTGGCATAGTTTCTTTCAATTCCTTAGCGAGTGGTGGTACCAATTCTGGATAGGTATCATCTGTAGAACAGATAACAACAACATCAGCACCACTTTCACGAGCAGCTTTCGCCGCATCAGCCGTTGTTTCATGACCATCATTTTTGATAACTTCAAAAGCCCCTACTTCGAAGAAGCCTGTGGAGAAGTCCGCACGAGGTTTATGTTGAGGGATTGGGCCCATATTGGCCAAGAATACCTTCACATTATCTTTCGTACGTTGTTTATAATTCTCAGTGCGCATGCGAAGTGCTTCAAACTGTTCAGTCCAGCGATGGGCTGCAATGGATTCAATCGTTTCGGATGCAATATCGCCAGCATCTAAAGCCTTGCGGATTTGACGTATTGTTAATTTTTGTAATGCACCGAGTTCAATAAGGCCAATCAAAGCGCCTGGCTCTGTCGTACCTGCTTCTAGGGTAGCCTGTGCTTTCACAACAGCATCTGGCTCCGCACTCGCCAAGTACTCTTCGATTTGAGCAACCCGTTTTTGACGCAATGTTTCTTGATTTTCTGGTTTTGGATCAAGCAATTCTTCAGTCATATTCGCATACATGTTGTTACCTACAGCCACATCTTTGCGGAATGCAAGGTTTTTGAAGCGTTCATCAAGAACTGCTTTAACTTGAGCTTGTGGATAGCCTTCTTTCAAGGCTGCTATGATACCACCTTTAGACTCAATAGTTTGGAACTCGGCCCAAATTTTTTCGCATAATTCAGCTGCCAATGTTTCCACATACCAAGAACCACCTACAGGGTCCACTGGTTGACGTAACTCGAACTCAGTTTGTAACATCACTTGAATATTACGGGCAATACGGCGAGAGAAATCGTCAGCTTTGCGAATTGGTTGGTCGAATGGGGACACTTCAAGGCTATTCAAACCGCCTACAACGCCAGAGAATGCTTGTGTTGTATTGCGCAACAAGTTTACATATGGGTCGTATACAGTTTTTGTGAAAGCCGATGTTCTGCCGTGTACATGAACAGCACGGTCAGCTTCTTCGGCACCGAACGCTTCCATGATGCGCGCCCAAAGCACACGTAATGCACGTAATTTAGCAATTTCCATGAAGAAGTTTGCACCCAAGGAGAATGTAAACATCATGCTGTTAGCAATAGTGTGAATATCGATGTTACGTTGTGCCAATTGACGTACGTAGCAAACCGCTGTCGCCAATGCATACGCAACCTCTTGCACATCGTTCGCGCCACCATTAGCGTATACATCGCCAGATACAAGTACAGTTTTAAGCTCTGGAGCTTGTTCTTTAGCCCATACAACAGTATGTGCCATTTCATCAAAGGCTGTATCTAAAGACATATGCAATGTACCATCTTTAGCCCAAACACCAATAGGGTCTGCGCCAACGAGACCTTTCAAGTCAGAGGTCTGTTTTTTAGAGCCTTTCACCGTAGCGGCTAGCATACCGAGCAAGATAGCTGCAGAAGCACCTGTTTCAATGTATAAAGGATTTTCCTTTAAATTAAAACGTTCAATCAATTGGCTACAATCATCCATAGTAGACAGAGATGTACCGCCGATACCAACAGCTGCGCCTACTTGCACATCTTGATCATGGCGTGTTGCTTCATCAAGGCGAATATTGTGAATGGTGCCACCTTTTACAATTTCGTATAAACTTGCATGGTTAGCATCCTTAGGAAAGGATTCGTCTACATATTGGGATACGCCCCAAGAGTCTTTAATATAACCACTTGCCTTTGTGCCACGTAGGAACTCACCTGCTCCAGGATATACACCCTTTGGAATTTTTTCTCCATGCAATGCAGGCGTGTAAATTGGTTGTAACGTAATTCCCTCATAGGTCTTAGTGAACATCTTCTTATGGAAGTCGCCACCTTTTAACGCTTTTTCAACCTCGGCCTGCCATTGTTCATACGTAGGTTTCTTAAACTCATCAAAGGATACAGGTGCTAATAAATCACGTTCAGCATCCTTTGAAGTCTTTTTGTCAGACATATATGTGCCTCCTTTTCAACTCGAAACCATACCGAGAAACAGCGCACCGTACCTGCGAATTGTTAGATATATGAATCACTCGAGCTTTATCTTATTGGACCACATCAACCTCAAAATGTGTCCATCGGTTTAATGTCTATAAAACTTGACGCATATACTCAACATCCACTCTAAGGGCAATAAAAAACGTGCCACCTAAAGTGACACGTAAGGTTTCTTATTGAAAGGTACACTAAAAAATACTGTAGCCAGCATACCCCAATCCCCTTCCTATCGCTCGTAGGTACATAACGGTGATTATCAAATAGGCAGTTCTCCTGGCTCGGGATCATCACCTCGCTTTCGCCTTCCCAGATTACTCCAGTGACATATATGAAAGCAGGCTCATCCTTACAGTGGCGGGACCGCATCGGCTTATACCGATTTCTCTATTAAGTCTTACGACACCTATTCTCTATATTCGTTGTTCTAAGTCCAATATAGTGTAACAATATGCACAAAGTCAATGAACATAACATTTAATCATAAGTACCAAAACTAAAGTTATAACTGAAAATCATATGCAATAACTAAAATGCATGAGTTAAGAATTTAAGGATTAATGATATAATAAGTACTATCACGAGGAGGCATTATGGACCATACAAGTAAAAAAGGGTTAATCACAGCCCTTAGTTGTTATATAATTTGGGGCTTACTCCCTCTATATTGGGCATTATTAAACCATGTTTCACCGTATAATATACTGGCACAACGCATTATCTGGTCAGGTATTTGCATGGCGATCGTTGTATTTGGCCTACATTTTAAACAATTCAAAAAGGACTTTCAATTACTAAAAGAACAACGTTCACAACTATTCCTACTTTTAGTTGCGGCAGTCATCATCAGTGTAAACTGGTTCACCTACATTTGGGCCATCGCCAATAATCAAGTTATGAACACGAGCCTTGGCTATTACATCAACCCACTCTTCAATGTAGTATTAGGTGTCATCCTATTTAAAGAGGTTCTATCTATACCGAAAAAGCTGAGTGTCCTCATCGCTACCATCGGCATCGCCTTACTCACCTATCAGGTAGGATCCTTGCCATTAGTGTCGATGATCCTCGCCGTTTCCTTCGGTCTCTATGGAGCCGTAAAAAAGAAACTGCTCATCTCTCCCTTTACGAGCATCGCCTTTGAGGCTTGGTTATTAACACCGCTAGCCTTACTATATACGACCATGGTCGATAATACCGTGTGGTCCTATTTCGGCACAGACTGGTATACGACCATATTGCTCATAGCCTGCGGTCTAACTACATCTGTCCCATTGGTTCTATTCTCCTATGGTGCGCAGCTATTGCCGCTCAACCTACTAGGTTTCTTGCAATATGTATCCCCTACCATTGCCTTGTTGCTAGCCATCTTTTACTTTGGTGAAAGCTTTGGCACACCACAGATGATTGCCTTCGGTTGTATCTGGATAGCCTTAGTATTATTCTCGTTATCGAGCCAAATTACAACGCGCATTAGCCTAAAAAAGTAAGGTATATCCTATATATCAACTAAAAAGCTGTATCAAATGATACTCTCATTTGATACAGCTTTCTTTTATATAAACGTATTAATCTAACTCATGTTAATCTAACTCATTCATATTGGTCGTATTCAGATTAGAAATGTAATGGTTATAGGCCTCAATCATACGATTATAGTCATTATCTTGTTTTGAACCCATATAGGTACGGATTGCCCCAATTGTAGAGTTTACAGAGGTTTTAACAGAATCATACTTAGGACTAGTAATACCATTTGATACATCACCAATAGCTTGCAACTCTTGATTGATAGCATTTACATCTAATTGTTTTTCACTATCGATCTTTTCTAGGACCGCAGTAAGTCGCAAATGAACCTCTTGTGCTGCAGCTGCATTTTTCTTGCCTGCATCACGCAATTGTTGTAACCGTTGTTGCAAGCGGTCCGTATTGATTTTATGCATAACATTATCAAAGTCAGCATAAATAGGAACAAATTGTTCATACAATTGAACATATTTAGGACCTAATTGTTGCTCCTTAGCATAGTTATCTGTGGTATACCCTTTAGATTTATAGTATGCATCGAGCTCTTCGGCCACCGGTGTAATTTCATTCAATTTTGAAAGCAACTTATCTAAAGGCTCCTTCATTTCATCATAAGGAATACCGGCTTGCTTAGCCTCTTCTAATTCTTTTTGTAGCTGCTTAAAGTTCGGCGCATTAAATACAGTTAAATGCTGCCCAGCTTTTAACTCATTAAGAGTTGGCGTATTCGCATAATCAAACATTACAGCCATGCGATTGTATCGACTTACAGCTTTCACATATTGATTAAATAACTGCACCTGATCCTGCTCAGACCGTTGCGCAATTTCCTTACGGCTCTGTTCAGTACCCTGCCATAGTTCTGACATACTACAACCGCTCAAAAAAAATGGGGATGTCAATGTCGCCGCACACAACACAGCCATTACTACCCTTTTACCAAATGGTTTCATGATGAATCCTCTCCTTCCATCAATACACAACCTAATTTATACATATTAATTATATACTAATATGATTTTTATGAATAGGATTAATATATAAAGGTCATTTATCAATTTTGTCAAGTGACTAATAGAATCAGGGGTGACCAATGGTCACCCCTATTTTCCTTTATATACTGTTAGACTATAAATAAGAATGTATAACTCCTAATAATTGTTTTGTACGTATACACGTGTTATCATAAAAGGAGAGAATATGAAGGATAAGGATTTACTTAAATTATTACTGCAAAATGGCTGGAAGGATGTACGGCAACGAGGTAGTCATCATCGTTTAAAAAAGGATGATCAAGTTGAAGTTATTGCCGTACATGGAAAAGATGTACCTATCGGTTTATTAAATGCCATTTTGAAACGTACGGGACTAAAATAAGGAGGACCTATGAAATTTATATACCCTGCCATAATCCATGATGATGCCGATGGTTTCTGGGCCGAATTTCCAGATCTCGAATACACTAGTAGCACCGGCTCAACACTAACAGAATTAATAACCAATGCACAAGAGGCTATGGAACTCTATATATTAGGCGCTTTAGAAGATGGACAAACTCTACCTACCCCCACATCTATTCGCAGCTTACCATGTACCGATACAACATATCCTACATTAGTGCAAACAGATATTGATTTAGCTAAAAATAGTAAGTCCGTAAAGAAAACCTTAACGATTCCTGCATGGCTTAACGACAGAGCATTGGCTAAAGGAATTAATTTTTCTCAACTTTTACAAGAAGCATTAGTAGAGAAAACAATGTAATTTACATCATCAATTGCTCAGTAAAATTAGAACTATTGTCCATGCAATAGCTGCTAAGATGAGTAATAGTATACAGATCATCCACAGGATTGTTACAAAATAGAGCAGTAGCTTGAGTACATATAGCACATCAAACCATATACTATGTTGGTCCTCTAGACGGTTCATATAGGCACTAAGACATCGCACCAAATAGGGCGGTTTAACATTAGGATTCAGTTTTTTCCAATAAAACACCAAATAAGGCATAACAATACACCCTACCACCACTATATAGCTAAGGAAAATTGGTGTTTCAATATTGTACCGAGTCATAAACCCTGACCAGTCTACGACCATTAGACCGCCAAGGTATAGAAAAATAAGCCAATATATAAATCCTATCACCTTTATAATAAGGCGAATCACCTGTTTCACATCCATGTCTATAACCCAACCAATGTTTTAAATCGCCTATTATTGTGAAAGCGTTCAAAGTGGTCTTGTTCAGCTGCAACAGCTTTTACAGAAGGATCAATTTTTATAGCCTTTTCTAGCCAATCAAGGGCCTTAGTATCATCCCCTTGGTCTGCATAAATGGTAGCAATACCATACACAGACCAGGTGTTACTAGGGTCCTTTTCCAATACCTTTTCAAACCATTGTTTAGAATCATTTAACTGACCTTGTAACTTATATACCATGGCCATATTATAGTAATTAGCCACATTGCTAGGATCTAAATCATAAGCCTTTTTAGTATCTGTCAACCCTTTAGCCGCATCACCATTTAATGCTGTTGCAAAGCCGCGTACAGAATAGGCTTCTCCGTTGTTAGCATCTTGTTTAATAGACGCAGTGGCTTCCTCTATGGCTTTCGCATACTCACCAACAGATAAGGCTTGCTTTGCTGTAATTAGATGGTCATCTTGCTTGGTAGTCGCTTGGCTGTTTCCCGCAGCAGATGTAGAGGAACCCGTTCCAGTGGCGGAACTAGTTGCATTTGATTCTGTTTTATTACTATTCGTATTTTGATTCAATCCACATCCCGTAAGAGCTATTATTAAAAGAAAGAAAAGCACAAATTTCTTCATTAAGAATTCTCCGATCATTAATTATATACAAGACTCCTTAGCATGATGATATAATATAAAATACCTCCCGAAAGGAGGTGGTATATTGCAGGAGCTGTTTTATGCACTCTGGGGCACCTTGCTTGCCCCTATTATTGTTGCCTTAGTTGTAACTACCTACAGCTACTGGCTTAACAATAAAAACAAAAAATAAGCAAGAAAAAGGACGAGCTGCCACTCGTCCTTTTTTTGGTTATATTGCAGGTAATTTCATACACTCTACTACCTACGTTTAGTATACCACATTTCTTAGAAAAATAAAGAATTAGCAATAAATCTCATAAAACTCCTAAAAACTATTAGTAGTTTTAACATAATTTACGAGCAATATTAAAGCAACATTAATATAAACTACCAGTTACTTTAACCCAACCTACTAGTACCCTTAGTGTAAACTACTAGCACCATTAACGTAAATAGCAATAGATATACAAGACTTATTTCTTAGCCTTAGAACAACGATCTAATAAGAATGCAACGCCAACGAATGGGATGCCGCCGTTTTCGCCAAGGCCGATTTCACAGGTAGAGCTAGAGCTTACGCCTAATGTTGCGCCGTATTCAGCGATTTCAGCTGCGAGGTCTTTGGTAGCAGATTTATTGAGTTCTGGTGTGAAGAAACCTTTTTGACCAGCAAAGCCATCGCATGCAAAGGATTTAATGTTGAATACATGGTCTGTACATAGACGAGCCAAATCTTCAATATATTGAGATTTATTCAAGGATTTAATCTTACATTGTTTGTGTACGATGACCCGTTCATCACATTTTTCAATATCGAGATGAGGTACAACGTATTTACACAAGAATTCAGAAATATCGTTGATTTCTAAGTCTGGCATGTATTTGAAAGCATGGTTGAAACATGCACTATGATCGATCACGATTGGATATTTACCGTTTTGAGATGCTTGCATCAATGCATCGTGTAAGTCCTTAACAGCGCGCTCATGAACGTCATCATAGTTTTCAAAACTCAAGCCACAGCAGAGGTTTTCGATATGTTGAGGATAGATAATATCGATATGGGCCTTGTTGCAAAGGCTTTCCACTACTTGTTGCAAGCTGCGTTCATCGTCGTAACCTTGATTAGGTTTGAAGGCGCGGTTCGCACAAGTACTAAAGTATACAACCTTTTCAAAATTAGTCGGTTTAATACGGCTTCTCAATCTGTAACGATTGGCCTTAGGTGTAGTCTTAGGAATGTACGGAGTAATACCTGTTACACCATGTAAGCCTTCTGTAATCTTGGAAATCGCTTTTTGTGTAACGATAGAACCTGCAATACCTTCGAGACTTACGCCGGCACGAGCCATTTGAAGTGTAGTAGGGAAATTATCGTAAATCTTCTTAGCTAATTCCGGTGCTGGAGGATTGATGCGGCGCATGGATAATGCAATTTGAGCAGTATCGATGCTGAGCGGGCAAAGACCTTTACACATGGAGCACGCAGCACAGGTATCTACACCAAAGTATTCATAGCCTTTTTTAAGTTCCGCAGCCAATGTGAAATTGCCTTCGTTTTCAAGGCGTTTTGTTTCACGCAACAATGCAATACGTTGACGAGGAGTCAATGTTAAATTGCGGCTTGGACAATGTTTTTCACAGAAACCACATTCCATACAGATTGTAAAAGCATCATCGATAACGCATTGAGCTTTAAGATTTTTCTTATACACATCTGGGTCATCAGTAATGATAACATCAGGATTCAAGATACGTTCAGGGTCAAAGATAGCTTTAATACGACGGTTGATTTCGTACGCTTTACGCCCCCATTCCATTTCAATAAACGGTGCCACCATACGGCCTGTACCATGTTCAGCTTTTAAAGAACCACCGAAGCCAGAGACGCGTTCAGACATTTCTTTTACCAAGTCACCGAAGTTCTTAGTATCTTTAGGATCGCTGAAGTCAGGTGTAATGTTAAAGTGAACATTACCAGATAACGCATGTCCAAAGATTACGCCACCGTCTACGAAATCGTATTTGTGGAATAATTCGGTAAGCATTTCGATGCCCTTAGTGAAGTCTTCGATTTGGAAACATACGTCTTCTGTAATAACAGTGGTGCCTTTTCTACGTTGACCACCAACGATTGGCAAAATGCCTTTACGGATAGCCCACCAAGAATCGTATTCTTTAGGATCTTGGGAGTAAAGACTTGGAATAGCTGTTGGAATATCTTTCAATTTATCTTTAATAAAAGCTAAGTTTTCATCGACAGTTTCTTTGGAGTAGCTTTCAGTTTGGAACAAAATAGCACTTGTACCTTCAGGAACTTCGCGAACGAAGTCAGGCACATTGTCTAGCGCTTGAACGGCCTTAAGGGATTGATAGTCCATCATTTCCGCAGCAACAACCTTGTCACGACCCATATTAGCCAAGGCTACAACAGCAAGAGATGCATCGTTCAATGTTTTAAAGAACATGAGACCGCAACCTTTATACGGTACGTCCTCAACAGTGTTATATACGATTTCAGACACGAAACCTAATGTACCTTCAGAACCGATGAACAAGTGGTTGATGATATCAATAATATCTTCAAAATCAACAAGGGAGTTCAAGCCGTAACCTGTGGTATTTTTGATTTTGTACTTATGGTGAATCAAGTGTGTCAATTCTTCATCGGCCAAAATATCCTTACGCAATTGTAAGATATCCTCTACCATTTGAGGTTTTTCTTTAAGGAATTGATCAATACTCTTTTGGTCAGACGTATCAAGGATGGAGCCATCTAATAATACAACGCGAATGGACCGAATTGTTTTATAAGAGTTTTGCGCCGTACCACAGCACATACCAGAGGAGTTATTATTCAAGATACCACCTACTAATGCTGTAGCAAGCGTTGCAGGATCTGGACCAATTTTACGATTGTACGGTTTCAATAAATCATTCGCATCGGAACCGATAACACCGCATTCACATTTCAAGGCTTTCCCATCATCAATAACTTCCATTTTCTTGAAGCCATCATTACATACGATGAGCACATCTTCACTGGAGCATTGACCAGACAAGGAGGAGCCGGCCGCACGGAATGTAAATGGTGTCCCACATTGTTGACACAAACGAATAAGTCGTCTTACTTCTCGTTCATCTTCAGCTTTAACAACTACCTTTGGTAAATAGCTATAGCAAGACGCATCAACGCCATATGCATAACGACGTAAATGATCGGTGTATACGCGACCTTTACAAATCTCATTTGCCTCCTTGGCAAAACGTTCATAATCTCTAATAAGTGTACTCACTTCTATTTCCTCCTATCCTTTCTTAAGGAATCTATTACTTTTAGTATACGCCGTTCTCATTCTCCTCACTATAATTATGCATAATTTATATCTCTTCTAATAAAAATCGATATGCATTACCCTTTTATTCCCTCAGTTGAAAGTACATCTCATTAGCATTATCATGTACCCATTTTTCCTCATATACAATCAAGAATCCTTATTTATTAAGCATGTATAGATATAGTCAGTAATTATATGCTAAAACCTCTCTAAATAACGATTCGTACTACCTATAATTCTATAGTAAATACATTACTAACATTATGCATAAAAATAGTATGATTTATATATTTTAAATTTTTCATTCTCATTTATAGTTCTCTATGACTTTTAGTTATACCCTTTTATAAAATGCTGAAAATACAGAAAGCCCTCTAATGATAAACGCTTACGAATCACCATTAGAGAGCTTTACTAAATTATGCTTATTAAAGATAGATTAATTATAAAACCATATTATCCCAAAATACCAGATTTAAGAATGAGGCGTACCGCCAATGCAAAGACAGCTATGCTCATGAGGGCGAGGATAGCTTTTGCTTTGAGACGTTTTGCAATACGAGCACCTACTTGAGCACCAAAGATAGCGCCAATACTAGTAGGGATAGCAATACTAAATATGATGTGGCTTTCAATTAAATGTGTAATAACCCCCACCGTTGTTGATACGGCGAGAATAGATTGACTTGTAGCCGTTGCCATATGGGTAGGAAAGCCCATGAGATAAATCAAAGCCGGCACATGGATGAGGCCACCACCGATACCAAAGATACTCGAAATAAAGCCAACAAAAAAGCTAATACTAATACCGATAGGTTTGCTATAGCTCAACTGCTCAAGAGTCAGAGACTCTTCCTTTCGTTCCCCTTTTCTAAAATTTTTAAAACCAATCAATACAGATGCACACAGCATAAAGCATCCAAAGGCAAACATAAATCCCTTACCGGAGAACCATCCAGACATTTGGGCCCCTAAAATAGCGCCTGGGAAGGTAGCTAAACTAAAGACAATAGCAGCGTTAATGTATACCTTTTTTTGTTTCAGATATGCTATAGATCCAGAAATAGCATTACACATAACAGAAAAGAGTGACGTCCCTACAATCATGGACGGAGACCACTCAGGGAACCAATACATAAAAAGAGGCACAAAAACAAGTCCTCCACCGGCACCGATGATGGTACCAATCATAGCTGCTAAAAAGCCAACTATGGTAAAGAATATATAGAATACCACTATATTATCAATCACATTAAGACCTCCCATGCCGTTTGAATTATTGTTTCTCCATATATACAAAAGATAATCCCGTTTCATCCTGTATTTCTCTAACGGCTTTATACCCCATTTTTGTATATAACTTTATATTGATCCAGCTTTTCGTACATGTATATAATACACGCCGGTCTTGACTGCATTGTTCATCTACGAAAACTAATAACTTCCGAGCCAACCCTTGTTGCCGATAGTTTGGATGCACCATCAAGCGACCGACCTCTACCACGCCATCGTCATATTGATAGCGAATACCTCCGATGATTCTTCCCCCATCATCTACCAGTTTATAGGTATGCCATTGGGTGAAAGTAGCTTTAAACTCCTCTTCCGACTCCATCAATGCAGGAACCATTCGACTTCCAATCATCTCCGCTTCGCTTTCAAATGTAAGCAATTGCAAACGGTACAGATCCAATACATCTGACTCAGTAGCTTTCACAATTTTCATAAACTACTCCTAATATATACCACGAATCAACGATTAGCTTTAGATATAATGACTAATTTGATTGGAAAAATTCCTTAGCCGCCTTCAATCGGCCACGTTCACAGGAGACTTGTAATTCATCGCCTGGCTCGAGCTTCACATCACCAAGGGGCACAATGTATGTGCCGTTGCGACGAATGCTTACGATGAGCGTCCCATCTGGCAAGGCCAAATCTTGTAATTGTACATCTGTATAGTTTGCCACCACAGGCACCTTCGTTTGAAAGAAGGTTTGCACCGATTCTAGATTGCTTTGACCACTCATGGCTTGCAACAAGGAATCGTAAATCGGCGGTTCTTTTAAAAGCTCCGCCACAAGATAGGCCACGAGCGTAACGATACCGATAGCATAAATATTAGAGAAACTATCCGTCATTTCAAGAACGAGCAAAATCGCCAAAATTGGGGTCCGCATAGCGGCCGCTAACATGCCACCCATGGCACAGATAACGAACTGTGGTACAAAATCAGGAGAAATAAGTCCTAAGGTTGAAAGTAAGCTTTCACAAAAAGCACCTGTTGCAGCACCAATTACGAGCATGGGCAAAAATATGCCCCCTTGAGCACCACTGCCATAGCAGAAGGTGGTAAGTAAAATCTTGCCTAATACGATGCCACCTAAGAGCAATGCGCCATGAGATTGAAAGGCAAGCTGACCCACAAGGTCATTGCCCCCACCCAAGAGGAGCTGCGAATCAAAGCCAATGGCCGCCACCGCCACAAAGGTAAGGGCTAATTTCAAGAATCGAGAACATTTGAGCCAGTCAAAGAACCTCTTGAAAGCAAAAATCATACGGCAAAATAACACGCCACATAGCCCCATGATAACACCAACCATGAGCAGTATCGGGAAATATTCAAGAGGAACCCCTGAGGTCACCGTAAAGCCCAGCGCTGGTGTAAGTCCAAAGATACTAACTGTAATATAGTTAGAAATCAAAGTTGCCACGAAGGTTGGTACAACGAGATACGGATAAAAGCTTTTATGTACCTCTTCAAAGACGAACATCGCCCCCGATACGGGCGCACTAAAGGCAGCTGTTAAGCCTGCCCCAGCACCTGCGGATGTCAAAATACGCTGTTCTCGTAGCCCCGAATTCATCCAGTAGGACACAATCTTCCCAGCAGAACCACCAATCTGTACGGCTGGCCCTTCACGACCTACGGAAAATCCTGCAAAGCCGGTCAGTACGCCACCAATCATTTTAGATACTAGTGTCCGATAGGGCTTCATATCAAAGAGTCCAAGCATTTCCCCTTCGATTTGCGGGATACCAGAACCACCAGACAATGGGGCCCATGCGAGCAATCGATCTACAATAAACGCAAAAATGACCATGACCACAAGCCAACCTATGGCCCATTCCATAGTAATATCATCCATCAAATGCCACCTGATATGCTCTGATTCAAGTATCAAATAGCGGTATGATGCCCCAAAAAAGCCGGCAATCACCCCAACAAGAGCACCCTTTGCAATGAGCTCCGTTAAGAGCACTCGATTCATGGACATATCTGCCAAGGTAGAACTACGCTTATTAAATTTCCATAATTTCATAACATCCTCCTTAGCAGTGACCAAAACCAACCCTTCCTCTGCCGACATAGGTCTACACGAACTATGCATTCATATCCTTAGTATACTTATGTAAACCACCATTTTCAAGAAAGGATTACGTATAAAAATAGCTTTCTCACTGAACACGAGATCAAGGGTCCGAGTCACAAAACAATAGATAGCGCTTTAAACACAAAGCTAGCCACCTCTAAAAAGAGATGGCTAGTTTTGTTAAGCAAGTGTGTAAATGTATTTTCTTTACACATTCGGAGGCATTTGAAATATGTAAAGACGCTAATTAGAATATGGATTCATAGATACCGATTATTTCTTCTAAAGAGGCATCCCGTGGGTTACCAGGTGTACATGCATCGTTGAAAGCAGATTCAGCGAGGAATGGAATATCTTCCTGTTTTACACCAGCTTCGCTAAGGGATTTAGGAATGCCTACATCATCAGCTAGCTTTTGGATGACATCGATTGCTGCTTGACGATAGGTTTCTTGATTCATGCTATCTACATCAGGAACGCCCATAACACGTGCGATTTCACGGTATTTTTCGCCTGTAGCAGGGGCATTGAATTTCAATACCGCTGTTAACAACATCGCACAAGCCTTGCCATGAGGGATATCGTACACAGCACTCAATGGATGCGCCATGGAGTGAACAATGCCGAGACCTACGTTGGAGAAGCCCATACCCGCGATGTATTGACCTAAAGACATAGCTTCACGGCCTGCATAATCGCCAGCCACAGCGCTACGCAAGGAACGACCAATAATTTCGATAGCTTTCAAATGAAGCATATCAGTTAGCTCCCACGCACCTTTTGTGATATAACCTTCTACGGCGTGTACGAGGGCATCCATACCTGTGGCAGCGCAAAGGCCTGTTGGCATAGACGCAGACATATCAGGATCCACGATGGCAACGATTGGAATGTCATGAGGATCAACACAAACGAATTTGCGGTTCTTTTCAACATCCGTAATAACATAGTTAATAGTAACCTCTGCTGCCGTACCAGATGTTGTTGTAACAGCGATGATTGGCAAGCAAGGATTCTTAGTAGGCGTCAAGCCTTCAAGGCTGCGTACATCGGCGAACTCAGGGTTCGTAATAATGGTAGCAATCGCTTTACTTGTATCGATTGGACTACCGCCACCAACGGCAACGATAACATCGGCACCAGCCGCCTTACAAGCCTCAACACCAGCCGTTACATTTTCGATGGTAGGATTTGGTTTGATACCATCGTAGATTTCATAATCGATGCCTGCCGCATCAAGTAAATCCGTTACTTTAGTAGCCACTTTAAATTCAAATAAATCTGGCGTAGATGTAACGAGGGCTTTTTTGAAATGGCGATTCTTAATTTCGTTCACAATCTCCTGAATCGCGCCTTGTCCAAAATAGGACGTACCGTTCAACATTATTCTGCGAGCCATATACTTCACTCCTAACAAAACAAACTATACAATAAAAAATAAACCGACAGAGAATCACTTTACCTATTAATTCTCTATCGGTTTAATAAAATCCTTGAAAACTCGTTATGTATACACTATATATTTTTCTATTGTAACGATTCTAAAGTTTGTCTCCATTAAGTGTCAACTCAGATGCGATTTCAATGAATAGTACTTCCACTTTCTATATTCGTTATACGCTTAATTAATTCCTGCTAATAAAACTAAATAGCTTAAGAAATTTTGCTCATTTTCATAAGCAAAATCCGTTTCACCGATTCATCAAGTCGTTCTTTCGAGATACGACCGTCTTTCACGGCTTTCATAATGCCATTATACGCCTCTTGCATGTGTTCGTATTCGTGACATACGAGCAAGATATCACTGCCGGCGAGGATGGATTGCACCGCCATATCGCCAAAAGTATAGTGATTTGCAAGGGCCCCCATGTCCATATCGTCCGTTACCACAACGCCATTATAGCCCAAGTCCTTGCGCAACCAATCGGTAATGATTGCTTTCGATAAACTAGCAGGATGATCTGGATCGATTTGTGGGTACATCGCATGAGACACCATGATTGTATAGGTATTCGGTTTGGACTGTTTGATGAGGTCTACAAATACCTTTGTGTCCTCTGAAAGCAATGTTTCTTTAGATACAGGAACGATGCTTGTATCCGCGTGCAAGTCTACATCGGTCTTACCAATGCCCGGAAAGTGCTTATAGGAATACCACAAGCCCGCTTCATCGTAAGCCTTGCCAACGGCGCCTGCATAGCGAACGACCTCGTCAGGGCTCGTACTATAAGAACGACCATAGGTTAATCCTAAGTCCGCCACAGGAGCAAAGTTAATGTTAAAGCCCAAGTCTTTTAGTTCTGCACCAGACTGTTTTGCCAAGGATACAGCTTGCTCAACGGGCATTTTGCCTACCTCCTCAGCGGGAGGAACCTTGATGAGCTTATCATCCATGCGCGCTACTGCACCGCCCTCTTGGTCGATGCCGAGGAACAATGGCATTAAACCGGCGCTTTTACCAGCCTTATTAATATCTGTAATGAGCGTTTTAACTTGATCCTTAGACTCCATATTACGATCAAACAAGATGATGCCGCCCACGCGGTACTCGTTGAGCATAAATTTAGCGTCATCGTTTAGCGTTGTGCCGTGAATGCCAATCATCAACAATTGGCCCACCTTGTCTGCATCGGACATATTCGCCACTAACTTGTCCACCTTTTGCTCTGGTGAAAGTTCGCTTTGTGCCACAGACTCATAGGTCACAGGCTCTGCCTTTGAAGTAAATGGATTATGTAAACCGCAACCCGTTGTGAGTGCTAATGCACCAATCATAGTGGCTGCTACGAAGCGTCGAAACATGCATACCTCCCTTAAATCTCTAAAAAGTAATATGTATAGTATATCAAAAAATATAAACGAGCCCAACATAATCAATACACGACAAGCAGCAGTATAGTACATGCATCTTACAAAACAAAAAGATTGTTACTCGAAAACCCAACGGGTATATCCATTGAGAGAATCAAATAACAATCTTTATATGTTTCATTTTTGTTGTGTAAACATTATAGTTTACATTTTGGAGTGTAAACTATGTATCTTACATTTTGGATGTGTAAAATGTGTATGTTACATTTCGCAAATTAAATTTTGCCTTGCTCTTTCATTTCCGCTAAGAGCTTTACGATACGAGGCCCACAGCCTTTGCCACCGCAAGCGCCCGTGCCAGCGCGAGTTGCTTCTTTTACTTGTGGAAACGTGTGAGCACCATCTAAAATGGCTTCCTTAATCGTTTTGCGCGTAATGCTACGGCAAGTGCACACCTTTGTGAGCTTGTCCAGAATCGCCTCTGGCACTTGGTTTTCTTCAAAATTCATATGTAATTCCTCTTTTATTCACTTGAATATCTATATACTGTATCAATTTAATGTATCGATTTAATATATCGATTTACGTGTCAATTTAGTGTATTGATTTACATATCGATGTAGTGGATCAATTTACTCTATCGATAGTATCTAATAATACACTGTCATATTAATATATCGAAAATTTACGATTTCTGTACTTAGTATATCATACTTAGCAAATTATATCGATACTTTTTAATATAGTGAGGAATGTAAAATAAAATTTGAATGATAGGACTTACCATAAAGTGTTTACTATATAGTATTTTCTACATAGTGTTACCATATAGCTTTTACCATATCAGCCTTAATCTAAATCCTATAAAATAATGCTCACGATACGGTCAAAGAATTGTAAAATCGTTTGTTGTAATGGAATGAAAATCTTATCTGCAATAGGTGTATTAAGCAATAAGATAAGTACAATCAAGCTGACAAAGCTTAACCGTTCCAATGTAAATTGCAAATCCCTAGGCAACAAGCTTGTAATGATGCGACTACCATCAAGTGGTGGTATTGGCATCATATTGAGAATGGCAAAGTTAATATTATATACAACAATCAGTGTCAGTACTAACTCTAATGATTCATTTGTCAACAAGCCGTAGCTTTCAAGAAAACGAAGTGCTAAGTAGCCTAAAAAGGCCATCAGCACATTAGACGCAGGTCCCGCAATAGATACTAAGGTATAATCTGTGCGAGGATCGCGGAAGTTAGACGTATCAACCATTACAGGCTTAGCCCATCCAAACCCACCGATAAGGAATGCTATAGAGCCGATTAAATCAAGATGTGCCACGGGATTCAATGTCAAGCGGCCCATGGAGCGCGGCGTAGAGTCGCCGAGCATATCTGCTACCTTGGCATGAGCAAATTCATGCCCAGCAGCTGCAATGATAAGCGCTGGAATAGACGCTAAAATCATCGTTAAACTAATACCAGAAAATAACATAAAACTCCTTTATTGTTTGGCTTCCCATGCGGTAAAGCCCTCTTGAATGCAACGAAGGGCATTTAAGGTACGGGGATAGCCGATATACGGCACGCATTGGGATGCGATATTAATCAAATATTGTTTGCTGTTTCCTACGTTCAAATTGCCTTCTACATGAGCCTTGAGTTGAGACTCACAGCCTCCTTGAGCCGCCAAGAAACAGAAGGTAATCATTTCACGATGAGCCACGCTAAGGCCTTTACGCGTATAGTAATCGCCGAACATATTGGCAAGCCATTTGTTGATATGACGAATATCTTCTGGCCCTTCTTGGTAAGAATTGCGCATAGACTCCCCAAAGATTTCCACTTGTTTTTCTACGCCCTTTTCTAGACGAGACTCACTAGTAATAGTGCTGCGAGAGGAATCAACAATAGCCTCTCCTCGATAGTCAAAAATCTTATTGGTCACCTTAAAGAATGGGCGCACACGTCCGATGCCAAGATAGGGCACCGCTTGATAAATGAGCTCTACCACTTCATCAGGAATAAGGCCAAAGTTTAATCCTGCCGGTAGCATTAATGCATATTCATCAACAGCGGAGGCGCCTACTAATGTAGCGAGAATGGCTAAGAAGCGATCCTTTGCCGGTACATTACGGCCTTCTTCGGTGATGACTTCATCAAAGGCAAAATTATCAAACAATATTTCAAACTCTGGATCAATATAACCTGCTGGGGCTGCAATATCAGGGAACATACGCTCCGTATAGGCTTGAGCAAATTCAGATTTAGACATAAAAAACCTCCATAAACAACACTGGTGAAAGCCCAAAAGGAGCTTTCACCAGCAATAGTTATGTAATTATTACGGCACGGGCCATCAGATTATAACGCTGGGAATTCGAAAGTTGTGCCGTATACTTCTTTCCAAGCAGCCATGAACATATTGAACTCATTTGTTCCAGGTTGAATTTGGTAAACTTGACCATCTGGAGCGTAACGATATACAGTATGTAAGCTTGGATTAACAAGATATTTGAACAATGTAGCTTCCCCGTATTGGTTATTATGCATGTTAATTACATTAACACCAAATACGTTGTTACGGCTGCTATCGATACCTTTAAACTCAGATGCTTTATCAAAGAAATACGTTTCTGTACCATTTGCACTATTTGGAACCTCTGGGTAGTTAGCTAACCCATTCCAGTTTGCTGCGTTTGCAACACCACCTACTAATAATGTACCGGCTAATACAAATGCACCTAATAAATTTTTATTCATAATGATCTCCTTTGTGCCACGAGGGCAAATCACGAATCAGTCATACTCTCACATGACTTGAATACAATACGCTATATGTATAGTATATCACATTTTTAATAAAATTTTTAGATTTCCAAAGTTACAGAATATATGCATATGAGGTTATATCAAATTAGCCCTTCATGTTCTCTGCTGTTTTTGCATTTGCGTTATCGATTGCTTCTAGCAATTTATTAAGCAACATACGCAATTGACGTGTCTCATCTACGTCAAATATAGGACCTGACGATTCAGCCAAGCGGCGTGGTATATGAACCGCTACATCACGTAATGCTTTACCCGAGTCGGTAAGAGTTACCATAACTACGCGTTCATCTTGACGACTGCGTTTGCGTTTCAAGAATGCTTTTGCTTCTAATTTCTTTAAAAGTGGTGTTAATGTACCGGAATCAAGGCGCAATACTTGTCCCAATTCCTTAACGGATAAATCACCATATTGCCACAATGCCATCATTACGATGTATTGAGTATATGTCAAATTTAAAGGATCTAAGTGACTACGATATGCATTAACAATTTCCTTCGCCACTACATAGAGTGGAAAGCTCAATTGATTTTCCAATCTTAAATATTCTGAATCAGGAACATCTTCTTTATGTTTGTACCCTTCAAGTACACCAATTTCTGCCATATTCTACCTCCATATGCACACAATTATCTACTAATTAATTATACACAATTTTACGGTAAACAGTCAACGCAAAAAGCCCACTTTGAACAGATATTTTTAAATTTGTCAATTAATTAATATTTATTTTCTTATTCGTTAAGAATTAGGCACTTCTATAGAATTAATAGGAAGAAATTATACGTCCCCTACTAGGTCCTTCCTTGTAGTATAATAAAAGAAACTCTATATCAGATTCCATTTGTCACAGGAGGCCCTCATGAATACCTTAGAATGTATTAAAACTCGTCATAGTACACGTAAGTTTAAAGCTGATCAATTATCTCGAGAGCTCATCGATCAAGTGCTCGACGCAGGTCGCCGTGCTCCATCTGGTGGCAACACACAATTAACACATTTCATGGTTATCACAAACCAAGATGTGCTCAACGAATTAGTAACTCTTGTTCAGGAAGAATACGGCAAAATGCCGATTACAGAAAATACTTTACCTTACATGGTGAATATCATTAAGATGTCCGCCGAAGGCAAATTTGTATTCAACTATGGAGCGCCTGTACTCATCGTATTGGCTAGTAAACCAAGTTATGCCAACAACTTTGCTGACGTGTCATGTGCTATGCAAAACATGATGCTTGCTTGCAATGAACTTGACCTTGGTAGTTGCTGGGTTAACCAAATCCGTCATCTTCAAGATAATGAACGCATCCAAGCCAAAATGCGTGAACTAGGTCTTAGCGAAGACGAAAAAGTCTACGCTAGCCTTGCTATCGGCTATCCAGATATGCCAAACGGCCTTAACCGCCGCGAAATCGAACCAAAAGGCTATCCTGTAACATATATTGATTAAAGATACTATTAGTTTCTTAGCTATTCCTATAAGATAATTAGGTCAATACAAAAGCGCTATCTATCCCACAACTCTAATTGAGTTTGTAAAATCTACCATGCCCCTTCAAATACGCGTTTGCGTGCTGCTTTTACGAGTACGGAATGATCATCCTCTACTACGTGATTAGATTTGTAAGCCCATCGTAAGAGTAGTGCAGAGTTCGCTACTACGAGAAGACTACCAGCGTTATGAACGAGGGCGCCCCAAACTGGGGATAATGTACCAATCATAGCCAAGATGATAGCTACGAAATTCAAAAGCAAAGAGAAAGAAAGATTAATTTTAATAGTAGTCATCATGCGTTTAGATAATGCCACTAAGTGAGGAATTTCCTTTACATTATCGTTTACAAGAACGATATCTGCTGCCTCTACCGCGATATCGCTACCAACACCGCCCATGGCGATACCCACATCGGATTTTTTAAGGGCTGGTGCATCGTTTACACCATCAACGGTAACATATACAATGGATGCACCTCGATTCAAATGCTCATGAACAGCCTCTTTCACAGAGTCAGCAATAGAAATATTAGAAAAGGTCATCATTGCTTCATTACCAGCCAAAACGGCTTTATCTTGTACAGTCGCCTCTAAGCCTTTGCCAGGAACCATACGGAAGGAATCTATGGAATCGAAGCTTTCACCATAACGAGTAGCAAAGCCATTCACGATGGCCTTGCCCAATGGATGCTCAGATTTAGTCTCTACCGAAGCAACCGTTGCGCTCCACACGATAGGAAGGCCACACAATAGAATTGTGAACCAAGCCCAGTCGAAGGGCAAGCCTAAACGAATGCCTAATAAACTAAATACTACGCCGATACCGCCGGCTACTAATGTAATTTTTTCACGATTCAAATCGAACCATTCTGCTATTTTGCTCCACCGTTCCATACGTACCTCCTGTGAAAGCTTATATATAATGATATGTACACTCAAAAGTACAGGAAAATGCGGATTCAATAAGATTATATTATTCATACATAGCCTCATTACGCAAATGCATGAACAGTTATTCATATATATATTTGCAAATTGATAATTTTTACATAGAAGATATTCTGATATTTTCAACCTATTCAATACTATTTCACCCTAATTAATATTATCCATAATTCAGTTTTCTAATAACTATTTATTATAATAAAAAATTAAGTATAGTCGACTACATACCCTACATGGTATTATTACAAATGACATGTTGTAGAAAGGATGTGTAACGATGTCGATTTTCTCTCCTGCTCCTCATATTGAACGTTTACCAGAGGCGCAAATCGATTCCACCTACAAACGTCTTCGTCGCGAAGTCTTTGCAGGTACATTTATTGGTTATGCTACATTCTATTTGATCCGTCAAAACTTTAGTTTAGCTGTTCCGTACATGATTGCTGAGTACGGCTACACCAAAGCGGATCTTGGTATAGTTATGACCATCTTATCCGTAGCTTACGGCGTAAGTAAATTTGTTATGGGTAATGCGTCTGACCGCTCTAACCCAAAATACTTCTCCACAGTAGGTCTATTGCTTAGTGCTTTAGTTATGTTATTATTCGGCACCTTACCAGGTGTTATGAGCAGTATTCCTATCATGTGCGTTCTTGCCTTATTAAACGGTTGGTTCCAAGGTATGGGCTACCCTCCATATGCGAAAAACATGGTAACTTGGTTCTCCCGTTCCGAACGCGGTGCTTGGTGGTCCTGGTGGAACGTTTCCCACAACCTAGGTGGTGGCATCATCGCTCCTCTTGCTACGCTTGGCATCTACCTATTCGGTACATGGCATAGTATCTTCTTCTTCCCTGCCCTTATCTCTATCGTGTTAGCGATTATTACCTTTGTATTGTTGAAAGATACGCCTCAATCCTGTGGCTTACCGCCTATCGAAGAATACAAACATGAAGTCGTTCATACACATACAGAAAATGAAGAAAAAAGTACTTTCAAAGAAATCTTCTACAAATATATTTTGCATAATAAATACTTATGGTATCTTGCGATTGCAAATATCTTTGTATACTTCATCCGTTACGGCGTAGTTAGCTGGGCTCCGACCTATTTAACCGCTGTGAAAGGCTTCACAAAAGAAGGTTCCCGTTGGGCTTACTTCTTATACGAATGGGCTGGTATTCCAGGCATGCTCGTAAGTGGCTACTTGAGTGACCGCGTATTCCGTGGCCGTCGTGCTCCAGCTACGATTTGCTTTATGTTATTCGTTATCTTGGCGATCCTCGTGTACTGGTTTAACCCTGCAGGCAATATTCTCATCGATAACTTAGCACTCATCGCTATCGGCTTCCTCATCTACGGTCCTGTTATGATGATTGGCCTTCAAGCAGCAGATATGGTGCCACGCGTAGCAACAGGTGGTGCTACTGGCCTTACAGGCCTTCTTGGTTACCTCATCGGTTCTGCCGGTGCTGGTGCTTTCATGGGTCTCATGGTTGACCTCTACGGTTGGGATGGTGGTTTCATTGCCCTCGTTGGTGCATGTATCCTATCCATCGTATTCCTACTCCTCACCCTTGGAGACAAAGGACAACAATAGAATATGTACTGTATAATACGTAATGTATAAATACGTACTGTACAACTCACTGTTGTATATACAAAACTCCCCTAGTAATACTTATGATTACTAGGGGAGTTTAATTATTTATGCGATGCACAAGGAGCCGTTTAATACTTTCAAATTATACACGAGACCAAGTCGCGCCAAGCCATGCAATGCAGCGGCCGTTACAGGATTGATAGATCCTAACACACCAGCACCGATAATGGCAACGTGGAACAAAATGGACACGATGAGTAAGCCCAAATGACATTGTTTTGCCTCTTTTGAAAGCCCCGCTGTTGGAGAGTTTTCATCTACGAGAGAGCCCATCATGAGTGCCACAAGAACGAGTTCCAAAGAGCACGGGCAAAGGATAACTAGCAATGTAATGGTATGCATAAAGTTCTGCGTCAATGCATAGGAACCCATGGAAAGCAACATAACAGCCACAACAATAACAGATGAATAATTGTTGATGCCCTGACGCAAGGCTACAAGCTGTGTAGGCATGGTCGGCAACATATCATCATCCAATGTATAATGTACGTCGCCCGTAATAAGCTGCTCTAAGAAAAAACCACCATGTACGATGAGTCCTACATAAGCCGCCGTATGATAATCTCCAATCGCAATAAGCGCCACCATAGCTATCACGATGAGAAAATTAGCATGAATCTCTAAATGATCCAAAATACTTTGCACGCTGTTAATGAGCAATGGCAAGCCACAAATGATGACCGTTACCCACGCCAAATCAATAGCTGGGTTCATAGGCTCCGTAAGCGCATCTAATATAATAAATAACAAGCCGAGTGCCAAAATAGCCCCCTGCGTACGCAGAGAAACCTGCGCTGATAAAGACTGTAAAAACTTCATATAGACCTCTCTATAAATGAGATACCGGCCTTACTTAATCCGGAAATAAAATACAAAACAATTTGTTAAATAGTAAGGTACACCCATGCAATATGACACTAATCTTGTGTTAATATCGTACTAATATTAACCTAACAGTAATCAACTACCGATCTGGAGTACCTTTTGTTTCTATTCTAAATTTTTATAGTACCCATAGGGGTATATCTATTATGTAAATATTATACAAAATATATAAGTTATATACAAATCAAAATTTTTGATAAATGAAAAATATCTTAACCGTAAAAGAGATCCTAGTCGTGAGCTCTAATTTCTTTATTGAAAACAAGAAAGAACAGGTCCCTAAAAACGACTTAGCTCGCTATGGAGGCTTTTAGGGACCTGTTCTTTCGGTTAACTAATATGAAATTAGAGCTTCAACGCCTCAATCCATTCTGCTTCTTTAAATCCAACGAGTACTTTGTCTTCAAGAACCAAGATAGGACGTTTTACAAGCATGCCATTAGATGCTAATAAAGCTAGTTTTTCTTCTTCACTAAGGTTTGGCAATTTATCCTTTAATTGTTGTTCACGGTAAATCATACCAGAAGTATTAAAGAATGCTTTCAAATCCTTGCCAGATTGTGGATACCAAGCAGCGATTTCCTCTGCTGTAGGATTTTCGGACTTGATGTCACGATCTGTGTACTTAATTTTGTGATCATCTAAGAATTTCTTTGCTTTTTTGCATGTTGTGCATTTAGGATATTCAACGAATAACATAGGTTCTCCTTATATCAATATTCAATGTTGTAACAACTTACTAATTTAAGATAATTTTACCAAATACATCGAAAATTATCAATCTCTTATTGACAGTCTACGGGTTCTAATGAAGCACAATGTGTAATAGAGGATAATACTTCATCCATACCCTCACTAAGTTTTGCGGTACGCAAATCAACATCCATCTGTAAACGCAAGAAATACCCTTCCGAAACACCAAAGTATTTCGCTAAACGCAACGATGTATCTGCTGAAATAGACCGTGTACCATTCAATATTTCTTGAATCCGTGAAACAGGCACATGTATATCCTTAGCTAATCGATATGCAGACAGTCCTAATGGATCCATAAACTCTTCCTTTAATATTTCACTAATGGTAGGTGTAGGAATAAACTTTTCCATATTAATTTCCTCTCTATTAATGATAATCTACAATTTCTACATCATAAAAACTACTAATATCTTTCACTTTAAAACACAGTCTATACTGACTATTAATCCGCAAACTATACTGTCCAAATCGATCACCTTGCAACAACTCCAAGCGATTACCTGGTGGCCAACGTAAATCTTGTAATGATTCAGCATTATCTAACAATAGTAATTTACGAAGAGCTAGTCTTTGTATAAACGGAGAAAAGCGTTTGGAAAAGCTTTGATAGTAAACTTTTTCTGTTTCCTTATCCTTAAATCCGATAATCATAGAATCTCTCCTTTGATTATACCTGTTAAACAGGTATAATTCAATAACATATACTTGAAGAATAACTATACATAGAATTGAAATTATTCTACAAACAATTTTGGTAAAAGAATTCTATAAAACATCATTTAAATCCTACACTTGCGATGACTCTATTGGTCACCTATTTCGGAATGTAATAAATTTACCTTATTGTCATAATTGAATTTAAACTATCATTAATTCGCACATCTACTAAATTGATTTTGAAAAGTAAAAAGACCTACATCCTCGACCGTATCATGTACAAAGTACACATCAAAGGTTCAGAGAATATAGGTCTCTTATAAAAATCTATATATTATTGTAATGCTAATTATAGCAAAAATGTAAGCCCCATCGCCATGAAGATGGCTGGCAAAAGGTTTGCAATACGTACTTTACCAGGCCAGATGAGGTCGATACCAACGCAGAAAATCAGAATAGATCCGACGTAGGATAGGTTATCGATGGCACTAGGTGTCATCAGAGGCGCTGCAATATGTGCCATTGCCGTGATGAGCCATTGCGTAATACCTACAGGAATAAAGGAGAACAGCGCCCCTTTTCCCATAGAGGATACCATAACCATAACGATGATGCCGTCGAGGATGCCTTTTAAAAGTAATGTCTGATAATTTCCAGTAAGGCCATCTTGAATGGAACCAAGTACACCCATAGCACCTACGGTAAACGTCAAAGATGCCGTGATAAAGGCATGCGTAAACTTTGGATCACCAGCGTTGCCAGTGCGAGTTTTCACCCAGTCACCAAATACGGTAATCCAATGATTGAGGTCAATAATTTCGCCAATAACGGCACCTACAACCATGCTAATAATCATCAATAGAGGGCCCGTTGTTTGTAGAGATCCATTGACAATGACGAGCATATACTGCATGGCCCCGCTCATACCGAGGAGAAGCACGATAATACCGCTCACAATCATGAGCGTTTGCTTTAAATTTTCTTTCATAAAGCGACCAAACGCGAGGCCACATAGGCTGCCAGCTATAATGAGGCCAACATTAATGGCCGTTCCCAAACCAATCATATATTTCCCTTCTTTAATTGTGAAAGTAACACTATCAATTTACTTCAGTATATCAATCATATCGAAATAAATCAATTTATATGGTATAAAATATATAGTTGAAATTGGATTAATTAAAGTTTTTTAGGACCATACATAGAGCCTGATTCATACTGCTATAGGTCTCCCTAATACAGCATTGCTCCTCTTATAGCATTATATACAGCAAAAAGCCTCTATCCAATAAAGATAGAGGCTCTGTATAGTTTATAGCGTTGAGAGAGAACTAATGATAGACCCGCTTAGGAGAGAGAGAGTATATGTGTTTATATATAAAGCGGGCCGACATGAGATGAGTCGCTATCGCCTCATCGACTTTAGTGTACACCCAATTCCACATAACAACAAATTCAATTATGTAAACACAAGTATGCATAAAAACTATTGTTAACTAATTTATACTTATCGCCCTTACGCTTCATCGTCTACAGGTAACCATACGATATCTGCTGTTTTATTAATCTCTTCAAAGCAAGGGCAGTCTTTACCGTGATCATTGATGAGGCCACTAGCTTGTAGATGCGAATAAATTGTAACAGGACCTACAAACTTAAAGCCCCGCTGCTTTAAGTCTTTGCTTATCCGCGTAGATAAACCATTCTTTGTAGGAAAATGACCTTCTGGATGGTTTTCATAAATAATCGTTTTATGATTTGTAAATCCCCAAATATAGTTACAAAACGAACCAAATTCAGATTGAATACGTTTAAAAGCAGCAGCATTATTGATAATGGCTTCAATTTTAGGACGATGCTTAAGCATCCCCACCGTCTGCATGATGCGTTCAATGTCGCTTTCACCATAAGCAGCCACCGCATCAATATCAAAATGATCAAAGCATGCTCGAATGATGTTCCGTTTATTCAAAATCGTAAGCCAACTGAGTCCACATTGGAGACTTTCAAGACAAAGATGTTCAAATTGATGTTGGTCATCATGAATTGGTCGGCCCCACTCGTAATCGTGGTAATCCTGATATAAAGGCGTCGTCGGCCATTCACAAGTCGTCATCACACACCTCCATGAGCCCATACGAGGACGTCATACATGAGCGCTACTACGAGGCCCATTATGAGATGACCACCCACATAAAATGGCACTAGATAATAAATGAATAAAAGCAAGGAATGCAAGGCTTTACGAAGCCATATAATCGGCGTAGATGTGTCGCCACCCACCTTACTATCAAGCCAATTATGGATGGTGTAAATAGGCATTCCTAAACGGCGAATCCAGTCTGGAACACGTACCCCAGGATTCAAACCAGGGCAATAGAAGATCACCAAGGGCAACGCCACCACATCAATGACGAGCAATAGGGTTAACATAAAAGCAAACCAATCTAATTCGCCTTCCCACGTGAAGGGTTGTGCCATGAAACGGGCACCCCACAAATAGGCTTTGTATACGATATACGGTTCTAATAGCCATAATAAGGGCTTCACTACACTCATGGGACTACCTACACCAAACAAAAAATAATAAAAACTACGCATTTGCGTAGTCATTTCATATATACAACATTCCGATTATATCGACTGAATACCAAGGATATAGCGATTTTCTAGGCTAGAAAATCACTTCATATACACCATTTTTAGTCCTTACATACATCGATTTTCATATTAATATTATATCAGATTTTGCAGTTCTTGTGGGATTATATTTTATAAAAATTTTATCAATTTACACTATTTATAGTACTGATTAACATAAGAAGTCACTATATAAGCCATTTTCTGTAGTCAGCTCTTGTATATTCATTTTTCATCAAAGACATGACCTCTCTTAATCATGGGCTCTAAAAAATATAGGATTCAAATCAGATAGATTTATTCCAATAATATGTGGCATTTTATACTCATTAACTATGTTATTATAAATGCAGGTAGTAAATACCGTCTCACTTTCTCCTTTTGATAAAAATAGCAAAAAAGGCAGTCCCTAACGTAAACTGTACCTCTCAAAAATGGTGTCCAATTTTTGGGGATACAGCTCAGGGCTGCCTTTTTTGTTTGTCGTTTATTTATCTGTATTTATTTTATCTATCGTCTACACAATCATATGTTATATAGGATCTATCTATTATGCATTCTGCCCTATCTTGCTAAGTAGCTATTAACTAAACAACTATTATTCTATATTTCTATTGTTCTATATTTCTATTGTTCTATAGCCTCTACTACTTCGCCAATGTACATATAATGTGGTTCCCAACGATCATGCCCAGCTTGTGTATATACAGCAGGATTAGATGCGTAATAATCTTTTACCTTTTCTGCCAAATAGGCTTCATCGAATTGGTGTTCATATAGCTTTTTACATACAAAAGTTAACTCTGCTTCTTTGAAAGTTACCCCATCGCCTGCCGCAACTGCCGTTAGTCCAGAATTTGCCACCTTATTTTCGTCGCGGCCAGAATGAGAACCTAAATAACCAAGAGCCTTGCGATAACTTTCAGGGAAAAAGCTAACTGTAAAGGTATCATATTTCGCCATAAACTCTTGAGTATAACGCGCTGGATGAATGTACACTGTCACCGTGGATATATCGCCACCATTAGGGCCCCATATGTTGCCCATACTGCCCCAACTAACCGTACATGTATTAAAATCATCAAGCATTCCAGCAGTAACAAGAGCCCAACGATTCTCAAACATGGTAAAAGCTTTATAATCCTTTGTTTCAAATGCTTTCATAAGAACCTCCAGTTTATCTCAATTTGACGATATAAATCTTTACCCCTATAATATAGGTAGATAGTCAGACGAGTCGTACCGTCAGGCTCATCTCTGAAAACAAAAAAGCTTGAGAAATGGCCTTTCAGTTATCGAATCATCTAAGATAACGAAAGGCTATTTGTCTTTCGTAAGACAAATAAGCGCTATTAAAGCTCCAAAAGCAATAACCACAGTTATCACCTGTAATAAGAGCATGATTATTTCATAATCACTCATAGGCTTATCCCTCCCTTCGATGACGAAGAGAGGCCCAACCTCGTCTAACTATCCTATGATTATTATATAGCGAACTAATATGCGATACAATAAGCATTATATTATACAAATATATGAATACAGTAATAAAAGCCGAGCTAATTCTATGAATTAAAAGCTCGGCTTTTTTCATAGATATGGTAAAAATATAATCATTTATAAATCATAATTTTACTTACTTTATCTCCTTTGTGTTCAAATAGTATGCCATGCATCATATCCGTACGATAGCGATATTTCCCATAAAACCATCGATTATTAGAGTCTACTAAATCAGGTCTACCGTATACATTAAGGACTTTTCGCATGGAGTCGCCTACGGCAATGCCTCTATGTGTTGTGGCATCACGATTCTCGATCATCATATAGGTAACAACTGACTCTACACCATCCATTTTAAAACTCCCAAAGGTAACACCACCATAGGTGAGTCCTCTACTAGTTTCTTTAGTAGGCTGCCCCAAACTTGCTTTCACACTATCAAAGGTATTACCTAATGAAACACCAAGAACCATCATATTTTCGTCTGGTAAGTTAGCACCTACAAGTTGTCCTCCCGCATAATGAGTATACTGCTCAGCTTTGGGCCAATCGTAAGACTATTTCGCTGCATTTGTTTCAAGGCGATCCCACGTTTTGCTCAACCAACTTGCATCTGTCACATAACTATAACCACTTACCAATTGCAGGCCGATAACAAGCCCCGTAATCATGTATTTTCTTTTCATGTTCTCTTGAACGATTTTATAAACAACTGAATTACATTTTATCTTTACTTTGCATACGGATTACTTTATTCCGCAGTGTCTCAACATTTGCAAAATCAGAATATTCTACCGTATTACGCAGCTGAATATGAGAATATGGCGTAGCCCCATCAATATAAACTAAGCTCATTATATATACATTCTTGTCATCACGTAAGAATCGATGCATTAAAGACGTTTTTCCTGGTTGATAGTTATCTACTAAAAGACTAGGAACGCCATTATTCCAAACAGATGCTGATTGAATAGGTACATCACCTATGATTTGACTTTCTGGCTTTATTTCCGAAATCTCGTCAATAAATGAATAGATATATTTATCATCTACTTTTACAGGTTTCTTAGCTACAATAAGTCGGATACCTGATCCACGATAGTCTCTCATTTCGGCAGAGTCCTTTAACGATTTCTGTGCTATTAGTTTGAGCCCTTTAGGAATACGATATGTGAAATTATCCCATTGAATACTTTCACTATAATGATCCATGTCATCTAACGATCGAATCGACGGAATTACATAATTACTCATAACGTGCTCGAGCTTGCCGGTAACAGGCTGATTTTTGTAGCTAAGACCTACCATATATTCTTGATTCGGTTGATTAAATAAACCAACTACAACAACCATAGCAGGCGTATTCTCACCGAAAGACTCAGTTTCAATAGCCCATTTACCATGTGTGATACCCGGATATGTAAACTCCCCTTTTCGCTCTGATTTTAATTTGCCTAATGCATCATCATAATTCTGTTTTGTACCAATCGCAAAAAATATGGAATTCTCTCTTACAATAGATAAACGTTCACCATCACTGCGTTTTGGGTAATACTTACTTGCTAATAGTAGTCCAGGAACAGATGCCCGAATGTTATTACGCTCATCATGCAACAACACAACTGCAGACTCATTAACAAGTAAGTCCATCAACTTCTCCGAATCGCTTGCTATCTGATTGACTTCATCTCGTGTTAGTCCCCAGTCAGTTACATACATGTCCATGCGTTTTTTAGATTCAGAATGTAATTTTATAACATCACTAGCTCCTACATTGCTCAAGCTACCGGCCCGATAGTTTTCATAGGCATTGGCAGGGATATTCGCATCTGCCCCTGGTATAGGTGGCTGTCCTGCTGGCACTTCTATCTGTACAGCGCTTACATTCATGGTGAAAGCAGCTAGTACAGCCATGATAATCAAACTTTTACGTAACATAAAACCCTCTCTTTTTCTCTCACATTACAACATAAATAAGCACAACCTTATTAGCATAAGTATACTATGTAAACAAGGCTGTGCCTATTATTAATAATTTTATAATTTAGTATATGTATGATATATCTATAATTGGTATATATAAGGTTTATCTCCATTTGACGATATATCCCTTTATCCCTATAATATAAGTAGATAGTCAGACGAGTAGTGACGTCAGGCTCATCTCACAAACAAATAACATGTAGAAATGGCCTTTTCGTTTTATCTAATTTCCGAAGAAACGAAGGGCTATTTTGCTATTTCTAGACAAATAAGCGCCACAAGTGCTCCAAAGGATATCATGACTGATAAAATCCCAAGGATAATCATAATGATTTTATAACCACTCATAAGCAACCCTCCCTTCAAAAACGAAGAGAGGCCCAACCTCGCCTAACTATCCTAAGTCTATTATAGAACGAACTAATATGCGATACAATAAGCATTATATTATATAAATATACGAATAAACTAATAAAAGATAAATATCCCCACTAAAGATTGGTCTTTCAAAGAAAAGTACCAAGCTTTCACTCTATAATAAATTTTTGGTTTATCAAACGCTGGATATAGTTTCTCATGCCACAAAATAAGCCACGGTAAAACCCAAATATTCCCAAAGGTAAATATCAATACTGGCAAATAATCCCTTAATGGATATGCTTCTAATACATATCGATCATAGAGCAATGTATAGAAAGCCCAAATAGAGATTCCCCAAATAAGTAAAAGCACAAGCTTTATTAGGAGTCCAAAAACAAGTTTTATCTATGTTTATTCACTGTTTTAACCACTCTAGTGCCATACATAAATATTACAACTCATCATCATAAGATAGTCCAAAGATCTTTTTATAGATCAAATTAAGCAATTTATATTTTTCATCACCAAATTCAGCAGGTAGAATCATAGCTTTTAGATTTTCTGCATATATACGTTGTTGGCGAATTTGTCCATTATTGTAATAGGTACCGCCATCATTAACGGTCCCTGTAATTCCTGAACTTCCTTGCTTTGCACGCCAAATAGAGATATATGGGGTCTTATCACCTTGTTTTAAACTTCTATCATGATCATTAATCAAATGGCGCAAAGAACGATCCATTTGGTAATCGTATTGTACTGAAAGTCCTTGAATCATATTCGCAGCAGGCATGGAAACATAAATGACGGCTTCAATACGACGATGGCCATTCGGCGCCGTTACAGACTTAACAGATGAAAGATCCAAATATTTTCCATCTCCTCTTCCAGAGTCAGCACTCGAATCGATGTGTTCAAATCGTTCTGCGTTTAATAAGTCAGCTTGTGATACGGCTTGGATTTGCATTGGCAACACGAGGCAGCTTAGTAACCATAGTGAAAGTAAATATATGCGTTTCATCATCCACCTCATTGGGCCACAATATCATCAAAATGCTGCTGATATACAGATACAAACATAGCATCCGCTATATCATATATAATAGTATTATTACGGTTAAGTGGGACCTTACGCGTATCGTTTACATAATGCATTGGCTTTGTCGCCCCATCAAATGTATATCTCGCTACATCTACCCCTGTCATAGCTAAACCAGACTTACTTTCACTAGCCTCAATCAAAGCCAGCATAGACGGGCTCGGATTCATGATACGAGACGAATGAATAAGTGTCGCTAACGAATAGTTAGTATCATAATCCACGGTGAGCTGTCTCTCATTGATGATAGATTGATAAGACGTATCCATCACAATATAGTAAGTCCCGCGCAAGGAATACTGTGGCGGTGCATAGCGTAGGGCCTCAATCGAATAAGTGTTTAAATAGATATACAAGCCACCACTCTCTATGGGCCCATTCATCGACTGAGAATAAACAAGCTTAAACTGTGGCGACGTTTTCAATTCCTGATAAGTAATTGCCTCTGTAGGCATGGTGAAAGCCAGCAACACAAGAGCTAGCATCAAAATACGTTGAATCATAAAAACCTCTCTCAAAAAATGAATCTTGTCTCTCAATAAAATAAGCACAGTCTTATTAACATAAGTATACTATGCAAACAAGGCTGTGCCTATGATTAATAATTTTATATTTTAGTTCCTAATATATATACATTCTCCAACGTTCCAAGAAACTCCTCTTTGTATTTTCCCCAGTTTTTATGGATAATTAAACTATACTTGATATATGCACCGCAAGTAGTAAGGGTGATTTAGTATGAATCTCTAGATCGTGTAAATTTTTGGAGGTGTCATATGGATTCTCTGACTATTATTTGGGTTATTGTTTGCGCCTATTTATTACTGAATTTATTAGTCGGCGTGTATTGTCATATTCGTGTAAAAGATAGTACTGACTATCTACTCGCAGGTCGTCGTATTGGGGTTCTTATGACGGCAGGCACATTAGCGGCTACAGAAATCGGTGGTGGGAGCACCGTAGGTGTAGCAGCGAAAGCGTATGGTTCGTGGGGCTTATCTGCAGGTTGGTACGTCGTATCTGCAGGGATTGGTGTTATTCTCGTTGCTTTCATCGCACCGCTTTTACGGCGTGCCATGGCAACAACTGTACCGGAGATCATCGGCCGTCGCTTCGGCGCGTCCAGTCATCTCATTACTTCCATTCTGTCCATGCTGGCAACAATTACACTAGCAGGCGTACAGATTACAGCAACTGCAACCATTATTAGCGTTCTCACCGGACTTTCAACAGAGCTCGCCATCCTCATCTGCGGTGCGGTACTCGTAATTTACACCATGTCCGGCGGTATGTGGAGCGTAACGATGACAGACGTTATCCATTTCTTCGTTCTCGTTGGGGGCTTCTCCCTCGCGGTGCCGTTTGTGTTGCACAATGTAGGTGACTGGGAATCGGTAGTGACAAAATTGCCACCTGAACAGCTAGGCTTTACAAAGGTGGGTTGGAAAACCATCATCGGCCTTGTCATCATGTACTTCATGACATTCTCCACAGGGCAAGAGTCAGTTCAACGGTACTTTGCAGCGAAAAATGAAAGAACGGCCGTTCTCGGTTCTATCATTTGCGGGATTATTATGGCTCTATTCGCCTTTGTTCCTGCCGTATTAGGCCTTGTAGCATTAGCTGAGTTTCCGAACATCGAGGCGAACAATGCGGTGGCAACGGTAGCACTTAACCTCATGCCTCCAGTAATGGCGGGCTTCGTTATGGCCGCTGTCGTATCGGCCACACTTTCATCAGGCGCAGGCGACCTATTAGGCGCCGCAACTGTATTTACCAAGGATATTGTGGAACATCATTTTGGTAAAAGCCTCACCGATGATCAGCTCACTAGATATAGCCGTCTATGTGTGCTATTCCTCGGTATCATCGCTATCATAATCTCCCTCGTAAGCAAAGCCATCATTCCGATGCTCGTATTTGCTTTCACAATGAGATCCGCTGGCCCATTCGCCGCATTCCTACTTGGCCTTACTTGGAAAAATGCAACAGCTGGCGCTGGCATTTGGTCCATCGTGCTCGGCTCCATCGCAGGCGTGTACTGGGAATTCGTTGGCAACCCATATGGCATCATGTCTATCATCTTTGGTTCCATCGTCAGCCTCATCGTTTTTGTGGCTGTGGTATTTATTGAAAGATCCATGGGTAAACCACCGGCTCCACCAGCAATTCCTGATGATGTAAAAGAAATATAATCAATTTATTATAATCTGTAACTTAATAATAGACTTAAAAGTGCTATAAAATTACAATTATAAAACCAAAAACTCCTATCGGTGAAAGCCAATAGGAGTTTTCTCATTTTACAATACCATCATCAAACTGTATACCATACACGTGTTCATCATAATTTGACGATATATAATAACCTTACTATAATATAAGAAGATAGTCAGACGAGTCGTAACGTCAGGCGCATCTCGAAATTGAAAAAAGATTAGGAAATGGCCTTTCAGTTATCTAGTTACACTAGGCAACGGAGGGCTATTTGTCTTTTGTGAGACAAATAAGCGCTATTAATGCCTCAAAGGCAATAACAACCGTTATTACCTGTAATAAGAGCATGATTATTTCATAATCACTCATAGGCTTATCCCTCCCTTCAATGACGAAGAGAGGCCCAACCTCGTCTAACTATCCTAAACCTATTATAGAGCGAACTGATATACGATACAATAAGGAACGAATAATAGAAATATACAGATAAATATATAAGGAAAGCCCGTCTTAGGACGGGCTTTTTAGTATTCATAGGATAGTGATTTATTTATATTTTTGTAGTACTCGATCTGCAAATTGAACGGCTAGACCAAGGTAGTTATGAGGGTCCAACATATAGTCGATTTCTGCTTCTGTAAAGGCTTCCGTAACCTCTGGTTCAGCCATCAAGGCATCTTTCATTTGTGCTTCTTCTTCATAGGCTTTCATACATGTACGGTAAACAATGGAATGTGCTGTCATACGCCCCAAACGAGGTGCCAAATGCATCATGATACATTCGCTCATCATCAAGCCACGTAGTTTGTATAGGTTTTGTTCCATATGTTTTGGATATACAATAAGATTTTCTAATACGTCTTTAGATTTTTCTAAAGCAGCAGCCAATAATTCACAGGCTCTTGGGATGGATTCCCATTCTGTTAATAAGCATCCCCAATCGCGTTCATTTTCACAAATCATAGCTTCTGCAATACCAGGAGCAATGGTACGTACGCTACGACAAACAGCGATAATGTTTTCTAATACTTGAGGATTACGTTTATGTGGCATAGTAGAGGAACCAACTTTACCCATGAAGAACGGTTCTTCTAACTCAAGAATTTCGGTACGTTGTAAGCTTAAAATCTCATGAGCAATGCGGCCTAATGTACCGGCACATAAAGCTAGTGTACTAGCAAACTCTGCTTGGCTATCTCGAGCAACATGCCATGAGATGGTCGGTTGACCGAGCCCCAAAATTTCCATCATGCGTTGTTGTGTTTCTAAGCCTTTTTCTGGTTGTGATGCTAATGTACCAACCGCACCAGACATTTGCCCCACAAATACACGTTTTTCAATCTCTTCTAACCGTTGAATATCGCGCCCCAATTCATCGGCCCATACAGCGACTTTATAACCTAATGTAATCGGCAACGCATGAATAACATGAGTACGACCACACATAATGGTATCTTTATATTTTTTTACAAGATTGAGTACATGTTGTTGGCACACTTTCATATCTCGTAAGATAATTTGGTATGCCTCTTTCTCTTGCAAGATAAGACCTGTATCAACAATATCTTGGCTTGTGGCTCCCCAATGGACATATTCGCCTGCATTATCTGGCAGGATTTCTTTGAAAGCTTTCAACAAAGGAACAATGGTAATAGAGGATTTATAGAACTCGCCAATCTCGTCAATATTAAGAGCCTTAGCATCAGCATACTTAACGATGTCTTCAGCTTGAGTTTTAGGAATTACACCAAGCTCACCTTGCGCCTGTGCAAGAGCTGTCTCGGTATCTAACCATTTCTGTACAAGATTTAGATCGCTAAATACACGTCTCATTTCATCAGTACTAAATAATGCACCAAACACTTTACTATCAATTACTGTGCTTGCCATAATATGCTCCTCCTATTCTCCAACTACATCATCGAATTGCACACCATACACATTCATATATGCGGTTTGCCAAGAGTATACCTAATACAAATTATGTTGATTGAATCACTATACTTTATTATACATCTCATTATTAAATTTAATTGTCAGTACTCAAAATAAATCCGTTTAAGAATACTAATCTAATACAATTGTACATATTCATCTTAATTTGATGATATACCTTTATCTCTATAATATTAAAAGATAGTCAGACGAGTCGTAACATCGAGCGCATCTCGAAAATAATGAAATCTTAGGAAATAGCAAATGATATTTATCCTTTGAAAGCTCCCCAATCTTATACACACTAAATAATAAATATAATTACTTAATATATTATAAATATCACTTATTTTATTTCAATAATCCACCCCTCATTTTAAGAGAGAAAGTAACAAAACCTTAAGTATTTATAATACAAAACAATTAAACCCTTAGATTATACATAAGGCACTACCTACAATAATAAGGTAGTGCCTTTCGGTCCCCTAAAAGGGGTTATTTAATTTAACTTTGACAATAACATCATCACTAATAAAATGCTACAAGCCAATTCGTTTCCGACCCCTAATGAGGATTATTTAATTTAACATACAGATGGTACGGCTCATGTATACACTTATAATCCATGGAAGTTTCCGTCCCCATCAGGGGATCATTTAATTTAACCTCACCAACGGCTTTGAAAAAATGCTATTCATGACGCTTGACAGTTTCCGTCCCCATAGGGGATTATTTAATTTAACTAATCAAGCACGTAATTACGTACCAAACCTAACGTAATTATGTTTCCGTCCTCATCAGGGGGATTATTTAATTTAACAAAATGAAAAAGAGACTTGTATATGTTGCTCACCCTTATGGTGGGTTTCCGTCCCCATCAGGGGATTATTTAATTTAACCTGCTTTAAAATGGGCGGCGTCCATATGGATTATTGGATCCATGTTTCCGTCCCCTAATGGGGATTATTTAATTTAACATGTAAACGGAATGCACTTTATGATTCCCAAGACTGCAGCTGAGTTTCCGTCCCCATCAGGGGATCATTTAATTTAACTTTAATAAATGTAAAAAACATAGTTGCAGTTATTGCTATTCTGTTTCCGTCCCCATCAGGGGATCATTTAATTTAACATTGAATAACAAATATTTTATAATACTCTCCTATAAAATAAATTCAGTTTCCGTCCCCATTAGGGGATTATTTAATTTAACATGAAAGAGGTTGAAAGTTTAGTTTACACAGTATCAGATGTAGCGTTTCCGTCCCCATTAGGGGATTATTTAATTTAACAAGACAAGGGTTGACTAGATTAATAGTAATCCAAATTGGGTAGGTTTCCGTCCCCATTAGGGGATTATTTAATTTAACTTGGTTATGAAAGTGCAGTGAAAGAGTCCAAAATCTCCAAATCGTTTCCGTCCCCATTAGGGGATTATTTAATTTAACAGGAAAAGCCTGCCGCTACGAAGAGGCTCCATTATCCACGAGTTTCCGTCCCCATTAGGGGATTATTTAATTTAACGTTCGTAATTCTCATAATTGGTTATTTTTAATAATGGAGGAATTGTTTCCGTCCCCATTAGGGGATTATTTAATTTAACCTACCTTTAGTGGATAAACTCTATACTTGTAACGTGGATGAAAAGTTTCCGTCCCCATTAGGGGATTATTTAATTTAACCCTGTCTTTGAAACAACAGATATTTACTGGTTCTAAAATGCAAAAACCGGCGGAGATTGCAAATTGATCCTAAAAGGCACTTTAGCAAGCTAAAATAACGCCGTTAAACCGCACCACTATCACAACGGCGCAGATTTAATTTATCAGAAGTTAAATTCTAGACCCATTATATCATATAAGAAAATAGATAATACAATAATAGAATCATCAATATAAAACATCAAGTCTTGAAATACTTTTACCAATATTAATGATTCTATTATTATTAATTACACCTCTACATCGTAACAGTATTAATCGAGAGTAACTATTTATATTTAAAGTACGATACAGTCTTGTTCCTTACGTTCTCCAATACCCCAAGTATAGATATTTATAATGTCATCAAGGACATAGACTCGTAAGGAGTCCTCTATAGGATTAATCATCTTACTAGCTCGCCGCATCATAGCATCATATTGTTTCCTATTAAGCAATGCTTCAAACGCAGACTTTTGGACACGAACGCCATAACGTTCCAGGCATTTAACAAGACGGTTACGCGTTTTATTATCCACCACATCATAGATAACTAGGACGATAAACTTTTTCATATCAGTGAATCTCCAATGGCGTATACAAATCTACATCTTCGTGTATAATTGCACTAGCAAATTGCTTGCACTGTTTATAGATAGATTCACGATAGCTTTTACGATCATCAATATATTGATTTTCAGAACGAATTTTCTTATTATAGGCCATTAGAAATGCCTTACGCCCCTCTGCTGTCAGGTAGCAACCTTTATCAGAATTATCAAATTCGGATAAATCTACCATATTACGGCTCACCATAGATAGCACCATAGAATCTATAATTGGCGCCCGCCATTCTTCAATTAAGTCAGATGCGAGGGCTGGATGACCTTTAGCTAGGCTATGCATGACTCCTACAAATGGATGGAGACCTGCATTAATAACACCAGCTAAGATTTCATTAAACAGCATGCTGTAACCTAATCCGAGCATGGCATTAAACGGATCTCGAGGCGGTTGTTTTGTACGTTTTGTAAAAGCAAAGGCAGATGGCACAATTTTACCGAGTGCTTCAAAATAAAGACGACTTATCAGCCCTTCATAGCCCATGAGTTCAGATACACGCATACATTCACCAATATGACTACGTACAGATTTAATATTCGCGATCTGTACATCTATATTAATATCCTCTTCCAAGTTGCGTGCGTAGCGACGAAGAATAGTCAGCTGATTACGCACCTTTGCCCGAATAATTTTACGTGACATAGCCACTCTAAATGCATTATCATCTAACAGATCAAATTGCTTCTTATGTTTGTTAATGTCAATAGTATTCGTATTGATTATAGTACCAAAATACTTGCCATAACCAGATAGCCATGTAATCGGTACGCCACGTTCAATAAAATCAGTTACCAATGAGCTTGTTATAGATACTGAGTCAAAGACAGTAATATCTTCGATTCGCTCTAAAGGAACCTCGAACAATACCTCATTATTACGACCAACTACAACATGACCACCGTCACGCTTGATAAACGATCCTGCTTCTGTAACATATAAGGATGACATATAGTCGCCTCCTTTTATACAAATGAATACGCTAAGGAATCAATTTGGGTCTAAAGATGATAATCTATGAAATTATTCAGTTTAATGAGTTTTCACACTATTGAATTTGTTCTAATACATATGTATTGATGGTGTCGTAGATTAATTCATTTTGTTTTGATGGATTCATTATAGTTGAAAATACAGTTTGAATTAACTCTAAAAAAGACTGCAAAGATTTAATACTAACAGACTTACAAATTTCTACTTCTGTCAACACAACAACTTCATGAGCAATTTTATTACGTATTTTTCTTTCGATATGACGAATATCATTTAACTGCTTTAACAATAAAGGATTAACATTTGGCTGATCCTCTAACATATGTAACATATGATTCAATGAGAGTTGAATCTCATTAAATTGTGGTGTTTTAGTATGTGCATACCATGACGAATAAAGCTGTGGGTGTTTTTCCTTAAAACTTACCATATCAGTACGAGGGCCTCCAGGAGTCCATTTTTCAAATTCATCCCACTTCACATGATACGTCGTGGAAAAATAGTACAACATTAACTCATACATAAAAGGAGTAATTTTTAAAATAAAGTCTTCAATCTGCCCCTGTTTTAAACGAACCTCCATAAGCATTAAAAACTCATGTAATTTTATCCGTTTCCAATCAGTAAATACAGATTTTAACGATAAGTCACCTACCCTATTGATTTTCTCTAAAGCTAATTTATATTCTAACTCTAATCGCAACTTTCCATGTTCAAGTAATGCTAAAATATCGTTATCTAATTCATCGGTAAATGTTTTTTTATAATGCTCATAAAGACTTATAGCCTCTTTATATTTATAGCTATTAATAAGAGTATGGAGAGATTGTTTAAGATTATTACGCTTAATATATCCCATCTGAGGTTCATGGCATCGATTTTCAGTGTCTTCTTGATCATCAAAGTTATTTTCAATAACGATTTCAATATCTTCGTCATCATTAACTGCTGGCTCAGAACGATTAGAGCCACCTTGAGGACTATCGACTTGTATACCTCGTACCGCATCATGCTCTACGCTGAGATAAGACATAATTAACTTCATTTGAGGTGTACCAGAGCTTAAATTTATCAATATCTCTGCATCAGGATACTCTGAAAGCATCTCATAGAAATGGTCAACAAACGGTTGTAAAGTATCAATACGATGTACATCTTCAAGACCGGTACATATAAGCTTGATATCTAAATCAGCTTTCACATGTTTTAAAGCCTTAGAAAATCGACTGTCAGATGCTTCCTTTTGCTCCATCTCCTTACTCAATACGAGGATTGCCATATCTGGATTATAATGCCTCACAATATGAAGCATCCCCCCATCATAGCAACCACGAATAGGATCTGTATCCCCTACTGGGGTATAGAGAATTCTCATTGTACTACCTCACTTTGTACGCCACCCATACCTAATGCGGTCTTAATTCCAAGCCCTGTGAATTGGCTATAGTAGGTCAATAGAGATAAGATGCGTTGCATCACTAAATTTCGCTTAAATTGCATAACAATCTCTCCACGGAAACCACGGATTTTAACCCCTTCTAAACCATACATGCCCATTCGCAAATTATAGTCGCGAATGAAAGCAGCTGATTCAAGTGCAGCTAATAAATCTTCAGAGTCCATCATTTCAAACGTAGTGAACTGGTTCCATTGACGCAATAAATAGCGATAGATACGAAAGGCTTCAGGGAAGATTGTATATTGTTGATCTACTTTAAAGCTTGTTGTAGTCACACACCGCAATTTAGCCTGCGCATATTCTGCTTCACCACTCCAAAACTTAGCCATTAATGCTTCATAAGAGGTTTCCTCTAAAATGGTTCTATCTTGAATATAAATATGCCCTCGTTTTTGTTTCAAAAAAATCTTTTCAGGCATATTTAGTGCTGGTCGCAATATACGCTCAACAGCCTCTGCTGTTACAGCAGAAAGGCGCCAAACATATTGACCTTTTTCTTTATCAAAATAGATATATTGGCTATAAGGACGCAGGCCCGTTTCATGCAACTGACCTGCGTATTCTGTTCCCACTAACTCCATTAAGACGCCATGTAGCACGCTACCTATGGACTGCACAATTTTAATCGATGGGTCTGCTGTTATTCCTAACTCAATGGCCATAATTTCAACATTATCTGCCAATATGAATGCCTCCCATCTCATAATAATTGCCATTCCACTTCACTAATTTAATCGCACGTGGTGCCATAAATTTATCCTTACTATTATGTTTAGCCTTTTGAAAATTTACATCTAAAATGGCTTTAATAATATCAATTCCTGTTTTTTCATCATCTGTGAAAGCAGCCATAATAATAGTTTTTTGAACAAAGCCTGTATTACTGCCAATATAAGCATTAGCTGGCTCTAGAGCTTTAAAAATAGATGGACTTACTTTCTTAAATTTAGAGGCTAATAACTTATGAGTAGCATCAAAATCTTCCTGTAAAATATCTAACACTTGATCGATACTAGTAATCCCTATTTCTTTAGTCATAGCCGTATCAAGAGTTACTGTAAAGGAGAACTTCTGATTTGGTAAAATGCACTCACGATGTACCGAAATAGCGTGAGTGCCATCTTCATCAATACAAGAGTCCTCTTTCTTTAGTACCTCTGTTTGAATCGCACCCATAGGCATGGCATCAGAAACAGAAACACCTCGAAAAGCACTAGCTAAAATACCATTAACTCTCTTTTCTGAATTCCTGAATAGTACTTGTATATTACGATCAATCAACTTGTTCACTTCTCGTAATACAGAACCGATTTCACGTTTACAACGCTTCTTATCATATTGGAAATCTCTATATTTCTGTAAAATTTCCTTTAGTTTTTGTTGCGCTGTAGCTCTAAACCTGGCATCTCTACGGAGTATATGTGAAACAATAGCACTATCAATAACACCTTTAATAGAACTACCAGGGATATAAACATCCCCATTGGCTCCACGAATCTGAGGCGTAATATCATTCAATGAGTTTTTACGCCCTTTATTATATATCGATGATTTCATAATAGAGCCAATAGCAGAACCTAATGTATCTTTTGTTAATTGAGATGCACCAATAGCATTTTTAGCCCAATCATACATAGTTCGACCATTTGGTCTCACCATCTCATCCTGCATATATGCTTCAAACTCTGCTAATTTATTATGACGTGCTAAAAAGCGAAACCACTCGTAGTTATTAAGAAGATATACTTCACCAGCATCGTAATTGTACATATAGTCCTTAGTCGTTAGCTTTTCAGGGCCACCAATATTGGTAGGACTCACAATAGTGAGCGATAGTTGTGCATGATTTATACGATTACTCATAATCCACCCCAATCCATAAGCCCATACCATTACGATATACAGGATGAGGTAAAGTATCCCCCGTAATAGTAAGCATTTGTCCTACTAATGCTTTTGGACAAACAGAGCCTTCCTTAACAACATAATAGGAATTACGTTTTACTTGAGTCGTAGTTCCAGCAGCCCCTACAAAGCCTCCACGCTTTTGTAATTTATAGGAACCTTGTTTTAAAGTAGCCACTTCATCACTAGTCGGAACACAGGCACTAATGCACATCATGTTTCCTTGCTTATTATGAATCAACGCATATAAAGCAGAAATATCTTTATAGATATCTTGAACTTCTAGTTTAATAGGATTGTCAGCTAACTCAAATTTCCCATAACCACCACTGCGTTTACCACCAATACCAGATAGTCCTAAAACTTCAAATATGCCTTCAAATAACTCCCGGCTTGCATCGTCATTAAAACCAGCAATAAAGTATAACCCCGTATGTGACATGAATTGATAGTTGCCCACATAATATGGTCGGCTCATTTCTCCACGCATATTTACCTGCGCAGATGTTTGTTTAGCACCAAAGGTAGGCATATATTTTTGTGAAATATCGGCCTCTATATACTGACTAAAATTTTGTAGCTGTGATGCTCGGATATACTCAATCTTCTTAATCTTCTTTTGCTCTGTCGCTACACGTTTTGTCTCTGCGAAACTTGTAATAGGCAGCTCTTTTGAATCAATTTGCATGATAGGTGTAGGTACATACAATTGATATTCCCCATTATCTATGCAGTACGGAAACAAACTAGATAGTACAATATGTTGATCTTTTACAGAGTCGATAAAAGATTGTAATAAACCTGTATCATGGCAGATTTCATGACAACATGCACCAAATAGTGCATCAGAGCCTAATGTAAGAGAAATAGTTTCTAAACTACCGCCTTCTGAGGTATCCCCGAAATGTACCGGTGTAAGAAAACGCAATGGATATAGATAGTAGTTCATAATAACAACCTACTTTCTTAATATATCTAATAAATCCTGCGTATTAATAGCACTATTACCTGCTGGCTTCACATCATCAATAGAAATATTTACACGACCGTAGCCGCGAGACCCATGACCACCCAAATAGTCGATACCTAGTAATGCAAGACCTTCTTGTAAAATCTTCATATCTTCAGTAACTTCGGCTTCATTTTCAATGTTATATGCAACTTTAAATGTAAATACAGTACCTGCTGGAACACGTTCAATTTGACGAGGGTTAGCACTACCATCAACACGATTAATAGTGTTTTCAAACTTGATTTCACCCATATAAGTATCTGTCTCTATATTAGCAAACAGTTGACGAGTTTCATCTGTGATAAATAAATCATAAAACTGTAAACGAGCTGGTTTTACAGGATTTACGGAGCCAAATAAACGTTTAATTTCTTCTTTATCCTCTTTAATATCATTCATTATATAATCGTTACAATGACTTTTAGCTAGTAGGGTACGTAATTTGCCTTTAATAGAACTACCAGGAATAATTGGCTCTTGAGTAACTACATCACGAATGAATGGTGTATCAACAGAGCCAATAGGTGCAAAATCATTACTAGCCCCAATATGCATACCCGTTTCTAGTTTAATAGTACCTGTAATTAGTAATTTACCACGTAAAGATTTTAATTTATCATTGCTCTCCATGTTAAGCTCCTCCTATTATCGGTTACCAAATGATGGACGATTATTTTGATTAGTATTAAATGCCGGTTCTGGTGATTGAGATAACTCTACAGAACGATATTTATAGAATGCTACTAAAGCCTCTACATATTTACATAGTAAATCAAAACGCTTAACATCTGTGCCAATATCTTCAATCATATTTAAAAGCTTACTAATATCAATCAATTGCTTTACTGGATAAACTTTTTTACCACGACCAACAGACTCTTCAATACGACCAGCTTGATACAAAAGTGTAGTTTTTAAAAAACGTACATCCATTGCAATATCATCAGGTAACTTATCAAAAGCTTTGCTTCTTCGTTGAGCAACACTCAGTTTATTTTTAATTGCTACTACACTAGATAAAATTTTACGTAATTGTGCATATTTTAATAAAAAAGCACTACCGCTTTTATTCTTATCTAACTTATTAATAACGGCCTCAGCCACCTTAACAAGGTCTAAACTCCAATTAAATGTATCTTGTGCCATATAGTTGTCCTCACTTCGTCTCACGCATATAGTAAACAATGAGGTTGCAAGCTGTTAATAATGCTTTACAATCTGCTTCTGTTTGAATCCAAGTATGAATTGCTGTAACAAAATTTTTATATGATCCATACGCAGGATCATGTTTCTTAGGTTCTAAACGGGCTAATAAATAAAGAATACGAGCTACATTAATATGCTTCCCCTGTACTCTATCATTTAAAATTCCTTGTAATAAGTCCATCAACTTATAAACTAAACCTTTCCCTAATTTCAGTTTTGATGGTTGAGCCTCATTAATCCCCGGAATAACAAACAATTGATCTAGTGTATAAAGTTTGTCTTCTATTACATTATCAATGAGCTCCTCCCACTTATACACATGACGACATATACGCTCTTCACCATTTGAATTTGTTTCAAACCCAAACAAGGCAATACTATCTTTGCCATCATTGTCTTTAGCAACACTTTCAAGTAGGCCCGTAATCGCTGCCATTTGGCTTATTGGATAGGATGGAGAAAATAAGGCTAATCCAGCAGACATAGTAATTTTATTATCTGTAACCTCTGCCAGTTTTTCACGAATATCAATTGCTAATTCTAACAATTCGTCCCATGCACCAACAAGGAATACATCGTCACCACCGGAATAAATAACGTGAATTTTTCTAGTCGTAACTTTTTTATTAGCCCAAATAGTAAATGGTGTAACAGATCTACCAAAACCTTGCACATCACCTTGAGCCATTTTATTAACGGCAACCTTAAAGAACATTGCCAAATCACGAGATAAGTCAGCATATCGTGATAAAGTACCATATTTAAATTTATCAGAGCCCTCAGAAATAAAGCCTCCGATAAAGGCAGCACCAAGGTTATCTACGTCTGCTCGCAATACACCAAGTCGCTTAATACCTTTATCATCCCCTAAGCCACTAGATGCGGCAAGTTCTTCAAATTCATAAACTTGACCATTATCCTTGCGTGCTACATAATCCGCTAACCAAATACGATTGAATACATTATGTCCAGTTTTAGCTGTATTCTTAGAGTATATTCTAAAAATCTCATGACTAGATTCAAACTTCTGTAATGATGCTTCAGGGACCACATAAAGATATAACTTCAAATTATCCGCATCACTATTCAAATTATTAACATATACTTCAACCTTAGGGATACTTTCACTATCATCACTCGTATTAGGGCTAGCTAATACAAAGACCGTATCTCGACTGTCAACAATCTGTTCCCCTAAGCGATACAAGCCATTACAAATTGGACAAGCCTCAGCATCGGTATCCTTACCATAAGGCGATAGTATTGCTGTTGAAGTATGGCAAATGGAACATTCTCGCTCACCATGAAGAACTGTATTATACGTACTATTTGGATTAAATAGATCTGTTAGGTGTTGTTCAGAATATCGTTTAGCCTTAGCCTCACCAACAGATTGGCTCACCTTGCGGAATAATGTACGTTGCGATTGAATTAACTCGGCAGCTGTTGCTGTAGCAGAACCAAGTGCTAAATACAATTTAGTACCAAATACGGTTAAGAACCATTCGTTAATAGATTTTTCCATAGATTCAATAGCAGTACAAGTTTTTGTTGTATTAGGAGCCAATACATAAAAATGACCGCCACCATTGTAAATAAGATTTGCCCGAGTTAACTGCAATGCATCTAATAGCTCATCTACAATTTGTTCCATCAAAATTTCTAAATAGAATGAGCGACCACGTAATGATTTCAATGCACCTTTAGACGGAATCGTATAAATAAAATTCTGAATGCCAGAAATATCTCCAGATATTAATCGAAACGCTGGCATTTCGCGAAACTTTTTAGAATTCTGATAACAGTATTCTTTATAATCAGTAATACCTTGCTCCTCAAAATAATGCACCATACTATGTGCCACAGCTGCTGTTATCTTTGAGTGCATATACAAAGAGATATCATTGGCTTGATCTGTTGCCGTACTAGATGGCATATAGGACACAGTGTCTTCATAAATTCTCAACAACTCATTAACGGACATCTTATCTATTGGTTGTTGCTGAAAGTTCTGTACTAACACATCATATAGTGCCTTATATTTATCACTTGATGCACATATAGTTTTATCACTTTCAGGATAATTAAAATGGTCCGACACATCAATGCCACGTAGATAATACTGTAAGGGTTGAGTACTAGTTTTACCGCCAAATACACGGAAGATTGATTGAAGCGCTAACTCTTTATCAAACTTCTGTGTAGAGGTATTTTCACCTTCCTCAAGATCTCGACGATCTACAGCTGCAGCAATATTATCCGCTTCGTACACAATGTATGCATAATCATCATTTTTTAGTTGAACTGCACTAAGCTCTTTCCCGTGATGATACTTCAAACAATGAGTAATACTTTGCTTTAAGCCCATATCGGAAAAATAGGGCTCAATGAAAGCAGCGCCGCGCTTAGAATGTGCATCGGTTCCCTGATTAGCTCGATACACGACTTTGCCGATATCATGAAGCAATGCACCCTTTACCAGTGCATCCCATTTACCCATCACATCGCCTCCAAACTCTACATAAGAAATAAAAAACCTATTGACTTCATTATATATTCATTTCTGTTTAAAACCAATAGAAAAACCATCCGATTTATACAAAAAAACCAGTATATTCACTAAAAAGAATATACTGGCTATATTTTTGTACTTATATGAGTTTTTGACATAAGAACCGGCCCCGTAAGGGGATTATTTAATTTAACTACAAAGCGAGGTGGAAAATCTAAGAAAAGAAAGCAATAAATTGTTTCCGTCCCCATCAGGGGATTATTTAATTTAACCACCCTCGCTTAGTTTTCGCTAGTATCTACACTGAAGCTTTGTGATTTCCGTCCCCTAATGGGGATCATTTAATTTAACAAACCAACTATCTCTGACATTAAACAATACTGTATGGAACGTAAGTTTCCGTTCCCATCAGGGGATTATTTAGTTTAACCGCTATGCAAACACAAAATGAAATGTTTATGGCTATTTTAGCAGTTTCCGTCTCCACCAGGGGATTATTTAATTTAACTTGAGGAGGACGAGGAATAATGGGCTATATGTTAATTGGTTTCCGTCCCCATCAGGGGATCATTTAATTTAACTCATTAGCCTATGATATGGGGTGCGACCTTGACGACCAATTGTTTCCGTCCCCTAATAGGGATTATTTAATTTAACGAGTTGCCTTTGCAGAAGATGGTGCTATTTGGGATCCAGATAACGTTTCCGTCCCCTAATGGGGATTATTTAATTTAACAATGCATGGGAGAATCAATCAAAATTAATTCATCTGAATTAGAGTTTTCGTCCCCATCAGGGGATTATTTAATTTAACTCAAAATAACCGCATGGCGCATGGATACCAAGATATGCTAAAGTTTCCGTCCCCTAATGGGGATCATTTAATTTAACCAACTAAGGTTGCTAATAGATATGAATTTCAAAGCAGATGATTAGTTTCCGTCCCCATCAGAGGATCATTTAATTTAACTAAAGATAAAATGGTGATGTTTGCTAAAAGCCTTATTAATTTAGTTTCCGTCCCCATCAGGGGATCATTTAATTTAACATATGAATTACATTAAGGGGTTGAACCACATTGACTAGAGAAGGTTTCCGTCCCCTAATGGGGATTATTTAATTTAACTATATGTTTATATCTGTATATACGTTAATTTGATACAATGGATGTTTCCGTCCCCTAATGGGGATTATTTAATTTAACAATAAACGTACCGATTAGTTATAAGCACCGCAACGCGGTAGAGTTTCCGTCCCCTAATGGGGATTATTTAATTTAACGATATAGACCTACATATGCGTTAATTTAAAAGAGTATTATTATGTTTCCGTCCCCTAATGGGGATTATTTAATTTAACCGGAATGCCGTCGTGTATGTATGCGTAACCGCTTGGATTATTAGTTTCCGTCCCCTAATGGGGATCATTTAATTTAACAAAATCTAGCAGAAATGAAGGCTCAAAATTCTATGTTAATGTTTCCGTCCCCTAATGGGGATCATTTAATTTAACTTTTCTTGTAACCATTCTTTGAATTGTTTATTAGAAGCATTCGTTTCCGTCCCCATCAGGGGATTATTTAGTTTAACCGAAAGCAATGGTTGGAAAGTTGGTAAAAACTCCATGAAAGAATTTCCGTCCCCATCAGGGGATTATTTAATTTAACAACAAAACGAAAAAGACCTTTTAATTAAATTATTCCAAGCTGGTTTCCGTCCCTATCAGGGGATTATTTAATTTAACTCCATAATTCGCCCTTCCGAGTCTACATAAACCAAAGCCCCGTTTCCGTCCCTATCAGGGGATTATTTAATTTAACTCCATAATTCGCCCTTCCGAGTCTACATAAACCAAAGCCCCGTTTCCGTCCCCATCAGGGGATTATTTAATTTAACTTAAAAGGCTACTGCTTTGAACGCAAACACGGTAGTTTTAAGTTTCCGTCCCCATCAGGGGATTATTTAATTTAACGACAACAACAATCAAGTTATTGCAACTCATATTTACGAATAAGTTTCCGTCCCCATCAGGGGATTATTTAATTTAACTTTTAGTAAATAAATAAACAAGTGAGTTTTAAAAGCGCCAACTGTTTCCGTCCCCATCAGGGGATTATTTAATTTAACAATTAAGAAATTAGCTGATATTACTAATTATAAGAGTATAATGTTTCCGTCCCCATCAGGGGATTATTTAATTTAACCAAGCAGTATCCGATAATGGGTTAGTATGCAAACTCTATGCTGGTTTCCGTCCCCATCAGGGGATTATTTAATTTAACATGGTGAACATTATGGCAACTATCAAGAAAACAATCGATACAAGGTTTCCGTCCCCATCAGGGGATTATTTAATTTAACTGGAAGGAAGCGTACCATGACAGCTTGAAGAAAAAGAGTAATGTTTCCGTCCCCATCAGGGGATTATTTAATTTAACTAGTGGTTAGGCGGTGTATCAAGGTTAATCACCTGTATAAAGTGTTTCCGTCCCCATCAGGGGATTATTTAATTTAACCTACTCTTAAAGAAAATGTCTAAATAACAGATAGTATCTAGGTTTCCGTCCCCATCAGGGGATTATTTAATTTAACTTGATAGTCCGCCTAGCCTTTCAATAATTTTTATTAAAAAGCGTTTCCGTCCCCATCAGGGGATTATTTAATTTAACCCTGTCTTCGAAACAACAGATATTTACTGGTTCTAAAATACCAAAAACGGCGGAGATTGTAAATCCACTCCGAAAGGCACTTTACCGAGCTAAAATAATGTCGTTTAACCGCGCCACTATCACAACGGCGCAGATTTATTTTTCCAAAGATTAAATCTAGGTCTATTATAGCACATCACTAGCATTAATGAAAAATATATGAAAATAGAGCTACCTTATATAAGGTAGCTCTATTGAGGTGCCATATGTAACTCATTTTTAATAATTCATCTGCTCCCGCAGTTTCATTTATTTTCTTATACGCCTATCCTCCTTTTCCAAATTTCTCTCCACCCTCCTATTTCTACTTTCACCGTCCAACGAATTATCTCGTTAGGTCTCTCCAGGCGATAAATAGTTCGGCCACGACTTGAGGGTTTTGGCTAAGTTTGATGCGGGCTAGCATTTTTCGCACGTAGTTGCAGTGTTCTAACATCGCTTCATTCAGTTTGTGTTTAACATGACGCGGGGATTGGTACACCAAGATCGGTGCAAAGTCCGCCACATGAATATAGCTCGTATCGGGTTCCGGACCTTCCGTAACGATATATTCATAAGGTATAGCCACGTTAAAGAGGCCGTACACCACGTCCTTGCCGATAGGGCGGCGACATTTAATATGAGCAAAGGTTAGATGCGGACCATAGGTCTTAGGTGCGGTATAGCTGCTGCGTCGACCATCGCTGGTCATGATGTAATTGGGTCTCAGCCCTTCCTGCATCGCCAGCTCTCGCGTAATCGTGCGCATCGGCAAATGAACCATTTCTTCGCGTCCATCCACAAAATAACACTTCGTACTGTCTCCACCACTAGGTTGATAGGTAGGAATAAAACAAACAATGTGATTCTTTGGATTCGTATAGATCAAATCCAAGTCTTCTCCCTTAGATAGCCGAGCGGCCATCAAATCTGTTAGTTTATCATCTATTGCCATGGAATCCTCTCCAATCTAATCAGGAACATTCCTTTCAACAATACAATGAACACGTGTTCTGTGAAAGCAGATTAGCATGCTTTAATCTGCTGCTGACTTAATTGTATATCAGCCTGTATAATTTGTAAATATATATACAAAACTATAGAAATTTACGTATATTTAATGACTTTATGATCTTGTAAAAGTTATATATACCTTGATGTGTCATTATTTTCTCATTTAAATTGAGAATTGCATATTTTATGTATATTTGTTAATCGAGATTAAAAGAAATATGCAATATATAGAATATAAATAAGAAATTAAATTATAATAACTAATGCACACGCAAGTCTGTAAAGTCCGTACTCAAATACCTGCGCAGCTTCCGAATGGCTCGTTCGTGGCGCCGTTGGATGGCTTGGCGACTGCAGTTCAGTTCTTCACTAACCGATACCAAGCTTTGGCACTCACCGTAGACACGGCGCAGTAGGTCTCGTTGGTCAGGCGATAGTCTACCTAAAGCCCACACAAGGCGCGCTCGCAGTCTATGCTCTTCATCGGCACTCATCACCATATCCGCCACATTTTCGCCAGATGCGAAAATATCCATGCCAAAAGCGACTTCTCCATCATCGGTGGTGCGATCTGGGATGTGAATTTCACGGCGATAACGCAATCGTTCACGTTTCCAGTACCGCATGTAACCGTACATGATGCCAGCTTTCACAAAGCCTGGGAACGGTACGGCCCCGTTCAAATCAAAGCTATAAATCGATTCTATGAGGATGGCCCAGAGATAGCTCTCTACGTCCTCGCAGAACTCGCGGTTTCCCATGCGATTCGTATAGTGCAAGATGAGCGGTCGATACCTGCGACAAAGCTCGATTTGTGCCGCATCATGACGAAGCTCATCAGCGGACCACGGCTGATACCCTACCGTCTGAATCCGCATATTCGGCTTTTGACAGATGGACACGAGGCTCTTGTCCGACAAGGACGATAAAACTTGATGCCCACAGACGAGGGTTTGTAATTTCAATTCCTCTGGAATACTTTCCTTAGACTCATTAGCTTTTGATAGTAAAGAATGAGATGATAATGCCTGTGTTTCTAACGTTTCTGACTGATAGTTGTCATGTTGTAAGTTCGCAGTTTTAATACATGTTCTTTGTACTAAAGGTTCTTCGTTTGTGTATAACATAAATCCCCTTTCCTGCCATGGCATAGCGCTTATGTACACAATACCGCGGAAAGAGTGTTTTGACAAATCAGCAATTCCTTGGAATTTCCCTATATTCTGTTATATTTGAACCTTAATTTCTATCCATAGTACACCGTACCTATGCGATTCAAAGGGTAATTGCTGAAAATAGATAATTACCAAAAATGACACCACATACATAATGTGGTGTCATTTTTTAGAGGAAATATACTATCATTGAGTAATAGTATTCAATCTTTAGATAGTAGTATTCAATCTGAGATTGTCTGATTAAATCGCAATACACGCGGCTTGGACAAAGTCATTTAGCTGCGGTTTTACATGATTATAATATACATCAGCGCCATAACCGCGCACGATATCGCCCCAGTATTTATATACATAGCGATACCAGAAATGGAACATACTGTTCGTGAAATGGTAATCCGCGTACTTTGCGTTCCCACGGCTACTTGCCTGAATACGACCTACGAGCCCCATAGACATGAGATCGTTCAAACGGGATGTAAAGGTACCGCTTTTAATTTGGCTTTCTTGTAAAAGCTCCACGTAGTACGGTCTTTCCAAGCTAGCAAGACCCGTTAAAATAGCATTGGCACCGGTTATATTTTTCATATCTCGATGCAAAATATATTGTGTTTCTTCAAAGAGAGCTCCCGTTACTGAGAAGAACAAGTTAATAATATTCGTATCGATGCTTTCACCATTATCAAAGTATTGCACATAGGCAGGTAACCCACCAGTTACGGCAAAGACGGTGCGCAAATCATCCTTTGCATAGTGAAGTCCCAAGGATTTCATATCAACCAAGGAAAATGGTTTCACCTCAAGATATTCGGACACGAAAGGCCCAATGAGGCTGCGATCGCCAATGATGCGGCCATCGAGCTGTTCCAGACCATTAGCCATCAAAATGATGTTCAAACGGCTCGTATCTTTGTAGGTATCTAACAAATCGCGCAAGTGAATGGGAAACTGAGGAACTGCTTCCACCAAGGATGGATAATCGTCAATCACCACAGTCTGAGGTGTTTTCACACTGCTTTCAAAAAGCCTCACAAAGGCCTGCTGCAAACTCTCTACAGGCTCGAATGTATCTTGAGCATTAGCAGGAACAAAACGTGCCTCAAGAGCTCTATTTATATCAGCTACATGGACTGATTCATTGGCCATGCGCCCCGCCAAATATATCGCCTTATGACGGCGTACAAGTTGCGAAGCCACATAGGATTTACCACTGCGATGAGGACCATATACAACACATAAACTCATTTGGCCCATTGCAATTCGGGACTGGATACGCTCTATAATTTCAGCACGTCCCACAAAATTCATATACTCACCTCCAACTATTTACGGAAATTATTATATCATAATTTTAAATCATTATTAAACTTTTTTTCATATAGTTAACATAGCTTTTTATTATGTTAATTTTTTTACTCATCAAATTAGAGCTTTCATGCGATACGTGTTGCCTTACCATCATAAAAGGTCTTTTGATCACTTTATTTTCATATACCTTTGATATCAATATATCCTATAAGGCGTGGTTATATAAGTTATACATTATAAGCTATACACATTAACCTATAGATTTTAAACTATATAGTTTAAAAATGACGTGCTACCTAAAAGGTATAGCACGTCATTTGCATGTTAAGTATATTAAATTATTACTGAATTTTCTTATACTAAGTCTATTAATGGTAAATTTCTAACTTGTAAATATCTAATTCGTAAATTTCTGATTACAAAATCTGATATTCTTAAATATCTTATGGATCAATTTGCGTTTGCATTTTCATCAATAAGATGCGCTTAACCGATTCATTGAGGCGCTCCGTCGTAATCGTTCCATCCGCCACCGCTTGCGTCAGCGCACGATGGACTTCATCGATATGAATCGTATCCGCATCAACAAGAATGAGATCACTGCCCGCTAAAATAGAGGCCACAGCGTAATCGCCTATCTTTTGGTTGGATTGCAACGCACCCACATCGATACGGTCCGTCATAACGATACCCTTATAGCCGAGCTCCTTGCGAAGCCAACCGTCTATAATCGGCTTAGAGGAACTCGCCAAGTGTTCGTTATCGATAGCGGGAATCTGAATGTGGCTCATCACAAGCATATAGCTATTCGCCGTCGTCTGTGCAATGAGCCGTTTAAAGACGGCTACATCATTATTGCTGAGATACGCTTTCGCCTCATTAGCAGATCCAAAGGATGCATCCCCTAAGGTCACTGCCGGAAAGTAGTTATAAGCAGACCACATATGATTAATTTGGTAACGCTCCACCATGGCAAGGTTTATGTGACCTGCCCACGTGGGGTCAGATGTATAGGACATATTCGGTACGCCAAGGTTAGCATTAGGCCCAATAACCAAGTTAAAGCCCATATCCCGCATTTCAATAGCAGATCGCGTGGCCAAATTAATGATACGATCCATAGGCAATTGCCCCCATCGATTGGGCTTCGGCAACCGCAAGAAGCTTTCATTCCCATGCAATATGCGATCACGATGCACCGCAATATAGGGTGTCACCATGCTAGAGGTTATCGCCGTTTGCATAATATCGCTGGTGAAAGTTTTCACTTGGTTCTTATTAATAAGGTTTTCATTCGTTAGCATAACGCCACTGACACGGTATTTTCGAATTACATCCTTTTGGGATTGTCCTATCGTACTGCCATGAAGGCTGATCATCATCAGCTGCCCTACCTTATCCTCTTGAGACATGGCCGCAATCCAAGTGTCCACCTTTTCAGACACGGGTTTGTTGGACTCCAGGACGGCACGGTACGATACGGTTCGTACCGTTTCTTGTTCTGCCTGACTCTCATGTTGGCATCCAGTTGTACCAACGACAGCAACTAGTAAGGCAAGGCCACTCAGGACCCGCCGAAAAAACTGGTTCATCTCTCCTAAAAGCTCCTTAATGCTTACGCAATATTATGAATATTATGGGCTTTCTATGTTGCTCTCCCAATGCAACACCCATAAGTCCCCTCTTGATCCGTACAGTATATTTTTATATTATACACTAAATGATTCATCTTTTCCTCATAATAAAATAATTTTTTTTATACTGGATTATTATAATAAAGTTATACAGTAAAAATATGTGAATTTTGAATAATTATATAAAAAAATCCTACGAATCGTTTAAAAAGTGACCGCACTGTAACAAAAGGCTACGTGAGTATCAAGTCACTCATGACCCGTAGGATTTCATTTTATGTTGTATACCCTAAATAGCTAACGCTACTATGAGTGTATAGGCATTTGATTACTTTATAACAGCCTGCTGTTTGAGTAATCGACTATTATTAACCTTTAAATTTTTCTTTCTTTACTAGCACATCGTCAATACTAACCTGCACCATATTTAAGCAATCAGCTATCATTAGCCTTTGAATTTAGGGGATGTTGGGCATGTTTCAGGTGTTACGTCTTTACGAGTACCAAGAACCGCGCTGCGGTCTGTGTAGTGTGTGTGTAAAAGTTCGTGTGCCTTATGGCCCAATGGTTCGCCCAAGAAATCTTTGTACAATGTTTGGATTTCTTCATTTTCATAGGACGCAACCCATTTGTAGTTTTCGTCAGCTTCGTAAAGACCGCCGATACGAGCTTCCTTAGTTTTAACTGCTTGAGGCAATTTAGTGCGCGGTTGACCACCGCCACCAATACAACCGCCTGGGCACGCCATAACTTCGATGAAGTCGTAGTGTTTACCGCTATCTTTCAATGCATTCAAGAAGTCACGTGTATTTTTACCACCGTGAACAACGGCAACGGACAATGTTACGTCATCACCCAATTGAACAGTTGCCTCTTTTACGCCTTCCATACCGCGAACGTCCTCGAGGTGAGTCAACGCATATGGAGGTGGCTCTTTATCAGTGATGAGTTTGTAAGCCGTACGCATCGCAGCTTCCATAACACCACCTGTGTTACCGAAGATGATGGATGCGCCAGTTTCCATGCCGATTAAGTCGTCGAATTGAGATTCTTCTACTGTGTTGAAGTCAATATGTTCCTCTTGAATCCAACGGATGAATTCACGAGTTGTGATGGAAATATCTGTGTCCATGCCAAGAGATTCGTCATTGTGGTAACGAGCCGCTGCATTTTCTTCTTCCCGTTTCGTTTCTGCTTTTTTAGCCGTACAAGGGTTTACAGATACGGATACGATCTTACGAGGATCGATGCCTTTTTTCTCTGCAAAGTACGTTTTAATCATAGCCGCTTCCATAGCGATACAAGAACGTGTGGAAGACAAGTTAGGAATCAATTCAGGGAAATAGATTTCCGCAAAGCGTACCCACGCTGGGCAACAGCTTGTAAACTGAGGAATTTGACCGCCATTTTTAAGGCGTTCCACAAGCTCGGATGCTTCCTCCATAATGGTTAAGTCCGCACCAAAGTTAGTATCTACTACATAGTCTGCACCAAGTTTACGCAAGGCACCAACCATTTTGCCTTCCAAGAATGTACCTGGTTCATAACCAAAACCTTCACCGATGGATACACGAACTGCTGGCGCTGTTTGGATTACGACGATTTTCTCAGGATCAGCAAGGGCTGCTTTTACCTTTTCAAGCTCGGATTTAGCATGCATGGAGTCGAATGGGCATGCTGCGGCACATTGACCACAATGAATACATACAGGCACATCGCCGTTTGCATCAAGGTCGTAGTAATCAAGAACGCTCATTACATCCGCACAAGCGCGACGGCATAACGTACAGTTTTTACACTTGGAAATGTCGTGATAAATGGATGGATTGTCGAGTGCAATCGGCACGCGTTTATCGATAAATTCGTATTGAGACATGAGGACCTCCTCTAACAAACTATAACTACCAAACCTATTGGGGCGAAATATGCCAAACTACGGAGCACTACGCCCAAGCCATACTTCTGCATCTTACCTATAGTATACGCTATGGTGAAAGTTTATACTATGTAGAATTGTTACACTTTTGCACAAAACCTCTGAAAAAGTGTACTTTAAATCACATTTTAACATAGAAAGATGAATAATTCATCTATCTTAAGGGCATTAACTAATGTGCCTTAATAAGTGACTTACTTATTAGCACTATAAAAACTAATGGCTTAATTGTTAATACTATAAGAGCTAAAACAAAATTATAATATACATAAAAAAACGCACGCTCTTTAAAAGAACGTGCGTGTGTGAAGCTTTCACAAAATCATTCAATCTAGACAAGCCGGTACTAAGCAATAGTGTACTCGTCTGTAGGATTCAATTATTTACCGCCCCAAATAAGTTGGAATACAGCGTACGCAGGCGTACCTGGCTCAACTTTACGGCTATTTTTATTAACTTGTTCCTCTTTCACAACATAACCTTGTGGGTTATAAAGAGTCACCTTAAGATCCTTAACTTCCCGTTTTTTATGATTAAACTCTTCAGTCACAATGTAATGGTAACCTTCATAGTCCATAGCTTTAATATCCATTACCGCTTTTTTATCATCTTTTTTAACGGAATCATTGTCGATAGACCAAGTAACACCATTGCTATCTGTGCCTACTGTATACCAATTAGCCGCATCAACACTACCAATACCGCCGATTAATAATGCGCCTGCTGCCAAAACAGCTGCCAATGTTTTTTTCATATTAATACCTCTCAAAGAAAATATAAAAATATACAAACTAGTATATAAGGAAAAACTAAATGTTATATGAAAACTATCTCTATCAACCCACAACATGGTAATTCATCTTCTCTTAATTTCGAAAGAAGCGATAGAAATTCGGCATAAGTTGAGTAACTAACTCTGTCGGTTCATATAGAACAAACTTCTTCACTTTTCTTGCTTTCAATAACTTTGCGTCTTTTAAAATTTGTAAGTGTCTCGATACGCTTGATTCAGTCATTAATAAAATTTGCGCTAAAGACTGTGTCGTACTTGGTTTTTCCAAAACATAATTCATAATTTGCAACCGCACTGAATCGCTCAAGGCTTTAAAAATAGTAACTAATCCCTCCGGTGTGGAGTTATAATAACTTGGTTGCTCCGCAATATCATAAGTAATAGCAATTCCTTGATTAAAAGATTCAACAAACAGATGCGGCCAAATAAAATAACTTGGTAACAACATAATAGAGTCACTGTCCTTTAAATAAACCTCTTGATTAAAAGGTTTAATAATAGCTAAAGCTCCTTTTTCCCAATGGATTCGATCAATTTGTAAATGATTAAACATCTCTATAAAACCTTTTTCCCTCAAAAATGAAGATTGCTTTTGTATTTCAATTAAAAGCTTTTGCTCAATTGATTTTTCTTTCCAAGTATCATCAAAAATTGATTTTCTATACCAATCAATAAAAGAAAAAAGTCTCCTATAAACACTTGTAGCATTTCGCTTCAAATCTTTAAGCAATTGATCATTTTCATTTAAAGAAAAATCTTTCCACTCTAGTCCTTTTGCTAATGTTGGAATAAAGGCATTTTCTCTATCATCTATTATTCTCTCCAAATACTCAATTAATTGAATAGTCGGATAATTAACCAGAAATTTCTTTAAATTTTGTATTTCCTCTTCAATCGTTGTCATATGATAACGAAAATTACAAAGTAAAATAGGAGAGACCCCCAGTTCATAAAAAAGTTGGAAATAATGAAGATTCTCATAAAATTCTTCAGTAAGTTTATCTTGTATCTCAATCACCCAATCAATATTAGTTCCATGATGGCGCGGATTTAAAAGCACATGTAAACTTCTAAAAAGTTCATTTAAAGGGGAATACACAAATTGTATTCTTTGTATTAACGTTTCATTTGTTTCCAAAGCATAATCGCTAAACCGAATTGTAATAGACATAAACATCCTCCTAAACGATTCGATATTTTTTGAATCGTTTGATTATAGACTTTAGACTTATTATATTATACTTAATAGTTTTAAAGAAAAGGAGAAATCTTTATGAATAAACAATTGCAAGATCTACTCATAACAATTGTTGCAGGTATGGGAATGTTATTATCCACTCTCGATACAGGAATTATCAATATAGCATTACCCTTTTTAAAAGAACAATTTCAAACTTCAACTGATATTGCAGCCTTCACAATAACCGGTTATACTTTAGCTTTAGCTATCTCTATCCTACCTTTAGGCGTATTAAGCGATAAATTTGGAAAATTAAAAATTTCGTATTTAGGATTCGTGCTTTTTGGTCTAAGTTCTTTATTTTGTGGCTTAATTAACAATATCAGTTTATTAATTATTGGACGAATTTTTCAAGGCATAGGAGCGGCTGCTTTACAAGCTACTTCTGCCGCACTAATTACAACTTTAGTTTCTGAAAAACGTAAAAATAGCTCTATTGGTATCCTCGGAATTATGATTGGTTTAGGCCCTATTCTAGGGCCCTCTTTAGGCGGGATCATACTTTCGTTAAGTTTCTGGCAACTTATTTTTTTGATAAATATTCCTTTTGTAATTCTCGGAATTGCATGTAATAATTTCCTTCTCAATAAACTCTCCGAAAAAAACAACAACCGACAATTAGATATGCTTGGAATTACTATAAACACTCTCATGTTAGTTTCTCTCTTATTAGGATTATCTTTATTAAACAAATCACATCTATTTGTAGTTGGTATAATCCTGATACTATCTAGCTTGTTGCTCGGAATTATATTTTACTATGTGGAACTTAATAACAAACACGCACTTATCGATATCAAAGGATTAAAAAATAATCCTCAAGTAATCTCTTACCTTTTTCAAACAGTTACTTTTGGCTTTGCCTCTGCAATGATCTTTTTACTTCCCCCCTTCATTTTTGAACAATCATATCATCTAGAAGTGGGGCAAACTGGATTTCTTGTTCTAGGAGCTCCTACAGGGCTGGTGCTTTTTTCAAGAATATCCAGTAAAATCAATAACGGCAATAAAAATAAGCTATTTAGCCATATTGGTCTAAGTATTATTATCATATCCTTGATTTTTCTCTTACTGATCAATCCTAACTGGCCTTATCAACTCTTAACATTAGGATTATTCATCTACGGTATTGGTGGAGGATACTTTCAACCTGCTAATATTGCCAGTATTATGCAAGCCAGTCCTATGGAAATCCAAGGAAGTACAGGAGCTTTGCAACGAATGCTGCAAAATGTTGCGATTTCAATCGGTTCAGCTATTGGTGCAACTTGCTTAAATATCTGGTCAAATGATTTATTATTAGCAACTCGAATTGGATGGGGAATTACACTAATTCTGGTTATTATAAGTTTAAAAGAAGTATTTAAATTTTCCCATCATAATAGTTAATACAATCTAATCCAGAGGCTGTAATTAAAACTAAGTTTTAATTACAGCCTCTTTGTCATATCTATTCAATAACATACCTACCTAAAACAAAAACACACTCACCTTGGAATATTCTCTCTGTATGAAAAAATGAATCTGACACGATTGAATATGGATATTCGCCCTGTAAAAGTACTAATAATATAGAAAGCCCCGAACTATTCTGAAAACGACTTAGATCACTTTTCCCTAGAGGGTGGTATGCAGAGCCCTATGGGATAAAAGAATATTAGCAGTTAAGGGATGCCAATACTAATGCTAAGGTAATTTAGTAAAGAAAAGGCCCAACACTGCTATGAAAACGACTTAGCTCGCTTTGGAGGCTTTCATAGCAGTGTTGGGCCTACTATCTAAACACACAGTCTAGAATTGGCATCCCTTCACAGAAGGATTATTTACCCCATAGGGCCTGCATAACTTCCGCCCCCATGGTATCTGGTTCAATTTTCGTAGGTTTTTGTGCTTCTTTACTGGATAGCAATGCTATACCAGCATTGCTATATACTGTTGTATCAAGTTCTGTCCATGTTTTTTCTTTGCGATCGATCCGTACTGTGTAGATATATGTAAAGCCTTCTACATTGTTAATTTTAACAAGTACTGTAGCCGCATCATCTGTTTTATATACAGAAGAGTTGTCAATAAACCATGCCGCATCGTCAGCATCAGCATCGATATAGTACCAGTCAGCAGCACTAGCTTGACCAAAGCCACCTACAAAGAAAACTCCTGCTGCAAACATAGCAGCTAGCCATTTTTTCATTTTTAAACTCCTCAACACTAGAGGCGACCATCTAAGATGATCGCCCATGGTTACTTAATAGTTATATAGTGTTTTATATTATTCTACTTCTTCTTCGATTTCAGCGCCTGGAATAACAGCAATACTAGCTACCTTATCACCTTCGTCGAGGTTTTGTGTTTTCACACCAGAGATAGCTTTGCCCTTCTTCACAGCGATGTCATTCATATTGAAGCGGATGATTTTACCTTGCTCAGAGATAAGCATGACTTCGTCATCGTTATGAACAACCTCTACGGCTACTACATCGCCGGTTTTGTTAGTAATCTTGAAGTTCTTAGAGCCTTTACCACCGCGTTTTTGCAATGTATAAGCTTCCGCATCATTGCGTTTACCAAAACCTTCTTCAGAGATAGTAAACACTTGTGCTTCACTTTCATCAGTATTAAGAACACCAGCGCCTACAACCACGTCGCCTGCATTTAATTTAATACCGCGCACGCCGTGAGCTGCCCGTTTCATGAGGCGCACATCGTGCTCGCTGAAGCGAATAGCGATACCCAACTTAGTGCCAATCAAGATGTCTTGGTTGCCAGTCGTTACGTTAACGGAAATCAAACGATCGCCTTCGTCGAGATTAATCGCATTGAGACCAGAACGACGGATATTGCGGTATTCTTCAATAGCTGTACGTTTTACAACGCCGAACTCAGTGACCATGAATAAATTTACATCTTCATGGACCCGTTCAAGGTCGATCATAGTCGTAACGGATTCGCCTACCGCGAGTGGCAATACGTTAACCATAGCGGTACCGCGAGAGTTACGAGAGCCTGCTTCCGGCACTTCGTATGCCTTGAGGCGATATGCACGGCCTGTAGATGTGAAGAATAACAATGTATTATGGGTCCGCACATGCATAATTTGCGTTACATAATCATCTTCCTTCGTCTTCATGCCGATAACGCCAGCGCCGCCTTTATGTTGGTTGCGATATACGTTCGCGTTCATCCGTTTGATATAACCTTGCTTAGTCAAGGTAATCACCATCTCTTCGTCAGCGATGAGGTCTTCTACATCAAGGTCGGATGTGTCGATGGTGATTTCAGAACGACGAGGGTCGCCGTATTTCTTCTTCATATCATCGAGTTCGTCTTTGATGATTTGACGTTGACGCGCTTCGCTAGCCAAGATAGCTTTCAAATCTTCGATCAATGCCAATAATTCCTTGTATTCCTCTTCGATTTTCTCGCGTTCCAAACCTGTTAAACGGCGTAAACGCATATCGAGGATGGCTACCGCTTGTTTTTCTGAAAGCCCGAATTTTTGCATCAATGCGTTACGTGCAATTTCGTCAGTTTGAGAACTGCGGATTGTAGCAATCACTTCATCGATGTGGTCGAGGGCGATCAACAAACCTTCCAAGATGTGAGCACGCGCTTCTGCTTTGTTAAGCTCGAATTGAGTGCGGCGTACGATTACATCTAGACGGTGATCTAAGTAATAACCCAATACTTCTTTCAAATTCAATACACGAGGATGTCCGTCCACGAGGGCTAGCATAATCACGCCGAATGTTTCTTGAAGTTGAGTGTGTTTATATAATTTGTTAAGTACGATGTCTGGTTGCACGTCAGCCCGTAATTCGATAACGATGCGCATACCTTGGCGGTCAGATTCATCGCGAAGTGCTGTAATGCCATCGATGACCTTATCACGGCTCAAGTTCGCAATGGTTTCAATGACGCGAGCCTTATTCACTTGGTACGGAATCTCAGTCACTACGATTTTATGCTTGCCCTTGGACATCTCTTCGATGGTTGCACGAGCACGCATTTTAACGCTACCACGGCCTGTGGAGTACGCTTTTTTGATGCCTTCTCGGCCCAGAATGAGTGCACCAGTCGGAAAATCTGGACCCTTAATAGCGGTCATCAATTCATCTACCGTCACATCCGGATTGTCGATGAGCATCGCTAGGCCATTACATACCTCGTTGAGGTTATGTGGTGGAATATTTGTCGCCATCCCTACGGCGATACCACTGGAACCATTGATGAGAAGATTAGGAATCTTCGCTGGCAATACAGTTGGTTCTTGCAAGCTTTCATCATAGTTCGGCATGAAATCAACAGTTTCCTTGTCGATATCGGCAAGCATTTCCGTTGTAATCTTCGCCATACGTACTTCGGTATAACGCATCGCAGCGGCACTATCGCCGTCGATAGAGCCAAAGTTACCGTGGCCGTCCACCAAGAGGTAGCGCGTATTGAAATCTTGCGCCAAGCGAACCGTCGCATCATAAACGGAACTATCACCATGTGGATGATACTTACCGAGTACGTCACCGACGATACGAGCGGATTTCTTGTACGGTTTATTTGGCGTCATGCCTGTTTCGTGCATTGCATACAAAATACGACGATGTACTGGTTTCAAGCCATCGCGCACATCTGGAAGCGCACGCATAACGATTACGGACATTGCATAATCGATGTACGCATTCTTCATTTCTTTATCAATCTGAACGGGATGAATATTCCCGTGGGACCATTGTTGGTCTGCCACAATCTCACCTCATTTTACTAACACTGATACTAATTCATCATATAATTATAGCATTTTTGCAGTTTTAACGCTATATTTTGTAAAAGTTTCTTCCCATTACATGGCCCAATTGTACAACTGTTGCATAGCTGTAATTAATTCTATAAAATATAATAACCTCTATCTCTTATTTAATGAGCCGCATGTTGTATCATATGATCTAAAATGCTAACAAAATCTCGTTCTACAGCCGAAGTGTCATTACCAGTACTACCAATGCCTGTTAGCATAGTTTCTTTCCAATCATTTTTTGCCATAAATCGAAAGGCGATCAAATACTTAGCTTTTGTTTTGTCCGCTTCTCCTTTTGGTAGATAATAAAAGCCTACGCTTCTATCAGAAGGAGGGTGCAATAACGCTGGGTTGTCTTGCGGTTTATACAAACTATATATAGATTTCATAAAGGTTAGAATATCTTTACCCTTTACAGATTCGTCTACAAAGATAATCTCATCATATGTGAATAAAGATATCTTATTAGTACCTGCCACACGTGTCGCTTTAGACTTAGCTAACTCCAAGGCTTCCTTGTGCGTCGCCATCCGCATGCCATACTGCTTAGCACGCTCCACTAACGAACCATTCAAATGAACTAAATACGCTTGTGAATACATAAAATTCGCATCATTTTTTCGCTCACCACCAGGGGCCGGCAATGTTGGCCACTTGACTACAGAATTTGTAGTAAAGGAAATACCATTACTTTCATCATAAAACACATACACATTTCGCTGGAATGGCTTCTCCTTCTCCACCACAGATGACTGAAGAACAAGATTCGGATGCACAACCGAAAACTCCTTCTCCACGCTAGACTTGATATCCTCTGGTGTCGCAGGATCACCATTCTCCGTCGTCCAAATGAAAGAACAACCACTCAACACTACACTACAAACACCAACGATACCTAACAACACATACCTAAACAACCTCATACACAAAACCTCCCCTCTCTCTATGTAAAAACTATAGAATGAATATGCTGGGATAACTATGGATAGGACTATATTATTATTGATGGGACACCTTTATAACTAGCGTATTAAAAAGGGCTATTACCTATTGATGAGCGACTTAGGTCACTATGGAGCGAAGAGATAGGTAATAGCACTTTTTAATTAATTACGTATATAGTTCTCGGGCCCCATCAATAATAATTACCTATTAACTAGTTCATCTAGCATATTCATCCTGTAATTTTCTATTACATTCATAAAGAATTGATTATGTATCGGATTTTCGCTCATTCCGAATAGATGGCTGTTGCACTCACAGTCGCTGCACCCAAAGTTCGGTACATTCCATTCCGCAATAGCCCGCACCGCATCAGCGAGAGCACATTCTACGTCAATTTTGGTTAAATCTACATCTGCGCTTTCACGAGCAGCCGAATCATCAGAGAGTTTACCTTCACGCCGTTCCTGAGCAGAAATTGTCATAGCCTGCGGCCTCCCACTAGTACGAATCGGCAAGCCCGCTATCATTTCACAGTAACCGCGGAAGTAATCTAGATGCCAATGCATTTTCTTCCGTTTTCGTTTATGACGTTCAATGCGTTTCGTTAAATTTGCCTTCGCGGAACCAACATACATATAGTAACCAGGTTTGAAATGCATCATCCCTTTAGAACCGATTTCGAGATCTAGATCGTGATCGAGGTGCATGACCATCACATACACGCCACTATCATGAGCCTCTGTGTCGAGGATACCACTAGGATAGGAACATTCATGTGTCACCGTAGGCATGGTGAAAGTCTCATCCCACGCCACAGCCACAGCTTTCCAATCTAATGAAGGTGCCACCTCTTTAAAGGTTTTGGCAAATTCCAAATCCGTATGATAATCTGGCAAGAACCACTGCGCTTGGTCCCATTGTACGAGGAATAGAACACCCGTGTGATAGCCTTCGTTTTGTAATTCTTTCAGATGCAATAAATGCTTGCGGCCTCGCTCTGTAATAGCATCAGGGAACATGGCTCCCGTCTTGGAGAACAAGGTACAGGATTTAACCTCTAGTAAAAACTCATCCCCCTTATCATTGGTGAGGAGCAAGTCAAAGCGAGATGATGTGCCGTGTAGTTTAACCGTATACTCCCGTCTCACTACGCGCCACTCCTCCCAACCAGGGATACATTTATTTTCAATCAAATGTTGCGCTACATCATTGCTGTAGTTTGTATCGAGCATGATAACAACGCCATCGCGCTCGATACCTACCACACGGTATTTCGTCTTCGCATCCGGCTTGTCGTGAGGCACGATGTACATCGTTACCCCCGTAAACAAGAGCTCCCACATGCGACCAGGATTTGGCAAATGAGCGAGTACACTTTCACCATTCAAATCTAAAGTCACCACAAAACGATTCGGGCGACCTATGTATGTTGCTTTTAAAATAGTATCGTAAAGGACTTTCATCGTTTCTCCTACATCAAGAACACTCTATATGTCTATTATACGATATGTAACCTTGGGTTTCATCTGTAAACAGTATCGTATATAATGATAGTTAGTAAACAATCAATAATTAATATTAAAAAAGTTCTATTTTTGTAGCTTGAGTTACATTATTGTTTGTTAAAATGGTTTATACTAAGAGCGTCGGGTCAGTATTCTAAATACCCATACTGATCATTACGCCGGGTTTTGATGAGGCATCGCCTAGTTGATCTCATCCCACTTGTCCGTATATATGTGCGAAGCTTTCACAAAACCCTAGGGCGTAAATAATTAATATATAAAGAGTTTTATAGATTAACTAAGTAGTTTTAGCCACTATTCTCCGCAGAGAGGGCTCGAGAAAGGATTTAATATGGCACAAATTGCAGCAAATTTACAACGCATAAAAAACGGTCAACGCCGTTATGCAATTACACCTCGCGTTCCTGCAGGTTTCATTCAACCAGATCAATTACAAAAATATATCGACGTAGCGAATGAGTTCGGCGCTGTTCTCAAATTAACTGGCAGCCAACGCATTATGATTACGAATTTGAAAGCAGAAGACGTAGATAAAGCATGGGAAATGCTTGGCATGGAGCCAGCATACACTGTGTCCAACCGCGTGCGCAGCGTAAAAATCTGCCCAGGTACTACCTTCTGTAAACGCGCTAAACAAGACAGCGTACACCTTGGCATGCAAATCGAACGCAAATATTTATCTCTTGAAATGCCAAGTAAAATGAAAATCGGTGTGTCCGGTTGTCCAAACTCTTGTACTGAAAGCCGCATGAAAGATGTGGGCGTTATCGGTACTGTAGATGGTTGGAATGTATACGCTGGCGGTAGCGGCGGTGCGCATCCTCGCATCGGCGACCTCATCGCAGAAGTTAAAACAGAAAAAGAAGCTCTTGCATTAGTTGATCGAATCATCGCATACTATAAAGAAAACGCACAAATCGAACGCATGGGCGAATTCATCGACCGCATTGGTTTAGAGGCTTTCAAAGCAGCTGTATTGGGCGACCTTGAAGGGGCTCCAGCTGAAAGCAAATCCGAAGAACCAGCTGTGTTCTTGCCTGGTCAAGGTAACGATCCTGAAGTAGAAGCACCACGTCTCGAAGCAGGTTCCCCTATCACTCCAGACACAATTATTCGCGACATCGTTGAAACCTACCCACATGTTGTACCTGTATTACAAGGTATTGGTATGGGCTGCCTAGGTTGCCCATCTGCAACAGCTGAGCCATTATGGCAAGCCGCAGAAATCCACGGTTTTAATGTATACGATTTAGTAGAGAAATTAGAAACAGCACGAAAAGGAGCTTAATATGTCCGCATTCTTAGGTCACATCCATTACTGGTTATATCGCAAAATTCAATTGCTCGTTGAGCGTGAAAATTTGATTTTAGAAAAAACTTCTAAAGTTGTTGATGATTTGGCGGAGGAACTACACTCCATCTCCGTAGATACATACGGTGAGCCAATTAATCCAAGCATTCCCTTGGAAAATATCATCGACCATGGCAATATTCACGGCTGGTTAGCTAACCAAATCAACATTGCTTCCGTTCGTGAAGCAGCTTTCATCAAAGATATGCTCGACACAAATTCCGGCGATGAAGCAGTACACGTAGTAACCGCTATTCTAGATGCCTTTGCAGTACAAGGCCAAGCATGTGGCGTTGTGGCTCAAGATAACCTTGAAGAACACACTGCACCAGCGATTTACAATGCGTTACAAAACTTCTACGTAAATGGCATGCCTTGCGATGGTGGTGACCAAGTGGTTTCTGAAAGCCCTGACGAATTTACCTGGGTTGGCGACCACAGATTACAAGCAGGCTACTGGCGTACAGCGGGCGTTGACCCTAAATTCATGGCATTAGCTTACCAAACATGGTTCGAGGCCTTTGTAAAAGCTATCGATCCAGCATTTGAACTTGTAACAACAGAAGAAAACGGCACACGTTTATATACCATTCGTAAAAAATAATATAAACTATCTACTCTCAGATATATGTACTGAAAAAGGAGCGTAACTTACGCTCCTTTTTTCATACCTATTTTTATATAAATTATACAATAGCTTAACTATTTTCGAAACTGTAGCCATAAGCACAGCATTGATAAACAATATCATTTATAATACAATTATAAGATAGATATACAACATAGTATGTATTACATTAAACTTTCAATATAAAAATTAGAACTAGGAGGTCCATTATGGCAGGCACAGTTAATCAAGAATTAGGTTTATTATTCCAAGGTCCTAACTATGTAATCGTAAAAAAAGGCGGCAAGGCTGGTGAAAAGGTGGAAAAACATAACCACCCTGAAGCTAATGTCATTTTTACAGTTGTAAAAGGTAAAGTACAAGTATTTCTTAATGAAACTGAAGAGCATGTACTCGTACCAGGCCAAGTATTGGAATTCAACGGCGACAACTACATCCAAGCTACACTCGTAGAAGACAGCGAATTCGTTGTAAACCTCATTCATAAACCAGAATAAAATACCAAAGGACAGTTGATACAAGCAACTGTCCTTTTTATATGGAGTATGTATTAAAGAGAAATCATATAGTTATTAAGTTTTATAGAACTGTTCAATAGTTCAGTTATATCCATAGTTATTAAATACTTATAGAGTAATACATAGTCTAAAAAATATTCTTTTAAAAGGAATTATAGGTTGTAAATTCACTCACATCAAAGCGCTTCGTATGGCCTGGTGCAGGAACACAGTCTGGATGAGGGTAACCAATTGGGAAGATAGCTACAGGAATGATATTATCAGGCAAGTTATATGCCTTGCGTACTTTAGCAGGATCAAAATGAGCAATCCACGTTGTGCCTAAACCTATATCGGCTACGGTAAACATAATGTGGGATCCCACAATGCTAGCATCTACAACCCCCATATCCGCATCATCGTATTCTCGCTTCCAACTCACCGTATTATCGTAACAAACGATAATTGCCAACGGTGCATTAAAATGACCATTTGTACAATCTTTCAGTTTGTTTAAGCTATCTTCAGTATTTAACACAAGCAGTCTTTGCGGCTGATAATTGTGCGCCGTAGGTGCTAATCGAGCGACTGCTAGTAACATATCTACCTTCTCCTGCTCCACTTGTCGAGTATCGAATTTTCGAACCGAATACCGCTCTGTGGCTAATACTTTAAAATCTTTCATTAAATCTCACTCCTTTATCGAATTTATTAAAATGTATTTTAATAAATAACCCCCTAGCTGATTCCTCAGTTAGGGGGTTTTGTGCTTATTATTTTTTAAGACGGCTAATTACTTCGTTAGTAATGTTTTCGATTTTGCTGTTAGCGTCAGCAGCACGAATTGTGTATGGATCATCCAATACTACATCCATTTGTTTTTCAACGCGAATAGCTTCAACAGTATTGTGAATTGCTTGCATCATAGGTTGAGCAATTTTATTGATTTCTTCGTTTTCTTTTTGAAGCAATGGAGCTACAGTTTTATTGAATTCTGCTTCTGCTTGTGCAGAGTCTTTAATCTTTTCAATTTCTTGTACTTTTTTTTCAATTTGTGGACGGTATTGAGCGTCTACTTGTTGCATTTTCATATCTAATGCACCGTAGCCAGGGTAGCTATTTACTACTTGGCTCATATTTACTAAGCCAATGTTAGCAGCACTTGCTACTGCAGCAGTAGCAGACATAGCACCAACGATAGCTAAGGTAGTCAATTTTTTAGATAATTTCATCTGAAATCCTCCTCGATTAAAAGTGTCACTATACAATCCAATAGTGTACTATTTTTACTATAGCAAATCTTGCTAAATTTCACAAGACTATGATAAATAGCATAATAAAGCCCTATGAACCACTTATGAAAGTTATTAGAACTTAAAATAATACCCACAAGCATACTCTGAGACCCTTAAAGCAGTCGATACAAACATATTCAGAACACACATGTGGGCATTTCAACTTTCACCAATTATTTATAATTTGTCATCAAATTATGGTTTATTATTCACCGAATTATTGTTCATCATTTAAATAGATGTATTTATCGGATTTCAATTTGGACACGAGATCAGGTACCAAACCGATAAGACGATCAAAGCTGCTGCTGTAAGGGTTGCCCTTAATGTTGAACAATTCGATGCGGTCACCTTTAATAACAAGGATTGCGCTTGGTTCCATTTTGGCACCACCGCCACCGCCGCCAGATTCTTGGCTCTTATTGGCTGTGCAGTGGTTTGTACCAGTACCGAAGCCAAAGGTTACATCAACAAATGGAACGAGTGTAGTATCGCCAATTTGCACAGCTTCACCAACTACAGTTTCCACTTTGATCATATTTTTAAACTTCTCGAATAGGACTTCCAAATTCTCTTTTACATTACTGTTCTCCATCACAGTACCTCCGCTTTTTGTGAAAGTATTATAGCTATAATAATACAGCTCATATACTCAATTGACTTTATATATCCTTACGCTGTTTGACCCTGTTCGGCTTTTAGCTTTTCTAGTTGCTTGGCTTCCTTCCGTTTAACCCAGAAGACACGAGCACTTTCACCCAATAGGGAACGCATAGGTTTAGATACCAAGAATCTAGTACCATACCACGCCAATACGGCAAGAATCATACGACCTTTAATATGGCCGCTGCCTTCAGCTACCCAGTTCACATAATCTATCTCAATAGACTCTGCTTGCTCAGGCCAAATGCTATACAACATAGATGCAATAAGCCCCATCCGATACGGATCACCAATACCAAATCGGCCCTCTATAGCCATATCACGTGGTTTAGAGTGGTTATAGCATCGTTTCGACACAAGGAATATCTGACGCCACAACTCTATATTTCCCAAGTGTTTCATGAACCAGAATGTAGGAATTTCAGACTTGAATGATGCTACCGGATCATTGGGATCAGGCTTTCCAAAACGTTGTTTCACAGTCGTTTTAATATCATTTACCTTTGTAAATACCTTTTCCTTGATAGATCCGTCACTATTGAAAGTAACATGACTTATTACTTCATCATCATCTTGAATATGAGCCGTTGGATCCTGTTGTATCGAATCATACCGCTCAGCACGAGCTTGTGCATCCATATCCTTAGAAACCGCATCAGGTCGCTCAATACGCTCCTTTGCCCTAGGTGCGCTCCCCGCCCCTGGTGATTCGTCATCATCAAAGATTGTATTGGAGCCTTGGGCGCTCTTCAAGTCATCAAAGCTTGTGCCGCTAGAGCTTGCAGTTGGACCTTGTCCGCCTCCTTGCATAGCCTTTGCAAAAGCTTCTGCCTGTGATATGTCGCCGTCATCATCCATTACCTTTTGATATTCTTCATCTACACGATTTTCAAGCCATTGTTCATAGTCTTTCACAGGACCGATCTTAAGTACACCTAAAACGTATAATTCCTTAAAAAATGGTTTATTTTGAATGTACGCTAAGTGGAGTGAAAATACGCGCGACAGCCATTTGATGCGCAGCTCGCCACGATATGGTGTCCGCCCATCAATTTCGATGCTATATGTGATTGGTGCCAGTAGGATAGTCAAGATGAGTGCTACAATGATGGCCACAATAACGAGGGCCACAATAGCCACTGTACTCAACCACATCACCTCCTTAGGTGTTCCTATGATTAGTTTTCAATGCCTTTTCGAGCCATTACGCCTTGTAGGTAGTAATGTTTAATCTCTTTCATCTCCGTTACGAGATCGGCCTCATCAATTAATTCTTGAGGAGCCCCACGTCCCGTAAATACGAGTTCCGTTTCTGGATGACGAGCATCGAGTAAAGCTTTAGTTTTATCCCATGTAATGAGTTCAAAGAAGAGAGCCATATTGTACTCATCAAGTACAACGAGGTCGTACTCACCACTGCTGATAGCAGCGAGTGCACGTTCATAGCCTTTTTCGATGAGCGCTACATAATCCTTCGGAGGATTACCAGACTCAAAGACAACGACTTCATCGCCCCATTTAGCAAGTTCATCCTTACTCTTCATCCCTTCTTTGATGATAAAGAATGGCTTGCCCACAGTTTCTAAGGTTAAATTTGTTAAGGTAGGTAAAATAGTATGCTCACTATATACTTTAGATTTCATAAATTGTAAGAAGAGGACTTTCTTGCCAGCGCCGATGGCACGAATGGCTAGGCCGATTGCGGCAGTTGTTTTGCCCTTGCCTTCGCCGGTATAAACTTGTACATAGGCCTTCATAGATATACCTCCGTTCATATACTTTTATTTTACAATATATATATACAAAAGGAAAGAAAAAGAACTTGCTATAAGCGCATATGCACGCATAACAAGTTCTTTTTAGGTCTTATATAAGCTTTTATATTTCTAATTGCTAATTGGTAAGAAGATCATAGGGTCTACAGGCGTATTGTTAAGGCGTACCTCGTAGTGAACGTGGGCACCCGTACTTTTACCAGTACTACCCATCAAAGCTATGGTTTGACCTTGTTTCACGCTCATCCCTACCGTTACCAATACGGCACTATTATGGCCATAACGGGTAACAAAGCCATTGCCATGATCGATTTCAACGAGATTACCATAACCGCCGCTTGTATACCCCGCAAAGGTTACCACCCCTGCCGCAGTAGCCACGATTTGGGAACCATAGTCATCGGCAATATCGATACCTTCATGGAATGCACCAATAGCACCCGTAACAGGGTCAACACGGCTACCAAATGGAGATGTAATAACGCCCTTACTTGGCCAAATACTAGGTGTCGTACTATTCACAGCACCACCAGAACCAGCGGAGAAATTGATGGATTGTAATGCCATCAAATCTTGTGCGCCACCATCGCGAAGGATATTGCGCATCGTATAGAAACTAACAAGCAATTTTTGTGCTTCCTTATCCATTTTGGATAGTCGAGCCGATAATTGTGCCGCTGTTAACGTCTGTGCTTCACTATTATCAGCGGCTTCCTGCTTTGGGTCGCTACCATCCCCGCCACCTTGAGCTGGTGTGCCAGATTCAGCGCCCTTCAGCATTTGCTTATTCTCTTCACTAATTTGATTTAAGTTTTGAATTTTCTTATCCAGAACTTCTGTTTTTTGTTGTAACAATTTCAACTGTTCCGATTGCAATTGCGTTTGTTGACGTAATTGCACAATCTCAGCTTGGCGCACGATGCCCCAAATACCGAGTACCAATGCCAAGACCAATACTACGGAACCAATAATGGCAACGAGTTTCGCTTGCTTGGTAGTTAATGTCAATATGCAGTTGTCACCATTTCTTTCAACTTTGTTTGAAATGAATGCCGGTATTTTCAACATAAAACTTCCTTATTTCGAGACGATAGCGCTCGTCAACGCTTCCTCATTGGTACGCTCACCCAACGCTTCGTTCAAACTTTCTAATTCTTCTTGTGAAAGACTTACTAAACTTTTACCTTTCACAATAGGTTTACTAAAAATACGAGATTCGCTACGACCGTAAATACTGGAGATACAGATACCATTATTGTTGCCATCTAGCAAGGTAAGCGCAAAGGACAGATCATTTCCGATATTTTCAAAGGCATTATACTTAATAAAGCCAATTTTTTGTATCGTATTACTCTGAATATTGCGAATTGCCACTTGCTCGGATAACAAGGACTCAAGGCCTTTCGCAGCATCGCGAATTTCACTGACCTCTACAGATAATTTACGCTCTAGGCTCGCACCATGCTCCCCTTGCATAAAGAAATCGTATTTCTTTTTCAAGCTACCTAAACGAATGTGTAAGATTACACAATATACGAATAACACTATAACAAGAACGATGGTAACCATGCCTATCCACGGTTGAATCGATTCGAACATGTATTTTCCTTCCTATACAATCATCAAAACTCCAACAGTTAATTATACCATTCCTATTGTGAAAGTTAAATGACTGCATGCAATTTAATTTAATATATTTAATATATCTAATATAGATAAACGATAGCTATATAACAATGTATATAACAAGTATGTAATGTATATCTAAATGTATGTGTTACATACATATTACAATGCTATTTATTAGGCTATTTATTAGCCCTCTAGTTCGTCAACAAATGGGCTTATTGCTCGTTCTAGTATACCATGTAGAGCTGCTATGAGTACACCGTAATTTACAATGGGTGTACTTTGTACAACAGCGCATTCTATACGACGTAACACCTCACGGCGTGTTAGCATACAAGCACCACAGTGGATGATCAAATCATACTGTGATACATCCTTAGGGAATGCTCCCCCACTAGTGAATTCTAACTGTAAATCTGTATAGCCTTGCTTCTTTAAAAGATTGGGTATTTTTACAGTCCCAATATCATCGCATTGACGACGATGTGTACAACCTTCACTGATAAGCACCTTGGAACCAGCTTTCAGATTCTTAATAGCCTTAACACCAGTTACTAAATCCTGTAATTTTCCCTTGAACCGTGCCATCAAAATAGAAAAAGACGTCAACGGAATCGAATCGGGGGTCAACTCATCAACCCGATCAAAAACTTGGGAATCACAGATTACCATTTTAGGTGGATTCTTAAGAGAGTGAATCATAGCCGGTAATTCTTCTGTTTGGCAGACTAATGCTAAGCCTTTATAATCGAGAATTTCTCGGATAGTTTGCACCTGTGGCAAGATGAGTCGCCCCTTTGGTGCGGCACTATCGATAGGACATACAAGAATAATTGTATCCCCCTCTTCAACTAAACCTTGTAAAAGAGTTTGCTCCCCTTCTACATCAAGTGGTGTTACCCCCCCGAGTAAATCAAGCAACTCTAAGCGCTTAGCATCAGATGTGAAGTCAGCAGAACCAATGACAGTAACCAATTCAGATAAACCCGTATGATCTGCTATATAACGCTCTCCCAGTATATCTCTGCCTATACTAGCTTTAGACTCCGTTAAATTGTTTGGCGCCGCATTAATCTCATTAATGAAAAGTGCAACAGGTACATTATTTTGTTTCAAAAGACCTAACCAGTACATATCGTCGGAGGTTGGCTCTTCATCGGTGCGAAGCACATAAACAGCCAAATTAATCTTTTTCACGACCTCTTCTGTTTTCTCCATGCGCAATGCACCTAATTCAGTTGTATCATCTATACCAGCAGTATCAGTAATCACCACAGGGCCAAGTGGCAAGATTTCCATAGCTTTGCTTACAGGATCTGTTGTAGTCCCTGCCACATCGGATACTAACGATACAGGCTGATCAGTTAACATATTGATCAATGTAGACTTACCGGCATTACAACGGCCAAAAAAGCCAATATGTATGCGGTTTGCCTTAGGTGTTTGTTCCATAACCTATCCTTGTTACTTAACCTTCACATATATTACAAAATATATTATAAAACGTCTTACATCTTATCTTATTATTTAATAAATCTCTTACATATAGTAAAAGCGCAGCCCGTAGACTACACTTTTACCTCAAATTGTTATTATTACGACTATTACAATTGCTATAGCTGTTATTATTGTTATTGTTGTTATTATTATCGTTACTATTATTGTTGGTGTTACGGCTATTGCTATTACTTTTGCTTTTGCTTTTGCTTTTGCTTTTGCTTTTGCTAGCCAATTATACTCTAAACTCTATTGTTTCCGCATCTTCTGTTTGATCTTGCCCATCCATATATGCAATAAGTCTTTCTAATTCAGCTTCAGAGGAGAAAGCAATTTCAATTTTTCCTTGTACCTTTTTACCTGCACGGAATTTAATATTCACAGGGGATCCTAAGCTTAGTTTTAAACGGTCCATTAGAGCACGAACTTCTGCCGTATTTTGAGGTTTACCAGCCTTTGCTTTAGACGATTTATTTTGCATAGACTTAACAAGGGCCTCTGCTTGTCTAGCGCTTAGCTCGCCCTCTTTAATACGTTCAGCTGCTTCCATTTGTTGAGCTGCGCTTCTTAACGCTAATAATGGACGAGCTTGGCCAACCGTCAAATCACCTTCGATAAGATCCTTTTGTACAGAATCACATAATTTTAAAAGACGAACCATATTAGCTATATATGAACGGCTACGGCCAAGACGAGCGGAAATCATTTCTTGCGTTTGCTTATAAGTATCCATCAATCCTTGATAAGCCAATGCTTCTTCAATAGGATCTAATCCTTCTCGTTGTAAGTTCTCTACAAGAGCAACCTCTGTCATTTCTTCGGTATTATATTTTTTAACAATAACTGGTACTGTTTTCAATCCAGCAATCATAGCAGCACGATAACGGCGCTCACCAGCTACAATTTGGTATTTATTCTTTTGTTTACGAACTACAATCGGTTGGAAAATACCAAGATTCTTGATTGATTCAGCCAAGGTAGCTAGACTATCTTCATCAAAACTTTTACGCGGTTGATCTACATTTGGAACTAACTCAGAAATTGGCAGTTCATGTATCTCCTTTTCAGGCAATACAGACTCTACAGAGTCGACCTTCATTAAATTCTCAAGGCCCTTCCCCAATCCAGACGTTTTGCTTTTTTTGCTTTTAATTTCTCTTGGCATACAACTAACCTCTCTCGGCCTTACAAATATTTACAAATTTAAAATATGTAAATCACGCAAACCACCAAAAACTAATATTCTTAGCATTAGATACATACATATAACAGATACTTATTACCTTTAGGTACTTGCTTCGCTTTTGTGTTTATTAAGCTTTAGTACTTATTTATCTTTAGTGCTTATTTAATTTTAGATGCTTTAATTACTTCTTTAGCTAATTTCGTATATACATCAGCACCTTTGGATTTTGGATCATATACAATGATTGGCTCCCCATAACTAGGTGCCTCACTTAAACGTACATTACGAGGAATAATTGTTTTATATACTTTATTGCCAAAGAATTTTTTTACTTCATCGGCTACTTGAATCGATAAATTTGTGCGGCCATCAAACATAGTCAATAGCACGCCTTCAATTTCAAGATCCTTATTTGATGTTTGTTGTACAATTGTTATCGTTTTAACTAATTGACTAACCCCTTCCAATGCGTAAAATTCACTTTGAATCGGAATCAATACACTATCAGCAGCAGTGAAGGCATTTAATGTTAATAACCCGAGAGATGGTGGACAGTCAATGACGATAAAATCATATGTATCTCGTACTGACGCTAATGCTTTTTTCAACATTGTTTCACGTGAAACAACGGAAACTAGTTCTACTTCAGCACCAGCTAGTTGAATTGTTGCAGGCGCCACAAATAGGTTTTCAAGCATTGTAGGTTGTACAATATCAGCAATTGGTTCTCCATCAATTAGAACATCATGCACACAGAGCTCTAAATCATCCTTTTCAATACCTAACCCAGAACTAGCATTACCTTGTGGATCCAAATCAACCAGTAATACTTTTTTACCTGCATCAGCTAAACAAGCACTCAAATTTACTGATGTTGTAGTTTTACCAACACCGCCTTTTTGATTAGTAATAGCTATAACTTTGCCCACTTAATTCACCTCACATCTTCGTTCAAAATATTTCTTTTCCATTATAACATAAAACAATGCTAATTACGGTATTTATAAATCAAATTCTCATTAATTTTTTATCTACTATATTATTTTATTTATCTACTACATTTTTCCCACTTACATTTATATTACGCACATAAACTTATAGGTAAATAACTTCATTAATATAATTACAACACTTATTTTTTATTGTTTCACGTGAAACATAGCAATTTATTCCTTTACTATATAGTACAACACAAAATAAGAAAAATTACATCAAATGTTTTATAAGTTTTACGATTAAATGTTTCACGTGAAACATTTAAGGATTAAAATCTAACGTAAAATTAAGTTATAGAATTAATAAAAAATTTTACAGTAAAAAATTATTGCCTTAATATAAATCTATACCAATAGACAAATATATACAAAACTATTTTATATCATTTTTTTATTTATAGAACAACACCATCAGCGAAAGGTATAAAGTAATCAACTTTTGATCGGTAACATTATATATAACAATAATATACGAAATGTAATGAACTAATATTAATATACTTATATACTCATAACAAATTATTAGATTATATTTAATAAATTGTTTCACGTGAAACATTATGGTTAACATTAAACATATAAAACCTTCATCATCAATAACTTTTATGAACAAAAATCATTTTGATATAACTTTAAACTATACCTATATACTACTAAATTATATGAGAATACAGGCCCCATATACTTTGACAGGTATTATTCATATCTATATACTATTAGTTAGATAGTAATTAGATTGATAATCTTAAGAGTCTAGAAAAATCACTTTATAAGATCTATATATACAATTGATAACAGTAAGCACACGCTCTACGGATACGCAGAGCTTTTTATTTTGAAGAGGAGGCGTTTCTATGCCCATCTATAACGGAATGCTTCCTGCCATCGACAAAGCAGAAGTAAAACGATACGCAGGACTTCGTCACGCTGAGGATTTCCCACAAAACTATGTTGACGAAGCATGTAAGGAAATCCAATTATTGGCTACACCTAGGGGTGTATATCAAGAATATGATTACGATGCAGAAACAAAAACAATTTTAAGCAATCCACCGCTTAAAATTGAAGGGTCTATCATCGAAAAGCATCTAGAAAAATCTACTAAAGTATACGTATTAGGCGTAACAGTTGGAGAAGATGTAGAAATTCGTAGTGAACAGTTATTTAAACAAGGTAACTATACGGTAGGCTTATTACTTGATGCAGCAGCCACAACTGCTGTAGAACAGGTAGCTGATCAGGTAAACGAAGTAATCAATACAATTGCTAAAAAACAAGGCTATAAGCCAACTTGGCGTTTTAGCCCTGGTTATGGCAACTGGCCACTAGAAATCCAACCACAATTAGCTAAAATCATCAAAACAGAGATGATTGGCTTACAAGTAACAGAGAACTATTTATTATTCCCACGTAAGTCTGTAACGGCTATCATCGGTTTAATGCCAGCAAACGAAGATATTAAAACTAAACGAGGCTGTACATCTTGTTCACAACAAAACTGTGCATCTCGAAAATTACCAGAGAAAGCAACAGTCAACACCCAAGATGGGGGAGAAGAGGAAGGTAGTAAAACTACTGCCGACATTTCTGGTATTGCCATGAAGGGGCAGCCAATACAATAGTGTTTCACGTGAAACATTGTAATTTAGGATGTTAAAGGAAGATGTTTATGTATATATTTGACGGTGCTATGGGCACAATGCTTCAAGCGGCAGGCTTAGAAGAAGGCTATTGTCCAGAGCTATTTAATATTGAAAGACCAGAAGTAGTAAAGGATATTCATGCTCAATACTTACAACATGGCAGTGATGTAATCACTACCAATACATTCGGTGCTTGTGGTCTTAAATTAGAAGATTATGATTTACAGGATCGCGTAAGAGAAATTAATATTGCAGCTGTGAAGGTAGCAAAAGAAGCCATTGCAGAGACTAAACCAACTGCTCGTGTAGCAGGTTCTATGGGACCTACAGGTCGTTTTTTACAACCATTAGGCAATATGAGCTTTGACTCCATTTATGATACATATCGTGAACAAGCCGAAGCATTAATCGAAGGTGGCGTTGATTTTATTATCATTGAAACTATCATCGACGTACAGGAAATGCGTGCCGCTTTATTAGCCTCTTTAGATGCTCGTGAAGCAGCAGGGAAGACAAAAGATGATGTACAAATCATCTGTCAATTTTCTTTTAGTGAAGACGGTCGTACTATTACAGGTACACCACCAGCAGTAGCAACTACTATCGTAGAAGCTATAGGGGCTGATATCATTGGTATCAACTGTTCCCTTGGACCTGAACAAATTACACCACTTATCGAAGAGATTGCAAGCGTTACAAATTTACCAATAAGCTGTCAGCCAAATGCCGGTATGCCTCAATTAATAAATAAACAAACTGTATTCCCACTTTCAGCTGAAGAGATGGGGCCTTTGATGCTTCCAATTGTTGATGCTGGTGCAAGCTATGTTGGCGGCTGCTGTGGTACAACACCAGCTCATATTCAATCTATTTCCGATGCTGTGAAAGCTCATACGCCAAAAGAACGCGCCCACATTGCACCTAAAACAATTATTACAAGCCGTACTAAACTTTTAGAGTTAGGCCATCATACAAAACCACTTATCATTGGCGAACGTATTAATCCAACTGGCCGTAAAGTCCTTGCTCAAGAATTGCGCGATGGCTCTTTCATCCGTGTAAAACGGGATGCCTTAGACCAAGTAGAGGCAGGTGCAGATATCCTAGATGTAAACATGGGTGTAGCCGGCATGGATCAATCACCCTTAATGGAACGCGCCATTTTCGAGTTATCCATGCTCGTAGAAACACCATTATCCATTGACACATTAGACCCAGTAGCTATGGAAATAGCTCTTAAAAACTATCCAGGTCGTGCCCTCATTAACTCCGTAAATGGGGAGGAGGAGTCTATTACTCACGTAATGCCTTTGGCTAAACGGTATGGTGCAGCATTGCTTTGCTTGCCAATCTGTAGTGGTGACTTACCTGAAAAAGCAGAGGACCGCGTTGCTTTAGCTGAAAGCATCATAAATCGCGCTTACGGTTATGGTCTTCAACCACATGACTTATTACTCGATCCATTGGTATTAACACTTGCCAGCGGTGAAGATAGTGCACGCCAAACATTGCGTACGCTACAATTATATAAAGAAAAATTTGGCTTCCCAACAGTAATGGGCTTGTCCAATATCTCCTTCGGTATGCCTCAACGTCCTTATTTGAACGGCCAATTCTTAACAATGGCCCTCGCATGTGGCTTAACAACACCGATTATGAATCCACTCAATTATCCAGCAAAAAAAGCATTTGTATCTAGTACTACCTTACTAGGCTGGGACCCAGGTTCTGCTGAATTTATTAAAGAATACGGCTATGAAGACGAAACTACCGCTCCTGGTAACTCTGCTCCTAAAGGGCCAGATAAAAAATCCTTCGATAGTAATGATCCTTTAGCCAATATTCGCGCATGTGTAGAACAAGGCGAAAAAGAAGCTATCATTGATCTTGTAAAAAAAGCCTTAGCAGATGGTATCGATCCATTAGATCTTACGAAAAAAGGCTTATCGGAAGCGATGAACGTAGTGGGGGATAAGTTTGGTTCTGGTAAATTATTCTTACCACAAGTAATGCTTGCTGCTGAAACAATGCAGGCTGCTTTCAACACCATTAAAGAAATTATTCCTGCTAGTGAAAGCTTAGATAAAGGCACCGTTGTCGTGGCTACAGTTAAAGGCGACATCCACGATTTAGGTAAAAATATCGTAGCAGCATTGCTCGAAAACAATGGTTACAAAATCGTCGACCTGGGTAAGGACGTTGACCCAGAAGTTATCGTACAAGCCATTAAAGATAACAAAGCTGCCCTCGTTGGCATCTGTTCCTTGATGACGACTACCATGCCACAAATCGACAATACTATCGCTGCTATCCGTGCAGCAGGCCTTAAAACTAAGGTCATGGTTGGTGGCGCTGTAGTATCTCAAGACTACGCAGACCAAGCAGGTGCAGATATCTACGCTAAAGACGGCATCGCTGCTGTTAACCACGCCAATGACTTCTTTGAAACACTAGAAAAATAATGTATAGTAACGAGGTACATGATGACATTACGAGAAAAACATCAACAAAGACAGTTCACCATTACTGTTGAATTGGATCCTCCTAAAAGCAGTTCTGCAGAAAAGACCTTCGAACAAGCAGCCCGTTTGAAAGGGAAGGTCGATGCTATCAACATCGCTGATAGCCCTATGTCCAAAATGCGCATGAGCCCAATTTCTCTTTCTTATTTGTTACAACATAACAAAGAAATTGAAACTATTTTCCACCTTACATGCCGCGACCGTAATATTATCGGATTGCAATCTGAATTACTCGGTGCAGCAGCATTGGGCGTGCATAATATTTTAACACTCACTGGTGATAAACCAGATAATGGGGACCATCCATTTGCACAATCCGTATTTGAAGTCGACTGTATGGGACTACTTAACATCGCTAAGACATTAAATGCAGGCAAAGACCTGGCAGGTAATGACCTAGATGCACCTACGAACTTCTACATCGGTGCCACTGGTAATCCTGGTGCTCCAGATTTAGAGATTGAACGCCAAAAATTAGCTGCTAAAATTCAAAATGGCGCTCACTTTGTACAAACACAACCAATTTACGATTTAGAACAGGCAAAACGCTACATTGACAAGATGTCTGAATTCAATGTACCTATCATGCTCGGTTTGATTCCACTTAAAAGCTTTAAAATGGCTACATACCTCCATGAAAAAGTGCCTGGAATCAATCTTACTCAAGAAATATTGGACCGCATGGAAAAAGGTGGTAAAGAAGCGGGTACAGAAATTGCGATTGAAACACTTGAACAAATCAAGAAAATGGCAGCAGGCGTACATATTATGCCTTTAAATGATATCGATACAACATTATATATTATTGATCACCTATAAAGTCATTCTGAGATTAACATATAACACCTTTCCCACGACCTCCATAGTGAACTAAGTCGTTCTTAGGGAAAGGTGTTATATGTATCTTTATCTCCGCCTCATATAGTGAACAAAATATATAATTTTGTCGTAAACGATATCATTTAATAGATATAGAGTGGGGGAGGGCATACAAACTAATTCGTTACTAAGAAAAGGAAAAGAGGATGCAGATCTATGATTTGCATCCTCTTTTTCTTTATGTAGCAATGTAACATGGGGTTTAGTTATATTAATTTATATTAGTTTCTACGCCTAAATCATTAACTGCTATACTAACGGTTTGTCTTTGATTTCTTTTGGTTTTCGTGGATATTGTTTTGGTGTTTTTCCAATTTTCTTTATATATACGATTGCTCGTTTATCCTCTAAGGTTGGCAAAGTAACGGTTCTTACTTCTTCGATAGTAGCTTTTAGTGTGCTAAGGGCTTTATTAGATTCTTTCACTTCTTCTTCGTAGATAGCTCCTTTTAAAGCAACTATGTATCCACCTTCTTTTACGTATGGCACAGTCCATTCTAAAAGAATCGGCAAGCGTGCCACGGCACGGCTCGTAGCAATATCAAAGCTTTCACGGTAATCTTGATGACTCAAATCCTCCGCACGTCCGTGTAAGGTAGTACAGTTCGTCAGTTTTAGTTCATCTATAACCGATTCCAAAAAGGTAAGCCGCTTTTTCAAAGAATCAAACAGGGTAACCTTGAGGCTACGGTCATAGATAGCCAATGGAATACCAGGGAAACCTGCACCGGTACCAACATCGATAATCGTCATGTCAGATTTGATAATTTCAGAATCATAACAGGAGAGGGAGTCAATCATGTGCTTAACCACGACCTCTTTCATATCCGTAATACCCGTTAGATTGAGATATTTATTTGTTTCAATCATATGCGCATAATACATGTAAAAGTCTTTGGCTTGCTCTTCCGTACAAGGCAAGCCAAAATGGCTCATTTGCTCCATCATGTACGAAACAAATTCAGACTGAGGTGCTATAGGCACATCATATTTTTCTTTCATAAGTACACCTAATGAATTGTCTAATATGTATAGGACAATAAGATCTATAGGAAATATCTTTTAAAATCTATAAGAAATAGCTTCTAAAAAGTTCATATAAAATGCATGTTATTACATGCTATTTTTATTTACTTCTATTGTATTGTTCGAGTTGGATCAACAGAACAGATACGTCCGCAGGTGATACACCAGAGATACGGCTTGCTTGGCCGATGGAGTGAGGACGAATTTTGTTGAGCTTTTGTTGAGCTTCAAGGGAAATACCCTTTATTTGTGTATAGTCCCATTCTTTTGGAAGAATTTTTTCTTCTAGTTTACGAACCTTATCGACTTGCTCCATTTGCTTTTTGATGTAACCTTCGTAGGTAATGGAAATATCGACAGCTTCCTCTACATCAGGTGTATAGCGTTTCAAACCAAATGCATCGGCTACGACGGCATAAGAGAGTTCGTTACGTTTTACTAAATCATAAGCGTGAATACCTGTTCTAATAGGTGCTGTACCTAAACTTTCAAGCAAAGCTTGTGTTTCTTTGGATGGATTGACAGGTGTATTTCGTAACATGTCCATTGCTTCTTCGATAGCAGCTTTTTTAGCTGTAAATTTATCCCAACGATCATCTTTTACAAGACCGATTGCACGGCCTTTTTCCGTAAGACGCATGTCTGCATTATCTTGACGAAGCAATAAGCGGTATTCACTGCGGCTTGTCATCATGCGGTACGGTTCATTTGTACCTTTTGTTACAAGATCATCGATGAGAACACCGATGTACGCTTCAGAACGAGCAAGGATAAACGGTTCTTTACCTTCAAGCCACAATGCTGCGTTGATACCAGCCATGAGGCCTTGAGCAGCCGCTTCTTCATAGCCAGATGTACCATTGGCTTGACCCGCAGAGTAGAGACCTTCAATATGTTTCACTTGAAGTGCTGGTGTCAATTGCGTTGGATTCAAGCAATCGTATTCGATAGCATAGGCAGGGCGCATAATTTCTACATTTTCAAGGCCTGGAATAGTACGCAAGAATGCATATTGTACGTCCATAGGAAGGGATGTACTCATGCCTTGAACGTACATTTCATTTATACCCGTACCTTCTGGTTCTACGAATAATTGATGGCGTTCTTTATCGGCAAAGCGCACTACTTTATCTTCGATGGAAGGGCAGTAACGAGGACCTACGCCTTCGATTTTACCACTATACATAGGAGCTCGATGAATATTGCTATGAATGATTTCGTGCGTTTCTTTGTTAGTATACGTCAACCAACATACGTCTTCATTACGGTTAATCCATTCATCCATAAAAGAAAATGCGTGATGATGTGCATCGCCTTCTTGAACTACCATATTATCGAGATTTAAAGTACGTTTATCTACACGTGCTGGTGTACCCGTCTTAAAGCGCATCAATTCAACACCATTATCGAGCAAGGATCGAGAGAAATGTTCCGCTACGCGTTGACCATTTGGACCGCCCACATAATCGATATCGCCGATGAGGATTTTACCTTTCAAATAGGTCCCTGTACAAAGAATAACAGCCTTGGCGCCATAAAATTCACCAAGCTCCGTAACGATACCTGTGACCTTGCCATCCTCCACCTTAAGCTCTGTCACCATGATTTGCTTAACATTGAGATTATCTGTATTCTCCAATGTTTGTTTCATCAAATGTTGATATTTAATCTTGTCGGATTGACAGCGCAAAGAATGAACGGCAGGTCCCTTACCCATATTGAGCATACGCATTTGGATAGCCGTAGCATCCGCATTAATACCCATTTGACCGCCTAATGCGTCAACTTCGTAAACAAGATGGCTTTTACCAGGACCACCCACGGCAGGGTTGCACGGCATAAGCGCAATATTATCTAAACTGATGGTCGCCATCAACGTGCGATGACCCATGCGAGCAGTAGCGAGAGCCGCCTCACAACCAGCATGACCACCGCCGATGACGATGACATCATAATTATCTACTGTGTACATATTAATTTCCTTATATTTGTTACTTATCTTATTGTGAAAGTTTAAATCATTTCCCTAGACAAAAACGACTGAATAGTTCGTCGATCATGGATTCTCGGATTGTATCGCCTGTGATGTCGCCTAGTAGTTCCCAGGCACTGCGCAGGTCGGTAGCTACAAAGTCTACTGGCATGCCCATGTCGATGGAGGAGAGGGCTTGTTCGACTTGTGCCTTTGCTTGTTCCATAAGGCTAATGTGGCGCACGTTACTAATCATGGCGCTGTTGTCTTGTTTTACGCGACCGCCATAGACGAGTTCTTGTACCCATTTAGAGAGAACTGCAGAGCCTTCCCCTTCTTTAGCACTAATGCGTTCAATAGCTGTAAAATTCCCATGTTCTTTAATATTTTCATCTGTAACGACTTGTGCCACGTCGGACTTATTAAGGAGTACGATGGTGTTTAAACCGCTCACAGAGGTCAAAATTTCGATTTCTTCAGGATTTAACGGAGTAGATCCGTCAATAACGCAGAGCACGATGTCTGCTTTGTTGATATAATCACGAGCACGCTCCACGCCAAGGGCTTCTACCGTATCTTGTGTATCCCGAATACCTGCCGTATCGATGAGGCGTAGAGAAATGCCTTCTACGGTCATATATTCTTCAATGCTGTCCCGCGTCGTCCCCGGAATATCCGTTACGATAGCGCGGTTTTCGCGCAAAAGAGCGTTCATGAGGCTCGATTTACCTGCATTTGGACGACCCACAATAACCGTCGTAATACCATCTCGAATGAGGCGACCTGTATTCGCTGTGGACAAGAGATCATCCATGGCTTTCAAAATAGGCTGTAATTGATCACGAACCTCTTGGCTCGTTACGTCCTCGATATCCTCCTCAGGATAGTCGATGGTTACCTCTAAATGAGCAATCATGGCGATGAGCTGTTCTCGCACATCTTTCACAAAGGATGAAACAGTCCCATCTAGCTGTGCCACAGCGAGGGAGAGAGAGTCCTCCGTTTTCGCTTCAATAATATCAATGATCGCCTCCGCTTGGGTGAGGTCGATACGTCCGTTCATAAAGGCACGCTTCGTAAATTCACCGGCCTCAGCCATGCGCACATCGTGATTGACGAGGAGTTTCAAAATTTGTCGAACCGGTACAATGCCGCCGTGACACTGAATTTCCACTACATCCTCTGCCGTGTAGGAATGAGGACCTTTCATTAATAACACAAGAACCTCGTCGATGGTCTTGTTAGTTGCAGGGTCCACAATGGTCCCATATTGTATCGTTCTATTTTGGCGGTCCATCAAAGGAACGGTGCCAACGCTCTTGAACAGGCTATTTACAATAGGAAAACTATCCTTGCCGCTGACCCGAATAATACCAACCCCACCGATGCCGGGCGGTGTCGCAATGGCCGCTATTGTATCATCTATATACATACATATCTCCGTATTTCGATTATCTAGTATTTATTTTTGTATATGTTCTTCGCCTGTGAAAGTTAAACTAAACTAATCTTTGCATGCGAAGATTAACTTAGGTTAGCTTTCACCATAACCTAAAGAATAAAGGGAACAGCCCTCAAGCAACCGAGGATATCAGTTACTTGAAAGCTGCACTACTATATTTTATTTTTTGTACGAAATCACAACGTGACGGAATGGTTCATCCCCTTCACTGTTGGTAACAACGTTTTTATCCCCTTGAAGGGCAGTATGAATGATTTTACGTTCAAAAGCATTCATCGGTTCTAAGGAAACCTTTTGACGGTTACGTTTCACCTTAGAAGCCAAACGTTTCGCGAGATTTACCAATGTTTCTTCTCGGCGAGAACGATAGTTTTCCACATCTACCACGATATGGCAGTGGCCAGATACATCCTTGTGAGCCACGAGATTTGTTAAGTATTGAATAGCATCCAAGGTTTGACCATGTTTGCCTATCAAAATACCTAAATCTTCGCCATGTACTTGGAATGTAATCTTGTCTTTGGTCATCATCTTTTCGATAACCACAGTGAGGCCCATTTGTGTAAACATATCATCTAGGAATTGTTTACCTTTTTCAGCAATTTCTTGTTGATCTTCTTTTGAAAGTTCTTTTTTAGAAGGTTTTTCCGTTACAGTACTTTCAGAAGTTTCAACTGCTATATCTTGTACTTCTGTTTCGCTTGTTGCCACTGGTTCGGAAGCAATAGCTACAGATTGTTCTTCTACGTTAGCTACTTCTTTTGCAGTAGCAGATTGAGCCAAAGCAGTGAAGAATAAGCGAACAACTGCTGGTTTACGACCAATGCCTAAAAATCCACTAGAAGGTTGTTCTAAGACTTTAGTTTCTACCAATTCTTGGCCTTCAGCGGCTAATTGAGCTACACCTTTAGCAATGGCATCTTCAATGGTTTTAGCAGATACATCGATAAATTCCATAATTGCCTCCTACTTAGCGTTCAAATTTTTGTAAATGAAATGCTGTTGAATCAATTGGAATACGTTAGAAACTACCCAGTAGATAACGAGACCAGATGGGAAGCTCAAAGAAATGTAACCAATGAATAAAGGCATAAAGATTGTCATAATCTTTTGTTGTTGCGCAGCTGCACCAGTTGCACCATTACTAGTTTGACGAGACATAACCCATGTGGATAATGCACTCAAAATAGGTAAGATATACATTGGATCTGGATCGCCAAGGCTAGGCAACCACAAGAATTGTACAAAGTTTGGATCGTATGGGTAATCTTTCAAAGCCCAATAAATCGCGATCAAGAATGGCATTTGTACCAACAATGGCAAGCAACCAGCCAATGGGTTAACGCCCATTTCTTTGTACAATGCACCCATTTCCGCTTGCAGTTTTGCAGGATCGTTTTTGTATTTATCTTGCAATTGTTTCATGCGAGGCTGCAATTCTTGCATAGCCTTCATGGATTTGATTTGCTTAACAGTAAGTGGTGCCAAAATCGCTTTAATAACGATTGTTAAAAGGATAATAGCCACACCGTAGCTTGGATAACCTATCATTTGAGTCAATTGGAACGCATAGGTTACCAATGTGCTCATTAAATCAACGATAGGTTGGAAAATACCACTTAAAAAGTCCATTGTTTCTCCTTTTTCATACAGTCCGAAATCGTCCTTTGCGCATCTATATATCGTTATGGTATGGTCTAAATTTCATCCATACAGATGCTTAGGTATTTCCAAAACTGTGCTCGATGGTTTTTGTGAAAGTAACTTTCACAGAACGCATCCAGCCTAATCCCACGTGGGTTAGGGAACTGGATCGTAGCCACCCTTATGGAAAGGATGACAGCGAAGAATGCGTTTTAAACCCATCCAGCTACCTTTCAAAGGACCATATTTTTCGATGGCCTGCAGAGTATATGTGGAACATGTCGGATAATAACGGCAACATCCAGGTTTTAAGGGAGATATGGCGAGCTGATAAAACCTAATTAAAAGTCGTAAAAGCATGGTTATACAGCGTTTCATGGAAACCTCCATATACACAAAAAGGACCAAAGCCTCTAACTTGTGGTCCTATTTATTATTTTGTATCAATAATTTGCTTTTCCGCAAGAGATACAAAATCTCCTTTTCCGCTTTTTCGTAGGTAGCGTTTTTCAGAGGGCCACGTCCAACAATTACGATATGATACCCTTCGCGAATGGCATGCTGATTGAGGCGATATACCTCTTTCATCAGGCGTCTAGCTCGGTTGCGCTCCACTGCACAACCAACCTTTTTGCCTGTTACAAAACCAATGCGCGTAGGTTGCTTTGCCACGGGCATACGATACAGTACACACATACGGCCTACTTCGTATTTTCCGTGCTTATACACAAGGCGATATTCATTATTGTGCGTCAGTCGTCTTGCTTTATCAAGGCAATAATCCATATGCATTGTCCTTAAGTCCTAAGAATAGAAAAACTTGGCAGCAGCGCCAAGTTTTTTCTCCTGCCTAACAGCTATTATATTATGCAGATAAGCGTTTTCTGCCTTTTGCACGTCTTCTTTTCAAAACGAGACGGCCACCAATAGTTTTCATGCGTTCACGGAAACCATGGGTACGTTTTCTCCAAAGAGTATTTGGTTGGTAAGTACGTTTCATTAGTAAAACACCTCCTCGTCATTCTGTATTGTTTTACTTATACCATAACAGGGTAATTATAGAGGTAAAACGTAAATTTGTCAATCATTTAGGGCTATTCTGAAAGACTTTCATGTAGATTTTACTTAAATCCGATAGAACTAAAACTGATACTACTTTTATAGGGGGAGGAATAGATGTGGTTTTCTCCCTCCATACGACACGTAAGTCGGTCAAAAATCCACATCTATCCCTACTCCTAACACACTCTAATGACTACTAATATACCTACCACCAGTATAAAAAGTAGTATCAGTTTTTATACCAATCTAATAAAAGTCTTTCAGAATACGGATCTAAGGATGTGTTCAAATTTTACCTTTTATCCTCTGGGGAAGGAGATAGGGACCTATGTTACGTTTCCAGGGGGAGGAATAGATGTGATTTTCTCCCTCCATACGACACGTTTCGGTCAAAAATCCATATCTACACCTAACACTCCCGCTTAGAAAAATCACTAGTTTGTCATTTTTATTGATCATTTAGTTTTGATTATCTGAAGGTTGATGCTGTTAAGTTCATCAATTACTTTTCCATCTATGTGTATAATAATCATAAAAATTATCTTATTGGAGGAGGGGAATGAAAACTACTTTTTGAGCGACTTGCGTTAGAATGGAGCGATAAAAGTAGTTTTCATTCCTCCCCCAAAAGTAATTGATGAACAAATAATGAAATAATTATTAATTTATTAACACATTTCCTTCAGATAACCAAAAGTTATCCACAGAATAAATGACAAACTAGTGATTTTTTGGTACAATCATACTTGAAATTAGGGAAAATTATATATTTTTATAAGTTTTTGATGGATAACTTTCGAGGTTATCCACATTTTTTCTCTTTTAATCTATAAAAACTAAAAAGTCAGTAATTATCTATATAAAATAGACTTTTATTTTTACTTATTCACAGGTTATACACAAGTTATTCACAGGAATAATATGTTTTTCCACAGCTTTTACAATGGTTATACACATTATTCCTAAAGTTATACACATTTATCGCAATAGTTATTCACAAGAGGCACGTCATGCAGTCATTTGATTTAAATAATATATGGGAACATATATTGCTTGAGGCGAAAAAGAATATGCAACATTTACCTGACGCATTGTATTTGCGCGTCACGTCATCGTTGATTCCCATGTCTCTCGATAGTCATTCGATCCATATTGGGGTCATGCAAACATTTGTAAAAAACTTAATCGACCAGCAGCCGCAAATTAGTAAAGCTTTACAAGATGCGATTACCACAGTCATCGGCTCTCCTCGAGATATGGTTTTATTCGATTTTAATCAAGAGAGTATAGATACTACCTTTGTTGATGAAAGTCTCATCGATACGCCAGTTATAGCACCTCCAATGCCTTTACCACCTATAGTAGAGGAAAAGGCTTATCAAGAGGAGTTTTACACACCGGTCTATCAAGAGCCTATCTATATCGATCGCGCGCCAGCGCCTGTGGATATTCCAGACGAGCCAATGGTAGCGGCACCGAAGAAAACAGCAGAAACATTGCCAACATTGCAGTCTGACAATGTACCTGTGGATTTATCGTTATCCAATCTCAATCCAGCGTATCGTTTTGATAACTACGTAACGGGCAACGCGAACCGCATTCCGTTTGGGGCTGCTCAAAATGTAGCTGAGTTCCCTGGTGGAGACTATAATCCGCTCTTTATCTACGGACCTTCAGGCCTCGGTAAAACGCATTTGATGCACGCCATCGGCAATGCCATCAAGGAACATCATCCACATATGAAGGTCATGTCCATTACAAGCGAAAACTTTATGAATATTTTCGTCGAAACATTGCAGCGCAACCAAGGTAAATTATTCCGCAACACGTTCCGCAATATCGATGTTCTCATGATTGACGATATTCAATTCCTTGAAAGCCGTGAAAGTACGAAAACTGAGCTATTTAATACGTTCAATGAATTACTAAATAATAACAAGCAAATCGTACTTACCTCTGATACGATGCCAAACGATATGGAGCAGTTCGAAGATCGTCTTCGCTCTCGTTTCCAAGCTGGCTACATTGCAACAATGGAAAATCCAGATTTAGAAACGCGCATCGCCATCTTCAGATCACTGCTTGAACGAGAATATAAAAAGAACCGCATTATTCGCATCGATAATGACTCTATCAACTACGTAGCATTGCAATTCAGCGAAAACGTCCGCGTATTGCAAGGTGCTTTCACCAAGCTCATCGGTACAGCGTCCATCGATCAACGTCTAGAATCTATCGACCTAGAATACACAAAACACGCCTTGGCGGGCCTCGTTCACACAGAAGAGGTAAACATGGTTAATATTGAAAGCATCCAGAATTTTGTAAGTTCTTATTTCAATATTAAAAAGCAAGACTTGCTCGGCAAAAAAAGGAAAGCCCAATTCGCATTCCCACGGCAAATCGCCATGTATCTATGCCGCGATATGATCAATGAAAGCTATCCACAAATCGCAGCAGCTTTCTCTCGTGACCATACGACAATTCTCCATGCGTACGATAAAATAACGAAGGAAATTGAAAAAAACGAAGAAACTAAACGAATGGTTGCAGAAATTAAACAGAAATTAACAACCTGTGGATAACTCTGTGGATATATGGTGAATAACTTTGTGGATATCCTAAAACTCATACTTTGATGTTAATATGTGGATAAGTAGGTACAAACTATCAACATAGTTATACACAACCCATAATTCACACAGTTAGTGGCTTCAAATCACTTTTACACATATAAACAGGCCCCTACTATTACTACTACTAAAACTAACAAACAATCAAAAAACCAGTAGAAATAGATCTACCGCAGAATATCTATAGAGCATCTACGATAGCAAACATTGAATATTACAAACAAAGCAAGTAATTATTAGTGCTTTTACAATATATAAAAATTATAAAGGAGTAACATATGCATATTACATTCCCTAAAGCAAATCTCCAAAAAGCAATCAACGTATTGCAAAAGGTATCTCAAAATAAAACAAGTTCCAACTTACCAGGCGCTATTTACATGACTACAAAAAATGGTCAAGTAGAATTGCAAGGTAACGACTTTGAACTCGGCATTCGCTTAACCATCGATGGAGATATCAAAGAACCTGGTACTTTAGTAGTAGGTTCCCGCTATTTCCAAGAATTAATTCGCAAATTACCTGGTGATACTATTGAACTTTACAAACCAGAAGACGGAAATTCTTTGACAATTACATCTGGGTCTTCCGAATTCAACCTTGTAACATTACATCCAGATGATTTTTCCTTGGTGGAACAAATTCACGACCAAGATCATGTAAACATCGATAGCTTTGCTATGAAAGAACTCATCGATTTAACAAACTATGCAGCAGCTACTGACGAAGATCGTCCTGTATTTACCGGTGCTCTTCTTGAAATCAAAGAAAACGAAGTGACTATGGTTGCTACCGATACACACCGTATGGCTGTTAAAAAAATTACCATCGATGAACCAGCAACAACTCCAATGCGTGCTATCATTCCAACAAAAACGTTGGCTGAAGTATCTCGTTTATTACCAACAGATAATCCAGCTATGATCAATATCATTTGGAATCGCACACAAATCGTATTCAATTTTGAATCTATTTATATTATTTCTCGCTTAATTGAAGGTACATACCCTGAATATGAAAAGGTAATTCCTTCTCAATTCGATTCTAGCGCTGTAATCGATCGCCGTGAATTTGCTGGTGCTGTTGATCGCGTATCCTTGTTGGCTAAAGACATCAGCTATAATGTAATTCGTTATGATTGGTCTGAAAGTAATGTCACATTGTCTACTCAAAATACTGAAATCGGTATGGCAAAAGAAGACGTAGCTGTTGAATTTAAAGGCACACCTTTCACAATCTCCTTCAATGGTCGCTACATCTCTGACATCTTGCGTCACAGCACAGGCGACAACATCCACTTGTTCTTAAAACAAAACGGTCCTGTTGTCATTCGCCAAGACAATAATCCGAACTATACATACGTAGTAACACCAGTTCGCACAAATGCTTAACCTTTATCACTTTAGGAGAACGTTATGAAAGAGCAACAGCAGGTACCCATTCATACGGAGTACATTCAAATTGATCAGTTGTTGAAGTTAGAAGGTATCATTGAAACAGGTGGTCAAATTAAATCTTTCATCGATGAAGGCATCCTTACCTTGAATGGTCAGGTCGTAACAGAAAAACGCAAGAAATGCCGCGTTGGTGATGTGATTTCTTGTGAAGGTCTTGATGTAGACCTCGTGATTACACAAGAGGAGGCATAATCGGTGAGAATTGACTCACTGCAGTTATTTCAGTTTCGTAATTATAAGGATGTACAGATACAGTTTAATCCTGAGATTATCGTTCTGCACGGCACCAATGGGGCTGGTAAGACGAATATCCTCGAATCGATTTATGTTGGTACGATTGGTAAAAGCCATCGTACTAACGATACTTCGGATATGCTCATGTTCAATGCTGAAGAAGCAGGCATAGTTGTAAAATTCGAGAAAAAAGATACGCCTCAAAAGGTAAATATTAAATTATTCCGTCAAGGCCCTAAGGATATTCGATTAAATGAAACAAAAATATCTCAAAAAGAACTGATTGGTACATTAAATACAGTTATCTTCTGTCCTGAAGATTTACAGCTCATCAAGGGGACTCCATCGGGACGTAGGCGATTCCTTGATATGGAAATATCTCAGACTAGCGCTACTTACTATCATCAATTGATGCAGTACAATCGGCTGTTACAGCAACGAAATGCAGTTCTAAAAGAATATAGAGGAAAGAATACTATTCCTCTTGAAGAATGGGATTTGCAGCTAGCAGATATGGCGAGCTTTATCGTAAAGAAACGATTAGAAAGCTTAAAAAAAATCAATTTGCTCATCGATTTGATGAATCGTAAATTGACAGGTGGCCTTGAGAATTTAACCATTGGTTATGAACAGCCGTATATGGACAATGGTTCATTAGAATATACAAAGGAAGGCTTTTACGAACGCATCAAAGCAGCGTTGTCGCAAGATCGTCATCGTTTGAGCACTAGTGTAGGTCCTCATCGCGATGATTTAAAATTCTTTTCCGATGCTATGGATTTAAAGAAATTTGGATCGCAAGGTCAGCAACGAACAGCTGTATTGTCTTTAAAGTTGAGTGAACTTGAGTTTATCAAGTCAGAGGTAGGAGAATATCCAGTTCTTCTCTTGGATGATGTATTGAGCGAACTTGATGAGTCGAGACGAGTGAATTTATTGCAGTTTATTCATAAACGAATTCAAACATTTATTACCACTACAGATATTCACGATTTTAAAGATTTGAAATCTGTTCAATTTATTTCTTGTGAAGGAGGAAAGGTTCAGTATGGACAGCCTTGATCTTTGTTTACCAAAGGCCTTAGCAGAACTGAATTTACTGGAACAATATAAATTAAATACCCTCGTTCACAAGTGGCGCGATGTAGTAGGCGATGTCATCGCCGATCATACGAAAATTGTGTCTATCAAGCCTCCAGACATGGTTATCAGTGCAGATAATTCCATGTGGATGCAGGAATTACAGATGCAAAAACGACGTATCATCGAGGCTATCAACAAGTATTACCGCCATGAGGTAATCACCGATATTCGATTCATCATGAAACGTCAGAGCTATGTGAAAGTAGAAATTAATACGTCTCTCACGATTCCTGATGAACAGATTATTACAAAACGTATTAATTTTGCTAATATCGTACTTTCAAAAGAAGATGTAGACGCCATCGATAAATCTTTAGAACAAACGGATAACGAAGAATTACGAGCTGCTTTCAGAAAAGTACAAATTACGGCTCGAAAGCGTGAAATATATTTAGAGCAGCATGGGTATCATCGTTGTAAGCGATGTGGCATGCACATGGAATCTAAAAAAGAAATCTGTCCTACTTGTGAATATGAATTGCATCGGGCTCATATCAAGGAGATTAAGGCGGTTATTAGAAAGTATCCATACTTTAAATACAGCGACTGTCAGCAATTTATACAGTGTACCTTCCCAGACTTTGCAGAAGCGATGCGGGAATCCATATACTTTTATCTGGATAAGATTTATAAAGGATCCATCAATCGCCGTCATATGTTTATGGTGGCCATGCTCATCACCCATAAGAAGCCTGATGAGCTAACGGATCAGCATGTTATTAATTTGTGTAATAAATATAGATCAAAGTTCCTAGCTGAAGAGAAACAGCGCAAAATTGATGCTCTTAATGGGACATTAGAAAAGTAGAGGGGGCATTCTTATGTACGTTCATATTGGAGATACCATTTCCGTGCCCATAGAATCCATCATTACGATGGTGCATGCCAAGGGCGGAAAGTCCCATAAAAGTCCTATTCATCACTATGAAACGCTAGAATATATAGCCATGGTGCCAGAGGAGCAAATCAAGACATATGTGGTCACTGATGCTTGTGTGTATGGATCTGGTATCAGTATTAAGACTTTAATGAGACGGATTGATGAGTTTTATAGTATAATAAAGAGATAAAGTTTAATCCTGTACATGTTTTGTCACTTTATTTCAATCAAGTACAGTATGATAGATTGTTAGGAGGAGTTTGTTTCATGCCTGAACAAAATTATGGCGCTCAGAATATTCAGGTTCTTGAGGGTCTAGACGCGGTGCGTAAACGCCCAGGGATGTATATTGGTAGTACGTCTGCTCGTGGTTTGCATCACCTCGTATACGAAGTTGTAGATAACTCTGTAGACGAAGCGCTTGCTGGTTACGCTACACATATCGAAGTATCCATCAATCCAGATAACAGTGTTACTGTTGTCGATGATGGTCGTGGTATTCCAACAGGGATGCATGAATCTGGTATGTCTGCGGTAGAGTTAGTATTAACGAAATTGCATGCAGGTGGTAAATTCGGCGGTGGCGGCTACAAGGTATCTGGTGGTCTTCATGGCGTAGGTATTTCCGTAGTTAATGCGTTGAGTGAATGGACTAAGGTTCAAGTATCTCAAAATGGCATTGTTCAAGAGATTTCCTTTGCTCGTGGTCATAAAACTTCCGAGTTGCACGAAATCGGCAAGGCTGCAGGAACTGGTACTACAGTTATTTTCAAGCCAGATGCAGAAATCTTTGAAACTACCGTATTCAGCTTTGATACATTGAAAATGCGTTTACAAGAATTGGCATTTCTTAACAAAGGCCTTCGCATTACATTGAGCGATTTGCGCCTAGAGGAACCTCGTGTTGAAAGTTTCCACTATGAAGGTGGTTTGATTTCTTTCATTACCTTCTTGAACGAAAATAAAGAAGCAATTAATCCAACTGTTATCAACATTGAAAATACAAAAGATGACGTTGTGGTAGATGTGGCATTGCAATATAACGATAGCTATAGCGAAAACTTGTTGTCCTTTGTAAATAATATCAATACTATTGACGGTGGTACACATCTATCTGGTTTCCGTGCTGCTTTGACTCGTACCCTCAATGATTATGGCCGTAAATCTGGTTTGATCAAGGAAAATGAGTCCAATCTTTCAGGTGAGGATGTACGTGAAGGTTTGACGGCTGTCGTATCTGTGAAAGTGTTGGAACCTCAATTTGAGGGTCAAACAAAAACTAAACTTGGCAATAGCGAAGTTAAAGGTATTACAGATGTTATCGTTACAGAAGGTCTTAAAACATTCTTTGAAGAACATCCTCAAGATGCGAAGAAAATCATCGAAAAAGCAACGATGGCAAGCCGTGCTCGTGAGGCCGCTCGTAAAGCCCGCGACCTAACACGTCGTAAAAATGCGTTGGAAGTATCTAGCCTTCCTGGTAAATTGGCGGACTGTTCCGAAAAAGATACATCTATGACTGAAATTTATTTAGTCGAAGGTGATTCTGCGGGCGGTTCTGCAAAACAAGGTCGCGATCGTCGTTACCAAGCAATTTTGCCATTGCGTGGTAAAATCCTTAACGTAGAAAAAGCACGCTTAGATAAGATTTTGGCTAATAACGAAATTCGCTCTATGATTACCGCTTTTGGTACAGGTATTGGCGATGAATTCGATATTACAAAATCTCGTTACAACAAGATTATCATCATGACAGATGCGGACGTTGACGGTGCTCACATCCGTACCTTGTTATTAACATTCTTCTACCGCTATATGAAACCATTGGTAGAGGAAGGTCATATCTATATTGCTCAACCACCTTTGTATCAAATCAAGAAGGGTAAATCTCATTGGTATGTATACTCTGATGCAGAGTTGACTGCTAAACTTGATGAAGTAGGCCGCGATGGTACTACAATCCAACGTTACAAAGGTTTAGGTGAAATGAATCCTGAACAATTATGGGAAACTACGATGAACCCTGAAAATCGTACGATTCTACAAGTTAGCTTAGAAGATTCTATCGAAGCCGACAAAATCTTTACGGTCCTCATGGGTGATAAGGTAGAGCCTCGTCGTAAATTTATTGAAGATAACGCAAAATACGTGCGTAATCTAGATTTGTAAGAGGTGACCCATGTCTGATAATCATAATAATAACGTAGAGTTTACGTCTAACAAAGATCAACACCTAAAACGTTCCCTAAAGGCACGTCATATGAATATGATCGCTTTGGGTGGTGCTATCGGTACAGGTTTATTCGTTGCTGGTGGTGAAGTCGTAAGTACAGCTGGCCCTGGTGGTGCTCTTGTAGCTTACGGCCTCATAGGTATCATGGTTTATTTCCTTATGACATCTCTTGGGGAAATGGCCACATATTTACCAATTCCAGGTTCCTTCGGGACTTATGCAAAACGTTATGTAGATCCTGCCTTTGGGTTTGCCTTAGGTTGGAACTACTGGTTTAACTGGGCTATTACCTTGGCTGCTGAAGTATTAGCAGGGGCGCTCATCATGAAATATTGGTTCCCTGATGTGCCTGCCATCGTATGGTCTGCTCTGTTTTTGCTCATTTTATTCGGTTTGAACTATTTATCTACTCGTTCCTTTGGTGAAAGTGAATATGTGTTCTCTAGCATCAAGGTGATTACCGTATTCGTATTCCTATTCTGTGGCTTTATGCTTATCTTTGGCATTGGAGGCACATCTCCAGGATTTGCGAACTGGACAGTAGGAGAAGCTCCATTTGTAGGTGGTTGGGAATCTATCCTCGCAATCTTTATGGTGGCAGGATTCTCCTTCCAAGGTACTGAACTTATCGGCGTAGCCGCTGGTGAAGCGGAAGACCCTGAAAAGAACGTGCCAAAAGCGATTAATACAATCTTTTGGCGTATTCTATTGTTCTATATCGGTGCTTTCACGGTTATCGGTTTCTTGATTCCGTACACAGATCCAAATTTGTTGAACTCTAGTGTAGAGAACGTATCTATTTCTCCATTTACACTCGTATTTGACCGCTTTGGTTTTGCCTTTGCTGCTAGCTTTATCAATGCTATTATCTTAACAGCTGTATTGAGTGCTGGTAACTCTGGTTTGTACTCTTCTACGCGCATGCTGTACGCGCTTGCTAAAGAAGGTCAAGCACCTCAAATTTTTGCTAAGTTAAATAAACGCGGCGTTCCAGTACCTGCGTTAATCTTAACGACAGCAATCGGTTTATTTGCATTCCTTACAAGCTTTATTGGCGAAGGTACAGCTTATACATGGATTGTTAATATCTCTGGTTTATGCGGTTTCATCGCATGGGTTGGTATCGCAGTATCTCATTATCGTTTCCGCCGCGCTTTCATTGCTCAAAGAAGAGATCTTAGTGAATTGCCATACAAAGCGTGGTTATTCCCAGTGGGCCCAATCTTGGCGTTTATTCTTTGTGTCATCATCATTGCTGGTCAAAACTACTCCGCTTTCACAGGTGATACCATCGACTGGTACGGCGTATCCGTTGCCTATATTGGCTTGCCAATCTTCTTCGCAGTGTACCTTGGTTACAAATACATCAACAAAACTAAAGTTGTGCCGTTGAAAGAAGTTAACTTAGACCGCGATTTTGATAGATAAAAATATAAAATTAGACCTGTTCATTATGAAAGTAGTGAACAGGTCTTTTTTTGATGTATAATATGTAAATTTTTGATATATAGTATGTAATTTTTGGAGATACAATATGTAATTGTTTTATGTGAAAGCTATATTTATATTTGTTTTTCTCTAAAAGTCTTGTTATAATAAATCAAAATATATTGTAGTCAATTAGAAAGGATACAATTATGATTATTACTACAACTATGCATATTGAAAACAAACCTGTACAAGAGTACAAAGGTATTGTATTTGGTGAAGTCGTAGAAGGCCGTAACTTTGTAAAAGATTTCATGTCCGGTATTCGTGACATTGTTGGTGGTCGTAGCGGTAGCTATGAAGATTCTTTGATGAATGCGCGCAAAGCAGCTCTCGACGAAATGTCTCAACGAGCTTCTAAATTGGGTGCTAATGCTATTATTGGCGTATCCTTCCAATACAGCACAGTAGGTGCACAAAATGGCATGCTTATGATTACATGCAATGGTACAGCTGTAGTAGTTTAATAATAAATAATATAAATCCCCTAATCGATGTTTAAGTGTAAACTTTCACAACGATTAGGGGATTTTTACTAAGGAAATAAAGTTACTAGCTAATGCTATATTTTATGATGTTATGTAAATATTAGATATTTCGTTAGAAAAATATTAGACATTTCATTAGATTAATATTATATATTTTATTAGCTAAATATTAGTTATTTTATCTTATACCAGCTTGCATACATGACAGGTAATACGATGAGTGTTAGAACCGTTGCCACTAGTAAGCCGCCGCTAAAGGCGATGGCTAATGGGCTCCAGAATACAGATCCCATGAGAGGAATCATGCCTAAAATCGCTGCGATAGCGGTGAGCATGATAGGGCGGAAACGAAGTGTAGCGGAGTTGATAATCGCTTCACGAGGTTCTTGTCCTTCTGCCTTGTGGATTTCGATTTGGTCTAATAAGATAATGGAGTTACGGATGATCATACCCGAGAGGGCGATAATCCCTAGAATAGCCATAAAGCCTAACGGCGTTCTCGTAATATTGAGTGCTAATACAACACCGATTAACCCCAATGGAGCAGTGAGTAGAGCCATTACCATGAGGGCGATACGCTTTAATTGGAACATGAGGATTGTCATGATTACAAAGAGCATAATTGGCATTGGTGTTAATAGCTTTTGAACGGCTGTTTCGCTCTTTTCAGCGGCGCCGTCTAGGTCAATAGAATAGCCTGTAGGCAAGGAATCGCGAATGTCTTGTAAGGATTTGTAAATCTCTTTCGTTTTCGCATTACCCAAGACACCTGCTTTTACATTCGCATGAACACTAATGGTTGGCATCATGTTGCGATGCCAGATAATACCATCCTCTTGAGCCATGGTAATAGTTGCAATTTGGCTAAGAGGTACGTAGGAACCATTGCCTGTTTGAATTGGCAAGGATGAAAGAGCACTTAAGTTATGTTGCTCGTTGTCACCTAAACGGAAGGTAACAGGAATGGTTTGGTTCCCTTCGTAGTATTCACCAGACTTAGTACCAGATAATAGACTTTGTAAGTGCAAGGATACAGCGTAGCTATCGATGCCGAGTAAACGTGCCTTGTTTGGATCGATGTGAATATTGGCTACAGGTTCTGTATCTGGCCAGTCAAAGGCGATATTTTGTAAGTCTTTATCGTCTTGCATTTTTGCTTTTACTTGGTTGGCAATTTCTTTTACCACTTTTTGATTAGGACCTGCTATGCGGAGCATAACAGGGTACTTAGATGGAGGCCCAATTTGTATAAATTGAGCATTTACGAGGGCTGAAGGAAATTCTTCATTTAAATAAGACGTTAATTCATTATACAGTTTATCTCGATCCTCTAAGGATTTTGTAACGATAACGTACTGCAAGAAGTTATTTCGTTGCAATTCAGGTTCCAAGGTGAGGACGAAACGCGGAGAACCTTGTCCAATGTACGAAGTAAAGGTTGAAATACGTTCGTCACCTTGCAAATGTTCATCAATGATTTTTGCTTGGTTAGCAGTATACTCGATGGACGAACTTTGAGGGAATTGCATGGATACAATAATTTCATTACGCGTTGATGATGGGAAAAATTCCTGTTTAATCAACGGTAGTGAAAGCAAGGATAAAGCGAAGGCACCTAGAGTAGCCAATAAGACTACCTTGTGATGTCCTAGTGCCCAATGTAATAGTTTTTCAAACTTATCATAGAAGGTCACATTGAGCTTGTGCATGATACGGTCTCGTTTAGTCCATTCCGATTCCGGCTTGGGAGCCTTGTTTTCGATGATTTTATAACCCAATACAGGGCTGACGAGAACAGAGGCAAACCAAGATAGAATAAGTGCCATAAATACAACGATGGATAGGGATTTTGTAAACTCTGCTACCATACCTTGTGCCAATGCTAATGGCAAGAAGCCTGCACAGGTAATGAGCGTACCAGATAGCATTGGGAATGCTGTAGATTGGTAAGCAAAGGTAGCCGATTTAAAGTGTCCCCACCCTTCTTCGAGCTTAACACTCATCATTTCTACAACGATGATGGCATCGTCTACGAGGAGGCCTAAAGCTAGGATTAAGGCACCTAAACTAACCTTATGTAGATAGATGCCGCTTTCATACATCAAGATGAACGTCGTAGACACAACGACCGGAATAGTGAGGGCTACAACGATACCGGTTCGTAAGCCGAGAGATGCAAAGCTTACGAGCAATACGATGGCGATAGCTTCAAATAAGGATTGAGAGAAATCGCCGATGGATTCCTTAACGATATGTGGCTGATTCGATACTTGATTGAGTTCGAGGCCGGCAGGAATCGTTTTCTGTAATTCCCCGAGCTTCTTGTCGATAGCTTCGCCGAATTCGATATTATTAGCCCCTGCATCCATGGAGATAGCGATGCCAATGGCTGGCTTGCCTTTGTAATAAAACTGTGGATCGCTAGGGTCTTGGTAGGTCATGGTTACATCGGCCATGTCACCGAGGCGCAACGTTTGGTTATTGATGCGGATTGGCATATCCCGCACCGCTTGAGGACTATCGAATAGGCCGTTGACGCGGAGATATACATTGTTTGTATCTGTTGTAATCACACCAGCTGGAACCATCATACTTTGCTGTTTAAGCGCTGTTAACAGCTGTTGTGTACTGACTTTATAGGATGCGAGTTTATCCTTGTTTATGGTTACATTGAGGGTTTGCTGTTGAACCCCAATGAGGCTGATTTTCTTAACATTAGGCACAGATAAAAGCTGACGTTTTAAGTCTTCTGCTTGTTGTCGTTTTTCTTCGTACGAATACTCATCACCACTGATGGCATAGATAATGCCATATACATCGTCGAACCTGTCGTTGATGGTCGGTCCTTGAACGCCTGCAGGCAATGATTTCCATTCGTCGTTGATCATATTCCGCGCTTCTTCCCAAGCGGGACGAATTTTATCGGATGGCAAATCCTCTCTTAAATTGATATAAATAACGGATTTGCTGCCATCTGTGAAAGATTTTGTATAATCTACACCAGGAAGGTCGCGTAGTTTTTCTTCGAGTTTGTCCGTTACCTGATCCGACATTTCTTGTGGAGAAGCCCCCGGCCAAGCAACACCGACCACCATGGTGCGCATCGTAAAATCAGGATCTTCCATGCGTCCCATATGGGTGAATGAGAAGATACCGAAGGTGAGGAGCACAGCCATAAAGTAGTAGATAATGGACTTGTGTTTAAGAGCCCATTCGGCTAAGTTAAATTGTTTCATTGACTAACCGCCGTCCCTTCTTGTAATTGTTGGGTACCTGCGGTGATGACAATGTCACCTTTAGCTAAACCAGATGTGACGATGACGGAGTTCTTACCGAACTCACCAGTCTTGATAGGCACAAGATGAGCCTTCTTATCGCGGATGATATAGACCGCATTATTACCGTTAGAGTCTTTCACAAGAGCTGTCAATGGGATAGAAATATTGGTACTATCTGTGGTAGATAGATTAGCATTGACCGTCATGCCTAGTTGTACCTCTTTAGGCGCATTTTGCAAGGTAATTTTTACGGTATACGTTCTGGCTACAGGGTCAGGAACTGGTGAAATTTCACGTACTACACCTTGCACGGTTACATTAGGTAGAGCCCAGAAGGTAATAGTAGCAGGGCTTCCTACATGAATTTTACTCAATTCTTGTTCAGGAAGGGCAATGACTGCTTCTGGGTCGTGACCGGCCGCTAAGGTACCAACGCTTTGACCGGCTGCTACGACTTGTCCTGCTTCAATATTGAAAGCTGTAATAATACCTGTATCAGGGGCCGTTAAATTAGTATAGCTATTTTGATTGCTGCTCAAATTAAGGCTTGCCTGTGCTTGTTGTAATTGAGCAGATGTGGCATTCAATTGGTTTTCAGCCTGGTCTAATTGCAATTTACTAATCGCTTGTTGTGCATAGAGTTCGCGGTATCGTTTAGCATTGGTTTCTGCCAATTCGTAGGCCGATTGAGCAGCTTTTACAGCACCTTCAGCATTTTGCAACTGAGCTGATGTATCTGAACCATTGATTTGAGCAATGACTTGGCCTGCTTGCACGACATCACCAACATTTACAAATTTATTGATGATACGCCCTCCAATTTGAAAGGCTAAATTTGTTTCTGTTTTATTATGAATGGTGCCTGCATAGCCAGCATCAGTAGTTCCAGACTCTTCACCTATAGTGATGGTGCGCACCTTGAGACTTGTATCTTCAGGGGGCTTTTCTGATCCACAACCACTTATGATGGCGGTCCCTATTAATAGGGCGCCTATGGTTGCTATGATTCGTTGATTCATAGAATCTCTCCTTTTACTACCACATATAAGTCCTATGAAATACACTATACAAAATGATCATAGGACTTTATATTTTATTGAACTTATTTTAGGATAGCAATTATTTCTAAATTAGCTATTATTTCTATATTAGGTTTAATTATATATTTTATACAATTTAATAATACTATATTTATGTTGAAAGTTCTAGCCTTTATGCAGAAAATAAAAGAATTATATACTTAATGTATATAATTGGTGATAATTTTTTAAAGTAATCTATATATTTTGATAGTATATGTATTACTTATTTTATGGATACAAAAATGTATCAAAAAAGTGAGTCCTCTATTGATTGAGCTGTATTCAAAAATATGTCCAATTTTTGGGGTACAGTTCATAGGAAGAGAACTCACTTCTTTACCACTTGTCTATATATAGTTTGAACTTTATTTTTCTTCTTCTTGTTCTACGATAGGTTCTTCATAGGTTACAAGGATTTTATCGATACGAGTATGGTCCATATCGATAACTTCAAAGGTATAGCCGTTCCATTTTGTTTTGTCTAGTTCCTTTGGAATGCGGCCGAAGAGAACGTTTAAGAGACCGCCCATAGTTTTGTACAAATCGTCTTCTTCGCCTGGTAATTCTTGATCGATGTGAAAGAATTCTTTAAATTCGTCTACGTTGAGAAGGCCATCTACGAGCCATGCACCATCGCGTTCGATGATCTTGTTTTCTTCTTCCTTGATTTCTTCCTCACCGGAAGGCATAAGGCCTACGATTTCCTCCATGATGTCATGTAAGGTGACAAGACCAGTAAAACCACCATATTCGTCGAGGATAATTGCTTCATGAACGCCTTCTGTACGTAGGACGTTCAATAATTTCATGAGTGAAATGGATTCAGGAACGAGAACAGGTTCTTTCAAACAAGCTTTGATGATATCGTGAATGGAACTTTCACTATGACGCTGCATAATTTGAACTAATACGTCGGATACGGTAATGAGACCCTTTAATTCATCCAAGGAATCGGTACCTACAGGAATGCGGTAATGGTTGGCATTCTTGAGAACCTCCATGATTTCATCTTCCGTGCCGTTTAGGTCAATCCATTTGAGCTGTGTACGAGGCGTCATTATATCACCTGCGTTCATATCTGCAAGATGGAAGATATTTTCTACGAGGATAGGTTCTTCCTCTTCGTAAGCACCCATGGCAACGCCTTCGGTAAGCATTTTATTAATTTCAGATTCTGTAACAGGGGCTTCTTCTTTTACAGTAACGCCTAATATTTTTAAGAGGAATTCTGTGGAAATGCCAAGAAAGCTAACGATTGGTTTTAGGGCTACAGAGAGCCAATAAATCGGTTTTGCTACCACCACAGCGATGCCCTCAGGGCTATTTAAGGCTAATCGTTTTGGCACGAGCTCTCCTATAACGAGGGATAAATAAGTGATGATTGCAACGATGAGGAAGGAGCTCACTGAGGCTGCGTACGGTTCAATGCTTGGAATATTAGCAGTTAATATTTCTTCTAAAGGACCAGAGAAGGTGGCACCAGAATACAAGCCAGTTAAAATACCAACGAGGGTAATGCCAATTTGAATCGTGGAGAACATATCATTTGGGTTCTCTGCCAATTCAAAGGCCTTTTTCGCGCGTTCATTGCCTGCTTCAGCTAATTCTTCAAGCTTACGTTTTTTAGCGTTTACGATGGCTAACTCCGTCATAGAGAATAAACCATTCGCGATGATTAATACGATGATAATTATAAAATCTAAGGTCAGATCACTGTCCATGTAAGTAGATACTCCTTTTTAATGACATATAATTCTGCACATGAGAATAATAGAAATATTACTCCTAGTATACCATATCGGCATTAATAAGTGTTTCATATAACAAAAGCACCCGATGTGGATGCTTTTGTTATATACTATAGGTGTTACTGGACTAGTAAATAGTACCCTAATAAGGGTATAGTATGTATAGAAATTAAGATTAATATCAGTATTAGGTCATATAATTTAGGCTTCATAATAGGATTACATAGATGGCAATAGAGCAAGACTGGGAAAATGTATTACAAATTAAAACAGCAGGCCGCGACGATAGTCGTTCCGATACGGAGCATCATCCGTACGAGCCGACGGATTATTGCGTGTTGGAGCGTTTGGCAAATAGTGGTCATATTCGCAAGAAACATACCCTCATTGACTATGGCAGTGGCAAGGGTAGAGTTAGTATTTTCATGGCTTACCAAACGGGCTGTCATTCTATAGGCATCGAATATGATGAACGGCTATATGAAAAGGCTTTGATTAATGGTGAAAGTCCAGCAGCGCGCCATCGCGTGTCTTTTGTACACGATGATGCGGCTCTCTACGAGTTACCTGAGCAGGCTGATCGATGTTTTTTCTTTAATCCCTTTGCACTCCATACGATTAAGCGGGTATTAGGAAATATCTTTGATTCGCTATATCATAACCCTCGGGAGATTAAGTTATTTTTCTACTATGTTAATGAAGAGGTGGAGAACTTTTTAAATAACCATGTGCGCTTGGAACAAGAGCAACCTATTGATTGTAGTGATCTCTTTGAAGTAAGTGATGCAAAAGAACGAATTCTTGTCTATTCCGTTAACTTGTTTTAGTGCAGTAATTTAATACTTTTATAATGAAATAATTTAAGACCTTTAAAGACATTTATGTAACTTAAATAACCTCGGTTTGAATAGTGCTTTAGTAGTATGAAATGCATACTATTTGGAACGTATTCAAATTGAGGTTTTATTCTATTTTTAAGGAACTTTTACACATATTATTAAGGAAAAAGCAGATAAATTCTGCTATAATAATATATTAGAGATTATAAAATCAATTCATTTTTATGGTTCTATACATTGATTCGTATACGCTAATGTAGCGGATAGGACTGAGTGTATTGAATACAGGAGGTGCATATGGAACTCATCGATACAATGTTGATTGAACGCATTCGTAAAGCTTTAATTAAACGATATGACCGAGATCAACAGATTCAACAAATGATTGAAGAAATTGGTGCAGAGGAAGGCCTTAATGAGTCCGAATTGGCTATCGTTTACCAAGCTTATTTAGAAGTAAAGGAACGGGTGTATTATACATCTTCTCTCGTTGATTTGTGGAATCAAATTGAAGATGTTCAAAAACGTATGGCTCTATTGCATTCTTACGAATCTTTAGAAGAAGATTTATTTGGCGATGTGCTAGGTGACAATAAGGAAGATATTGTCATTTCTAATACATCTGGAGTTGGCAAGGGTGTTAGTCACAGTGATGATGCATATGCTATGGAACAGATACAATTATCTGACGTTCCTGTGCATCATGATTCTACGGTGGGTATGAATCATATTAAATTGAATGAATTAAAATCTATAGGTGGTCTCTTTACTGGTTTCGGTGAAAGCTCCGGTAAGGAAATGGCAGATTTTGAAGATACTGCGATTGAGCACCTTGATGTAAAACCATTAGAAGGCGTTGAAAGCTTAGCAATTCATCATTTAGATGAAAATGAAGAGTTAAATGTAGATGGTCTTGATGAATTTTCGAAAGATAAGAAATCAGAGGAAGCTAAAGTGGATAATGAGGATATGTCGTCTATTGATCCATACACGGCGGTGAATGCTTTGTTATTTGGTAAAGCCGGTTTAGAATCTGATAAAACAAATAAGAAGATGGAAAAGCTTCTTAAAAAGAAATTAAAACGCGTTGACGATGAATGGGCGCGTATCAACGGTTCTGAGGACAAGAAATCTAAGGACGATAAAAAATCCAAGGAAGACAAAAAAGCTAAAGAGGATAAGAAATCTAAAGAAGACAAAAAGTCCAAGGAAGAGAAGAAATCTAAGAAAGATAAGAAGTCTAAAGAAGATAAGAAAGATAAAAAACACAAGAAGCATAAAGAAGATAAGCTTTATAAAGCCGAAGAAAAGTTAAAGAAAAAGAAAGACAAGGCTGAAAAGAAGCTTAAAATCTTAAACGATAAGTTAAAAACAGTCTTTTTAGCGGATACTTTCAAGAAAAAAGATAAGAAGAAAGACAAGAAAAAGGATCAAAAATCCAAAAAAGATGAATCCGCAAAAAAGCAGAATCGATAGTTTCCGTATGGAATAGTAAGGCCTCTGAAAAGATGGTCAAGGAGAGTGCTAGTGCGAAAAAATCAGCAGGTGCTGAGACTATCGACCGTGGATGCGGTAAATGCAAACGATGTAAAGGTCCTAAATGTAAGAAATATCCAAGATAATTGATAGTTATGTAATTACTAGAATATTACGTAACATATTACGTAGAATATGTGTACCATATATATGTAGTTTATGATATTTTATTAATCATTTAGGCAGTATAGTTATGTAGTTTTGTTATGCATGTAACAATATAGTTATTTTTCTAACATACTAGCTAGGTTATCAGTTAGGCTGATAGTTAAGTTTAGTGTTAGGTTAATAATTAGAGTTATAGGATACAACAGTTAGGGGTTAATGATGAACCGATGGCAGCGATTATTTGAAGGCATACGAACAGAGATTAAGGTATTTATCTTTTTCTCTGCTTTGTTGACTGCATTTAGAATCGTGTTTCTTGCAGTATTTCAATCACAACTGGCTTCCGTGACGATGGAGAATATCCTTACGTCCTTATGGTTAGGATTTAGATTGAGTCTCAAGACCGTCGGTTCTTTGTGTTTACTGGGCTTTTTAGGGGGTACGTTGGTGCATACCTTTGTACCCAAATGGCCGTCATTGCGCATTAAACAGGTCCTCTATTCCATTGCGACTGTACTGTTGACATTCCTATTTCTGGGACGCATTCCGTTCTATAAAATCTTCAACTCCTCTTACAATGCGATGCTCATCAATGGCAAAAACGATGATATCGGCGCCATTGTAAATACAGCAATCAACGAATATAATGCCCTCATGTACATTATTGGGGCCGTTGTATTGAGCGCAGCTCTTTGCTGGTTCCTAGTTCGTTTTTTAGCGTGGAACACGAAGAAATATAGTGACTACGCTGATGATCTAAGGAATGGTGATGATGCGGATACTGTAAGAAATAGTGATTCTGCAGATAATCGACGACTTTGTACTACTTGGTATCCTAAGACGAAGAAAACACAATGGATGACGGGCATTGGGTTGACTGTCGCTATTGGCGTATTAGGTCTATTCTTTAGATTTGGCGGTGCTTTCAGCTATACAAATTCCATTAACTGGGAAAGTGCAGCCCGCCTCAGTTCCAATCTGTTGAATGAGAATATCCTCGACGATGTGCAGGCTCTCTATCGTGTTAAAAGTATTGCAAAACGGACGGCTGAGCTTGAGGTTATCAATTTAACGCCTCAAGAGCTAAACGAAAAAATCACTGCCGTTGGTGGTAAGTTTAACGGTACAAATTTTGACGGCTCTTTTACGAGAACCATTACGACACAACGATTAGCGGATCAACCGCAGTCCATAAACCTCGTTCTTGGAGAATCCTATGGCTTGTGGCCGTTCCTCGCTGAATATAACGAGCCTGGAGCGTACCTCGTTGAACAAGGTCGTAAATACGCTGCTAGCCCTCAAGCGATGAGCACGCAGCTAGCCCTCGCCCAAGGCACCGGCACGATGCCGGCCATTAATGGTTTGTTGACGGGTATGCCTGACACAGGGCTATATCCTAACTATGAAGGTGAAAGTTTCAAAGAGCCTTATGGTTTAGGTATTGGTCCTGTTATGAAAAAGCTAGGCTATAAGACTGTATTCTGGTACGGTGGCTTTAGCACATGGCAAAATGTTAAAAACTTTGTTTTATCTCAAGGTTTCGATGAATTCCACGATGCCTCTGAAATGCCAAGCGAAGACGGCAACGCTTGGGGTGTAGGCGATAAATATTTATTTAAAGCTATTTCTGCCTACATGGATCAACATAGAGGGGAAAAAATTCTCAATGTTATCATGACCACTTCTAATCATCCACCGTATAGCATCAATGTGGGTAAGGAAGGCTACGATGTGAATAAGGTAAAAGGGCATTTGCCAGATTCTATCGAAGAAAACGATAAGCAATTGAACGAAATGGGCCATATTTGGTACGCAGACCACGTAATGGGTGATTTTATCGCTCGCGAAGAAATAGCAGATCCTTCTGCACTCTTCGTCATTACAGGTGACCATAGCGAACGCTTTAACTTTGCTCGTGAAGTAGGCCCTAATGTGGCATCTACTATTCCTATTATTTTTTATGGTCGCGGCATTCATAAAGATTGGCTTGCGCCTAATGCGTTCGGCATGAGCATTCAAATCATTCCAACCTTAGCGGAATTGGTAGGCCGACCTGGTCAAACCTATGAAGCGATGGTACCAAGCTTGTTTACACAAGAGGAATTTGTATTTAATCATAGACTATATCTCGATAAAAATGGCAAAGTGTTAGAACAAAGTGCGAGCATGCCTCAATCCTATGGGGATATGATTAAAAATATGCGGGAACTTGCGGCGTGGCGTATTAAGCATGGAAATACTATTCAATAACATTTTTTTAGTTTATTTACGTAAAGAATCGATTCATTCAATTAAGTAAGTGATAACTTGGTTTGAGCTGTTTGTATATAATACTAAGCTTATGTAATCATTAGTTATATGGCTAGTGCATGGTTAAGAGGAGCATGGAATGGAGTTAATTTCGGTCATTGTACCCGTCTATAATGTGGAATCTTATGTTGCAGAATGTATTGAGTCCATTCAAAACCAAACGTATATGAATTTGGAAATCATCTTAGTAGATGATGGTTCTAAAGATACGAGCGGTGATATTTGCGATCAGTATGCTGCCTATGATGAACGCATCAAGGTCATTCATCAAGAAAATGGCGGTCTTAGTGCGGCTCGCAATACGGGGATAGAAGCGGCTAATGGTGACTATATTGCCTTTGTAGACTCCGATGATTACATTGGGCTCACCCTCTATGAAGATATGTTAAAACTCTTAAAAGAGCATAATCTTGATATAATTGAGTTTACTGCTTTCAGAGATAAAAGTGGCGATATTATCGAAGGTTGCAATGATGGTCAATTAGAAATTTATGAGAAAGAGGATGCCTTGCGATTAGCCATGCATGATTGTTTTGTGGCGGTTTGGAGTAAATTATATAAACGCAGTGCCATCGGTGATGTGCGTTTTCCTGTAGGTCGAAAATTCGAGGATACTGCTACATCCTATCTATATGTAGCTAATGCCAATCGGGTGGGTCATATCAATCGTTGTTACTATTACTATCGACTCAATCCAAATTCCATAACTCAAACCTCTTTTGATGCTAAATCTCGATGGGATTTTGTGCTCGGTTACGAGGAACGCTTGCAATATGCTATAGATCATCAATTACCATATGTTGATGATTGTAATAGCTTATTGATGAAAGCTGTATTATCCTGTTTAACGGCTTATTATGCAAAGCCAACGGGTAATCAAGTGTATTACGATAAATGTAAAAAAATGATTGAAACTTATCGCAATGATGAATCCTACAAGCTATTAAATTCTAAATATAAGCTCTTTTTATGGTCCTTTGGCCGTGCCGATTGGATTCATAAAATAGGGGCTCGTTTATCGTACTTAGCAAAACAAGTACGTTCGTAATTGAAAGGTGAAACTATGGCAACTGTATCTGTAATAATCTTAGCGAGAAATGAAGAACACAATATTCATGACTGCATTGAGTCTGTGCAGTTTGCCGATGAAGTTTTAGTTATCGATGATTTCAGTACCGATGATACTGCAAAAATTGCTGAAGAAATGGGTGCTCGTGTTGTGCAACACGCCATGAATGGCGATTGGGGTGCGCAACAAACCTTTGGCATTGAACAAGCGAAATCTGATTGGATCTTATTCCTTGATGCGGATGAGCGCATTTCTGAGCCTCTAGCGAAAGAAATTCAAGCTATCGTTGTAAACGAACCTAATAAAGCGTATTGGATTCAACGGCGCAATAAATTCCATCATAACCACGCTACACATGGTGTATTGCGTCCAGACTATGTGCTTCGCCTCATGCCTAAAGAGGGTAGCTATGTAGAAGGCTACGTGCATCCTGCGATTATTACGCCGTATCCAACAGAAAAATTACAACATCCGATGTACCATTATACCTACGATAATTGGCATCAATATTTCAATAAATTCAACAATTATACCACATTATCTGCCGAAAAATATCGTGATAATGGTAAAAGCTGTTCTTTTATCAAGGATATAATTCTGCGTCCTACCTGGGCTTTTATCAAGGTGTACTTCTTACAAGGCGGTATTCTCGATGGGAAGATGGGCTTTATTTTGTCCGTTAATCACTACTTTTACACGATGACTAAATACGTAAAGTTTTACTATTTACTAAAATCCAAGGGTAAATTGTAATAGAGGGAGCATTATGTTAGGCAATTTTGGAAAACATTGGCATATAGGCCGTACTATATATGGTAAGCGCACATGGCGTGAAACGAGACGAACCTTCTTACATACAATGCGCTCTTGTCGTCATGACTCAACGGTTACGGAATTTGAAACCTTCTTTAAATCTTATACTCCAGATCCAAAGCTGTTGGAAAAACATCCTAGTCTCTATGAACTGATGAGCCGTATGTTTTTGATTAAGAACTCTACGCCACAATGGCGTTTGGAAGCTCTTCGTCAGCATTTCACCATCTTACAAGAGGTGTTTACGGATGAAGCGGTTCAGCTCATGTATGTAGACGAAGCGGAGTTTGATTATTTCGATAAAAAACGAGGTATTACCCTTTGGTGTTCCGATGAGCTCGATATGTCGGCTCATCTATATTATGAGCCGGGACAACGTAAGGAAGGCTTCTTGACGGTTATGCTCTTGCTCGAAGATAAGGGCGTATACCATGCAAATATTCGCTTTGCTAAAGGCCATAACGGAGAGAGAACTCTTGTTATCGGTACTATTCAAGGTTATAAAGATGGACTTGAGCGAGCTAAGAAGATTACGAAAAAGATGTATGGTTATCGTCCTAAGAACTTTATTACTTTCTTGATTCGTGAAATTGGTCGTGCTGCGCAAGTAGAATCCATACTTGCCGTATCTGATGAAGGATTCTATGCAAATTCCCATATGGTGCGCGGTAATAAAGCAAAGGTAGCTATCTTAGATACTTTGTGGGAGGATATTGGGGGTACAGTATTGGAATCCGATCCAAATTACTTTACCATTCCTCTTGAAGAAGAACGCAAACCTATGGAAGAGATTAAATCACAAAAACGTAGCCAATATCGCAATCGCTATGCTCTTTTAGATGAGTATGAGGCTATGATTCAAGAAAACATAAAGCCGTACATAAGGGCCTAGAGGTGTGCTATGCGCGTAGCAATTTTAGAAAGTATTGTCATGCCTGCTGGTCATGAGGTGGAGTTTGATCGCATCCTCATCAATGAACTGAAGCGTCAAGGTCATGAGCCAGTACTATTCGTGCCGGAGAACTTTCCTTTCAAAGTAGACTATGGAGTAGATATAGTGTACTTAGAAGGGGGAGAAGTAGTGACCTATGCGGGAGCGTCTAAGTGGAAGAAGCCGTTTTTATCCATTTTACGAGAACGCCGTCGCCGTAATTGGTTCACATCAGCAGCAGAAAAAATTAAAGAACATAATATAGATGCTTTAATCATTCCCACAGGGACATACCGTTATATTAAAGCTTTGTTAGACACGCCATTAAAGGACAGTAAGGCAGCAGTACACGTTATCTTTCATGGCATTGGTAAGGGCGAAATGGATCGGTTTATTAAGCAAGCCCATCGAGCTAATGCGTATAAAAAAATATATCTTGATGTTATCTCTTTGCGCGATGATATGTTGCGCCCTGATTTACCGAGAGTTCGTAAAATTTTGCCTCCTGTGTTCTTGCCATCGAGTGAATTGAATGGAGAACAAGGAAATTGTTTTACACAAGGCAATACTAGTATACAAGACAAAAAAGATGCGAACTCTACAACTTGTATAGGTGTTAATTTGGAAACTCCTATATCAACGAATAAACCGATAAAATTAGGCTTCTTTGGTCAGTTTAGAAAAGAGAAAAATATTGAGCGCTTTATAGATGCCTTTGTATCGCTTAATTATGATGACTCGGTACAACTCGTCGTTCAAGGGGCAACGGTAAAGCCTGAAGATGGGATATTATTTGAGTCTATCATCAAGAAATATAGCCAGTATAGTAATATTAAATTCATCCATGCCAGTCTGATTGGGAAAGACTGGGATACAGCTTTATTGAGTGTAGATGCTCTATTATTGCCGTATGGGGCTGAACGATATCGCTATCACTGGGCAGCTATGCTGTTTACGGCTATTGGCTTTCACAAACCTGTTCTTATATCTCCAGAAATTAATCCCGAGGTATTAGAACAGTATTCTATTGGGGAATATTTAAATTTAGATGATGTACATTCCATCAGACAGGGGATTCAAACGTTTGTAGAGAATTTACAGCATCATAAAGAGAAATATAATCAAGGTTTAATGAATGCAAATGAGGACTACAGTCACCGTGCATTAATTAAATCCATTATACATGTATAAGGGGTACTATGTAAGGTTTGTAGTTTATATGTAAGGGAGAATTAATATGGGGGTATTATCAAGTGTAAGATTAGAGTCGTGGATTGCCATTATGATTACGTTGATGGCATGCTTTACAAGGCTATCCATGGCAGCTGGTCAAGTATTTTATGTTATTGCCATTTTGTTAAGTATTTTCTATATTTGGAAACATAGGCATGACCTATATGTTCCGTCCTATGTTAAAAAATATAGTAAAACGTTTGCTCTAATGTTTTTATTGTTATTGCCTTCTGCAGTACTAACGAACAATATAGCTGTAGGATTACCTGAATTTATCAATGTTTGGCTGTGGCGGATTCCTGTATTTTTCGTTATCGCCTTGTGTATTCGTGATAAGAAAACATTATTTACGATGCTTGCCGTATTTTTTGTGGATTTTGGTATCGATAATTTAGTAGCCTTTTATCAACATGTTTCGGGAATGACCGATAGAGGCTGGGGATTTGGCAGTAGCGTGTTGACCATATCAGGCCTCATGGTTATGCTAGTACCAATTTTCTGCGTCATTTTATTAGATTCGGCCTTTCCTAGCTATGTGAAAGCATCCGCTTTATGGGCACTGGGCTGTGTTGGTTTTGGCATGTATGGCAATCAAAGTAGAGGATCTTGGCTCTTTAATATGATTATGGTACCTATCGTATCCTTGCCATATATACTAAAACGATTTGGGTGTGTAGTTGCTGTTCTTGTTGTATTAGGTGGTATCGTATGGGGATTTAGTACACAACCACAATATGTAGCCAGATTTGAGTCCATTACTAATACGACCACAGATGCTTCTAACCGGGGGCGTTTTGATGTGTGGACATCGTCCATCAATATGTTTAAAGACCATCCTGTGACAGGTGTTGGTATTGGACAGTGGCGTACTATATATGAAGCATCATATCGGTTACCAACGGAAAATCAACATTTATATCATGCTCATAATAATTTTATTCAACTTCTTGGTGAGGTAGGTCTGTTAGGTCTACTAGGGGTTCTCATCTTTTATGGATCTATTATCGTTGATAATTTTGTGGTTTGGGTTAAGCAACGAGATCCTTATAGTCTTTGCGCTATGATTGCCGTTATTTGCTATGTATTTATATTTGGCCAAATAGAATATACTTTAGATAATTCATCAGGAATGCGCATTATGTATTTTATGTTAGCTACGATGCTTCAATTAAGAGATAATTGAGAATCATATAACTGTATTGGAAGGTATTTAACTACCATTTAATAGACAATTAAGTAGGATTTAAATAGACTTAAAGAATAAATAACTACATAAAAGATAGGTGAAATCTATGTTTTTTATAGTTTTACATATTTAAATATGATACAATATATGTAAATATTGGTACATTGTATTCGTATGATAGAGAGGTTGTTTTCTTGAAAATATATTGAGAAAACAATCTTTTTTTATAATTTGGGGTATTAGTATGAATAGTTCCATCTGTAATAACAATAATAAAAAGTTATTTATTAGTAAGCTCATAGTGCTTATAGCAGATTATATAGCTATTGTTTTGGGGACATTAGCAGCCTATTATTTGCGTTTAAACTTATCAATTTTACCGGTAAGTTCAAATTTTAAGGTAGAAGAAATTTACGTATATGGTGTTGTGCCTATCGTATTTTTAACTATCTTGCTGCTTAATAATGCTTATTCTGTGGTAACACCTTATTGGGATACGATGAAAAATTTATTTCGCAGCATTACTATAGGGGTTGTCGTATCGATTGTTCTAATGTACACGGGCCATGTAATTAATGATGTATCTCGTTTATTTGTTGCCTTTGCTTATATATGTATGCTCGTATTTATCTTTAGTGAGCGTTTTATTGTAGGAAAAATACTTTCAAAAGCAGGATATTTAACAATTCCAATCCTTCTCGTTGGGGCGGGGAAGACTGCAGAACTTGTAAAAAGGTCTTTAGATCGCATGCCAATTACTACCTATAAAATTATTGGTTATGTAGATGATAATCCTAAATCATCATCCATCGCTAAAGAATACTCATGCCTTGGGGCTTTTAAAGATGTAGAAAGCGTTATTAAAGATACAGGAGTTCAAACAGTACTGATTTGTGCTCCCGGACTTGAGTCTAAAAAATTAGTATCCTTGATTAATCGATTACAAGTATTAGTAAAACGTGTGGCCTTTGTTCCTGAATTATTCGGTTTACCAGCCAGTAATATTACAGCACGTGGCATGATGGAAGAACAAGCCGTCGTATTGCGTGTGCAAAATAACCTAGCACGCAAGTCTAATCGTATTTTTAAACGTATTTTTGATATCGTAGCTACTGTATGTGGTGGCATTTTGATTTTACCAATTTTCGCTATCATTGCTATATTGATTTACTTAGATTCTCCAGGACCTATCGTATTTGGTCATAAACGTGTTGGTCAAGGTGGGAAATCATTTTCTTGTTATAAATTCCGATCTATGGTGCCAAATGCACAAGAGGCTTTGGAGCAATATCTAAAAGATAATCCAGCTGCTCGTGAAGAATGGGAACGAGATTTTAAATTAAAGGATGATCCTCGCGTTACAAGAATCGGTAAATTTCTTCGAAAGACAAGTCTTGATGAATTGCCACAGTTGTGGAATGTTCTCGTTGGAGACATGAGCCTCGTAGGGCCAAGACCTATTGTTCGAGATGAAATTGTAAAATACGGCGATTATATTAATGACTTTTACCTTGTACCACCAGGGATTACTGGTGTTTGGCAAGTAAGTGGTCGCAGTGATACCACCTATGAAGAACGGGTTCTCATGGATTCTTGGTATGTGCATAATTGGTCTGTATGGATCGATATTGTATATCTGTTGAAAACTGTATTGGCTGTTGCTAAATCGAAAGGGGCCTATTAATGAAATACGATTATTTAGTAGTTGGGGCAGGCCCATTTGGTGCTGTATTTGCTCATGAGGCGCACAAGCGTGGTAAATCTGTACTTGTCATCGACCGTCGCAATCACATAGCAGGTAATCTATATTGTGAAAGCAAAGATGATATCAATATTCACGTCTATGGTGCTCATATTTTCCATACATCCTTGAAATATGTGTGGGATTATGTCAATCAATTTGCTGAGTTTAATCACTATGTAAATAGTCCTGTAGCAAACTATAAAGGCGAGATGTACAATTTGCCGTTCAATATGAATACATTCTCTAAAATGTGGAATATTCGAACTCCAAAAGAGGCACAAGATATCATTACTAAACAACGAGCTGCTATATTAGGGGAGCCAAAGAACTTAGAAGAGCAAGCTATTAGTCTTGTAGGTATGGATATTTACGAAAAGCTCATCAAAGGGTATACGGAAAAACAATGGGGCCGTAAATGTACAGAGTTACCAGCTTTCATTATTAAACGATTACCTGTGCGTTATACATATGATAATAACTATTTTAATGATCGCTTCCAAGGTATTCCTATGGGTGGTTATACCAAGATGATTGAACGCATGTTAGAGGGAATTGAAGTCCGCTTAGGTGTAGATTTCCTCAAACATCGGAACGAATACGAATCTTTGGCAGATAAGATTATCTACACAGGCCCTATAGATGAATACTTTGGTTATTCTGAAGGGGTATTAGAATATCGTGGTCTTCACTTTGAAACAGAGCGTCTCGAAGAGGAAAATCATCAAGGCGTTGCGGTGGTGAACTATACGGAAGGAGAGATTCCGTATACTCGTATCATTGAACATAAGCATTTTGAGTTTGGTACACAGCCTGTTACGTATGTAACAAAAGAATATCCAAAGGACTGGAAAATCGGTGAGGAAGCGTATTATCCAGTCAATGACGTAAAGAATTTAGATTTATATTCTAAATATGTTAAAAAGGCTGAAGCGATTTCTAATGTAATCTTTGGTGGTCGTTTAGGGGAATATAAATATTACGATATGGATAAGGTCATTGCTAGTGCTTTAGCACTATGTAATAAGGAGTTTCAGGAATGAGAATTGAGTGGCTAGATTCGCTAAAGGGTTTTGCTATATTTTTAGTTGTTGTTGGTCATGTTATTCTTGGTTATATTCGTGCAGAAACTTTTACAGAATATCAATGGAGCTTACAGTTTGTATATGATGTTATTTATAGTTTCCACATGCCGTTGTTTTTTTTGATTAGTGGTTTTTTATATAAGCTTACATGGGCACGAAAAAATACAGGTCTACTAAAAAAAATTTCTAATAAGTTTTTAAACATGGTACCTATGTATTTATTATTCTCGGTTGTATTTTGGTTATCTAAATATTATGCAACATTGTATGGGAATATCCAAATGAGTGATCATTTTAATCTAGTTGATTTAATGCACATTTATATAGCTCCTCTTTCTTATTTATGGTTCTTGTATGTATTGATTTGGCTTTTTGTAGCTATTCCTATATTTGAATCTATAATAAAGCCTACAATAGTCTTTATTATATTTCTATGTTTGTATTTTTTTATGCCACCTGTTCATGGATTATTGAAGATTATTAATCTAATTATTTATGGAGGGGTGTATTTTACATTAGGATCAGTATTATGTATGTATCAGGATCAACTCAGGACAATTATTTGTAATAAGTTGAATGGTATTGGTTTTATTAGTATTGTTCTGGCAGTCATTACATTTCCTTATATTGAAGTGCATAATATTTTAAAGTTTATATGTGCTATATCAGGTTCTGTTTTTTTATCTATTCTATTTTTTAAGTTTAAGAATATAAAGTGGGTTACTATTTGGAATATTTGTGGTCGTTACTCTTTGGGAATCTATATTTTACATTTATATTTTTCTGGGCCATTGAGAACTATATTTAAGCACCTGTCTATTGATAATATTATGGTGTGTTTAATTTTATCTTGTATGATTAGTACAATAGTGCCTATATTTATTGTTAAGTTTTTTGATAGATATAAAATAACTTCTTGGGTTTTTGGTAATTCCAAGTTAATCAAATTGAAATGATAAGATGAGAGTAGTAGGATGAGAGTATATGTCTAGTAATAAATATATTGATAGTTTAATAGGATTAAGTTTTATATTTGTAATATTTCCTGTAATCCCCATGTCTTTACGAATAGGTTTTTTAGGTGGTGAGTTTTCAGCAAAAGCATCATTTTATACACTATTTATTTGTTTAGTATATAGTGTATGGCTAAAAAGACATAGTCTACGTCAATATCATTTATATTGGAAAGAATTATTATATATAGCTCTTTTAGGTTTCAGTATTGCTGTATCTTTAGTTCATGGTTTGATTAATTTCCCTTATTATGATTTAGTTCCTGGCACTAATTATATGAATCATAAATTGGAAGCTATAATTCAATTCATATTTAATGAAACTGTGAGTGAATATACATTATCGGTCATTCATTTTTGCTTTAGAGTTTTAAAGAACTCTTTGACTCAACTTATTTTTACATTTGGATTTTCTTATTTGATTTTCTATTGGTATAAAAATCGCTCGGAAACAATTTTGAAAATAGTAAGTAAGGGTTCATTGATTTCTGCTAGTCTAGTTGTTGTTTTTGGTGTTGTTGAACTATTTTATTTTGATAAACAGCAATGGGCACTTTCATTATTAACATACATAAGACCTATTGTTCATGCTATTGAGATTAATAATACATGGTGGCCACCATTATTTTGGCCAGAATTACAATTTAGGTCTCTATTTCCCGAACCATCCTTTTTGGGGATTTATGCAGTTATCACAATTCCTTTTATATGGAGTATTATTTTTACATCTAAGAATAAAAAGTTGGTAGGATTATCTTTCATTATTCTATTGCTTTTAGAGATGATTACCTTATTAGCTAATAGTAGAACGGCAACTGTTTTTTTTATCATAGATCACATATTGCTAGTATTTGCGCTTTGTATTCAATTTAGAAACAAAAAATTTATAATACATACAGTTCTTGTAACTTTAATAGGTCTTTTAGCTTTTGTAGGAAATATAGTATATACATCTAATGTTCTTTATGTACAAGATGCTTCTACTAAAAGTACAACTAGTACAACAATTAAAAATATTTCAACTCAGCAGGTTGCAAATGAAATTACATCTTATGGAGAAAATAATATTACGTCTTTATCTAAAAAAGGTGGTCGTAGTAATAACCAAAGATATGGTGTTATGAAGGCTGATTTGAATATATTTAAAGAAAATCCGTTATTAGGAATTGGACAAGGGTTACGTACCCCATATGTTTTGAATCATTTAGATGAAGATACATTAAATGGTGCGGAAGTAAAAATGTGGATTGAAAATATTAAAAATAAGGGCCTTATTAATATTTCTATTCCCATGTTAGGAGAATATACCTCTCGTTTATCGGAAACAGGGATCATAAGTTTTGTATTGTTTATGGGACCTATTGTATTCCTATTAGTTAGATTGCTTATTTATGTATTTAAAAATCCAAAAGATATATGGATCATATTTTTTACAATTGCTTATATAGAGTCTTTGTTGACAGGGATAGGAACGACTTTAAATGAACTGTATTATTTTTGGATATTATTAGGGTTTGGTTATGCATTAGTATGTACGAGAAATTCATATCGTAATAAGGTGGATGAAATTAGTGAATATTAAGATTTTAGTAGCAACACATAAACAATATTGGATGCCTGAAGATTCTGTTTATATGCCGATTCATGTAGGACGAGAAGGTAAGGCTGATATTGGTTATACAGGGGATCATACAGGAGATAATATATCTTCAAAGAATGCTAATTACTGTGAATTGACGGGTCTCTATTGGGCGTGGAAAAATCTTGATGCGGATTATATTGGTCTCGTTCATTACAGACGTTACTTTACACGTAAAGAGGTACGCTCTGTGGAGGACAAAAAGAATCAAATTTTAACGGGAGCAGAATGGGAGAATCTGCTTTCACAATATCCTGTAGTAGTAGCAGATAAGCGTAAATATTATATTGAGTCCAATCGTTCTCACTATAATAATGCCCACCATAGCTCAGGACTAGATGCAGCAGAGCAAATCATCGCTGAAAAATATCCCGAATATAGCGCTGCTTTCACAAAGGTATGCAATCGCACTTGGGCTCATATGTTTAACATGTTCGTGATGCGTAGAGATTTATTTGATCAATACTGTGAATGGATGTTTTCCATCTTAGAAGAAATCGAAAAACGTGTTGATATTTCTGATTATGATACATATGAAGCACGTATCTATGGCTTTGTTAGCGAAATCTTGCTTGATGTATGGATTGAAGCTAATAATATTAACTATAAAGAACAAAATGTATCTTTCATGGAACCTCAAAATTGGATTAAAAAAGGTGGATTATTTTTAAAACGTAAATTATTTGGGAGATAATATACTGACTATGATAAAGGTAATAGAACTTCCTATAGATAAAGATATGGGAGGTTTAACATCTTATATTCTTCAATTATATAGAATGATTGATAAAAAAGAATTTGAATTAACACTACTGAGTTATGATGACCCTCAAAATTTTGATGTAAATTATAATGTAGAGACGGTTAGTAGACCATATCATATTATTCAGTTCTATAAAAAAATGAAGTGTCTGCTTTCTGAAGGTAAAGATATCATTCATTTTCATCAATCTTATGTCAATATTATTCCTATTTTGATTGCTAAATTAGCTGGATTTAAAACTATTATTTTACATGCGCATAGCTCTAGTATAGATGATAATCGAAAAATCGTACGCTTTCTAAAGACAGGATTACATAAGGTTGGAAGATTTTTATTACCTTATTTGGTTGATACTTATATAGGTTGCTCTACTAAGGCCTCAGAATGGATGTTTCCTAGAAAGTGTATAGATAGTGATTCATATTATTTATTACATAATGCGATTGATTTAGATTTATATGATAGAAATATAAATCTAGGGTTGGAGGTTAGACAAAAATTCAACATTCCTAAGGATGCATTGGTAGTAGGACATATTGGTCGTTTTACGCCTGTTAAAAATCATCCTTTTATTATCGATATATTTAAAGAGGTATTAAAACAAAATCCTAATAGTTATTTATTTCTCTTGGGGGATGGTGTAGAACGTCATAAGATTGAAAGTCTTGTAAAATCAGCAGCTATATCTGACAAGGTTATTTTTATGGGGTATGTAAATAACACTGTGGATATTATGCAAGCTATAGATATTATGATATTACCTTCTTTATTTGAAGGGCTACCCCTAATTGCTATTGAGTCTCAAGCATTAGGTATACCAATATTAGTATCTGATACGATTACACAAGAGGCTGTGTTAACTGATTTATGTAGTACTCTACCAATTGATAATCCTAAACTATGGGCTTATGAGATTATATCTAAATTTGGTAAGAATAAATATATTGATTATAGAGCTAGAATTAAAGAGTTAGGTTATGACTCCAGTGTTGCTATAAAGAAGATTGAAAATATATACAAGGGAAAACAATGAGTTTTAAAGGCTATATAAAAGAGAATCTACCATGGATTCGATCTATCTATAGAAAAAGATTGGCTCCAATCAATTTAATCCATAATATTTTTGATAAGCCAGTAGTTGTTTTACTTTATCATAGAGTTAATCATTTGAATCGTGATTTATTTAATATTAATGTAACTCCTGATAATTTTGAAAGACATATTCGAATCTTAAAAAATCACTACAATGTAATAACTTTTAATGATTTAAAACGTAATGATATAAAGGAACCATCTGTTATTATTACCTTTGACGATGGATATTATGATAATTACAAATATGCCTTTCCAATTTTAAAAAAGTATCAAGTCCCAGCGACGATTTTTATAACATCTGGCGGTGTAGATACGGGTAAAGAGTTTTGGTGGGACCGATTAGAAACTGTTTTATTCGAAAATAAAAATCTACGAGAATCAATTGAGTTAGATATATTAAATCAAAGATATATATTTGATGTATCTGATGATAAAAAGCGATTACATAGTTTTTATACGTTACATCATATGCTTTTTTCTCTACATCCTAATGAAAGAGATATGATGTTAGACAGATGGTATGAATCTTATGGATTAAAAGTTAATCCTAATAATAGGACTATGACCTCATCGGAGTTAATAGAGTTATATCAAAGTCAGTTAATCACATTAGGAGCGCATACTAGTCATCATCCAGCGTTGAAACAAATTAGTAGAGAAGAACAAATACATGAAATACAATCTTCTAAGCTTTTTTTAGAGAACTTGTTACACACGGATATAGATATTTTTGCGTATCCTTTTGGTCATAAAGAAAGTTTTGATCAAGTGACAGAACAAATTGTTCAAGATCTAGGATTCACATATTCAGTTAGTACTAAAAGAGCACAGCTTCATTCTAATACTAATCCATTTTCTATACCTAGATTCGGCATTGAAGACTGGTCAGAAGATGAATTTATACGACAAATGAAGTTAGTATGGTTTGAAAATTAGGGGATTTTTATAATGTTGACTATATCTGAAATTCAAGATCATTTATATATAATGCTTAAAGAGTTTGATTCCTTTTGTAAAGAGAATGATATTAAATATTCGCTATCAGGAGGATCATTATTGGGGGCCATTAGGCATAAAGGTTTTATTCCTTGGGATGATGATATAGACATTTGTTTAAGTCGACCAGATTATGAAAAATTAATTACTATATTTCCAAAGGTTTTTCATAGCAATTACCTGCTTAGATCTATTGAACGTAATAACTCAAAATATCCTTTTGCGCGATTAGAAAAGCTTGATATCAAGATTGAAGATGAGTACAGTAATGCTAATCAGTTTTTATTTATGGATATTATGCCTGTTGATGGATTACCAAATGATAAAAATGAAGTTGTTAGTATCTATAAAAAACGTAAAGTTTATAGTAAAATGCTCGAATTGTGCGATGCTAAATTAGGTCATGGTAAATCATTTAGTAGAGCATTTATCAAGTCTATATTAATTATTTTTGCTAAATGTGTGGGATATAAATATTGGGCTCATAAATTAGATCAATTAGCAAAACAGTATGATTATAATACTTCTGATTATGTAGGCGCTATTACTGGGGGCGTTTATGGTGAAGCTGAATGTATGGTAAAGGATGCTTTTGAAAAACGTGTCCCTATAGAGTTTAGAGATTTAAAATTAGATGTTTTTTCATGTTACGATGCATATTTAAGTAATTTATATGGTCGTAACTATATGGAAATACCGCCAGAAGGTAAACGTAAAATATCAAGTATTAGAGCATATGAGATTTAATGTATAGGGGTATAGCATGAATATAGGTATTATTTTTGCTGGAGGAACTGGACAACGCATGAGTTCAACTGGCACACCGAAACAATTGCTAGAAGTTAATGGGAAACCAATATTAGTGTATACGCTAGAACACTTTCAAAATAATGATAATATTGATGGAATTGTTTTGGTAGTATTAGAGTCTATTATTGGAGAGGTTAGTAAATTAGTACAAAAGTATAGTTTGGATAAAGTCAAATCGATTATTCCAGGTGGAAAAACAGGGCAAGAGTCAATTTATCTTGGAATTCAAGAGTCTTCAAGAATATATGATCAAGATAGTATAGTTTTACTACATGATGGGGTTAGACCTATTATTTCTGATGAGCTAATTAATACGTGTATATCGTCCACAAAAACATATGGCAATGCCATTACTGTTTCACAAGCTATAGAAACTATTGTTTTAAAAGATAATGAGCTTTCTCATGTAGGGAAAATAATTTCTCGAGATGAATGTTTACTTGCTAAAGCTCCACAATGCTTCTATTTAAAAGATATTTATAAGGCACATGAAAAAGCAAGATCTGAAAACTTGGAGTTCATAGATTCGGCATCTATGATGCAGTTTTATGGGACTGAACTGTTTACAGTAATAGGACCAGCTGAGAATATTAAGATTACAACACCTATTGATTTTTATACATTTAAGGCTTATTTAGAAGTAAAAAATAGCCTCAATATTATGGGATTGTAGGCTGATATTATGCGGACAGTTAGTGCAATTAAGAACATAAATTCCACGTTAATTGTATATGGATTTAATATGGTATTACAGTTCATTATCCGTTTTGTATTACTATATTATTTATCTATTGAATATTTAGGCTTAAATGGTTTATTTGATAATATTTTGACGGTGTTATCTCTTACTGAATTGGGCATTGGTCCAGCTATTATATTTAGTTTATATGCTCCTTTAGCTAATCATGATTTAGAAACAGCAAAATCAATCATGAGAATATTTAAAAAAGCATATATTTATATTGGTACACTTATTCTATTCTTAGGATTATGTATATCGCCTTTTGTTCAACATCTTATAAAGGTACCTCCTAATATTGCGTATTTAAATATTTTCTTTTTACTCTTTGTTGTTGATACGGGTATTAGTTATTTTTACTCTTATAAAAAATGCTTGCTTATAGCTGACCAAAAACAATATATAGCTAACTATTACAGAGGGATTACTCAACTGATAGGAAGTTTATTCCAAATTGCCTTAGTCATTTTAACTCATAGTTTTTGGGTATATATTATCCTACGTATATGTATGACCTTTTCTGAGAATTTTTTAATAGCTAGAAAAGCCGATCACTTATATTCGTTCTTAAATGAAAAAAATATTCAGCCTTTAAATAAAGATATATACCAAAGTATTATTAGAAATATAAAGGCTTTAATACTTCATAAAATTGGTGGTGTTACTGTTTTTGGAACATCAAATATTATTTTATCAAAATTTGTAGGTTTAAGTGCTGTTGCGTTATATACGAATTATTATTTGATTATTAATGGTATCGATAAGTTGTCTGATCAAGTATTTAATGCACTAAAGGCATCTGTAGGAAATTTGAATGAGTCTCATGATGATGCTCATAAATTAGTCATTTTCAAGAGATTAGAATTTATGACAGCCTATTTGGCTTGTTTTATCTGTAGTAACTTGTACCTTTTGTTAAATCCATTTATTACCATTTGGCTAGGAAATAACTATCGTTTTGATGAAAGTATAGTGCTTTGGATGGTCATCAACTTCTATCTAATGTTTATGCGTAAAGGCGTCTTAGTATTTAAAGATGCTATGGGGCTCTTTTGGCAAAATCGATATATGTCCTTAATAGAGGCCTTAATAAATTTAGGATCTTCCATTGTTTTGGTTCAATATTTTGATGTTTGGGGCGTGTTATTGGCTATGTTTATTAGTACGATTTGTATGCCTTTTATAGTTGAACCATATGTTTTGTTTAAATATGGATTACGTTGGTCTTTGGTTAGTTATTTTAAACTTTATTTCCGTTATACTCTAATTACATTTATATTAGTTTATTTCAGTAAATACTTATCACAGTTTATTGCTTTGGATAGTGGTTGGTTTGGGCTTTTACTGGGGGTTGTATGTAATAGCATCTTTATAATAGTGGCATGGGGAATATTATTTATTAGAAGTAAAGAATTAAAGTTTTATCTTGATTTAATAAAAAGTAGGCTATAAGAAGGGGATAATAATGAGAATAACTGTAACTGGTGGGGCTGGGTTTATTGGCTCCCATTTAGTTGATCGTTTAATAGAGGATGGTCATACTGTACAGGTTATTGATAACTTATATACAGGAAATAAAGAATTTGTTCATTCGAAAGCACAATTCATAGAATTGGATATTAGAGATCCAAAGTTATACTCTGTCCTTGAAGAATTTCGTCCAGACTATATATTTCATGAGGCTGCACAAACTGAAGTTTCCACATCTATGAGCAATCCAATGTTAGATTGTGATATTAATTTGATGGGGTTAATTAATTTACTTAATGCAGCAGTAAAACTAGATGTTAAAAAGTTTTTGATGCCATCTTCTGCAGCGGTTTATGGTAATTTGGATACATTACCATTAAATGAGGAAATGATTGGAAATCCATCTTCATTTTATGGATTAACAAAGTTAACTACAGAACATTATCTTCGTATTTATCATGAAGCTTTTGGATTACCATATATATGTTATCGCTATTCTAATGTGTTTGGTCCACGACAAGGTAATGGTGGAGAGGGTGGCGTTATTAGTATTTTTGCTAAAGCGATTGTACAAGGCTCTCCTATTATTATTTATGGTGATGGAAAACAAACAAGGGACTTTATATATGTGGATGATGTAGTTGAAGCTAATATTTTAGGTATACAACACCAGGTTACAGGTATTTATAATGTAAGTACTGGCATCTCAAGTTCCGTCAATTTGCTAGTGGATGAGTTTAGAAATATTAGCGGTAAAGATATAGAGGTAGTTTATGATAAACCTAGATTAGGCGATATTAGAGATTCTGTTTTAGCAACTGATAAATCAGAAAAAAAACTTTTATTTACAGCAAAATATAATTTACATGATGGGTTGATAAAAACATATGAATATTTTAAAACAGTAGAGGGCTAATGTTTATGAATGATATTTTATCTTATGAGTTGGAACGCACTGTTAAAGATATTCATATTTTATTATCTAAACTTTCAGGGAAAACTATTTTGATAACGGGAGCGACCGGATTCATAGGATCTATGCTCACCCAATTGTTTTTAGTTAGTAATGTGAAATATGGAACAGATATTAATATTATTTGTTCCGTGAGAAACATAGAAAAGGCAGAGGCTTTGTTCTCTAACCTTAAGAATTCAGAACAGTTAGTCTATATTACTAATGGCCTTGCTGCATGTAATGATTCTGTTGATTATATATTTCACACAGCGGCACCTACTACATCTAAGTTTTTTGTTACACAACCAGTTGAAACGTTAAATGGTAGTATCAGTACAACATTAGATGTCTTGCAATATGCAACAAAGAATAAAGTTAAAAAAATTGTATATTTATCTTCTATGGAGCAATATGGTATTCAGCAGGTAGATTATCAAAATATGACTGAAGATGATTTAGGTTATATTGATCATTTAGATATTAGAAGTTCGTATTCTGAAGGTAAACGTATTTGTGAATGTTATTGTAGTGCGTATTTTCATGAATATAATGTACCCGTTTGTATTGCTCGTGTTGCACAATGTTTTGGCCCAGGTCTTTCACTTTTAGATAATCGTGTATCTATGCAGTTTGCTAAAAGTGTTATACATAATGAAAATATTATTTTACATACCAAAGGACAATCTGTATCAAACTTTTGTTATATAACTGATGTACTTTCCGCTTTGGTACTATTACTGATTAAAGGAGAATGTGGAGAAGCATACAATATATGTAATAGTAATGAAACAAGAAGCATCAAAGATATTGCAAATTTAGTAGCAAAAGAAGTCGCTAGGGGTAAAATAGACGTGGTATTTGATATACCAGATAATGCCAATCAATATGGATATGCACATGATGTAAAATTTATTCTAAATAGTGAAAAAATCCAGTCGTTAGGGTGGAAACCCAAGATTAACATGGTAACAGGATATAGAAATTTAATTGATTATATAAAATATGAGAAGAACATCTCATAAGGGTAAAAATAGTCGTACCGAATCGTATATGTTAAAAACAAGTATATTAGAGTAACTTGGTAATATATAATTTGTAAGGACAGTTGATTATATCAGCTGTCTTTTTTATGTGTAAAAATTGTCACAACATTCTCATATATTTCATGTATTTTATGATGTATACAAGTCATCTAGGTAGTTACTAGTTGGCGTAGTATTCATATAGTTTAAGAGGAAGAATATGAGGTATAGAGAATGAGAGCGAGCAATATTGAATTGTTGCGTATCATTTCGATGATACTAATTATTATGCACCATTTCAGCGTGCACGGTTGTTTCCCCTTTACGCCAGATTTAACGTTTAATAAGGTGTTTCTCCAAGTATTTGGACTTGGAGGTAAGGCTGGTGTAGTCGCCTTTGTTATGATAACAGGCTATTTTATGGTTTCTAGTAGTTTTAAGCTGCACAAGTTTGCGAAGTTAGTAGGGCAGATTTGGATTTACAGCATTGCCATGCTGGGCGTAGCTATGGGTTTAGGACTCGATACGGTGACGTCAAGGAATATGATGCTTGCGCTATTGCCTATTGGTGCCATGAGTTGGTTCGCCCAGAACTTTTTAGTACTCTATTTATTAACGCCTATTATTAATCGAGTACTTCATTGGCTGCAGCATACATACTACGTTATGCTCCTAGTGGTTTCCACAGTAATTTGGTTCTTAATACCGACGGTGCTGAATCTGTGGCCTAATGTACCGCATACTACCTTTGGATTTAAACATATTTTTTCCTTTATTGTATTCTATTCGATGGGGGCGTACATCAAGCTGCACGGCTCACATATAACAAAGAAAATAGGTATTATTTTTACCGCCATAGGCTTTGTAGGGGCCTTTTTAGGGGACATCCTCGTCGATGTACTAGCCATGACGAATCCAGCATATATGAAACAAATTTTCTACTTTACGCAAAATGATTATGGCTTCTTTCAATTGATATTAGGCATTGGCTTATTTATTATTTTTTTGAAAGCAAAGATCACTTATCGTCCTTGGATTAATGCGGTAGCATCTACTACCTTTGGCATATACCTATTGCATGATAATAAGCTATTCCTTCATTACATGTGGGACAATGTATTGGCAACGTATCAGTACTATGATTCAATACTATTACCTCTGTATGCTATTCTTGTAGTAGTGCTTATTTTTGTCATCGGTATGATTGTAGACTATGTGCGGTTAGCTTTCATAGAAAAACCTGTGATGAAAGCAATCACGCCGAGCCTCGAGCGAATTCAGTTAAGGGTTGAGAAAGTACTGCCATTATAATGCGATTATCGGTGTTTTTTGGTATAATATATAAGTATTCTTACCATAAAACGGGAGGTAATTATAATGCGTAAATTCTTATATATGTTAGCGGCGTTGCTTGTATTAATTGGCATTAGCACAAACGATGTAGAAGCTCGTCAAGATGTGTATGCTACGACGTATCTTGGTAATAGCTGGTATGTGGATCAAGACTCTGTAAAACGAGTGGGGGATATACTCAACTTTACAGTGTACACTACAGCAGGTCTTAGCTATAAAGTAACATCTAGTGATGACAACTATTACAATGCAGACGTGTTTTACGATAATAATAAACTCGTATCAGATAATGGCCAATCTGTTTGGAAGTCGCCAGGCATGATGGCGGCCATGCGCGTGGCTCGTAGATAAACAAAAAAGGCAGGAATTATTGCTATGTCCTCCATTACTGAACATCTAGTAATGGAGGACATGTTATATAATCTCTGCCTTTTCTTTTGCTTTTTATTATATATTTTTGTATATTTCTATTTATAGATTCTTATGGACTCGCTTATATGTTCTATATATAATTGGATTAGGATAGTCAGCGAGGTTGGGCCTCTCTTCGTTAATGAAGGGAGGGGTGTCTATGAGTGATTATGAACTAATCATGCTCCTGCTTCAAGTAATGGCTGTTGTCATCGCTTTCGGAGCACTAGTAGCACTTATTTGTTTTAAAAAAAGCAAATAGCCCTTCGTTACCGCTTGGTAGCTAGATAAAACGAAAAGGCCATTTCCTAATTTCTATTAAGTTTCGAGATGAGCCCGACGTGACTACTCGCTTGGCTATCTACCTATATTATAGGGATAAAAATATATATCGTCAAATTGAGATGAAATACAGTATTATAATAACTACATATAAATAATCATAAAAGCTGTACATACATAGATTTGATTGAACGGCTTTGATGTTAAAACCAATGTAACATCAAAGGTAGTTCAAAATCGACTGTGTGTACAGCTTTTTGTGTTTTGGTTTTAGTGTGCTTGTGTGAAAGTAGTTATAGGACTACCATAAAGGGATCTTATTATTTTTCAAGTTTGTCTACCAAGCGTTTTACTGTTTCTTGTAGATCTTTATTTTGAGTTTCTAATGCTTGTACGCGTTGTTCTAGTGCGTTATAAGAGGCAGGGGACATAGCAGTAGACAAAGACTTTCCTGGTCTATAGGTGATACCTACATTGGCCATAACGTGATTGTTCATCGTAAACCCTGTGGTGAGTAAAAGATTATCTTTGTGATAATAGCCTACACCTAGAGCTACTGCATTTGCATTTTTATAATGACCGTAGCCCGCCATGTATTGAACGCGATTATCCGGATCATATGGTAATGGATGTAATGCAGCTAATGCAGCGGCACGAGCATCACCTTTATTGGATTCCGACTCAACACGTTGTACCTCTTGAGATACATGTTGTACAGATTTTTCAATAGTGCTAATAGAATTATTAAGCTGTTGACTTGTACTTTTACCAAGGGTATCAATCATTTGATGAACGCCGTAGAGTTGGGATCCGTTGACCGCATCTGTAGAGGTAGCACTCACGCGACCTGCTGCGAGATTGGTGATCGTCCGTTCCTTGCCCTTAGCCCCTACGGATACTGTTGATACAGGGGCGGTGCCGGCATAGTTGACGGTAGTACCATTTTCAAAGGTATGACTTGCTGTACCGACTACATCGCCGTCAGCGGAATCATTGCCAAGGACAACGCCATTTTTTAGAGAGGTAGTCACATTATTGCCGAGAACAAAGGTGTTCTCTCCAGAAATGTGGTTGTAATTACCTATACTGTAAGAATTGGCTGCATCAATAGCTGTTTTACCGTATTCGCCCTGGCCGAATACACCGGATGCGGTCGCTTTCTCTGATAGTGTATTATAAGAGCCTACAGCCAAACCTTTTGCGGCTTTTACATTCACATAATGCCCTACGGCAAGGTCGAACTGACCGTTTACTGTTGAATTCGAGCCGATGGCTACAGAATTGCTGGCCTTACTGTTAGCACCTTGAAAATTACCAATCCACACGTTTTTATCACCTGCGGAGTTTTCCCCTGATTGAGTCCCCATGACAATGGAGTTCGTCAACTGGCTTGCATTACCTGCGGCGAAACCGACGGTTACGTTAAAATCGCCAGTACTGCCTCGGAAGGACTTCGCCCCAAGGTTGATATTGCCGCCGCCTGATGAGCCGGCCCCAGCAGCTGCACCTAAGGCTATGTTATTACCTTGCGCATTAACATTCTTACCCTTGCCGTTCGCCGCACCGGCATTCTCACCGAGGGTGATGTTGCCGCCTGTTCCTGCGGTGAAAGTTTGACCTTCCTTGCCGATGTTACCGTTGTTATCAACGATATTGACCGGCGCCGCATAAACTGAGGCGGACAAAGCTACCATTACAACACTTGCTAATACAAAACGTTTCTTACTCATCGTATACACTCCTTTGTGTACAAACAAACTTTCACAAAACTTTCATAAAAAGACTTACATGGCTACTATAATACCAAAAAGGTATATTGTAAATAGAATATTCACATAATTCCAATAAATATACAATATATTCTATAGGTATTTATAGTTAATAAGAAACCTTTGACACATATTTATAAAATTTAAATATTTATTTATTCTATAAATTGTATTCTAGCATTTTATATGTATACATTGCATTCTATATGCATTGACAAGCCTCTATATATTTATATAAAATAGAAATAATTTCATGTTTTGTTCATGATAAAATCATGAGTCATCGGCGTGTGTAATGACGTATTAAGTACATAATTAAATAAATAATTATGTGCGTAATGAAAAGTGTGTTTGTACGTAAGAGTGTGTAATGAAATATATAATCGTGTTGATGAGTGCCCTTTATATGTTTGTCATGCCTGTATCGGGGGAGCAGGTAAGTAAAGCAGAGCAGCCTATACAGGGGACTAGGGTAAAACAAGTTCATAGTGAAAGTACGGTCGCCTTATCTGACGACTCAGATACATTCCATGTTAATTCGTCTCATACTCCAGATCATGTCATCGGTCAGGGCGGATTGGAGATGCCGGACTCCACAGATAAAAAGACGACTCGTTATTCCGATACGGATGCAGTCAACTCTGCGTTGCAGGCGGTGGTTATGACTGGTGTTCATTCCGCAATGCACGGATCGAAGGCAAAACCGTGGATGCAGAGAACCGTCGTGTCATTGCGCTTTCAGAAAAACTGGAAGCCCTTGTACGGTGTGGAAACATTGCAACCACTAGGTTACTATGATGAGACATCTCGTCATGTGTGGTTTACACAGGAGAGGTTGGCGAATGCAGCGGATACAGGAACGACGGCGAATGTGGGTATCGGCTATCGCCGAATCGCAGCGAACGATGACCATTATTACGGTGGTAATCTGTTTTATGACCATCGGTTCAGAGGTAATCACAGTCGCATGAGTGTCGGGCTGGAGTATGTATCGGGTATCGGTGCATTTCGCATGAACTGGTATCGCGGTGTGTCCAGCGAGCGTTCCCTTGACGGTGCGACACGCTTGGAGAGCGTGTCTAACGGATATACTGCGGAATATGGGACTAGCTTTAAGAATGCCCGTTGGGCGCGCGTGTACATGGAAGCCTATCGTTGGCAGTTGCGGCGTAGTGAGGATAAGCATGGCTTGCGTATCGGTACGGAGTTGCAGCTCACGCCGAGGATTTCCGTGGACATGGGCTATAATAAGCCCGAGCATGAGCATGGCAGTCCGTACGGAAAAATCATGTTCCGTCTAGCCGGGGTTGATACGGCATGGTTTGGTGGTAACCATCGATCGGATGCAAAAGCATCGGTTCGTGCGAATATGCTAGAAAATGTGCGCCGCCAACATACGGTGCACGTTGATTGATAGATTGATATATATATATTTATTATTTTGATAAAAGTAGCATAAGAATCCATATTTATTTTTTAGATAAAAGCAACATAGGGAGCTGTTTTATCATATCAGATGATTGTCATCTGATATGAAAAGACAGTTCCTTTTTTTATACATTAATTCATAAAAATTTATTTTGTTTACAAAATAGAAAAAGAGTGGCACAATATTCATGAAAATATAATGAAGAATAAGTTACACGTGGAATTCATTAGGGATTGGAGAGGATAAAATGAGCAAGCGTAAACTTATATTATCGGTGTTGATTAATGGTGTGTTGTTATCGAGCCTATATGTGGCCGGAGCGGTGGATGTGGCACCGGGTAGCGGTAACGGTGTAGCCATCGGTACGGGTAGCAATGCACCAAAGGCGGAAAACGTAGCCATTGGTAAAGGGGCTACTATAGAGTATTCGGGTGGTGTCGGACAGCCGTCCACAGGTGATATTGTAATTGGTGGAAAGGCACATATTAATAATTATATTGATCAAGGTGGCGGCATTGCCATAGGTGCGAATTCATTCGTCGAAAATATGGTAGGCGGAATGGAAAGAGCGTTTGATTTTAATCAGGCTGGATACAAAAATCTTTTTGGTATACCTTTCGGGCTCCCAAAAAATCCTGAAAAGATGGTAACCGGAATGGCTATTGGTCAAAACACCTATGCTCGTTCTGGCAGTATTATGTTGGGGACCCATAATTATAAAGGAAAATTAGGTGATGTGGATGTAGATAGTTCTAATACCAAAAATAATAATGGACATTTATTTTCCACAACTATAGGAGCGAATAGTTATTCTAATGGTTTGTTTTCTTCTATTGTAGGGGCTTATTCGATTGCCTCTTCAGGTTATCCTACCACTACCGCTGATGCCACTAAGAATTTTGGTGCTACTATTACAGGGTCTTTAAATAGTATTGAATCGGCAAGTGCTAGCTCTCAATACTCTGGGGTTGCAAATAGTATCGTAGGCACTGCCAATCGAACCTTTAACTCCAATGGATCTCTCGTTTTTGGTGCTGGGAATGAAATAACGAATTCTGTAGCCGATATTTCAGCGCCAAGTTCGGGAGGTAATTCCGCTAAAGAACTAGCTGAGAAATTACGTTCTGCTGTCAAAAATTCTAATGGTGGCGGTTCTACTATGGCATTTGGTAGCGGTAATAAGGCGGATTATACATTTCGCTCCGCACTTATGGGTGTCAATAATACATTGACTGGCTCTAAAGGCAATGAAAGTACGAATACCATGTTGACGGGCTTTCACAATACGGCGGATAAGGTGTTTAATACGACCGTAATAGGGTCTGAAAATACGGTGACTAATTCTAAGAATAGTCTTGTAATGGGGGATAATCGTGAGGTGAAAGATGCCAATCATGCAGTTCTCATCGGTTCCACAGACAGCAAGACTACGACATCTGTTAATAATGCTGTCGCTGTCGGACATAATACGAATGTAACCGTAGAGGGTGGCGTTGCATTGGGCAGCGAATCGAAGGCTACTGTGGCGGCTGGATCTGTTGGGTATGATCCGAGCACAAAAGCACAATCCACGAATACGGATTCTACGTGGAAGGCGACTAAATCGGCCGTATCTGTCGGTGATGCAAATAATAATATTACGCGTCAGATTACATCCGTAGCAGCCGGCACAAAGGATACGGATGCGGTGAATGTGGCACAGCTCAAAAAGTTGCAAAATCAAGTGAATGCGAACGGTTCCACTACCGTCAGTGCAGGTAAGCATATTAATGTGACAACTACGACGAACGGAACGACCAAAGATTATAAGGTAAGCCTATCTGACGATATAACGAACCAGATTACAAATAACACAACAAATATTAACAATATACAAGGTGATGTGACAAACATTAAACAGAATGTAACTAATATTCAGGGTGACATTACTAATATCAAGCAGGATGTAACCAATATGGGGCGGAATGTGGCTCGTCTCGATAAAAAGGTTAACAAATCTGTGGCCGGAGCGGCTGCACTTGCCGCCTTGCATCCATTGGATTTCGATCCTGATGCAAAATGGGACTTTGCTGCTGGGTATGGCCATTACCATGACGGTAATGCCGCTGCATTGGGGGCTTTCTACAGACCGAATGAGGACTTGCAATTTAGTGTAGGATCCACTGTCGGTAATGGCGAAACCGTTGTGAATGCCGGTATGTCTGTGAAAGTAGGTGCTCACAGTAATGTATCTCGTTCTCGTGTAGCCATCGGTAAGGAAGTTTTGGAACTTAAGAAAACTGTAGCGGTACAAAATGCGCAGATTCAAAAGTTGACTGCTCTTTTGAATGGATTGGCCGGAACGAATATGAAAGCAGACCGCAGCACATTATTCCCTGATGTGCCGAATAATCACTGGGCATATGCGGCGGTTAGCGATCTATCTCGACGTGGTCTTGTAGAAGGATATCCTGATGGTACATTCGGAGGAGATCGTATGTTGACCCGCTATGAATTTGCTCAAATTGTGTACCGAGCTATTCAAAACGGTGTTGCTGTCGATGATCGCCTCGTATCTGAATTTGGTCCTGAAATGGCGTTATTCCGTGTGGATACTATTGCCAAGAATCATGAAGGACAACCAACTATTGAACGTGTAAGGGTCAATAAAAAATAGAATACTTATATATATGATTTATATTATGAAAGCCGAGGCTTTAGGGCCTCGGCTTTTTCGTGTACCTGTAGATGATAATTCTTCTGTATATAAAATTATCTTATTTATGAAAGCGTTAAATTGAAACGTCTAAAAATATGAAATTGATTACGTAAGTACAATAATCGTTATATCCTGATATGTGGATTTATCGTAATAAATGATAGGAAAGATGAAGATTCTTTTTCTTAAAATTAAAAAGTATTAAATTATAAATAAATAAACGACAAAAATGAAGAAAAGATGAAAAAAGTTGTTTACAAGATAGAAATTTTTTGATATTGTATTGCCGTGGATGAGTATATGATGAAGAATCATGAATAATTATAGTATTCAGTTCGTAATTTGGAATACTAATATTTGGCGTAAGAAGTGTAGATGATAATTAATCTTTATACTTCTTCTTTTTATTATCTTTGCAATATTATGCAACACAAGTGGTGTGTTTTACTGAGTTTTCGGTAAGAAAGGATAATTATGAATCGAATTTATAATGTTATTTGGAGTAAGACAAAAAAATGCTACGTAGTAGTATCTGAAATTGTAAAAACAGGTGGCGGCAAGGTGAAATCCGTACAAAGCGGTACAACCTGGGCTCGTATGAGTGCAGTTATGGCGGTGGCTGCATTATTAATGGGTGGTAATATTACTACAGTTAATGCTGCTACATATACTGCTATGACGATTAATGATGTAAATGGCGCTGGTTATGCTACTGGTAATGTAGTTTATAGTGAAGGTAGTTATTTATACAATTATCAAAACCCTGGGAACCTGACACCATTTGATAACAGTCATTTGTACAATGGTACAGATAGAGGTAACTATACAGAAAATAGTTTTGCTGGCATTGCTATCGGTAAAAATACAAATATTCAGGAAGCTGGTAATCCAACTTATTATTCCGGTTTAGCTATCGGTAACTATGCTCAGGCCACAGGTGGTATTTCTTTTGCTTTAGGTCATTATGCTCAGGCTTTATCACCATCTGCTATGGCTCTTGGTACAGCTACAAAGGCGAGCGGATTTAACTCCTTGGCTATGATGCGTCAATCCGCTGCAGAAGGTGAGTTCTCCGCAGCATTAGGTACTGCATCTTGGGCAAAGGGTAATGGTAGTTTCGCCATGGGTTATTCTGCTACAGCAAAAGCGGATCAATCCATTGCAATCGGTGCAGCAGAAACTATAAAATTACCTGGTCAACAACATGGTACTCCTAGTGCACAATATAATGCCAATGGTAATACCGTAACAGAAGGTGTTCGTTCTCTTGCATTTGGTACAAAGGCGAGAACATCTACTGCTGCAGCTGATTCTATGGCATTCGGTTCTTCATCCAGTACTGGTGGCGCTAATGCGGTAGCTATGGGTTATAGTGCTAATGCTAGTGCAGAGAATGCCTTTGCTATCGGTAATACGGCGCAATCATCCGCACAAAATGCGGTAGCGATGGGTAAAAGTGCCAATGCAAGTGGTGTAAGCAGCTTTGCCATGGGTAGTAGCTCTAATGCTGCTGGTGCTGATGCTATCGCTATGGGTAGTTCTTCCCAAGCCAAATTATCCAACTCTATCGCATTAGGTGGTAATGCAAAATCCTTGGGTGCTGATGCGCTTGCACTTGGCGGTGCGGCTAATGCATCTAAAGATGGTGCCATTGCAATCGGTAAAGAAGCGAAAGCAAACAATACTAATACGACAGCTATCGGTCTTGGTGCTACTGTTACAGGTACTAACTCCATGGCTATCGGTACAAATGCCGTTGCAGAATCCAATAATTCCTTGGCATTGGGTACTGGTACGGAAGTAAGAGGTGCCTTGGTTAATGGTTACTCTGCTTTCACTAATCAACAAAACAACAATGTTGCAAATGGTGTAGTTGCGGTAGGTAACGTAGGTTCTGAACGCCGTATCATCAACGTGGCAGGTGGTGAAAACGATACTGACGCAACAAATGTAAAACAATTAAAATTTGTAAACAGTAACTTGGCAAAATCCATCGCAGGTCCTACATATATGGGCTATGAAGCGAATGGTTCTACATATAAAGCGCCTGATTTCAATATCAAGAACAGTACGTACCATACGGTAAAAGAAGCTGTTGAAGCGGCGCAAACGAATTTCTTCAGTGCTAAAGGCACATCTGCTGATGTGAACTACGATAACACAGGTGCTACAGGCAATAATGCGACAGCAGCTGGTGTACGTACTTCTGCAGCAGGTAACTTCGCGACAGCTGTCGGTGCTGATGCGACTGCAGCTAATGCGAACAGCACTGCAATCGGTTATAAAGCTAAATCCAGCGTAGATGACGGCGTTGCATTGGGTGCGAATTCCGTTGCTTCCGTTGCGGCCGGCAAAGCAGGCTATAATGTTAAAACTGCAGACAGCCGTACAAACGGATATAGCGGATTGACTGGCGCTGCGTTGACATCCACTATGGGTGCGGTGTCCGTAGGTGATGGCGGTACAAAAACTCGTCAAATCACAAACGTGGCTGCAGGTACTGCGGATACTGACGCTGTTAACGTGGCACAATTGCGCAATGTTAATTTGAAAGTAGCTGGCAATACTGGTAAAAACGACGTTTTATTGGATAACCAAACATTGACTGTAAAAGGCGACGGTTCTTATGTTACGACATCTGTTAACAACCAAACAATCGATGTGGCGTTGACTGATGCTACTAAGAATAAAATCGACAATGCGGCAAATAAAGACTTGTCCAATATTACTGACAATGGTAAATCCGTTATTCGTGATGAAGCGCAAAAAGCAGTAAAGGTTGTAGCTGGTAAAAACACAACGATTACAGAAGGTACGGACGGTACATATAAAACATATAAAGTTGACGTAGACGCTCCAGATTATCAATTGACTGAAAACAGCGGTGCTGCTGATAAAGCTTACACTGTATCTGGCAATAAAGTTGACTTAACTGTACAAGATGCTAAAAATCCTGCGAATAAGAAAACTGTAACGATTAAGGATATCGCATCTAAAACAGAACTCGATAATACAAAAACAGAGCTTATTAATAAAGGTTTGAAATTCGATGCTGATAATGGTGGCGAAAAAACAAATAAATTAGGTTCCAAGGTAACAGTAGCTGGTGATAGCACTAATATCAACACTACAATTACACAAACTGGCGACGATACAACAATTAAGGTTGCATTGGGTCAAGACATCAATGTTAATACGGTAACTGCTACAAAAACTGTAAAAGCTGGTACGGCTACTATGGGTACCCAATCTGTAACAGATAACAAAAGTGCTGCTCAGAATGGTAACTTTGTGTCCGGTTTGGACAATAAAAATTGGACATTAACTGATCCTGCCTTTGTATCTGGTCGTGCGGCAACAGAAGATCAACTTAAGGTTGTGAGCGATGCTGTGAAAGCGGCTAATGCAAGTGCTTCTGACTACCGTTTAATCGCTAATCCGAACAATGCGGCAGACGGCTCTTATAAGGTTGATAACAATAAAGTTGATTTACAAGTGAAGGACGATAAATCTGGTACAGTTAATACTGTGACAATTAAGGATATTGCGTCCAAAACTGAACTTGATAAAGTAAAAGATCGTTCCGTGAAATACGACGGTGAAACTGACAAAGATACAGTAACTTTGGAAGGTGCTAACGGTACAAAAATCACTAACTTGAAGGACGGTAATGTAGCAGCTGGCTCTAAAGATGCTGTAAATGGCGGTCAATTACATCAAGTTAAGCAAGATCTTGGTGACCAAATCACAAATACTAAGAATGAATTAAACAATAAAATTGATACAACTAAACAAGATCTTATTGATAAAGGCTTGAAATTCGACGCTAATACAGGCGGTGAAAAAACAAATAAATTGGGCTCCAAAGTAGCAATTAAAGGGGATAACTCTAATATCATTACGGAAATCTCTCAAGACGCTAACGGCGATAGCACAATTGATGTAAAACTCGGTAAAAACCTTAATGTAGAGACAATTACTGCTACTGGTGCAAACGGTAAGGACGGTAAAATCGGCATCAACGGTAAAGATGGTGTAACAACTAATATTTCCGTTACTCGTGACGGTCAACCTGGTGTAGACGGCGCTCCTGGCACAACTACAACACGTATTACATACCAAAAACCTGATGGCTCTAACGAAGAAGTGGCAACCTTAAACGACGGCCTTAAATTCAAAGGTGACATGGGTGCTACATCTAATGTAAAACTTAACAAACAAGTGGACATCAATGGTGGTGTAACAAGTGCTTCCGATCTTGCTACAGGTAATAATATCGGTGTTACTTCTGCGGCTGTCGGCGCTGACGGTAATACAAAATTACAATTGCAATTGGCGAAAAACTTGACTGGTTTGCAATCTGTAACGGCATCCGACACTGTGAAAGCAGGCACTGCGACTGTAGGTAATCATACGGTAGCGGATAAAAAAGGTGGCAACCAAACTGGTAACTTTGTAACAGGTTTAGATAATAGAACTTGGGACATTTCAGATCCTACGTATGTAGAGGGACGCGCAGCGACAGAAGACCAACTTAAGAAGGTTAGCGATGCTTTGAAAGCGTCTAATGCAAGTGCTACAGATTACCGCTTAATTGCTAATCCGAACAACGCGGTAGACGGCTCTTATAAAGTTGAAAACAATCAAGTTGACTTGAAGGTAAAAGACGAAAAATCCAGTGATGTTAAAACTGTAACGATTAAGGATATTGCGTCCAAAACTGAACTTGATAAAGTAAAAGATCGTTCCGTGAAATATGACGGTGAAACTGATAAAGATACGGTAACTTTGGAAGGTCCTAACGGTACAAAAATTACTAACTTGAAAGATGGTAACGTAGCGGCTGGCTCCAAAGATGCTGTAAACGGCGGTCAATTACATCAAGTTAAACAAGACCTTGGCGATCAAATTACGAATACCAAGAATGACTTGATTAACACAGGTCTCAAATTCGATGCCAATGTAGGTGGCGTACAAACTAACAAATTAGGATCTACTGTTACAATTCAAGGTGAAGGCACTGCAGCTGACGCTGATTACAGTGGTGAAAACCTTAAAACTTTTATCAAACAAGATGCGGCGACAGGCAATACGACTATCGACGTGAAGATGAATAAAAACCTTAAAGCTGAATCTGTGAAGGTTGGCAAAAATGGTAAGGATGGCGTATCTATTACAGGTCCTGACACAGCGAACGGTACAGATGGCAAGGTAGCTGTTACTGACAAAAATGGTAAAGAAGCAGTTTCTATTTCCGGTAAGGATGGCGTAGGCCACATCGGCTTGACAGGCCCTGCCGGAACAAACGGCGTGAACGGTACTAATGGTATCGACTTGTCCGTAAAACCTGGTTACGATGATCCTGCTACTGGCGTTAAAGGCGAAAAAGGTGTAGACGGTACAAACGGTCTTACACGTATCGTTTACAAAGACGGCAACGGCGAACACCAAGTTGCGACTATGGAGGACGGTTTACAATTCACTGGTAACAATTCTGGTACTGTGAATAAACAAAAATTGAATTCCTTGGTGAAAGTACAAGGTGAAGGCGTAACTGAAGCTGAATCTGCAGCGTTCAAGAGCGCAGCCGGCAATATCAACGTAAAAGCTGATGGCACTAACAAATTGGAACTTCAATTGGCGAAAGACCTTAAAAATCTTGATTCCGTAACGGCTGCTAAGACTGTGAAAGCAGGCGGTGCTACTATGGGTAGTCAAACTGTTAACAACGCGGCCGGCGACAGCGAAACAGGCAACTATGTAACAGGTCTTGATAATAAAGATTGGGATGCAGATAAGATTGTATCCGGTCGTGCGGCAACAGAAGATCAGTTGAAAAAAGCGTTGGATGCTCAAAGTGCTAACTCCACTGATTATCGTTTGATCAGAAATCAAGCAGCAGGCTCCAATGGAGACTACACTGTGGATGCGAACGGCGATGTAGCGTTGACTGTACAAGATAAGAATCATCCAGATAAAACAGAAACCGTTACCATCAAAGACGTTGCTTCTAAATCCAAACTTGATAAATTGAATGACCGCGCTGTTAAGTATGATTTGGATCCTACTGGTAATCCTGATAAATCCAAGGTAACTTACGAAGGTCCTGCATATAACAATAAGCAAGGCGGTACTCACGTAACGAATGTGGCATATGCTACAGGCAACGATGGTAGCGAAGCGGTTAATGTAGACTACTTAAATGACAAAATCAAAGATAGTGCAGACGCATTGACTAATAAAGGTTTGAAATTCGATGCTAATCAAGGCGGAGAAAAAACTAATAAGCTTGGCTCTAAAGTGACTATTAAAGGTGAAGGCACGGCAGCTGACGAAGATTACAGCGGCGAAAACCTTAAAACTTTCATCACACAAGACCAAACATCTGGTGATACAACTATCAACGTAAAGATGAATAAAAACCTTAAAGCTGAATCCGTGAAAGTTGGCAAAGACGGTAAGAACGGCGTGTCCATTACAGGTCCTGATAACGGTACAGACGGCAAGGTAGCTGTGACTGGTAAGGACGGTAAAGAAGCTGTATCTATTTCTGGTAAAGACGGCGTAGGTCACATCGGTCTTAACGGTAAAGACGGCCATAGCGCTGACATTTCTGTTGAAAAAGGTGATCCAGACCTCAACGGTAACGAAATCACTCGTATCAAATACACTGATGAAAAGGGTAAGACACATCAAGTGGCAACCAAAGATGACGGTATGGCATATGGTGGTGACAACGGCGACGTTATCAAGAAAAAACTTAATGAACAATTGGACATTAAGGGCGGCGTAACAAACGAAGCTGATTTGACTGAAAACAATATTGGCGTTATCAGCAAAAATAATATTCTCAATGTTCGTTTGGCAAAAGACCTTAAAGACTTGAACTCCATTACTTTCAACAACGGAGCTAATGGTGCAAATGGTAAAACCGTTGTAAACGGCGAAGGCATGACTATTAATGATGCAGCAGGTAATCCATTGATAGCTGTTACAAAAGACGGCGTGAAGATTACTGATGGTCCATCCATGACGAAAGATGGCATCGATGCAGCTGGTAATAAAATTACAAACGTTCAAGACGGTAATGTTGCAAAAGATAGCAAAGACGCTGTAAACGGTGGCCAATTGCATGATGCTGTAGAAAGCCTTAAATCCAAAGGCTTCGGTCTAGAAGCAGAAGACGGCCAATCTGTGAAAAAAGCTCTTGGTGAAACTGTTAAAGTTAAAGGTGATGACACGAATATCAAAACATCCGTAGACGACGGCGCTGTTAAGGTAGAATTGAAAAAAGACATCACTGTAGACACTGTAACAGCTACCACTGTAACAACAGGCGACACTAAGATGGATACAAACGGCGTTACTATCAAGGACGGCGCTAATGAAGCAACTAAGTTGACTAAAGACGGCTTGCAAATCAATGATGGTGGTAATAAAGCTGTTACTATCAACAAAGATGGCTTAACAATCGAAAACGGTCCTAAGGTAACAAAAGAGGGTATCGATGCGGCTGATAAGAAGATCACTAATGTAGCTGATGGTACTATTGGCGCTGGTAGCAAGGACGCTGTAAATGGCGGTCAATTGCATACAGCTATTGAAGACATCAAATCCACAGGCTTCGGTCTTAAAGCAGAAGACGGTAACTCCGTGAAGAAACCTCTTGGCGAAACAATTGACCTAAAAGGTGACGGTAATATCAAAACTTCTGTTGATAACGGTGCTATCAAGATGGCCTTGAACGATAAGATCACTCTTGGTCAAGACCCAGCAAAACAAGTTAAGATTGACGGTTCCGAAGGTACTGTTACAGCCGGCAATGGCGATAAAGAAGTTAAGTTGGATGGCTCTGCAGGAACGATTACAGCCGGTAAAGGTGATAATCAAGTTAAAATCGACGGCAACAACGGTTCTGTAACGGCAAATACTGTGAAAGCCGGTGACGTAGTTGTAGGTAAGCAAACTTCCGACGGTAAAGAAGGCAACTTCGTAACAGGTTTGGATAACAAAACTTGGGATCCTGAAAACCCTGTAGCTGTTCCTGGTCGTGCGGCGACAGAAGATCAATTGAAAGCTGTTAATGATGACTTCAACAACAAGGCTAGAACAGGCCGTGTATTCCAAGGTGACCAACTTGGCGATAGCGGTAAAGTGGTTCGTGGATTGGGAGATACTATGAACCTTACTGGTGGTGCTGATGTGAACCGTTTGGCAGATAATAATATCGGTGTTGTGAAAAACGCTGCTGGTGATGGCTATAACATCAAGTTGGCTAAAGACTTGAAAGGTCTTGAGTCCGTAACGACTACGGATGCTGCTGGTAATACAACTGTTATGAACGGTGGCGGTATGACAATTACACCTGCTCAAGGTAATGCTGTAAGTCTTACTAAAGACGGCCTCAATAACGGTGGTAATAGAATTACTAATGTAGGCCCTGGTGTAGATGGTACTGATGCGGTTAACGTAAATCAATTGAGCAGTGCTATGCGTAGCGTGGATGGTAAAATCGCTGATGTAGGTGCTACTAGTGCAGCTATTTCTGGCCTCAAACCATTACAATATGATCCATTGGAACCAACTCAAGTATTGGCTGCTGTAGGTCATTATAAAGGCAGCACCGCTGCAGCTGTAGGCGTGGCGCACTATACTAATGAATCTACAATGTTCCATATGGGCGTATCTCTTGGCGGTCATGACAACATGATTAATGCGGGCGTATCCTACAAATTCGGTACTTCCGATGCGAAGAAAGCGGTTCCTGCACGTTATAAGGCCGGCCCTATCAGCTCCGCGTATGTATTGCAGGATGAAGTGACTGCATTGAAAGCTGAAAATGAACGTATGAAACAACATGATCTAGAGTTAACTGCTAAATACGATCAAGTACAACGCGATAATGAAGAAATGAAAGCTCAAATCGCATTGCTGATGCAACAAGCAGGTCTTACAAAATAATCGAATCTGAATATTCGAGTTCTTAACCACTCATGTAAGGATTGTGAAAGCCGCCCTTTCCGGGGCGGCTCATCATAAGGAGGAAGTATGAAATTCAAAACATTTATGCCTGTATTGGCACTGGCTTATGTATGCGCGGTAGGTCAAGCGGATGCGGCTCAAGATCGATTGATGATGCCGGAACAACCAGCTGAACCATTAAACGTAATTGAAGCAGAAGTGGCCATTCCTGTACCTAGCGAAGAAGTTCGTGACGTAGTGAATGCTTTTACACAATTCCAATTGGATCAAAAAGGCAAATATATCATGGACGACTCTCGCGTTATGAAGGGGCAAGAACGGTACCGCAATAATGTATTGTATTATATGAACGTTCGTCGTAGCTGGTACATCGTGAGCCATCGTTATAAAAATGACAGCTATGCGCGCATGGCGTTAGATCGTTTGTACAACGATTACAAACAGTTCTTTACAGAACATGTGACTGTATCTGAAGATGCTAAATTGGACTATGCGCAACAAATCATCGATATCTTGGATCGCAATACAGCCAATGTACATGATGATGAATTGCGTTTCTACATGAACGAAATGGTTATCTTCAGCTTGAACGAAGCTATGAAAGACGGCAATAATCGCGTGAAAACTGTGGATGAAAAAGCAGCTCCTGCAATGGACGAACTTCATACAGTGGATCTTCGTAAAGCGATTAATGCACCAACAATTCAGTAAGATCTGGTGTAAGTAATAAACCGCTAATTTAATTAAATATTGTAATTGAATCAGGGACAGTTTCATTAGATTCTGTGATAATACACTGATAACTAAATAATATTTAGAATGTATGGTGTTTATAAAAGCCGGGGCATAGATTGCCTCGGCTTTTGTTATGTATAAATTGAAATTGTTACATGCAAATATGTAAATTTAATGGCATAAATGTATCGAAAAGATGAAGATTTTATTTCCTAATTATTAATTTTGTTAAATAAACCATAAAAATGAATGAAACATGAAAAATTTGTTTACAATATAGATTTTTTTTGATATGGTATACGAGTAGATGAGTATATGATAACAATCTGTAATAAGTGTAATATTTGACTTGTTATGCTGAATATTGTTGGTTTGTATTAGAAGTATAGATAATTTTTATATCTATTACTTCTTATTTTTATTATAGTTTTATATAAGGTTAGATAGGTATTACGCAACGAAAATGTAGTACGAAAGGAACATTATGAATCGAATTTATAAAGTCATTTGGAATCGGGTGAAAAACTGTTATGTAGTTGTGTCCGAAATTGCTAATAATCGCGGGAAAATTAATGGAAGAAGCACAACATGCGTTGGTACACTTTTATGTATTTTGGCACTAGTAGGTGGTACATTATTGCCACTGAATACTGCTAATGCAGTAAATCCTGCGGGGACTGGTGCAGGGGTATCATGGGGAAATGGCACGAATAGTGGCACAGATCAAAATAATGTAGCTATTGGCGGTTATGCGCAGGCCCTTGGACCGGTTTCCTTGGCATTAGGTGCGCATAGTAATTCTTCTGCTTCATATTCAACCGCTATCGGTGGAGGAACACAATCTACTGCGGAAAATGCGACAGCTATTGGTGGTGTAGCCAAGGCACAAGGGAAAAATGCTACCTCTATTGGGGCAAAAGCCGAAGCTAATGGAGAGTATGCTACCACTATCGGTGCAGGTGCAAAAGCGGATAAAACCTATGCTATAGCCATCGGCAGCCTTTCTCACGCTACTGAGGTATCCTCGTTAGCAATGGGAAATAATTCAAAAGCTACTAATACTTATGCTTATGCAATCGGTGGGAGTGCGGAGGCTAAGGGCAGATGGAGTATCGCCATGGGGACAAATGCAGTGGCCGAAGATGATGCCAGCGTGTCTATCGGTACCTGGTCAAAAGCTACTACTGGACAGTCCGTGGCTGTCGGTTATCTAGCTAACGCGAAACAATTAGGGGCAACGGCACTTGGCAGACAGACGAATGCTAGTGCAGTAGATGCAACTGCTATAGGATCTGGATCTTCTTCTACTGCTGAAAACGGTACAGCTATAGGTAAAAGTGCTTCGGTCAGTGCGAAAGACAGCGTCGCTATCGGTACTGGGGCGAAAGCAACCAATGAAAATGCAGTGGCTCTCGGCACCGGTTCTGAAACTGCTGCAGCGGTAGCAACAGCCTCTGAGTCAGTTAATGGAGTAGTACATAACTTTGCAGGTATAAATCCTGGTTCCACAGTTAGCGTAGGTAAGACAGGTATGGAACGGACGGTTACCAATGTAGCAGCCGGCCGTATTTCCGCTACATCTACAGATGCTATTAACGGCAGTCAACTGTATGCAGTGACTACGGAAGTGAATAAGGGCACAGTTTATGCAGGAGATGTAAAAGGTACGGGGGCTACAGATAATAAGTTTATCCAAAGACTGGGGGCACAAACTAATATCGTTGGTGGCGTAGCCGATACATCCAAATTGAGTGATAACAATATTGGAGTGGTATCTAATGGCACAGATACATTGAACGTGAAATTGGCTAAAGAACTGAAAGACCTAACTAGTGTGACTGCTGGTGATACAGTGATGAACACGGATGGTGTGACGATCACTGGAGGCCCTAAAATTGTAAAAACCGGCATTGATGCAGGAAACAAACAAATCGTTAATGTGGCTAGTGGCGGAGACGTAACGACGAATGGTGCCAATATTGGCGATATTAACCGTATCATTACGGCGAAGGATAAGTATGTGACTGGCGGTGCAGCGACTTATCAAGCAAATGGTGAGGGTGCCGCAAATTTAATCGGCACAAACGGATTGACTGCGAACGTGAGTGGATTGAAAAATAACTATGTTACGAGTGGCAGTATTTCTAATGACGGCAAAGTGTTGACACTGGAACGTAACGATACGGGCAAAGTTAATGTTGATTTGAGTAATATATTTACTGAGGTAGCAAAGGGAGATTACCGTTTGGTAGAAAATCCTGAAGCGGGTAGCCAGGGTAAATATAAGGTTGATAGCAATGGAAATATGGTATTGACTGTAGCAAATGATAAAGGCGACAAAAAACAAGTTACATTGACAGATATTGCATCGAAGGCGCAACAAGATAATAATACATCAAGTATTACTATAATCAATACAACTCTTGATAAAGGCTTGAACTTTGCCGGTGATACCGGTGCTGTGAGCAACAGAAAATTAGGCGATACCGTCACCGTTAAAGGCGGTGCCACAGGTGCATTGTCCGATGGAAATATCGGTGTTGAATCCGACGGCAATGGCACATTGAACGTAAAATTGGCGAAAACATTGACCGGCTTGGACAGCGTAACAGCCGGCAATACGAGCATTAATAACGGCGGTTTGACTGTAGGTGGTAAGACCTATGTATCTTCAACAGGTCTCAATGCGAACGATCAAAAAATTACCAATGTTGCTGATGGTACTGTAGGTGCAGGTAGCAAAGACGCTGTAAACGGCGGACAATTACACGATGCTAAAAACGAATTAAATACTAATATCAGTAATGCTAAAACTGAACTTATCAACAAGGGCCTTCGTTTTAACGCTGATAATAACGCTGAAAAAACGAATAAACTTGGTTCTAAAGTAACAGTCAATGGTGATAACAATATCACTACTGAAATTACGCAAACCGGCGATGATACTACAATCGGCGTTAAATTGAACAAAAATCTTAATGTTCAAACATTGACAGCTACAGATACAGTGAAAGCCGGTGGTGTAACAATGGGTAAACACGCTGATACTAAGAACTATGTGACTGGTCTTGATAATAAAGATTGGGATGTAAATACATCTAATCCTGTAAGCGGTCGCGCAGCTACAGAAGATCAATTGAAAAAAATCAGTGATGTTGTTAAGAGTCAAGGTGCTGCTGCTACAGATTATCGTTTGGTGAAAAATGCAGCTGCTGCAGACGGTGCTTATACAGTTGATTCTAACGGCGATGTTGACTTAACTGTAGAGGATAAAAACCATGCAGGTAGTAAAGAAACAGTTAAGATTAAGGATGTTGCCTCTAAATCTAAATTAGATAAAGTTATCAATGACGGCTTGAAATTCGATGCCAATACAGGCGGCGAAAAAACGAATAAATTGGGGTCCAAGGTATCCGTGAAAGGGGATAATTCCAACATCATTACAAGTATCTCCCAAGATGCGAACGGTGACAGCACCATTGATGTGAAACTCGGCAAAGACCTTAAGACCGAAACGATTACCGCTACCGGTAAAGACGGCAAGGACGGCAAGATCGGCATCAACGGTAAAGACGGTGTTACGACGAATATTTCCGTAACCCGTGACGGCAAGCCGGGCGTCGACGGTGCCGCCGGCACGACCACTACGCGCATTGTGTATCAAAAACCGGACGGCACGAACGAAGAAGTGGCGAACCTAAATGACGGTATGCTGTACGGTGGCGATACAGGTAATGTGATTAAAAAGAAACTTAACAATCAAGTGAATGTTAAGGGCGGTATCTCCGATGAAAGCAAATTAGCGACTGAAGACAACATCGGTGTTGTTTCCGACGGTTCCGATACATTGAAATTGCGCTTGGCGAAAGAATTGAAAGGCTTAA